>NZ_CP044399.1:676337-1352675 GCF_008931805.1 Moritella marina ATCC 15381 | reverse complement strand
ACAGCCGTATATCATACAGAGCTGAACTCATTACATAAAGTACGTGAAACAGATGGTAAAGTAGTTGTGCCAAAAGGTGCGCGTCAACGCCGCCTGCATAAAGCGCTATTACGCTATCATGATCCAGCTAACTGGCCAATCATTCGTGAATACCTGCTTAAAACGGGTAATCGCAACTTGATTGGTCGTAGTCCACGCCACCTTGTACCGCCAGAAAGCTTAGCGGAAAAACAAGAAAAACTAAGTAATGCAAAACCGCATCTTGGTAAAGGTAGTGCTAATAGTAAAAATAGACCAAACAGCAGTAATAAAGGGGCTAAACAGCAGCGTGCTGAACCGGGTACTAAGCAATTTACTAAAGCGTTAACGAAACATACTGGTCTTGCACCACAAGAAGGGGTTGGTATTAACGAGAGCGGTAAGAAACCTAACCGTAAAAAGCCAGCAGTTGGTGGTAACGGCGGCGCGAATAGTAACAACGCTAACGGCAGTGTTAAAAATGGTGGGTTTAAAAAACCATCAGGTAATCGCTCAGGCGGCGCTAACCAATCTGCCAACAAAGGCGGTCAAGGTCAGCAAGCTAAACGTAGTAACAAACGTTAAATGTTAATCCGCTAACTAAATGACTATAAAATAAAACAGGGTGACATGTGTAAGCATTTCACCCTTTTTTATACCTTGCTACTAAGCCGATGCTAGATCGTCAATTACACTTAAAAGACCGCATACGCGTCATTAACAGCTATAATTAAAACTCCTAGTTACACGCTATTTCATACATTGGTTATTGTGACCAATACGGGAGATGGATTATGCTCATGCGAAAAATCACCCACTATTTAGATCAAGCTTATATAAGCTATCAAAGTGACCATCACCCACCCGGTTATACTGCGCAGCACGCTGCAGAATTGAGTAAAACCAGTGGGATGTGCTTTGCTAAAACCGTCATTATCACGGCTGACACGCGATTAGTTATGATTGTAATGCCCGCACCCTATACCATTGATTTCGATAATATTGCGTTTTCAATTGGGGCTCGTTACGTCAATTTGGCCTATGAACATCAATTTCGTCATACCTTTCCAGACTGTGAAACAGGTGCTATGCCTCCCTTTGGTCATCTCTTCAATATGCCCGTTTTTATCTCCGATGCTTTATTAACACAACAAGAAGTGAGTTTTAATGCCGGTGATCACTGCGAAACTATTCGCATGAAAACCTCTGACTTAGTGGATCTAATTCAACCGACTATCATCAGTTGTGGGTTCAACAAATCAGGAAGTGGCTATCATCACGAGCACGCAAGGCAAGGTAGATTAAGACATTAAGAAAAAGAACTGCATCCGAGGGGTTAATAATACGAGGTCAATTTACCATAAACTTTCACGATAGAGAGTGAAAACTCATCGCTAAGCCATTCAAACAAAGTGAATGGCTTAAGGCGTTCTTATTTTGCTTTTGGTCTAAACGGCTGGATTACTAACTCATCACACTCAAGGAAAGGACCATCCATTAGATCGATACAGTAAGGTATCGCTGGGAATACCGCGTCTAGACATTCACGAATTGATTTCGGTTTACCCGGTAAGTTGACGATTAGCGAATCACCACGGAGACCAGCTGTTTGACGTGAAAGAATCGCTGTAGGTACAAATTTTAATGACTCTGTACGCATTAACTCACCAAAACCAGGCATCATACGATCACATACAGCTTCAGTTGCCTCTGGCGTTACGTCACGCTTAGCCGGACCAGTGCCGCCTGTTGTTACGATCAAACTACAATTTTGTTCATCTGCCATTTTAATCAAGGTTGCTTCAATCACATCTTGCTCATCTGGAATAACTTCATAAACAGGTTCCCACTCAGAAGTCAGGTACTCGTTTAATACAGCGATAATAGCCTTACCAGAAAGATCTTCATAAATGCCAGCACTGGCTCTATCACTTACTGTCACAATACCGATTTTAGCTTTAGTCATTGTTTATTCCATATAGCTTATTTGATTAATGAGCTAATTTTAGCGGAAGCAGCCGGGAGTGTAAAATCAAGAGGTTGATCTACCTCAAACTATTTATTGAGAGTTTATTAAATGCTGACTTAGATCATTAATAGTCGTATTAACCATCGTAAAACCATCTCTTTATGAGTACATTCGACCAGTAACGAAACATTAGTTTAAACGTTAAAACAATGTTAATGGTTTATTGGTATATAATAAAGAGGTTTCAATGTTAGAGTTATTCATTGGTTTGATTGTGACGGTTGCAGTCGGCTACTTCATCGTCAAAGAGTATAAAGCAGCGGGGGTATTACTCACCGCTGGTATTACACTGCTAATCATCACCGGATTGCTTGGTAAACAAATTCTACCATCAAGTATAACAAGTACAGGGAATATCCTGACAGACTCATTGGAGTTTGTTAAATACATGCTGCAGTATCGTGGTGGCGGTCTGGGTATGCAAATTATGCTGTTATGTGGCTTTGCTGCTTACATGACTAAAATTGACGCCAACAACGTCGTTGTTAAACAGTTCTCTAAGCCTCTGTCATATATCAAATCGCCTTACACCCTACTTGTCGCGGCTTACATCGTAGCTTGCTTAATGTCACTTGCTGTAAGCTCTGCAACGGGTCTTGGTGTGTTATTAATGGCGACCTTATTCCCAATGATGACTGCCATGGGTATCTCTCGCCCTGCAGCTGTCGCCGTTTGTGCATCCCCAGCTGCGATCATCTTGTCTCCAACATCAGGTGATGTAGTGGTGGCAGCAGAAAAATCAGGATTACCTTTGCATGTATTTGCTGTCGAAACAGTATTGCCTGTATCAATCTGTGCAATCATAGTAATGGCAATCGCAGCATTTTTCTGGAACCGTCATTTAGACAAAAAAGAAAACACACCGATGGTAAAAACGGATATCTCAGAAATCGTGGTAACGGCACCTGGATATTATGCATTCTTACCCTTCCTCCCAATTATCGGTGTATTTCTATTTAACGGTTCGACAATTGAGGGCTTATCACTGGATATCTACACTATCGTGGTGTTCTCCATCTTTATTAGTGCAGTTGTCGACTTTGTAACAAAACGCTTGGATGGACGCGCAACCTTAGAAGATTTAGAGTCTTGCTACGAAGGCATGGGTGATGCATTTAAAGGGGTTGTTATGCTGTTAGTTGCTGCAGGTGTATTTGCACAAGGCTTAATGTCGCTTGGCGCGATTGATAACTTAATCGGCTTGGCCGAAGCCGCTGGCGCTGGCGGCTTTGCGTTAATGCTAATTCTAACTGGCTTAACCGTTGCAGCAGCAATTGCAACAGGTTCGGGTAATGCGCCATTCTACGCATTTGTTGAATTAGCCCCTGCCCTTGCTGGTAAAATGGGTTTAAACCCCGCGTTCTTAATCATCCCTATGCTACAAGCATCCAATCTTGGTCGCACAATTTCGCCTGTCGCAGGTGTGATTGTAGCTACCAGTGGTATGGGTAAAATCAGTCCATTTGAAGTGGTTAAACGTACTTCAGTACCCGTTATAGCTGGTTTAATCACCGTCATTGCAGGCACGATGGTACTTGTACCTATGTATGCTTAATTTCAACCTGAGTTTAACAATTAGGGTTAAGCAAACGTAAATAGTAATAACGTCATTATTTAAAAGGCTAGGATTTAATCTCTAGCCTTTTTCTTTAAGACCAAAAATCAACGCCGATTTTAAAGTAAGTAAATATACCTATCAAATTTGTTATACTCACCGATTAAGTAAATTGAAGCATATAAGGGATAAACAATAAGTGAATTATCAAGCAGCTATTTTTGATATGGATGGTCTACTTCTCGACACTGAGCGTGTATGTAAAGGTGTATTCGAAGAAGCCTGTGCCTCATTATCGATTCCTTTTTTAGAAGATGTTTACTTAGACATTATCGGCCGTAATGCCCAAGGTATCGAGCAAGTGCTTCGCGCTGGCTACGGCAACGACCTTGACTACCCTGTTTTACATCATGCATGGAAAACCCGTTATGACGCCGTCGTAAAACATCAAGCTATTCCAGTAAAAGAAGGCGTTATTGAATTATTAGCTTGGCTAAAAGACAACAACGTGCCGACAGCTGTAGCCACATCAACACAAAACGATGTCGCCAAAATCAAGTTAAAATTCGCGGGATTAGATCATTATTTTGATAATCTAACCACTGGCTGCGAAGTAACAAATGGCAAGCCTGACCCGGAAATTTATTTACTGGCTGCAGAGCGTTTAAATATTAGGCCTGAGGAATGTTTGGCATTTGAGGATTCCAATAATGGCGTGCTTGCAGCAGTGCGCGCTAATATGCAAACATTTCAAATTCCCGACTTAGTCCAGCCAAGTGCAGAAATATTAACATTAGGGCATACGGTCACAAGTTCTTTATCAAACGTATTAGCCACACTAAAAATACAGCACTCAACGACAGCATAATTGATTTAATTATTCACCTCTAATGACACTTCTCGTTAATATAAACTAACATTATGAAGAGTATAAGTTATTAAAGGTGAGTGTTATGTCCGTATTTAACGAAGCCGTCCGCCGTAGAGGTCAAGCCGAAGAAGATATGTTTTTTGCAAAGTTAGATCTCGAACTTATCGCTGAACTACACAAAAAACATGACCACGAACAGCTATCATCTAACAGAAGTTCCATGAATCAGGATCCCAATGATATTATTTATCCTGATATAAAATAACGATACAGTAACAAAGAGTGCTATATCAGCAATCATCACATTCCCTAAGGTGCCTTTACGATATTTCATGAGTAAAAATGCAGACCAACGCATTAAGTGCGCCACTATCAACAAGTGTTGCACTTCCTCCAACAAAAATAACCATTCCTGTAATAATATATCGATATAACTTATTTAAACCTTCATTCCAAATAGCCTCTGGACATGGTTTTTCATGTTTAACCTGTTCTTGTGTCTTAACGACTGTGGCTAAACATTGTTTACGTTCTAAATATCGATGTAAATTGAAGCGAGCAATTGCAGCAAACGAAAAACTCGATAGCATAATTACACCCATCATCCATTCTAAATCACCCATTACTTTTCCTTAAGCATGAATTACACTATAAAATACAATAAAACAATACCACTGAGTTATAACATTAATGAATTAAAATAGTATTAATTGAGCATTGATAATTCACTAATTGTATTTTAATAGTAAAAAAAATGGCCAGAATAAATCATCATTCCGGCCATTTTTATTTATTCGATACTTAGGACTAATAAGTCACCAAAATTTGGAGTTTACCACTGCTATTATAATTCGGTATCATCCAACATTACATTCCTGGTATTAAGCCTGTGCGATTAGTTTTTCAGCCACTAAAGCTGAAGATGCAGGGTTTTGCCCCGTGATGATTAAGCCATCTTGTACTGCGAACGGGCTCCAATCTGCTACTTTTTGATAGTCACCGCCGCGATTAACAAGTTCATCTTCAAGTAAGAATGGGACGATATCAGTTAATTGAACTGCATCTTCTTCTGTATTTGAAAACCCTGTTACAGCTTTACCTTTAACGACATACTCACCATCAGCTGTTTTCACATTAAGTAACGCCGCAGTTGCATGGCAAACCGCAGATACAGGTTTGTTATTGGCAATAAATGCAGAAAGTAAATCAATTGATGTTGTGTTATCCGTTAAATCCCATAGCGGGCCATGACCACCAGGATAAAATACAGCATCAAAATCTTGTTCTTTTACTTCATCAAGTTTAACTGTCGTTGCAAGCGCTTGCTGTGCAGCTTTATCGGCATCAAAACGGCGCGTTGCCTCTGTTTGCATACTTTCATCGGCACTTGCAGGATCAATTGGTGGTTGGCCACCAGCAGGTGACGCGAGCGTAATATTCATCCCTGCATCAAGAAATACGTAATAAGGCGCTGCTAATTCTTCAACCCAAAAACCTGTTTTCTTGCCTGTATTACCTAAATTTGCATGTGATGTTAATACCACTAAAATATTCTTAATCATGATAATTCCTTTGCTTTAAGCGGGCATAAATCTAATGACTAGATAGCCGTGTTATGAATAGCTGTTTAATTAATAACAAGTGCCATTCGTTGTAACAACGAACACAAGCAGTCTATACCTCAGTGATAAACCTAACAATGCAGAGTAAATTGACTACACTGTTCATATTTTTGATACAATTGATTCATTACTGCATCTATATGGTTTCAATCAATGAATGTTTCTTTTGAACAATTAAAAAGTATGGTTGTTTACGCTCAGATTGTCGAACAAGGTACGCTCTCTGCTGCTGCAAAACATTTAAACCTCTCGCGCGCTGTTGTCAGTTATCACCTTAAAAAGCTAGAAACACAGCTAGGACTAAAATTACTTAACCGTACCACTCGCAGTTTTACCCTTACAGAAGCAGGTCAACAGTACTACCAACACTGTCAAGAAATCGCACTGCAAGCTGAAGCTGCAAATCAACAAATAGAAAATTTAAAACATGAACCTGAAGGTTTATTGAAGGTGACTTGTCCGGTCAATGTTGGATTACAGATCATTGTTCCAGCATTAAACATGTTCAAGATCCAATTTCCGAAAATTGAATTGGACATCATACTGACCGATGATATCGTTAACATCATGCAAGAAGGGATTGATCTCGCGATCAGGGGCGCCCCATTGATTGACTCCGGCTTGCAGGCCAGAAAACTAATCTCAATGAAAACCTGTTTATGTGCATCACCCAATTATTTGAATAAATATGGTCGACCAACAACCCCGACTGAACTGGTCGAACATAATTGGGTATTATATAAATTAAGCTCGAGTACAGTAACACTGACTAAAGGCACTCGCGCATACAGCGTTAAACCGAAAGGAAGTATTACGACCAACAATGCGGCTGCACGTACAGCCTTTGTTGAAGGTGGTCATGGTATTGCGCGAATTCCATTTTACGACGCAGCACCTAAAATAGCTTCGCATAAGCTCGAACAACTGTTGTCTGATTATGAGTTAGCAAATATTGAACTATACGGCGTTTTTCCACCAGGAAGCGCGGGTTCGAAAAAACATCGTGTGTTACTCAGTTTCCTAAAGGAACATTTCAAACACTTAGCGACAATGATGTGACCAAGATCGAACTATTACTTTTTAGGCATTATTAATCAAGTTTAAACCTCTCCAAATAAATGTTTGAGGCTAAACTTAAAATTAGTTTAAACAAGTGGAGATAAACCAATGCAAGCAATCGCATTTATTAATGAGAAATCAGAAATATTAACAAACAACTTAAATCAATTTCTCATGCATAAAACCAGTTATAAAGAATTAAGTAACTTGGTATGGGATGTTTTACAAGATTGGCAATCTCTGGATGTAGTCGACGAGAAAGTCTCAAACGAAAAAGAACAAATCTTTTGGTTTTTGATTTTTGAATTACATTATTGGGGAGAAGATAAGTTAGGTAGTGATATTGCATTACGTAAGAATTTATATAATTGCGCATTATATTTAGAGCGCGAACAGGACTTACCAACAAATTGTGTTGGTTTACGACCAAATAGATTGGTTTCGGAAGAAAGTTTCACCAGCATGGAGCAAGACATAGTTACATCACGTTAGGCATTACAGTGTCATGAGTAATGTAAGTAAATAGTGTAGGTTACGAATAAACATGGATCATAAGTACATCCTCATTTCAACGTTATAAAAAACCCCTTAGAAATACACATTGCTAAGGGGTTCCATCAATTCTAATCGCGATTAAGCTCCGCTTGTCTCGCTATCGCAGTTTACTGTTCAACTTCATCAGCCGATTGAATACGCGCTAAACGATCAAGTTCTTCTTCTCTCGCAGCGTTAATCTCGTCTAAAATACCATCGACATCAGCAGACTCTGTATCTTCAACAAACTCGCCGGTTAACTCAGCATCAGCATTCAGTTCGCCAAGTTCATATAACGCCCACATTTCTTTGGCATATTTTAGCTCAAGTAATTGTGGTGCGAATTGGCCATAATAAAGTCTCATGTTTTCAACATCACGCTCAAGCATCCACTTGGCGTTATTATTTGCTGATGCATCAACTGCTTGTGGCAAATCAATAATAACAGGACCGTGTTCGTCAACTAATACGTTGAATTCAGATAAATCACCATGAATAAGGCCTGCACAGAGCATTAATTTAACAAAGTGAATCACTTTATCATGATCTATAACGGCTTGTTCTGGTGTTAATACAACATCAGCTAAACGCGGTGCCGCAAAACCGTCTGCATCAGTTACCAGTTCCATGAGTAAAACACCGTCGAAACAACCATATGGTTCAGGTACTCGAACACCAGCATTGTCTAAACGATATAGTGCTTCAACTTCAGCATTTTGCCAGACCTTCTCTTGCTCATTACGTCCAAAGCTAGAGCCTTTTTCCATTGCTCGTGCGCGTCGGCTATTACGAACCTTACGACCTTCACGATATTGAACAGCCTGTTTAAAGCTTCTCTTTTCAACTTCTTTATAAACTTTAGCGCAACGGATCTCTTGCCCACACCGCACAACATATACAGTTGCTTCTTTACCACTCATAAGCTGACGAACGACTTCGTCAACAAGTCCATCATCAACAAGAGGTTGTATTCTTTGTGGCACTTTCACTAGTTATTATCTCCTAGTTAACCGTTACATGAACCTTGGATAATAACATTAGTGAATTTGTTTTAAAACATCATCGTGTAATTTATAAACAGTCATCACAGACATCAGTATTTTTACTGATCCACTCGCTCATATTTGCCTTCATACACTTGACCTGGTACGGCATCATTTACCTTATACGCCTGTGGCTGATTACCTTTATCTTGTACATTTTTCAGTAAAAATGGCCTCGCGATTATGCCTGTAATTAACAAGACAGTAGTAAGTATCAAGCCTAAGCCTGTCACGAATACAAAGCTAATGAACCCAATTAAAAGCGTTATGATCTTGTATGCTGTATTTATCATGTGTAATCTTCTCTTCTCTCAATTAGCTTTCTCGTTATGCTTAATCTTCATAATATAACGCGAAATATGAATCGCACATGAACAAGAGACTTACACTTCAACTTTTACAAAATCGTCATTGCTCACCCAACGTTCGACAAACGTCTATCATTGAGACTGCATTTGCATTAAGTCGTTTACGACTTCTATTTACTACTGTGAGAATACCAGTGTGAGAGTATCGCAGCAGGTGTGAATTGCGGACCAAACTGTTCAGTTAATTGCTCTGAACGGCGCTTAAATGCGACAGCACCATAGTGATCAACGAACTGTAAAACACCGCCAGTCCAAGCTGGAAAACCTAAACCAAAAATTGAACCGATATTGGCATCACGGGTACTTGTCACCACCCCTTCTTCATACGCTCTGAGCGCCTCTAAGGATTGCACAAATAATAAACGGTCTTTCACCGTCTCTATATCCCAGTTATCTTGGGTTGGAAATACCGTCGTTAAACCAGGCCATAACTGCTTATGACCTTGCCTACTGTAATCATAAAAACCTGCGCCCGCTAATTTACCTCGTCGCTTTAAGGCCAATAACTTGTCTAAAACAGCATCAGCAGGATTATCTATGCGCTCTTTGCCTTCAGCTTTTAAATCTAGTCGCGTTTGATTACGTACATTATCCACCAGTGACAAACTCACCTCATCAATAATGGCGAGAGGCCCTAATGGTAAGCCAGCTTGAATCGCTGCATTTTCAATTACTTCAGCCGGTACACCTTCACTTAACATGCGCATACCTTCAGAAACATAAGTGAAAAATAAGCGTGAGGTAAAAAAGCCCCTGCAATCATTAACCACTATGGGCACTTTACCTATTTGTAATACTAAATCATACGCGGCAGCCAAGGTTGCCAATGAGGTTTTATCCCCTTTTATTATCTCGACTAGCGGCATTTTATCTACTGGAGAAAAAAAGTGTAAACCAATAAAGTTTTCAGGCTTTGTCGAAGCTGTCGCTAAACTCGTTATCGGTAATGTCGACGTATTCGAGGCCATGATGAGGCCATGACGATCACAACCCTTATCACAACTACCGCTAACATCATCACGCGTATCAGCAGCATCAATCGCAGCGAGAGTATCAGATATCGCTTGTGATTTAACTTTACGGTCTTCAAAAACAGCCTCAATAACCATATCGCAACCAATCAAATCGGTGTGAGCCTTGGATGGTATAATGCGTCTTAAAATTGCACCTTTTTCTTCATCCGCAAGTTTACAGTTCGCTAAAATAGAGGCTGTGTATGATTTAGCAAAAACAGCTTTTTCTATACTGATATCTTTTAGGATCACTGTGATGCCATGGCTTGCTAACGCATAAGCAATACCCGCCCCCATCATACCCGCTCCGAGTACACCAACTTTACTAAATTTCCTGACAGAATAATCTAGCGGGCGCGACGCTCCGGCTTTGACTTGATTATATTGATGCCAAAAAGTATTAATCATATTTTTAGCCACTTGATCGCTAATCACATTCAGAAAATAACGTGTTTCCAATCTTAACGCCGTGTCGACATCTACTTCAGCAGATTCAATCATGACTGCTAAAATGGCCTCTGGTGCCGGTAAATTGCCTTGTGTTTTTTGCTTTAACATGGCGGGCGCTTGCACTAACAAGCTCGCGATATTCGGGTTATTAACATGACCACCGGGGAATTGATAATTTTCAATATCAAAGGTCTGTCTCACTGGTTGTAGTTGTGACAAAATCCAATTCGTTGCTTGTGCCATCATTTGTACATTTGATGTCGCGATTTGATCAATTAACCCCAGTTTAACGCCTTCTTCACTGTCGAATTGTTTCCCTTTAAGTAGATACGGGATTGACGTTTCAAACCCTAACAAGCGTGTCATTCTGACGACGCCACCCACGCCCGGTATTAAACCCAAAGTAACTTCAGGCAAACCTAATGTTACTGTTGGTATATCCAATGCCGTATTTGTCACCAGTGCAATACGATAATGACAGGCTAATGCGAGTTCCCAACCACTGCCAAGTGCAGCACCATTGATACAAGCAACTAGCGGTTTTCCACATGTTTCTAACCAGCGCATAGACTCTTTCAGCGAGGATAATAATTGGAAACTTGCTTCAATGTCTTGAATCGCGCTATCGCTGAGTTCCGTTATATCGCCCCCAGCAAAGAAACTTGTTTTTGCTGAACGCAGAACAACACCGGTAAAGGTCATTTTTTTGAGTTGATTCACTGTTTTTACATAATCATCAATAAAACAACGATCAAGTAAATTAACTTTTGAATCGGCTTTATCGAAAATTAAATGTACTATTCCAGCATCATCTTGCTCTATACGAATTGATGTCGTACTACTAATTAATGACACGGTACTAATTAATGACATAGTTATCCCTCTACACGTTCAATAATTGTTGCAATCCCCATGCCTCCACCTACACACAAGGTAACAAGACCACGCTTTAGATTACGAGCCTCTAATTCATCTAATAACGAACCGAGAATAATCGCCCCCGTTGCGCCTAACGGATGCCCCATCGCAATAGAACCGCCGTTTACATTAACAATATCAGCCGAGATATTAAGTTCATTCATAAAACGCATCACAACAGCTGCAAACGCTTCATTCACTTCAAATAAATCAATATCCTCAACCCTTAACCCTGCCAAAGCTAATGCTTTCTGGGTTGCAGGGACAGGTCCCGTTAGCATGATGGTGGGATCTGTGCCAACGACAGCCGTCGCGACCACTCTTGCTCTGGGTTTCAAGTCCCACTTAACGCCAGCCTCCGCACTCCCAATTAATATCAGCGCTGCGCCATCAACAATACCAGAGGCATTACCAGGCGTATGAACATGTTGAATACTGCCGACTTGCGGATAACGACGCTTAGCGACACTATCAAACACAGCTTGTCCAAGCCGAGCAAAAGCAGGTTTAAGTTTAGCGAGGGACGTAACGGAACAATCCGCTCTAACAAGTTGGTCTTTATTAAGTAATAACATGCCATTACGATCGTGTACGGGGATCACTGAGTGATCAAACGCCCCCCGTTGCCACGCAGCCGTCGCACGTTGATGGGAACGTGCCGCAAAGGCATCTACATCTTCACGGCTATAACCATCGATCGTGGCAATTAAATCAGCACCGATCCCTTGTGGCATATAATCAGTCGCTAAACTGGTTTCAGGATCCATTGACCAAGCGCCACCATCACTGCCCATTTTCACCCGAGACATACATTCAATCCCACCAGCAATGACTAAATGCTCCCAACCCGAGCGTATTTTCATCGCTGCCATATTGATAGATTCAAGTCCTGAAGCACAAAATCGATTTAAACTCACCCCGCCAACATCATCTTTCCATCCAGCAACAAGCGCCGCCGTTTTAGCAATGTCTGCACCTTGTTCGCCAATCGGCGTCACGCATCCCAATACAATGTCATCGACCGCATCCGTATCAAAGCCATTGCGTTGTTGTAGGTGATTAAGTAAATCAGCTAAAAGATTAACGGGTTTGGCTTCGTGTAAAGCGCCACTGGGTTTGCCTAAACCACGCGGTGTTCGAATTGCGTCGTAAATGTAAGCTTCAGGGATCATGACTGTCTCCTAGCTAAAAATAAAGAAATGCGAAACCAGTAAACCTTGTGACTGCTTATGTTATTTTTCACAATAAAAAAAAGGTAAGCATTAATACAACAATAGCACAACAATTTAGGAACTTAGCGAATTAAGGTCTAACATAACAAGTGATTTGTGTTGTTATCGATTCACAATCGTAGTCTATGTATAATCACATTTTTCAATATTCTTGAATACTATCAGCCGAATTACCACTATTGTCTTTTAGTAATACATCAGCGCCGCGTTTAATAAGTAACGATCTTAGCTCCTTACGGCCAAATAATGTCGCATACATAACAGCTGTTTGCCCTGCTTTATTTTGCTGGTTTGCGTCACAATCACTTTTCAACAACATCTTAGCGATAGTGAACTCAGCTCTAAAAATGGCAGCCATAAGTGCCGTATTGCCTTTATTATCTTCAGCACACACATCTGTGCCACGTTTGATCAATGTATTCACAATAGATCGATTACCGTTATATGTTGCGATCATTAACGCGGTATAACCTTTATGATTTTTAATATCAATCGGTAAACCTGCATTCAAGAATTCAATCACAACCTCATCATCTCCAGTTCTTGCTGCTGCATGATAGTAAGGAGTAAGTTCATCATAGCCTTCATGAACGGTGAGTTCACTCGCATGTAAGTTAATAATCACAAGTAAGGATAAAACAGGTAATATCAAAAATATTAGTGGGAAAATCTTTTTTGGATTTAGCATTTTGTTAGTACTCAATTCATTTAATATATGCGAAATAATCGCCTTAAAAAGAAGATTATTTCGCATCATCATTACTTAACTTGTTTATAAGCTCATTGCTAATTTTTTAACTTTGACAAGATCACCGTTTACCGCTTTCGTTAATTGAGTGCCGTATTCAGTATCAGCTTTATAAAAAAAGCTCAACATCTTATGCTTAACTTCATTATTTTCGACAGCACCAAGATCACCCGATAAATTACGGATTAAATTACGCTGCTCTTGCTCAGTGAAACTACGATATAGCTCACCCGCTTGTGCAAAATTTTGTTGTTTATAGATAGCGCGTTGCTGCACATCTCCAGCTAACGATGGCGTAGAATGACGTGCAGCTTGATCTTCAACAACCCCTTCACGGCTTGGTTGATAATTCACATTAGACTGGGTTGTGCCAACATTTAGCACACCATCTTGATTATAATTAACCACGTTTACTAATGGACGATTAATCGGTAGTTGTTGATGATTCGCCCCTAAACGATACATTTGTGTATCAGAGTAAGAAAACACACGACCTTGTAAAAGCCGATCTTCAGACGGTTCAATACCCGGAATAAGGTTTGCTGGCGCCATCGCCACCTGTTCCGTTTCTTGGAAGAAGTTAGTCGGCATTCTGTTTTACGTCATTGTGCCAACTTTCGTCTCAGCAATATTAGTCCATACTTTGGTTGCATCAAGTGGGTTATAGTCAAAGTGATTAAGATCTGATGGGCTCATGACTTTGATATATAAATCCCACTGCGGGTACTCCTCTGCGGCGATACTGGCATACAAGTCACGGGTTAAATGCTGGAAGTCCGTAGATTGCACTTTAGCTACTTCATCTGCATCTAAATTATCAATGCCCTGCAAACTCTTCCAATGAAATTTCACATAGCTCACTTCACCACCATCATTAATCATCTTATAAGCATGAACACCAAAACCGTCCATTTTACGATAGCTTGCAGGCGTGCCATTATCGCTGTATACCCACGTCAACATGTGGATAGCGCCCGGCTCATTGGAAAAGAAATCAAACACACGGTTGGCATCTTGAATATTAGTCACGGGTGATGGTTTTAACGAATGCACCATATCAGGGAATTTAATTGCATCTCTGATAAAAAATACCGGCAGGTTATTACCAACCAGATCCCAGTTGCCTTCGTCAGTATAGAATTTAGTGGCAAAACCACGTGGATCACGTACTGTTTCAGGACTACCTTTACTGTGGCTCACCGAAGAAAAACGTACAAATACCGGGGTCTCTTTACCTTTATCTGCAAAGGGTGCTGCAGCAGTAATACCGCTAAAATCAGTACTTGCTACGAATACACCATGAGCACCTGCGCCACGTGGATGCACAACACGCTCAGGAATACGTTCACGCGCAAAACGCTGTAGTTTTTGAATTAACTGCACATCTTCTAATAGCACGCTGCCATTTGGACCTGCAGTAATTGAGTTTTGGTTATCACCAACTGGAGCACCATTATCTCGAGTGAGGGTTTCAGCTGTCACGTTAAAAGCAATACTTGCCGTTAAGGTGCTCGTTACGCTAAAAGCTAAGGCAATCACTAAAGGTTTTTTGTTAAAATTCATTTTCTATCTCACTCACACTATAAAGTATATTATCAAAGTGCGCAGTCTAATAAGGTTGGTATGATTTGTTAATACGTTATAACCTTACTCATCAAAAGGAATTAACTATCTAAAACTATATTTAAAACAAAGACTAAAATAGAATACCTATCAATCCAGTAGTCTATACAAATGAATATCAAACTGGACTTTTAGTACTAATGTATTGATAATCACCTTACTAATCGATTCTTAAATATAAATAAACTATGCCTCTTCGCGATTACCAACAAGCAGCTGTCGATGCCGCTTTAGCTCACTTTAGAAAATCAGATCAACCTGCTGTTATCACGTTGCCAACAGGCGCAGGTAAAAGTCATGTGCTCGCCGAACTTGCCCACTTAGCAAGACATCCAGTGCTAATCCTTGCCCATGTAAAAGAGCTGGTGGAACAAAATCACAGTAAGTTTGAACATGACGGTTTTGAAGCGGGTATCTTTGCGGCAGGGTTAGGTAAAAAACAACATGGCCTTAAAACCACCTTTGCCAGTGTGCAATCACTGAGCCGTAACCTGGATAAGTTTGAGGGTTTCTTTTCCTTGCTGATTATTGATGAATGTCACCGTGTCAGTTTAAGTGAAGATAGCCAATATCAAAAAGTTATCAGCCATTTAAAAAAAACCAATCCAAAACTAAAAGTACTTGGCCTTACAGCAACACCTTACCGTTTAGACAAAGGCTGGATATACAAAAAGCATTATCAAGGTTATGTCAGAACAGAAGACTATACCCCGTTTGAAAGCTGTATTTTTGAATTACCGCTACGCTATCTCGTGCAGAAAGGGTTCTTAACCACACCAACCGTAATCGATGCCCCCGTTGCCCGTTATCAGTTTGATGATTTGCCACTAGAATATAATGAAGTACAACTGGATCAATTTTTAGCTAAAAGCCCCCGTGTAACCCATGCGATCTGTAAGCAATTAATCGAGCTTGCAGCCAATCGTAAAGGCATCATGATCTTTGCTGCCAGTATCAAGCACGCAAAAGAGATCTTTAAACAATTACCAGACGAGCAAGCCGCTATAATCACAGGCAAAACCTCGATTAAAGAACGTGATGAACTGATTCGTCAGTTTAAAAGCAAGGAAGTTAAATACCTCGTTAATGTGTCAGTATTAACCACAGGTTTCGATGCCCCACACGTTGACGTCATCGCCATTTTACGCCGAACAGACTCCGTCAGTTTGTATCAACAAATAGCAGGCCGAGGCTTACGCCTTGCTGAAGGCAAAGCCGATTGTTTGATTATTGATTACGCAGGTAACGGATTTGATTTGTACCAACCTGAGATTGGCTCAAGCAAACCGAACAGCAACAGTGATCTGGTACAAGTACCCTGCCCAAGCTGTGATTTTGCCAATCTATTTTGGGGGATAACCGATGCCGATGGTGATATCATTGAGCACTATGGTCGTCGCTGCCAAGGATTAGTAGATGCTAGCAATGGCACTGAAGAACAATGCAACTACCGCTTTAAATACAAGCAATGTCCACAGTGTAATGCCGAAAATGATATTGCCGCTCGAGAATGTCAACAATGCCACGTGGACTTAATCGACCCCGACAACCAACTAAAAAAAGCACTGCAATTAAAAGATCGTAAAGTACTGCGCTGTTCGGGTATTTCAGCACAAGCCGATGGTGATAAAATCAAACTTAATTATCATGATGAAGATGGTGAAGTTGTTAAAGAAACCTTCTATTTCAGCAATAATAAGCAACGCCAACGTTTTTTCAGCATATTTTCAAGAACCATCACTGGCGCCCCAATTACAGCATCAACGGCAGAACAAATTACAGCGCAAATACAAGGGTTTGTGCCACCTGATTTCGTGATAGCAAAAAAGGAAAAATATTTCTGGAAAATTGAACATCGTATATTCGATTACAAAGGCAGTTATAGAAAAGCCAATCAAATATAGAGTTTAAACTCTAAAGATAGTGAACTAAAAACAGCCTTAAAAGCCTAAAATTAGACCAGTTGGCTGTCACGATTTAAAGGCCATTGTCAACAAAAATACTAGTAAAACTACCTATTTGGTAAATATACGTAAATAAACTATTTTAATAAACAAAATGCTTGATTGAGTTTAGTTAACATCTAAAATAGGTATAACAAACACATCTCTGAACGAGCTTTCAGCGAAAGTCATCTTTAACGATACTGCATGGACAAGCTCAGTTTCATATCAGAACTTATAACATATGTATAACACCCCGGAGTTAATCTAGTCATGAAAAAGTGGACCTTAGCCATGTTACTAATCGCACTCGCCTTATTTGGCAGTGTGATTGGTTTTAATCTTTTTAAACAGCAAAAGATTGCAGAATTTATGGCCAATAGACCTGAACCTGAGTTTCCAGTCACTGTTGTCGATATTAAGACATCGGATTGGATCCCAACTATTCAAGCTATTGGTTTTATCGAACCTAACCAAGGTGTAGAAATTTCTAACGAAATTGCAGGTAAAATCGATCGCATCTCATTTGACTCAGGAACAAAAGTAACCAAAGGTCAATTACTGGTTAATCTTGACTCTCGTGTAGAAAAAGCAAACCTAAAAAGTTCGCAAGCAAAACTGAACGCATCGAAATCTAAATTCTTACGCTACGAAGCACTTTATAAGAAAAATGCAGTATCAAAAGAAGCACTAGACGAATCTGAAGCTGCGTATTCTTCACTACTTGCTGATATTGAAAGCCAAAAAGCAGTGATTGAACGTCGCCAAATTCGAGCACCGTTCGACGGTGAAGTTGGTTTACGTAATGTATTCTTAGGTGAGTTTTTATCTGTTGGTACATCAATTGTGCGTTTAGAAGATAGCAGTGTTATGCGTCTTCGTTTCACTGTGCCACAAACTCAAATTTCGAAAGTATATTTAGGCCAAGTCGTTGAGATTTTTGTTGACTCTTATCCTGATACAGCATTCAGTGGTAAAATTAGTGCTATCGAGCCTGCTGTAAATTATCAAAGTGGTTTAATTCAAATCCAAGCTGATATTCCAAACAACGATTCACAGCTTCGTTCAGGTATGTTTGCACGTGCAAATGTCATTCTGCCAACAGTTGAAAAGCAAATTACAGTACCACAAACTGCCATTACGTTTACGCTTTACGGTGACAATGTTTACATTGTTAACGAAGACGAAAATGGTGATTTACGTGTAACACAATCAGTTGTCAAAGTTGGCGAACGTATTGATGCTATAGCTCATGTATTGGAAGGTGTTAAAGCCGGTGACAAAATTGTCACATCAGGTCAAGTACGTTTAAGTAATCACGCGAAAGTGCGCATTATTGAAAACGATACATTGAAAGTACCAGCTGAAACACCAATGCTTTAATCGGAGGATACATGCGCTTTACTGATATTTTTATCAAGCGTCCTGTTCTAGCGGTATCTATCAGCTTTTTGATTGCGTTGCTTGGCGTTCAAGCAATTTTCAAAATGCAGGTTCGAGAATACCCTGACATGACCAATACGGTTGTTACCGTAACAACTGGCTACTACGGTGCCAGTGCCGATTTGATCCAAGGCTTTATTACTCAGCCCTTAGAGCAAGCGGTAGCCCAAGCCGATAATATCGACTTTATGACGTCATCAAGTGTATTGGGTAGTTCAACCATTACCATTACGATGAAGCTAAATACCGATCCGAATGCGGCACTCTCTGATATTTTGGCTAAAACGAACTCGGTTCGTTCACAACTACCAAAAGAAGCAGAAGATCCAACGGTGACGATGTCTACGGGTTCAACGACTGCGGTAATGTACATTGCCTTTAGCAGTGATGAACTGTCTTCTAGTCAAGTAACCGATTATCTTGATCGTGTAATCAACCCACAACTGTTCACCATTAACGGTGTTTCTAAAGTAGACATGTACGGTGGTATTAAATACGCACTACGTGTTTGGTTAGATCCATTAAAAATGGCCGCTTATGACCTTACCGCAACCGAAATTATGGGTGTACTGAATAGTAACAACTATCAGTCTGCAACAGGTCAAGCGATTGGTGAATTCGTGCTTTACAATGGTAATGCCGATACCCAAGTAGGCAGTACTGAAGATCTAGAACGTCTTGTTGTATCAACAGATAAAGGTCAAGTGATTCGCTTAAGTGATATTGCAAAAGTTACTTTAGAGAAGAGCCATGATGTTTATCGCGCATCAGCAAATGGTAAAGAAGCCGTGGTTGCAGCCGTCAATGCCGCACCAACAGCAAACCCAATTAACATTGCTGCTGACGTATTAGAATTATTACCGGAACTAGAACGTAACTTGCCGACAAACATCCACATGAACGTGATGTATGACTCAACGGTTGCGATCAATGAATCAATCAAAGAAGTCATTAAAACGATCATCGAAGCAGCACTTATCGTTATCGTAGTAATTACCTTATTCCTTGGTTCACTGCGTGCCGTTATCATTCCAATCGTGACAATCCCACTGTCTTTGATCGGGGTTGCAATGGTCATGCAGATGTTTGGTTTCTCATGGAACCTAATGACTTTGCTGGCGATGGTATTGGCGATTGGTCTGGTAGTAGATGACGCGATTGTAGTATTAGAAAATATTGACCGCCACATCAAACTCGGAGAGTCCCCTTTCCGAGCCGCCGTGATCGGTACGCGTGAAATTGCCGTACCTGTTATTGCGATGACATTAACACTGGGTGCGGTATATGCACCGATTGCGTTAATGGGTGGCATCACGGGTGCGTTATTTAAAGAATTCGCGCTTACCCTTGCTGGTGCGGTATTCATTTCTGGTATTTTAGCATTAACATTGTCGCCGATGATGTGCTCTAAAATCTTATTAGCCAATGCGAAGCCAAGCAAGTTTGAACAAATTGTTCATGCTTTCCTTGAACGTAAGACTAACGGTTATGAAAGAATGATCAGCGCAGTAATGCACAAACGTCCAGTTATGATTGCATTTGCTGTTATCGTATTTGCAGCTATGCCATTCCTGTTCAAATTTATTCCAAGCGAACTTGCACCGTCAGAAGATAAAGGTGTATTGATGATGATGGGTACTGCACCCTCAAATGCTAACTTGGATTACATTGAAAATTCAATGAGTGAAGTTAACGCTAAGCTAAACGAACAGCCTGAAATTGCCTACGCTCAGATATTCTCTGGTGTACCTAGCTCAAACCAAGCATTTGGTATTGCGTCTATGGTTCCTTGGAGTGAACGTGAAGCAAGCCAAGGCGAAGTTGTTGATCGTATTACTGGACTTGTTAAAGATGTACCTGGCATGTCAGTTATTGCTTTCCAAATGCCTGAGTTACCAGGTGCTGGTTCTGGCTTACCGGTACAATTTGTAATTACGACACCGAATAGTTTTGAAAGTCTATTCCAAGTGGCAAGTGATGTATTAACAGAAGTACAATCTAACTCATTATTTGTGTATTCGGATTTAGACCTTAACTACGACTCTGCAACGATGAAGATTAACATTGATAAAGACAAAGCCGGCGCTTACGGTATTACCATGCAAGACATTGGTATTACACTTAGTACGATGATGTCTGACGGTTACGTTAACCGTATTGATTTAAATGGCCGTTCTTACGAGGTAATACCTCAAGTTGAACGTAAATACCGTTTAAATCCTGAATCAATGAATAGCTACTATGTACGTGCAGCTGATGGCAACGCAGTACCGTTAGGCAGCTTGATCACTATTGATGTCGTTGCTGAACCGCGTTCGCTTCCTCACTTCAACCAACTTAACTCTGCAACAATTGGCGCAGTACCGAGTCCTGGTGTCGCGATGGGTGATGCAATTTCATGGTTCGAAAACACAGCGTCCTCAATGCTTCCAAAAGGTTACCGTTATGACTTTATGGGTGAATCTCGTCAGTTTGTAACTGAAGGTAGTGCTTTGTACATGACCTTTGCGCTTGCATTGGCAATCATTTACCTTGTACTAGCTATTCAGTTTGAATCAGCACGTGATCCTTTAGTTATTATGGTATCTGTACCACTTGCTGTATCTGGTGCGTTAATATCACTGGCATGGGGCTTATCAACCATGAATATTTATTCTCAGGTTGGTTTGATTACCCTCGTCGGTTTGATTACTAAGCACGGTATCTTGATTTGTGAAGTTGCAAAAGAAGAACAGTTACATCACGGTAAGAGCCGAACAGAAGCGGTAATTGAAGCAGCTAAAGTACGCCTACGTCCAATTCTAATGACAACAGCAGCAATGATTGCGGGTCTTATCCCGTTAATGTATGCAACTGGTGCGGGTGCAGAACAGCGCTTTAGTATTGGTCTAGTGATTGTATCTGGTCTTGCGATTGGTACACTGTTTACACTATTCATCTTACCTGTGATTTATTCATTCCTTGCGACTGAACACAAACCATTACCGGTTTTCGTTGAAGACGCAGAGTTAGAAGAAAGTGATAAACAACATGCAATTGAATGTGCAAAATTTGCCGCTGCTGAAAAACCAGCAAGTTAATTCCTGCATATAAACGGCAGTAATACATGCCATCGTTAGTTCTAAATCAATATCTGGTTAGAATTGATGTAAAGAGGTCGCTTATGCGACCTTTTTTTTACCCATAACTTAAGTTAAAAGGTATATTAAACGCCGAGTTAGTTTTAGCCCCTTCATCCTGTAATTGAGTATTCATCATGACTTCTTTAGACAACTTCCCTATTCCCTTACTTGGCTTCGCCGCATTCAGTGGTACAGGTAAAACAACCTTAATTACCCAACTACTACCAAAGTTAACTGAGCGCGGTTTACGTATCGGTATGGTAAAACACAGCCATCATGATATCGAAATGGATAACCCGAACAAAGACAGCTTTAAACTACGCAAGGCCGGTGCTTGCCAAATGGTTTTAGCGTCACCGCACCGGACTATTTTATTTTCAGAGCAGGATGAACCTGTCGAGCCGCAATTAATCACACAGCTTAATTGGTTAAATACAGATGAATTGGATTTGGTGTTAGTTGAGGGGTTTCGGCATGAGGCATTTACCAAAATAGAACTGCATCGACCGAGTTTAGGTAAGCCATTACTCGCCATCAATGACGCACACGTGATCGCAATCGCCACAGATGCAGCGATAGATAAAAAGCAGTTACTTAATAGAAAGTTAACTTATTTAGCCTTGAACGACATTGATGCAATCACCGACTTTATCATGCATTATAGCCAACAATCTTAAGCTGAAATATGCTAAACATTTGGGATTGTGTTTAAGATCGTTAAGTTATCAAGATACTCTTGATAACTTGATTCGATATCAATATCACAGGCAGTTAAATCCGTCATCGCAATTTTTTCTAGCGTTTCAAGTTCTACAATACTTTCTTGCAACGCAAGTTGCTGCTCTCGCAACTCATCAAGTCGTGTACGGCTCTGATGTAACATATATAACATACGAGGTGGGCTATCAGGTTTATCATCATACAGCGCCAAATAATGCTTTGCGGACTCCAGACTAATGCCTAAACGCTTACTGCGTAAGATAATGATTAAACGAGCACGTTGACGATAATCATAATACATAAATCGTCCACGACGTTCAGATTGCAACAACCCCTTCGTTTCATAAAAACGGATAGCGCGCCGCGTGATCGAGAATTCATCAGCAAGATCTGCAGCGGTATAATACGTCGTCATTTAATCTAACCCTTATTTAAAACAGCGCTTTGCTTAACAATGAATAATTTACCACAAATTTAGTCTATTGCTTAATTTAAACCATAATTAGTGTTGCAGTACTCGTCAAACGAATTGAATACAGCAAGTCTGTAGAGGTTAGTTATGCGTATCCCTAAATTACAATCAAACCAATATTCATGGTTTATACGTCCATTTCTATGGTTACTCGCGAGACAGCAAAATAAAATTTTAAAACCAGCACAAATATTAGGCCGTCGACCAAAATTATTCACCGCCACCTTGTTACTATACAAAACGATTAATAGAAAAACCTCGCCTATTGAACCTTACATACACGCTTTAATGAGCGTACGTGTAGCGCAATTGAATCAGTGTGAATTCACCATCGAGCATGACTCAAAAATATTACGGAACCTAAAAAATAGACTGGATAAAGATAAGCTAATGGATTGGACAAATTGCAGTGACTTCAAACCTAAAGAGTGTGCAGTACTGGCATACACAGATGCGATAACAGACACAGGACAGCACGTAACAGATAGGCATGTAGACCAACTACGATGCTATTACAATGATGACGAGATCGTTGAATTAACGACTATAATCTCATTTCAAAACATGACAACAAAATTTAATTCTGCGTTCGATATGTGTCGAAAAACACGGTAACACTCCTTTAAGACTCACTTAAATAAACCCTTAAAAGAAAAAAACGAGATATTAATACCTAATTTAAGTATCAATATCTCGCTCACATTTTACCTGTTGTAAAAATTAACGGCCCATACGTTTCAACGCAGAAGTCGAAAAGTCTTTACGCTTCGCTTTCACATCAAACTGAATGCCTTTACGTTCTTCATTATTCAGGCCAGTCACTAAGTAACGACCCGCTATCACGTCATACAAGGTTTCTGCCGCAAACCAGTTCACGTCAGCATTATAATACTGAACAGAATGTGCTTCAGCTACGCGCCATAAGTTGCCACGTGCGTCATAGTGGTCGATAACACCTGCTTGCCAGCTGTCTTCATCAATAAAGAAGTTACGCTGTGCATAAACATGACGTTGACCGTCTTTTACTTTTGCTTGAACTTCCCACACACGGTGTTTCTCGTAACGTGTGTATGCTTGATTAATATGACCTGGCTTTACAATATCTTTATACTCAAGATCTGTAGAAGAAAGGTTATAAGAGTTATATGGAATATAGAGCTCTTTCTTACCTACAAGAGTCCATTCATAACGATCAGGAGCACCATTATACATATCATAGTTATCTGACGTCCGTGAACCTTCTACGCCAATACCTTCGCCATCATACGATACATTTGGCGCACGACGAACACGGCGTTGACCCGAGTTATAGATCCACGCTTTACGGGGCTCTTTTACCTGGTCTACAGTTTCATGAACAAGTGCAATGGTGCCTGTTAAACGTGCAGGTGCAATAATACGCTGCATATAATAGAACAAGATATTGTCATCTTTCTTGGCATCACGACCGCCCTTTAGGGCTTCAGGGATATAAAATTTATCTTCTACTTTAACTGCGGTATACGCACCATTACGCTGTACAGGGATAGTTGTGATAACACGCTCTGCATGACCACCACGGTAACGAGTAATGTGGTTCCAGATAACTTCTAAGCCGTTTTCAGGAATCGGAAATGGGATCGTAATATTAAAATCATTTAGACCATTACCGCCATCTGCTAACGTGGCATTAAGGGCATTGCCTTTAATCGTGTCATAAATATCATCTGATTGCGCGAAACTACGTCGTGTTTCATAAACAGGCATAGTGTAAGTATCAGGGTACTTCTTAAACATCGCTAACTGACCAGGTGTTAAGTTATCTTTATACTTATCCACATTCGCAGCTGTAATAACAAACTGCGGTTTATCTTCAGCAAATGGGTTAGTTACTCGATCGTTTTTACCAAAATCAGTGCCAAGAATGGCATTAGTAATGCCACCTGTCCATGCCGGAATAGTGCCATCAGCATTACCTGCAGTAACAGCACCGACGGGGGTTAATTCTTTACCTAGTTTGGCCGCATCTGCTTCACTCACTTTCGCAAGAGTTGATGCCGAGAATGCCATCGCCACAGAAATGGCAGCTACGCTATATGCTTTATTGAACACTTTCATAATTAAAATCCTTTTCTAAAACTTCTATTCGCTATATCCGTATTCATCATCTGACAACTTATTGCTGATTCTCATTATTAGAATGAAATACCAACGGCAGCAGATACGTAATCACGATCAGACAATGGGTTAAAATCACCACCGAACTGAGTATAACTTACCGACATAGAGTACATGTTTAAATAATCAGCCTTCAATGCTAGATTTACACCCGTACGACCTTCTTGGAAAGTACCTTGTGGTTCAGGGCTGTAACCATATACATCATGTGACCAAGCGACTGATGGCGCTAAATCAACACCGGCGAAAACATTACGGTAATCCGCTTTTACAGCTAAACGGTAACCGGCACTGTCTGTTGTTGTATAGCCATCATCGTCGATACCGACACCATCAAAACTAGTACCATATACAGTTGCACGACCATATTTAATATCATCATCGCCTTCAGGCAAATCCCAAACGTGGCCATAACCTAATTCAGCAACCGTGGTGATACGGTCTGTACCAAGGGCTTTATCGAAAAATTTAATAAATGTTAACTGTGATTGGGTATAGTCATAACGGTGGAAACCATCAACTGTTTCACCCGCATTAGCTTCTCTATATTCAGGAGTTAGCGGAGAACGAGGGTCATCACTTAATGCCGATGCTAATAGGTCTGCGCCATTTATTTGTAATGGCATATCTAGACGGTGGCTGATTTCACCAGACACAGCCCATTCTGAAACGGTTGTATTAAAACTAAGACCAAACAATTGAATGTCTTCAGGATAAACCGTGTGATAGTTAGGATTATATGTAGCAGGATCAACACCTGGTGGTAATGGTGTCGTACCAATTGGAATAAATGGTAAGCCAATTGAGCCTGCGCCATTATACTCACCCGCTTCAGCACTTGCATAAGGCAAGCGAGAATGATAATTCATATAATACAAACCAAATTCAGTCGCGTTTAGGCTTTCTGCATAGTACTTAAATGCCACACCAAACTGACCATCATCAGAGGCCATTTCATCAGTTCCACGTGTTGCATATATGCCAGAATCGTACAAACCTTTATCTGTCAAACCAGTTCCAGGATCCACCACTAACGTATTACAACCTTCGGCTAAATAATCCGCGGTAGAGAAATAAGTACCACAGCTATCAATCACTGTTGGTTCAAACTCTAATTGATAAAAAGCTTCAACACTTAAATTATCCGTTAATCCTATATTGGCAAAAATCATATTAACCGGTAATAAACCTTCTTTCACTTCAGCACCAGGGCGACGGAAAGCGGCTGCATCCACGGGATTAACCGCGTTAATACCACCTTGAATGAATGAGCTTTCACCCCAGTTAACAACTTGCTTACCAAGTCGTAAATCAACAGCTGTATCACCTAGGTAAAAACCAGTAAAGATATAAGCATCAAGTAACGCAACGCCTTTTGATTTAGTTAAATCATTAAAATCATCATCATTAATTGGCTCATTGGCAACATAACCATTAGTACCACTACCGTGATGCACATCGTTTTGATCTAATGCGTAGTCATACCAATACTTACCACGAACAAAGGCACCAAATGTTGTACCTTCTTCGGTTTCATACGTTAAACCAAGATCATGAATACCCTTGATTGTTTGAGTAAATGCATCGCCTTTGTCGTAATTTAAGTTACCATCATCACCGGTTGGTGTATTTCCAGCTAGACCACCATTACCGACACCAACATTCTTCGCATCTTGTTCTTCAACACGCCAGCTTGAGCCTGCGGTGATTTGCGAGTTGAATGAACCTTCAACATCACCCCAATTAAATTCAATCGCTTGTGGTGCTGCGGTATAGCCTGAAACGATAAGTGCAAGCGCAATGGGGGTAGTTTTAAAATATTTCTTCTGAGTTGTTTTTTTCATTATAGTATCCATCCTATACCTTTAATTTGTTTTCATTCCATTAACAATTAGGTCGTAGGTATTATATTCACATAATACTTTTAGCACACAGTGTCAGATATAGGCCAAACGTGCCAAATCATTGTCAATCGGAGCCACGACGATATTTTATGCGATGTAGCTCAAAGATTTAGAAGTAATGATGAAACTTAACATTGGACAAGATCCTCCCCTAAAGAGGAGGTATAGTACTAGATAGGTAGGATGAAGAGAGCAGTAGAATCAAATTTAATGTTAATTTTTTGTTGCTTGGTGAAATTGCAAGCGCCATTGTTGATCATGAAAACGCCAAATTGAACTGCGTAAACTGCCTGTTGCTTTTACTACACCATCACTAATAGAATTAGCTTGATAACAAACCAGCATAGTATCCGCCGCTAACTCCACCACTTTAAACTGCGACAAGTGCCAGCGTTGCGTTGGTGACTTAACCAACAGCCAGTTCACAATCTCACTGCGAGAGGTATAACTGCCGATTGGCGAAATCTCAAATAGCTCTGGATGTAAAAAGCCATCAAGCAATGTCGGCGATTGCGAAAAGTCTGTATGTAATAGTGTTTCTTCACGTTGCGTAAAGCGTTCAATCTGCGTGTCTGCTGATTTTTCGATATTATGCATCCCTGCTCCTATATATGTTGCAGATTAATCGATGAAGATATACTTATGCATTTGTACTGATAACTTCCAGTTACGCTCAATACACAGTTTGATCGCCAGCTCAGTCGCACGTTGTTGTTGCGAGATAGGCTGTAAACACATGATTTTATGTGTTAGATCAATATCAGCGATTAATGCATCAAGTTCATCAATGTGTTTTTCCATGGCGATCACATGCTTGATTTCGTTCGCGCGGCGTAGTGCACTTTGTAACACAGGTAGCTGACCTTTCATTTGGATCTTTGGTGATACCGTCACCCATGTCGAGTCAGTTGCGCGTACTTCTGATGTACCAGAGGTCTCTATTTGACAGAAATACCCTGCTTGCTCCAATTTACTTGTTAATTCAACCAGATCGTATTGACAAGGTTCACCACCCGAAATAACAATATGCTTTGCAACAAAACCATTTTTTTGTATCATAGTAATGAATTCTTGTGCAGTGAAGTTCGCCCAATGCGGTTTGTCATCGCAAGCTTTGTTCACCGTTTGTTGTGACACTTGCATCTCAGGATCGACCGTCCAAGTTTGTTTGGTATCACACCAAGAGCAACCAACATCGCAGCCTTGTAGGCGAATAAAGATGACGGGATAACCAGTAAAATGGCCTTCACCTTGTACTGTTTCAAAAATTTCATTAACCGGATACTGCATTTTTATAACCTAATAAACTTCAAGTAACGTTTATTGTATCATCTGCCCTATATATTTTTAACATTTATATGGGACGCTTTCGATCGCACAGTAATTGCTTAGCAATCGCATAATTAGTAGGTAGGTAATCAATGAAGATATGGCTGTACAATATTTTCACCATTTTGTGTTTCGTGGTTTTAGGACGTGCCGTTAGCATGTTATTACCCGTTGAATTTCCCTCAAGCATCATCGGACTGCTATTACTCTTCGTGGCGCTCAGTAGTGGGCTATTAAAACAAAAGTATGTCGAAAAAGTCTGTGAACAACTTAACCGCCACATCGGTATCTTATTTGTACCAGCAGGTGTTGCGCTCATGGGATACTTTGAATTAGTCCAACAGAATATTCTCGCACTCATCATGGCGGGATTGATTGGCACTGTCGCTATCTTTTTCACTGTTGGCCACACCTATTGTTATTTGAATCGAGCTAATGCAGCGAAACAAAAAGCAGCATTAAACAAACAACAAGGTGACGATAAATGATCTTATATTTAGCGATTCCCCTGACTCTTATCGTCTACTTACTTGCGCAATGGTTTTATAAGAAAACTGCACTCGCAATATTCAATCCGATTTTATTATCGATTGGTACATTAATCAGCATCATGCTGATATTTGGGTTTGAGCTTGAAGAGTACGAGCAAGGTACCAACATCCTGACTCGGTTACTTGAGCCTGCAGTGATCGCCCTTGCCTTCCCGCTATACCAACAGTTTGTGCATGTAAAAGCGAAAATTGTACCGGTATTGGTCGCTTGCAGTGTGGGCGTAATTGTGGGGCTAGTGGTAACCACATTTGTTGCGATCAGTTTTTCAGCATCGCCAGAGATCATCGCCTCACTAGCGCCGAAAGCGGTAACAACACCTATCGCAATGGCAATCAGTAAGACTATCGGTGGTATCCCTGCTATATCCGCAATTATGGTTATTATGGTTGGCATATTCGGTAACGTCTGCGCGCCATTCTTGCTAAAACATTTACGCATTAGAACACCTGAAGCGCAAGGTCTTGCTATCGGTTCCGGTTCCCATGTGATAGGTACATCTAAAGCGATGGAACTTAGTCGTATACACGGGGCCTTCAGCACAACAGCTTTGTTAATCAGTGCCGTACTGACATCGATCATCGCACCAGTGATTTACCCCTATCTACTCACTTGGATGCTCTAATTATATTGTAATACTGTCATGTTATTGGTACGCATTTCAGCAGATATGAATACCAATAATTCGCGGCGAAATCCTCCACAGCAAAATGCTGCATTATCAGCTAAAATAAGCTTAGAAGATGTAACGCAGTCTAGTTATATTGGAGAGAGTTATAGCCTGTGGAGGTTATCATGAAACAGTTTTCTCATAGGACAATTGTGTGTCCTCATTGCGGTCAATTTGTCACTGCAGATGTTGATGCCAGTAATGGCGCCCAAGACTATTATGACGAGTGTAGTTCCTGCTGCAATAGTATTCATTTTAAGTTATTGCATGATCAGGTAAATGAAAAGTATGAATTATTCATTGATGCAGATGATGAGCAGATCTTTTAAAAACGAGTGGCTCTTTAAAGACAAGTAAATGTAGGAGCGATCGGCATGCTTGCATAAACAACAGCTAAGCCTGACTATCGCTCTTCATACTTTTATTTCTTATAAAGATTTTAGCTTGATAGCAGCATAGTTACTTATTTAGCATCATACGTTCGACCGTATCAACAATCGCTTGTGTTTGACTATCAATCTCAATATTCACAAATTGACCGACTTCGCGGCCACCTAAGTTCGTCACAGCCAATGTTTCCGGGATTAAGTGTACCCAAAATTGTCCGTCAGCGACATCGCCTAGCGTTAAGCTAATGCCATCAATCGAGATGAAGCCTTTTGGTAACACGTATTTTTGCCATTCAGGCGCTATTTTAAAACAGATATCACAGTTAGTTTCAGTGCGATTAATTGTCACGATTTCAGCTTGCGTATGCACATGACCTGACAATAAATGCCCGCCGATTTCATCACCAAATTTAGCCGCGCGTTCTAAGTTAACTTCATCGCCCACTTCAAGGTCAACAAGGTTAGTTACTTTCAGTGTTTCTTCAATCACATCAAAACAAACACTGTTGTCGTACATCTTAACTACGGTCAAACATGTACCATTATTGGCGATACTTGCGCCAATAACTAAGCCGTCTTGGTGTGCTTTATCAAGCGTTACTTCTAAAGTATGTAACTGCTCTTTTTTGTCGATACTAATAATCTTTGCTTTTCTTTGTACAATGCCAGTAAACATAAATAACCTCCATCATGACTTAAAAGAATATACCTCACTATATCGCGTTATTTTAGATAATTCATCTAGTTAATAAGCCGATATTAATATGGAATAAAATAATTTAAAATACATCTGTAAATACTAGCTATAAAGGATTATTATGCTCCTAGCTGGATCAGGTATGCCCTCACGAACGCGAATATCACCACATTCATAATCAAATCTTTCGTTTTCAGCAACATCAATTCTTAGAATAAACAATATAACAACCCTACATATCCGGAGTACCAGTGCAGAAATATCGATCTGAGGTTTCTAACTTATTTAAATTAATGGTTCCAATTTTGATCGCGCAACTGGCGTTCACTGTGATGGGCTTTGTTGACACCGTTATGGCTGGCGCAGTAAGTGCAACAGACATGGCTGCTGTCGCCATTGCCAACAGTATCTGGTTTCCAGTGTTGATGTTTTTAGTTGGCATTTTAATGGCGATCACCCCGATCGTCGCGCAGCTATACGGCGCAAAAAGACAAAGTGAAATTGCGCAAGTGGTTCAGCAAGGGATCTGGTTTGTATTAATCATCTTCCTGCCAATGATGGCACTGCTGTATTACAGCCCAATGATCCTTGACTTCATGCATGTTGAAGATAGATTAGCCGAGCTAACGACAGACTATTTACGCATGATTTCATTAGCGCTACCGTTTGCCTGTGGTTATCAAGTGATCCGAAGTTATCATGAAGGTCTAGGTATTACCAAGCCAACCATGGTGATCGGCCTGATTGGTATCATGGTAAACGTGCCAGCAAACTATATCTTCATCAATGGTCATTTTGGTATGCCCGCTCTCGGTGGTGTTGGTTGTGCCGTAGCATCTGTACTGGTCTTTATCGCGATGTGTATCTCGATGATTGCTTATAGTTATTTCCATAAAGACTTTAAAGACATCAAGTTATTCGATCAAGTTTACGGTATCGATAAGAAAGAAATGTCGCACATCATTGGTGTTGGTTTTCCTATTGCTGCGTCTATGTTCTGTGAAGTGACCTTATTTGCTGTTGTATCAATTTTGTTAGCACCACTTGGCGCAATCACAGTTGCTGCGCATCAGGTGGCGTTAAACTTCTCATCAATGGTGTTTATGCTGCCGTTAAGCTTAGGTATTGCAGCAACGATTGTTGTTGGTCAATATGTCGGTGAGAAAAAACCACAGCAAGCGAAATCTGCCAGCATCACAGCTATGTGGATGGGCGTTGGTTTTTCTGTTATTACGGCAATCTTTACTATCGTACTGCGTAGCGAAATTGCTGAAATTTATACCGAAGACATGACCACAATTAACATAGCAACAGGCTTAATGTTAATTGCAGCTGTGTATCAAATCTCGGATGCCGTGCAGGTTATCGCCGCTGGTGCATTACGTGGTTATAAAGAAACCAAGATTATTTTTGCCATCACCCTATTCTCTTACTGGGCAGTCGGCATGACGATTGGTTATACACTCGCATTAACAGACCTGGTTGTACCTGCGATGGGCCCTGCTGGTTTCTGGATTGGCTTTATCTCTGGTCTAACAATGGCAGCAATATTGTTATCAATCAAATTGTCTAGTGTTTTTAAAAAAACAACCTTAGGCCATACTGTTGAATTAACAGCGACTGCTTAATAAGCAATACGTTATTTGACTAATATGACTTGTAAAAAGGCGATAGTGATTCACATCACTATCGCCTTTTTTATCCGGGTTTAATCTGGTCTTATGAACGCTTCCGTTACCTCTGCTAAAGTGACTATTACTGACTATTACTGACTATTACTGACTATTACTGACTATTAATATTAAGCCGCTTCATTAATCGATGTAAATTACTTCTATCCACCCCTATCACACGCGCTGTAGCAGCAGAATTCCCTTTGTTTTCAGTTAGCATTTTTTTGATAAATTGTGTTTGAAAATCATCGGTTATTAGCTTTAAGCTATTATCGTTATCCAGTGTATTAATAACGATATCATTTTCACTTACATTAGGGGTTACAACGGTTGTGCCAGCAGTGTCTGTTGCTAATAAAGACGATGTCGTACTATCATCTAATGTTTCAATATCCAAGCTTTGAATATCCAAGTCACTACTTTCCAATACCACCACACGTCCGTCTTTACGATTACGAGCAGCGGCTCTTAATGACGCACGACTTAATAGGTGTTCAAGCTCTCGCACATTACCCGGCCATTCATATGCAAGTAATGTCCGTTCAGCATCTTTTGCTAACGTTAAGTTATTTAAGCCCACTTTACGTTGGATTTTGGCAAGAAAATTACCCGCTAATAACAAGATGTCATTGCCACGTTCACGTAGACTCGGCACTTTTAATGGATAAACAGTTAATCGGTGATACAAATCATCTCTAAAACGCCCTTCCAATACCTCTTTGGCTAAATCTCGATTGGTTGCTGTAATTAACCGTACATCTACCTTATTGGGTTTATCACTCCCTAAGCGTTGTAGCTCACCAAACTGAATAACCCGTAATAACTTAGCTTGAATAGACAAAGGTAATTCACCGATTTCATCCAGAAATAATGTACCACCATCAGCAAGTTCAAATTTACCCAAACGATTTTTAGTCGCACCAGTAAACGCGCCAGCAACATGCCCGAACAATTCACTTTCAACCATAGTCTCTGGTAATGCAGCACAGTTAACAGTGATTAAGGCCTCTTTAGAACGCTTAGATGCCATGTGAATTTTACGTGCTACCAGCTCTTTACCTGAACCTGATTCACCATATATCAATGCAGCTAAGTCAGAATCTGCCACAAGATCTATTTCTACATTAAGTGTGTTCATTGCTGAACTAGAGCCAATCATTTCTTCACTAAATTTATCATTAATAAGACTGGCAGTAACTTGCTCTTGGCGCAGCACTCTTTGGTCTAATGCAAAAATCAAGTTGGCGGTTTTTATAACCACTTCGGTTAAGCCGATCATTGAATTTAACATCGCAGGATCGAGTGAATCAAAGCGCTGTGGATTAAGTGCGTCCATAGTGACGATACCCCATGGCTTGTTATCAATCACCAACACCGCCCCCATACAATCATGCACATTTAACTGCCCATCAGGCGTTTGGATCAAACCATCATAAGGATCGGGAAGCTCACAACTGGCATCAAAGCGATGTACTTTCTTTTGTATGTCACTATCATTATCGCTGTCATTATCACTGTCATCATAATAGTGCGCTAAAATTTGTTCGAATCGAGGATGCTCTGTAATAGGAAAATGTCGTCCCATTGCCTCAATTTGTAAGCCGTTTGCAGACTTAGGTACCAGATGATCGCCTTCAAGTTTTAACAACACACATGCGTCACATGCAAACGTATCACGCCATGCCTGTAGCAAACGGTTATAGCGTTGGTACTTGGGCAATTCTCGAGAGAGATCATAAATAATGGTATCGATACTCTCAATAAAGCGGAGGTGTTCCATGGTAGCAGATCCTTAAAGCGGTCATTCAATGATTCATCAGTTATAACACTGAGTAGTCATTGTGACAACGAACAATCCTTCAACGCCCTATATATTGACCAACCGATAGGTTAAATCATCACCTTTCGATAATGAAATTGTCTCTAAATATTGACTGAATTCAACTAATTTTTTCCATTTACCGATAATTTTTAAACCACCATTAAACATGTGATAAAATCAGCCTATTACATACATTATTATATTAATCTGCCGGGTCTAAACTCGACATAATAAAGGAATTCTTTGTGTCATTAACACATCCCGCACACGTCGTTATTATCGGCGCAGGCCCTTCAGGTTCACTTGCTGCCGCCTTGCTAAACAAGCAAGGCATCAAAGCAACGATCATTGAAAAATCAACATTCCCCCGCTTTTCAATCGGCGAAAGCTTATTACCAGCTTGCATGGAATCGCTTAAAAAAGCGGATATGTTTGACGCTGTTAACGCGGCTGGATTTCAGTTTAAAAATGGCGCCGCTTTTCACGCTAATGGCCAACATACAGAATTTGATTTCACTGATAAATATACCTCAGGTGAAGGCACTACTTTCCAAGTTCAACGTAGTCAATTCGATAAACTGCTTGCAGACACAGCAGAGCAACAAGGCGTTACAATCCATTATCAGCACGAAATTAAAAATATTGATGTAGGCAGAGAAAAACCGCTATTAACAGTGTTAGATGAAAACCAAACAAGTTATGAGATAGAAGCTGATTTTATTCTTGATGCCAGTGGGTTTGGCCGTGTGTTACCGCGTTTACTCGGGCTAGAAGAACCTTCGACACTACCACCAAGACGCGCTATCTTTACTCATATTGAAGATAATATTACCGCTGAGAGCTACGATCGTAACAAGATATTGATTTCTGTACATCCTGATGACTGCAAAGTTTGGTATTGGTTAATTCCATTTAGTAACGGCACTTGTTCATTTGGTGTGGTTGGTGAACCCGAGTTTTTTGCTAACTACCCAGATGATCATCTTGCCGCGTTAAAGCAACTCGCAACTGAAGAAAGCAATCTTAAAGTATTACTTTCACAAGCTACTTACCCTAACCCTTGTGGCACGATCATGGGTTATTCAGCCAACGTAACGAAACTCTTTGATCGAAATTTTGCTTTACTGGGTAATGCGGGTGAGTTTTTAGATCCGGTATTCTCGTCAGGCGTCACGATTGCAATGAAGTCAGCAGAGCTTGCAGCTGATTTGTTAGTGAAGCAGTTCAATAATGAAGTCGTTGACTGGCAAACAGAATATGCCAATACGTTGATGACAGGTGTTAACGCATTCCGTTGTTATGTTGAAGGTTGGTATACCGGTGAATTCCAAGATGTAGTCTTGCACGACAATCCTAACCCGAAGATAAAACAAATGATCTGTTCTATTTTAGCCGGTTACGCGTGGGATAAAAGCAATCCATTTGTGGCAGAGCCTGCCCGTCGATTGAAAGTTGTTGCTGCTATTTGTAAGACTTAAGCCATTTTAGAGCCCCCTGTAAATCAATCGATGAATTACAGGGTCTTCAATCGCGATATCTTTGTCTATATCACAAGCTCTTTCTTGTAATAATAACGATAATATCCAACTAGGTTACTCGTAATAAATAAAGCTTCCATAATCACCGCCGTTGGTGAACCGATCAAATAATTGTGTACTAGCCAGAAACTAGTCCCCACGACCATCAATTCTCTTAACCGCTTATCATCTTTATTGAACGCTGCCACAGTCTGAATGCTTGAAGCCAAAAAACTCAAAATGCTAATCAGCCCAGAGTAAGTCAACACAGTCGCAATTAACGATGCCGAACCAAACAAATACTTTAATTTTGGGGATGTCGAAAAGATACTGACGAAATAACGAATCGTGGCGATAACCATCAAACTTGCTGCAGTCCATTGCTCGAGTAAAATAAAATGACTCGAAATAAGTACACCCGCACAGCATAAACAGGCCACAATTTTCTGCCGATCTTTGAACTGAAAAGACATCAAATCAAAGCAAATAGCGATGGCGACTAATACTTGGGATATAAAAAATAATGACACTGAGATTCTCCTAAAACGTAGCCATCGTCATAATGACCTATCATTCCATTTAATGAGCCACAGTCTACAGTGTCATACTTAGTGTTAACAGCAAGTAACTATATCTATACTTATATTTACAAACGAGTTAAGCCCTCTCCTCTATAAACTATCCATTATCCGCTATAAATTCTTCACTACTGAAGTTACTTTTAAACGTAAATGCAGCTGGCGTGTCGCCATTATCACGTAGATATTCTAACTTGTGAACGGCTTCTTCAATACTCGGAATATGACCAATTGGCACCCACCACAGAACATAGCTGTCTTCAGGGATTACATCGAACCATTCCTTTTTACGACGTAGAAAGTCTCGATGATGCGTTCTAAACATAAAATTTTTAAGCGCATCAGGAGACTGCCAAACCGACATATTGACAATAATATTCGGATCGGAAAACGCTTGAATACTAGTCGCGTCACCGTTTTCGTCTTTTAAACGCCAAATAAAACCGTCACTTGTTTCTGCGGTATTATTCACTGGTTCTAAGTTATCAACGAATTCTTTAATCTCTGGCGCTTCTAATGCGTATTTTGCTTTCGCTATGTTTAATTGTGCTAGGTGCATATAACTCCTCCTTGATGCCTGACTGATGATGACGAATCAATTTCTATACTAAACGTAATAATCCAATTAGAAAACAGGGAAAAACAAATTTATAACCATTTTTCGATAAGTACTTCATCGATATATTTACCATTGATCTTCGCGTGTTTTTTAGCTACGCCAATGACTTCAAAGCCGTGCTTAAGATACGTTGCGAGTGCATTTTTGTTGTCGTCACGTACATAAGCAAATAGCTTTTCATAACCTTTAGATTTTGCTAGTTCAAACGTGGCGTTAAACAAACTCGATGCAATACCTTGCCTTCTGTAGCTGCCATCAACATAGGTACCTATGATCCCGACATGATCGAAAGCGTGGGTATAAGTAGCAAACGGTTCTACATTTTGGAATCCAACGATGGTTGATTTCTCTGCATTAGAAGCAACATTAAATACACCTCTTTTAGGGAAGTCTTGAATAAATTGCTCTTCCTCTTCCAAAGAGAATGTGGAATCAAGAATGGTATAAAGACCACCCTCAATGATTGGATTCAATATATCCATGATACCTTGCGCATCTGCTTTTTGAACATCTCTAATGATTAATTTCATGGTTTTCCTTGAATGCCTAAGTTGTCCCCCTTACGGGTGATATTTATCATAACCCCAATTCCATATCATCCTTGATAATAAAACCGGTTTTATACATGCAATTCTTGTTTACCCCCATAATTGTTGTCAAAACGACCTTAAGTTGTATTTATGACAACCTTAAGTGGTTGTCATAAATACAACTTAACTAGTACTACAAAACAAAAATAACATAAAATCAACAATTTGAAAAGTTGGCACGGCTACTGCAACACTGAAAATACAAATATTGATGTAGATCAATTATTCTCAAAAACCGATTAACCAACCTATACAAGGTAGCTATTATGTTAACGCAACAAACTATAGATATTATCAAAGCGACTGTCCCTGCTGTTTCTGTTCATGCTAATGATATTACAGCGCATTTTTATCCTTTGATGTTCAGAGATTACCCAGAAGTAAAACGTTTCTTTAACCAAAGTAACCAAGCTGGTAACGCTCAACCTAAAGCACTGGCAAACGCCCTTGTTGCTTATGCAGGTAACATCGAAAACCTATCTGTATTAGAAGCTGCTGTGAATCGTATTGTTAACAAGCACGTGTCCTTGAATATTTTACCAGAACAATACGCAATTGTTGGTGAGTGTTTGTTAAAATCAATCAAAGCCGTATTAGGTGACGCAGCGACAGACGCTGTGATTGAAGCATGGGGACAAGCATACTGGCAGCTTGCTGATCTACTTATCGCAGCAGAAGAAGCGGCATACACAGCCAATGCCGAAAAAGAAGGCGGCTGGCGTGGCGAACGTGAGTTCAAAGTGACTTCAAAAGTAGCAGAGAGCGAAAACATCACGTCATTCTACCTCACGCCGGCTGATGGCCAACCTGTGTCTTCATTCACACCGGGTCAGTTTATCGGTCTAGTATTAAACATTGATGGCGAAGAAACACGTCGTCAATACAGCTTATCTGATGCACCAAACTCAGAATTCTTACGTATCAGTGTAAAACGTGAAGAAGGGGGTGCAGTATCTAACTACCTACACAACCGTGTTCAAGCGGGCGACACACTACGCGTATTAGCACCAGCTGGTGACTTTATCCTAAAAGACAACAACAAACCCGTTGTTCTCGTCACTGGTGGCGTTGGTATTACACCTGCAATCAGCATGCTTAATAGCTTGAAAGCGACAAACCGCCCGATTCACTTTATTCATGCGGCGATGAACACCAAGGTTCACGCATTCCGTGACCATGTAACAAACCTTGCAGCGAATAACGCGAACATCAAACCTTACTTCGTTTACAGTCATGCAACGGCAGAATGTCAGCCAGACGCAACCGGTTTCATCAATCTAGCAATGCTAGAAGAGAAAATTGGTGATGACCGTGATGTAGAGTTTTATTTCTTAGGTCCAAAACCTTTCATGCAAGCAATGAACAGTTTCGCGCCTAAACTAAGAATTCCAGCTGAAAATGTGCATTTTGAATTCTTTGGCCCCGCAGAAGATTTAAATATAGCCCCAGCTGCTTAATTTTAAAGCAATATACTGATATTGTTTAAAAAAGACTTGATGATATTAAAGATGCGGGATAGTATTTGCTTCGTCTTAACGACATACCAAATTATGCTCGCTTAGCTCAGTTGGTAGAGCGCTAGCTCGACATGCTAGATGTCACAAGTTCAAGTCTTGTAGCGAGCACCATTTTTTAATGGTACAAATTCCGCGTCCTTAGCTCAGTTGGTAGAGCGCTAGCTCGACATGCTAGATGTCACAAGTTCAAATCTTGTAGGACGCACCAAATAATGAAACCTTGCTCATTGAGCAAGGTTTTTTTATACCTGAAACAAAATAGCTGCAACATCTCCCTTAAACAAGACGTCAACTTACTAAGCCAATCGATATACCTACCACTATAACGATCGACCTAACAAAATGTCATGACTGTTTAAAGCCAGTATTATTTTTAATTAAAGCTTACATTCAGGCTCGAATACTATTTCTTATTAAAATCAGGTGCTTTAATAAGTTCAGATAGACAAGTATTAGCATCTACCCCACTTTCCTTTAATACACTTAATGCATCTAACAAAATCGATTTTAACTCAATAGCAACTAACGCATAATCAGCATCACTCTGTTGCAATGTCTCATGAGCAACAAAGCTTAAACCGAGTTTATTCATCTTCTTATCAAGGTTATTAATTAACGAGAGTAGGTTTGTGTGATACTCAACAACCAAGTCATCCGCACTTTGTTTATCAATAACGGACAATCCAGCTAACAACCCTTTTTCGCCAAAAAAATATTCAGCCATTACAAAGTCAATATCTTTATACCATTCACGTACAGCCAGCAGTGGCGTAACATCGGTATTTAAGCCCTCATGGCAAGCAGCTAAGACCGGCACCTGTAAAAACAGAGCATCGAAGCGCTCCTGAGAATTCACGTATTTGATCATGGCAGGAAATAACAATTGAATATCTTCCAGCTTTAACTGCTCATGGGCAGCAAGCTTTAATGCTTGTTGCTTAGCGTCACGCCATTTAGCAGAAAACCAACGGAACATACCCGCATTATCCAAACAGCATTGAATCGAACGTAAAGTATTTGTCGACTCCAGCGTATTGGTATTCACAAACGGCGCAAGTTTCTTGTTCAACGGTTTTAAAATGGCCAACTGCTGTTGTAATTCAGCTAAACGAAAATCCATTTCATAACAATTAAAGCTATCCTCTCTTAACGTCCACGAAGCTGTAGGCGCACTCTCAATCAAGCTTACCAATGCAGCAAGCTGTTCAACACTGATTGCCGAGTTTTTAAAACAAGTATGTAACTGCGTGGGTAAACCCTTAGCAATCTCTGCATAGCATGTTTGTAATTGCTGACAACTCGCTAAAACAGCCTCAATTTCAAGTGTCTGGAATTCTATTGCTTCAAGTGTCATCAATCCCGCAATACCTAAATCATTTAGCTGCTTAACGGCGGCCACATAGCTATCGTCGTTTAGTGTTTTATCTTGTAATAAACGATCAGCGTCTAAAGATGACATTATTTTATCCTACTTAATATGAGGTTATGCAAATTAATTACATGTTTAACTTAGCATAATCAACGGTAAATATTTAATAGACTTCAGCTTACCTCATTCCGTAGACTTAATCGACCTACTTCATCTTAGCTATAGTTCGCTATACTATTTAATGACATATCTTGATTTTACAACATAACTTTATAACATAGCTTTATAACATAGCTTTATAGCGGTGATGCACATGATTAATACTCGAATCGAACGTGATAGTATGGGTGAGGTCAACGTACCTACCAATGCGCTTTATGGCCCACAAACTCAACGTGCAATAGATAACTTCCCCGTGAGTGGTCAACCCCTACCGATTGATTTTATCAAGTCATTGCTACTTATTAAATCAGCAGCTGCAGAAGCCAATCTCGAATTAGGCTTGATACCCGAAAACATCGCTACCGCTATCTGTACTGCCGTGAGCCAATTGCAGGCAGATAAAAACATCATGCAGCACTTCCCTGTTGATATCTACCAAACAGGTTCTGGTACCAGTTCGAACATGAATGCTAATGAAGTGATAGCTCATCTTGCTAGTATCTATAGTCAGACTAAAGTTGATGCCAATGATCACGTCAACTATGGCCAAAGCAGTAATGACGTGATCCCGAGTGCGATACACATCAGCGCCGCAATATTAGTCGCCAAACAACTATTACCTGCGCTACATCATTTACAGCAAACCATTGTCGACAAAGCCCTAAGCCTGAATCATCTGGTCAAAACGGGACGCACACATCTGATGGATGCCATGCCGGTGAGAATGAGCCAATCCTTATTCAGTTGGGCTGCACAAATCAGTGCCAACATTGATAACATTAAAATGTTACAACCCAAATTACAGCAGCTCGCACAAGGAGGTACAGCGGTGGGCACAGGGATCAATGCCCACCCCGAATTTGCCAGCCACTTTAATCAAAAACTATCAGGGTTAACCGGCATCACTTTTAGCCCAGCAGATAATTTTTCATTTTTGATGGCAACACAAGACACCGCTGTCGCATTATCAGGGCAGTTAAAAACCACCGCCGTATCATTAATGAAAATAGCCAATGATCTGCGCTGGATGAATTCAGGTCCACTTGCGGGGTTAGGTGAGATCAGTTTACCAGCACTACAGCCCGGATCTTCTATCATGCCAGGAAAAGTAAACCCGATTATCCCAGAATCAACCGCAATGGTGGCAGCGCAAGTTATTGGCAATGATGCCGCAATCACCACCGGGGGCCAATCAGGTAACTTTGAACTCAATGTGATGTTACCGCTGATCGCCAGCAATCTCATCAGCAGTATCAACTTACTCACATCAAGTTCACGCTTACTCGCCGACAAAGCGATAGCTGGTTTTGAAGTCCAAGAACAACAATTAACACAAGCACTGCATAAAAACCCGATTCTAGTCACGGCACTCAACCCGCTCATTGGTTATCTTAAAGCAGCAAAAATCGCAAAACAGGCTTATCGTGAACAACGTCCTATTATTGACGTCGCGGAAGAAAATACCGAGTTAACTCGACATGAGCTGGAAAAGTTATTAGATCCTGCACAATTAACAAGAAATAATAAATAATTTATCTCACTGGCACATTAGTTGTAAGCTAATCGTTGAATGATCATAATTAGTTATTTAAATGTATATTAAAAGCTGTTTAAATGTTGTAGTGATTATGATGATTTAAACTCAAGACATTAATTCAAAAGAATTCAAAGAAAAGTGGTGATCTATGAAGACAATGCCAATGCTAGACCAATTCATTCAGCGTCACCAGTTGGATGCAGATTATTTAACGCATGCATCAGAGTACTTTTCCAGTGCACTATTAAGTATCGTGGCGCATCAAAAACAAGCAAAAAAGACCTTTATCGTCGGCATTAATGGCTGCCAAGGTTCTGGTAAATCGACGCTGGCTGATTATCTTGGCACTCGCCTAAGTTCAGAGTTTGATTTAAACGTGGCAGTGCTATCACTCGATGACTTTTATTACAGTAAAAAACAACGCCACGAGCTTGCAAACCAAATCCACCCTTTACTGCGTACCCGTGGTGTTCCTGGCACACATGATATGAATCTTGCCAATGAAACCTTGGAAAAACTGTGTGCTGGCGCATCAGCAAGCGCCCCCGTACAACTTCGCCGCTTTAACAAATTTGCAGATAACCCCTACCCAGAATCACAATGGCCAATTATCGATCGCCCTATTGACGTGATCGTGCTCGAGGGCTGGTGCCTAGGCGTACAACCACAGTTAATGAAAGATCTTATCTATCCAATCAATAAATTAGAAGCGACAAAAGATAAATACGGCATTTGGCGCAGCTATGTAAATCAACAATTAAAACAGAATTATCAAGGTTTATACCAACGTATTGACCACTGGTTAATGCTTAAAGCACCGAGTTTTGACAGTGTCCAAGCGTGGCGATTAGAACAGGAACATAAGCGTAAAAACGTGGAAAAAAACACAGATCAAAAACAGCAAGAAACGTTTATGACCAGTGCCGAAGTACGTAACTTTACCGCTTATTTCCAGCGCATTACCGAGCAGTGTTTAGCGACCCTACCCAACCAGTGCGATTGGGTATACGAATTAGATAACCAACGTAACATTATCAATACCGTGCACCAAGATTCTGTCACCGTTTAAACAAGGTTAACAACGGCAATAACGATATACACAAGCACTAAACCAGCAAGGCCCATGATAAGTCCAACTTTTGCCATGTCCTTGCTGGCAACTAACCCCGTCGCATAAGCTAACGAATTAGGTGGTGTTGAGACCGGTAATATCATCCCTAGCGACGCAGAACATGCCACAACGACTAGCATCATCAATAATGACAAATCATCCATTGAAGTGGCGACAGCTGCCGCGATTGGCATTAACAAATTTGCCGTCGCGGTATTAGAGATAAAGTTAGCCATCAACCAACATACCAACGACATCACTAGCATCACCAACAAAGCTGGTAATATAGAATAATCAATGGCATTCGCCATGACCGCCGCCAGTCCTGTTTTATCCAAAGCTATACCGATGGCTATACCACCAGCAACCAGCCATAACACATCCCAGTTAATTAGTTTTAATTCTTCCTTGCCTATAATGCCAGTGAGCGTAAAGACCGCCAGTGGTACAATCGCCACGACATAAGTATTCATGCCGTGTAAGCCCGTACTCATCCATAAAATAATGGTCATCGCAAAGGTAATATAAACCACTATCGCTTGCCAACTTCGTTGAAAGTCACCACCAAGTTCTAAATGCAAACTATCTCCACTAAACGGAAACAGCTTTTGTAACAGCCACCATGCAAAGGCTAGCAGTACAATCACAAAGGGTAACCCGAGCATCATCCAATCTAGAAAACTGACATTGTAAAAGTTATCAAGATATTGCAGTGCAATCGCATTGGGTGGCGTACCAATTGGCGTCGCTATTCCGCCCAGGTTGGCAGCGATAGGAACACTCAGCACCAAGGCTTTAATGCCCTTCTCTTCCTTTGGCACCGACATTAAAATGGGACCGAGTAATGACAGCATCATTACTGTTGTCGCCGTGTTAGACATAAACATAGAAAACAACGCCGTGATCATCATCAGACCCAGCATAATAGAAGCAGGTTTAGTTCCAAATGGTTTTAACAAGACATTCGCTAGATTAGTATCAAGCGCATATTTATTCGCGCCTATCGCCAGTGAGAATCCCCCCAAGAACAAGACGATAATCGGTGACGAAAAAGCCGCGAAAATATCGTTATAATGCATCAAGCCTTCAATATTTGCCGCAGGGTCGAACCCATCATTCAACAACCGAAAACTGTAAAGCCCTTGGTCGGACAGCATCACCAATTCAAGGGTAATAATCAAGATAGACGTTGCAAAGACAGGCACTGGTTCAAGGATCCACAGCAGTGCCGCCAGTACAAAAATGGCGAGTAATCTATGCTGAATAATACTCAGGTCATCAAAGGGTAATTCAGAGGTGGGTGTCGAGAGTAAAAATAGTGGCATAGCAAAGGCAATGAAAAGTTTGACGAGCCTCGCCATCAAAGATTGGTTATCGTCATCTGCTGACGCTGTATGTGCTGCCCGGTTCTTTTTATCAACAAGCTGTTTATCTGTTTTTTCTTCGTCTGTCGGTTGTTTGTCTACGGTTATATCCGTCATTAGCTTCACCTCATAAGCCACTAATTCATAGAATATAAAATACCCTTTTTTGACGTTTATTATTCACTTCTCTATCACGTTTTTAGATTACCAATACATTTAGTTAACCATAAAGTGATAGTTAAGTAATGATTAATTGTACTGGTATTATAAAAAGTAAAAAGCCCCACAAGTTATTCACTCATGGGGCTTTATTCACTAGGCTATTATCAGCCTAGAACATCCGTAAGATTAAAGATTACGTAATGCGTTGATACGGTTTTGCAGTGGTGGATGGCTCATTAATAGCTCCATCATGGTCTTCTTACCGGTAATACCAAACGCCATCATCGAACCTTCAAGCTGTGTTTCTTGGCTTGTTTTAAGACGTTCCAGTGCGGCAATCATCTTCTCTTTACCCACAAGTTCTGCTGCGCCAGAGTCTGCTTTAAACTCACGTTGACGACTGAACCACATGGTTAGGAAGCTTGCTAAGAAACCAAATAGCATTTCTAACGCCATTGATACGATGAAGTAAGTCATAAAGCTACCGCCACCTTCACCCTCGCCTTCTTCATCATTTGATGTAAAGCCACTTACTGCGTTAGCAATAATACGAGATAAGAAAATAACAAAGGTATTCACAACACCTTGCATCAGTGCCATCGTGATCATGTCACCGTTAGCAACGTGATTGATTTCGTGAGCAACAACGGCTTCAGCTTCATCACGTGTCATTTGCGCTAGTAGACCAGTTGATACTGCAATTAAGGCTGCATCTTTTTTAGCACCAGTGGCAAAAGCATTCATCTCGGCAGCATCATAAATCGCAATATCAGGCATGCCAATACCAGCTTGTTTTGCTTGTCGAGTAACTGTTTCCATTAACCAATGTTCGTTGGCATTACGCGGCTGGGTAATGATCTCACCGCCAATTGAACGTAGTGCCATTTTTTTCGACAGCATTAATGAGATTAATGAACCACCGAAACCAAATAATACCGCCATCACCAACAACCCTGAAAGGCTACCTGATTGAATACCTGTAGTTGCATAGATAATGTTTAATACAATACTAAAAACCACCATTACAGCCAGGTTGGTTGCTAGGAATAGCATAATGCGTTTCATATATTTTTGTTCTCCAATAAAATAGAGTGACATAATATGACAAAATGAAGAGAACGCATATAGGGAAATTTGTAAAGAGAAGTAAAGAAGAATAAAGAACAAAAAATGACCTTTAAACGCCCAGTGCATTTAAAGGTCAAAGTCACGCTATCACTAGAGCAAAACATCAATGCCGCGGAGTGATGACATTGTATCGACGACAAGTTGATTTAGTGATCAAGTAGTCGCTATATCGAGTAATTAGCTATCACTCAGTTGATTAATTAATGGCGCTTTGAATGAGGTCAATTAGCTCATTTTCTGTTGCGGGCTCACGCGATAAATCAAGTTCAGGTCCCGCACCACCACTTAAAGAATAAACCTTCGAACCACAATGATCATAGTGATACCAAGTACCATCAATACATACGTCCGTGTAACATTTAGGATTGCGTAATAATTCCATCTTTACCACCTTAATCATGTGTTGAGTGTTTTTACAACCTGTTCACATTAAATATAAACGCACATCCCTATTAACGCTATTGATGCAGATCAAGTAATACTTTGTTTCATCATTCCTGCTCACTATATTTTATATACTTGCAGCGTGGGTACAGATTTTAGCAGACGCTCATTCTAGGTCACGTGGTGACCTGATTGGCACAGATATTCCCTGCACTAATGTCAGTTAAATTATTGAGGGTCGTTTGAGCAATACTAATTAATGCTTCTTTAGTCAAAAAAGCTTGATGGCCAGTAAAGATCACATTGTGACAAGCAGATAATCGGCGGAAAGTATCATCGGTAATGATTTCGCTAGAATGATCATTAAAGAACAAATGTTCTTCCTCTTCATAAACATCTAAGCCTAAGCCACCAATTCTACCTGATTTTAACGCTTCAATGGCATCGTTAGCATCTAACAAACCACCACGACTGGTATTAATAATTGTGACACCGTCTTTCATTAACGCGAACGTTTTTTCATTTAACAGATGCTTATTATCAGCCGTTAATGGACAATGTAAACTTATCACATCACTGCTAGTAAACAGCATGTCTAAATCCACATATTCAGCTCCTAACGCAATAGCGTGTTCAGAAGGATAAGGGTCAAAGGCTAAAATTTTACAACCAAAACCTTTAAAAATAGCCATGGTAGCGACACCTATTTTACCAGTACCAATAATACCAACCGTTTTACCGTGTAAATTAAACCCAACTAGACCTTGTAACGAGAAGTTAGCGTCACGGGTGCGTTGGTAAGCTTTATGAATACGGCGATTAAGTGTCATTAGCAAAGCGATAGCATGCTCGGCAACAGCCTCGGGTGAATAGGCTGGAACACGAACGATAGTGATACCGAGCGCTTCGGCGCAATCTAAATCAATATTGTTAAAACCAGCACAGCGCATGGCAATACACTTTATTCCCATGTCTTTCAGTTGATGTAAAACAGGCGCACTTAAATCATCATTAACAAATGCACAAACCGCATCATATCCTTTAGCTAATACCGCTGTTTGTTGATTTAATTGCGCATCAAAGAAATTAACACTGATAGGTTCAGCAATCAATGGTTCAAAATATTGGATATCATAACTGCGGGAACTAAACATAATCACTTTCATAAAAGTTTTCCTCATATAAATTTGTTAGATCGATGACGCTAACTTGTGATGTTCTTTGACATATTATAGCCAGAAATAGCAAAGCCCACTTCTTGATACAGTTTTAGCGCTCTTTGATTTTGGTAAGCAACTCGTAATTTAATTTGCCCAATACCAATCGATTTTAATTGTGACTCTAGCGCAATGATTGCCAATTTTCCATAACCATTATTACGGTTGTTGGAGTAAATGAAAAAGTCATAAATGAACGTCGATTTGTCATCTGTATTAATCGAATGCCATAAGTAACCAACCAATTCTGAATCCGACTCGATACACAACAATTCATGATCGTTGGTTTCCAACCCATTAGGAAAACAACGAAGCAGATCTTGATTGGCTAATTCGACCGCCTTTTCCATTGAGTGGCCATAATTATTAGCAATTTCACGACTGTAATCATCAATGAAATAATCGCTATATGCTGGGTATTCACTAGCAGTCATAGGTCTGAGTTGAATCATATTTAATCCTTTAAAACTATTGACTTAAAAACAACATAACACTTAAGCATTCATCGGCTAAATTAAGCTTGTCATATAGTTTTACGTGCGAATATATGACTTACATGGCTAGCATGTCCTGACATTGTTAAACTTTTAACTACTCTAGATTGTTCGATATTGAATCCGTCGAGTATGCCCTTAAGTTCCGATAACTGACTGTGCCACATAGGAACTCCTGCACCGGAGGTAAATCGATGGCTTTCATCGGAACAGAACTCAGCTAAATAAAGAACACCATTAGGCTTTAGTACTCGACGAAGTTCTATCAATATTTGCTTGCGAAGGTCTTGGTTAGGGATACATGTGAAGACAGCGCAGGTAACAATTGAGTCAAACTCGTTATCTGAAAACGGCAGTATCGAGCCTAAAATATGCCGTAAATCTAAATGTGAATTCTCGATTAAACCTCTATTTATCATTTCCTTTGAACAGTCGACCCCGATTAAGAACCTATAACCTGAATGATGAAGTTGATTTGCAATACGACCATAGCCGCAACCAAAATCAAGCACTTTAGCGTCTTGAGATACAGTTGTTACAAAATCCTCAGCTAAAATTTCAAGGTTGAAATCAACACTCTCCGCCGCACTATCCCATTCGCTCAATGAGTAACTCCTTTAATCACAGACATCATTTTAAGAAGGTGTAACCTGCTAACCTTGTACAGTTTGTTAGAACCTAACAAGCTGTAACAAATCTTATCGAAAGCTCGTTAGTGACGATCTATCCACTCACTACGAAGCACCCCATACTTAATTGAGTCGTAGTATTCACCTTGGTAGTATCTCACCTTACGAATACAGGCCTCTTGTTTAAACCCCAATTTTTCTGCACAAGCCATCATACGTAGATTTCCAGACCACGTTGTTAGGCCTACTCGTTCAATATTTAATGTAGAAAATAGGTGAGTAACCCAATGTATTAATGCTTTATAACCTAACCCTTGCCCCCAATATTTGGGATCATAAATAACAACACCAGCCTCTAACCATCGTGTTGATTCACACTCCCAATAAAAACTAACCGAACCTACTGGTACGCCATTAACCATTATTGCTTGTGCTTTTTCACCCTCACATAAGTTTGAAAAAAGACCGTTTTTAAACTCAGTCAGTGTAGGCTTTGAGTAAGGAAAATATGGGCCGTTAAACTTTGTCCATAACTCATCACGTGTAATCAAATTATAAAATGGAGCAAGCTCATCGGGGCAAGTTGGTTTAAGTACTACATTTTCCATCCATGACCTTTTAATCTAATAAGTTAACAATAATAGCTATACAACTATTTGTATTTAAAATAAAAAACCAGCGTAACTGTCTTTTTTAATATATAAGAGCACTGCAGGAGGTCTGCTACTCTAAACTAAAGGGACATAATTGAGCTATACGGTTTTTACATTTACTCCGTTTGATCACCAAAACTCTCTATTATTTTGGTGCCACAAACGTCACATATTAGGTGCTTATCACGGAGGTCCATAAATGAAGCGGCTCGTCCAGCGCCCCAACCGGCAAAAAAAGCGGTCATAAACACTTTTATACGTTCTTTTTTGCTTTCAGGTCTAACTGCTGAATTCGAGATCATAAGTAAGTGATGATTTGTATCAGCTTTACATTGCTGGCAATACCTTGACACCAATGTTGATTCATTATTATTCATAAAGATCCTTTGTATTAGCTAAATCCGCAACGATAACCAATTATTTTTATTCCGTTTAAGCAGCATGTTATGAAGCTTTAACTCTATGTGCTTTAGGCATAACACTGCAATAAGCAGGTGTTGATTGCTTTGTTATATCCGTACTAAAACTGTCCTTAAACTAGGAAGTAACTAATAACAAAATGCTACCTAGAAATGCAGGTATTCCTGATATAAACATAACTAAACCAAATTGATAGTTCTGCCTTTTTTGTTCATGAAAGTCAGACTCAAAATCATGACCTGAAACCATTTTATTGGTTTTATTCGCTGCAGGATCTTGTGACCAATTACGACTTTGACTACTCCCCTCCCAAGTTAATCTAGCAACTCCCCAGATAATGATTACGATGAAAAAGAGGAAATCCATCAAACTTGTTGAGTTGAAAGCTGTCGTGTACTTAGAGAGAATAAACACAGTTAAAGCTGCTAATAGATTAGTAATAACAACTACTTTTAACAGATTTAGCATGGGCCTCATTCCTTAAACAGGCTTTTAGGATATAAATTCACGAATCCCATAGCACTATCTTTTTAAGAATTAAATAATAATAGAAATTATTATCACTTGTCTTTATATTAATATCAACAGCTTAAATTTATTTGTGCCTATTTAGAATAAATATATTTAGTTGATTAGATACAAGTCACTATAGGAGGGCGAACGGCTTAGGGTGACCCCCTAAGCTATTGATCATAAACGAACTGAAACAATAATATTTAACCTATGACAAGCACGCCATTTTGTACAAGGTAACCAGCAAAACCTGCCCAGCTTAGTGCTAGCAATGCCCAAGCTAATCGGCTTGCCCCTACTTGCTTGGGCTCAATTTCAACATTACTTTCTTGTTCTGCAGCCGCCGCATTCGCTCTTATTTTTTGTTTTTTCTGCTTATCAAGCTGGCGTGATTTGGCTTTATGTTGCTTCTTGTACTCAGCGATGCCCTTCTCGATACCGGCTGCGATCAATTTAGTCTGCTCGCGACTTTGACCTGGTTTTTTAATCCCGTTAGCGATACGAGTCGATTCAGCTTGTACTTCTGTTGATATTTTCTGTGTCATGGACATTTCACTCTCAATTCATTTATCTTGATGATAAATAACTCAAGTCTATGATGCAAGTTTACATTCCAAATCGCCTATGACCTATTTCTGGGAAATCGTACCTACATGTACTCTAAGGAATATGTTGAAAAATAATAAGTTCGACTTAGCATTATTGTTGTGAAGTGAGCAGACTCGTTATTCTTGCATTTCTTCATATTTACGTTTAATTACTTTATGACTATCTTCAGAGGCTCCTTGCTTCCAATAGCTACTGATGTAAAGATTATCTCTTTGCACATCTTTATCATTACGGAAATACTGACGTAGCTCGCGCATGACATTAAATTCGCAAGCGCACCAAACCATGACTCCACCCTCGAGCCATGTTAGCGTAAGTACCTTGTCTGTCATTGACGTTCCAGTAATCCAGTGTACTTCGATCCCTTTTGGTGCTTGCAATTGCTGAATATCTTGTTCCGATATAATTTTAATTACAGCATAACCTTGTGCATTATCTGGTAAATTTTTGAGCTTGATGGAAAGCGCTGGAAGAGCAGTCATATCAGCGGTTAAAAAGAACCAATCAGCTTCAGTATTGATACTTGAAATTTTCCCCGGACCTGCAATATTGATAGTATCTCCAGCCTCGGCAGATATAGCCCAGCGAGAAGCAAATCCACATTGTAAATCTTGAGTAATGTGACGAACGAAGTCGATCTCTATTATATCCAGCTCTGGAATAAATCGACGAATAGTATAAGTACGTGCAACAGGCCGCTCCTCTGCAGAAACTTCGTTAAGATTAGTACCTCCGGATCGATTAAATAATAGTTTGATGAAACGCCCTTCACTATCGCTTGGAAAAGCTGAAAGCGTATCGCTCTTTAACGTAATACGTTGCATGTTTGGTGTTATATTTTCAGTTTTTAAGACAACAAACAAGTTTGTCTGTGATTTATTTTTTTTCATAGTTAGTTACCATTAATGATTATTATTCAAAGTGACCGTTTATTTTACAAGTGAGGATTCCGGTATAATCACCGGGTAATCATCGGTAGGGTGTTTGCTGATGTAGACCGGCCAGCCATAGACATTGCTGATGAGCTTACGAGTAAGAGCCTCCCAAGGGGTTCCGTCGGCCTGTATTTTACCTTTATTGATAATGACAAGACGATCAGCATATTGAGCAGCAAGATTTAGATCATGCAGCACCACAATTACCGCCCCACCAGATTTTGCGATCTCACGAGCAACTTGTAGTGTTTGGTGCTGATGAGCAATATCTAACGCTGAAGTCGGTTCATCAAGCATTAGTATACATTGCTCGCCAGCTTTACTTAGTTGGGTAAGAACTCGGGCAAAATGAACCCGTTGCTTTTCACCGCCTGAGAGTGTGGTATAAAGCTGGTTTTTAAGAGAGTACACACCTACAAGCTTCATTTTCTCGGTGGCGATAGCTTTAGTTTGCACGTTAGAAAGTTGTAGCGGTAGACTACCGAGCTCAGTGACTTCCTGAGCGGTAAAAGCAAAACTTAAAGAGCTGTGTTGGGGAAGCACTCCTAAGTGCTTAGCTAGAATGATTGGTTTTATGTCTTTTCGCGCCCTGCCAAAAACTTTAACTTTTCCACCCGTGTCGATTTCACCACACAAAACTTTGAGTAAGGAACTTTTGCCTGCGCCATTTGGACCTAACAGAGCAGTGACCTCTCCGCTTGCAATCTTTAGGTTAAAGTTGTCGAGTAGTTGTTTGCCACCTAAATTCAGATTAAGGTTTTCGGCCTCGATAGCACAATGAGCTGTATTATCTTCAGATACAATCATGACATTCGTCCTTTTTGTTTGATAAGTAAAAAGATAAAGAATGGGGCTCCGAGGATAGCAGTGATAATACCGACCGGTATTTCTGCTGGTGCCGCAATAACTCGGGCCAGCATATCTGCAACTAATAGAATAAGTGAACCGAGTATCGCGGATAAAGGGATCAATGCTTTGTGATTAGGCCCGATAAGCATCCTCCCTAGGTGCGGAATGATCAGACCGATGAACCCAATAACACCCGTTAGGGAAACGGTGACACCAACACCAGCAGCACAAAGCAGAATCAGGTTTCGTTTGAATCGTTGTACATTAACCCCCATGTGTCTTGCTTCAGCTTCGCCTAAAAGGAAGGCATTTAATCCATTAGCATTACGATTGAGTAATAATAGTAAGATAGCCAGGGTAACGTAAGCAAGAATGATCCCTGACCATGTGGCTCCAGCCAAAGAGCCCATGCTCCAAAGTGACAAGTCACGTAATGCTTGATCGTCGGCGTAATAGTTCATTAACCCGTTCATAGCACCTGACAGTGCGCCGATAGCAACACCGGCCAATAACATAAACATCACTGATGTACCGGTTTTGTCGGTACCAAGGCGATAAACAAGATAAGTACTCGCTGCGCCACCGAAGAAAGCGAAAATAGGTACGGTACCCAACGTCAACAATAATGGATACGTACTAGCCAAAGGCGCAAAAAGAACAATCGCGATTGCTGCGCCTAAACTAGCCCCGCCAGAAACACCAATGATGCCCGGATCAGCGAGGGGATTACGAAACAGTCCCTGCATTACGGTGCCGCAAAGAGCGAGAATAGCCCCTACAGCAATACATAATAGGGTTCTGGGTAAACGGATTTGATTAATAACTAGTTCTATATGTGTAGGCAGTTCAAATTGCCAAGGTAACAGTGCCTTTATACTGTCAGTTAAGCTGATAGATATCGGTCCAACAACTACCGATGTGATAATCGCGAGTGTAAGTAACGCTAGGCCGAGCGTAAACACGAGGCTAAGAGGTGCGCGTTGGTGTTGCGTAGTTCTAAATTGCATATATAACCGTATAGTTGTTTGGTATTAGTCTACATATTGACGTCTTAACGCCTAAAGGAAGGCGGAATCAGGGCAGAAAAACTGCCCTGGTTATCTTATAATTTAGCAATCATGAGCATGCCATCACCAATCGGAAGCAGCGTAGATTGGACTCTTGGATCTGCGGCTAATTTATCGTTAAGCTGTCGCAGTGCGGTAATATCATCATCAATACGTTCAGGGTCGGCGACGGTACCTTTCCATAATACGTTATCAATAATAATGGTTCCGCCAGGTTTCAGCAGCTGATAGGCTTTTTCAAAATAGCTGTCGTAACTTATCTTATCGGCATCAATAAAGGCCATATCGAATGTACTTATATTGTCACTATCAATAAGATCTGACAGGGTTTGGTTGGCATTTCCCAGTCGAAGTGAAATCTTATGGTCGATATTCGCTTTGATCCAGAACTCTTTCGCTATCGCAGTCCACTCTTCGCTTATATCACACGCAACAATTCGCGTATCATCCGGAACAGAACGTGCCATAACAGTAGAACTGTAACCAGTGAAAACACCAATTTCGAGTATTTTTTTAGGTTTGATAAGTGCAAGTAATGTGCGGAAAAACTGAGCCTGATCCGGTGATATCATCATACGTCGGCCAGTTTTCTGATAGGTGAGCTCTCTTAACTCTTTTAATAGATCGTCATCTTGGTTGTTGTGTTTACTGATGTATTGATTGAGTTGATCGTCAAATTTCAAATATTTCATTGTTGGTTTCCATATACTTCGGTGAATAGTTTTTTTGCTGTATTTAGCGTATTAATACCAAGATTGGTATGTGCAATTGGGATCATGGTTATTCTTTTATTTTTACCTGCAGGTGTTGCGGCTATCGCTGTAATCCCAAAGAAACGATCGCGACCGGCTTGCCCTTTACCAGCGAGCGCCTTATCCACGGTGATGAGTAAATCAGGATTAGCAATGATGACAGATTCGGGAGTCATCGGTTTCATTCCCTTAAAACCTGCCGCGTTGACAATACCTGCCATCGTTAATAAACGATCAACGGCGGTATTTTCTCCAGCCATAAGCAAGCTATCTTTACCGAACAAAAAGAGCGCTTTTTGCGGTGTGTTAATTGTCTGCTTTAATATCGTTAATTCGTTTGATTGTTTTTCTAATCGTGCGATAAGCTCAGCACCTTGCTCCTTTTTATCAAGGGCTAACGCGATTAACTTTATCTGCTGTTTAAGATCAGCAAGAGAAATAGCCTGTTTGAGAATCAAGGTTGTGACACTAGCTTGCTCTAGTTGACTGTTAAGTTTTCGATTCAAATACTTATCATCACTAATAAACAACGTTGGACCAAGTGATAAAATACCTTCAATAGAAAGGTTGCTCGGGTGGCCTAATACAGCAATGGCCTTTGCCTGTTCTGGCGAGGTACTGGTTTTATCAGCACCGATAACTTGCTCGCCAGCACCAAGCTCAAAAACAATCTCGGTGATATGACTACCTGAGATGATAATACGTTCGTCAGCATTGGCTAACTGGGCAAACAGAAACTGCCAAGCGATCAATAGCATGCCGATTAACTTTAAATTCTTCATTCATATTTCCTAATAAAAGCCTTCACTATTTAAGCAAGGTCTGATTAATTAAAAGTTATAAGAGAGGTCGATATTGAGGCTTCGTCCTTCTTCATAGTATTCCGCTTTAGTGTCAGCTCGGCTGTTGTTTTGCAGCGCGTAGGCTTCGTCGAATAGATTCGAAACAGACATAGACAGGGTCATATCCTGAAGCTGAGCGGGAATGTATTCAGCGTACAAATCGACAGTTGTCCATGCTGACACACTTTGGCGCTCATCCTCAGGAATAGTCACCGTATCGCCATTTCTATCAATTTGAGTTGTTGGTACGCGGTGACGCTTAAGTGCGTGAGTTGCTTTACCGCTAAGACGCCATTCGTCACTAAGTTGATTTTCAATACTGACAACAAACTTGTCCGAGGGCATATCAGACAAGTATTCACCTGTTGTTAGATCTTCACCAATTGTCATGCCATAAGAGGCCGATACATCCCAGTTTTCATAACGATATTGAGTCAGAATTTCACCGCCACGGAGTCGAATCTCATCTCGGTTGACTTTGACCCCGTCCTTATACGCCGGATCTGTGTAGTCAGTGCCAATATAGTCTTTGATGTCATTTTGGAAAACATTGATTTTGGCCAATAGGTTATCATCATGCGTGATGACAGAGCCGCTGTTAAATGTGAAACCGATCTCTTTGTTTTGCGAGCGTTCAGATTTTAGGTTAGGATTAGGCTTGAACCCCCGTCCAGATGTAAATAGTTCGGATAAACCAGGCGCTGTTAATGCTTCATCATAGGCTACAAACAAGTTTAGTTTCTCGTTAATCTCTTGGTTAAGACGCAATCCTGTTGACAATTGGTTTTCTGTACGTCCGTCACGTAATAGCGCTTCGCCCTCGAATTCAGCATTGCTTGATTCGACGTAGAACTCATCGTAGCGAAGGCTTGGAATCAGCGTAAAACCATTACCTAGGAGCATCTGAGCATTAAGCCAGCTGGCTAGCTGATGTGATTTCGCTGAAGGTTCACTTTGCGCCGATTCATCGACCCAAGAACCATTGTCAAGAGTACCGACCTCACCGTCGTGAGTAGTAAAATGACCTGATAAGCCATAGTGGAGTAAAGTTTCCTCAAATGGACCGTTTAGCAAGCTATTATTGGTAAGCATAAACCCGTAGGAATCATCGGCTATTTTCTGTGTATCCGAAGTAGTCGCCTTGGTTTCGTCAGTGTATTCGCGCGTATAAGTATCAACTTGGTTTATATACACATTGGCATTAAAATCGAGGAAATCGCTATTCGAGCCTTGGTTGCTATAATTTAACACCGCACTAGTATAATCACGCGTGTTATAACCGTAATCTTGGCGAACCTGATCCCATTCAGAATTATCCATATAGACACTTAGTCCAATATATTCAGAAGGCGACAAATCATATCCAGACTTAAATAGATAAGACTGATTTTCTCCGCCCGTTTTGTAATAGCTATCTTTACCATCACGTTGATAGCCACCACCAATACTGTATGGGTCATGTGAACTATCTGAAGCAGAAAGCAACCAATCAAACCCGTTGTTCAACCCATAAATAGTAGCTGACAGATCTTGTTGATTATTATTGCTTCTAAAGCCACTATTAACTAACGCACCGAATGAAGCGTCAGGTTTAAGCAGATCATAAGCAGATATGAATTCTAATTTGACAGCACCTGCAGCTGCTCCAGATGATGTTCCATTCGTTACTGTCGCACTTTTAAGAAGGTTGGGATTTATCGCCCAGCTCCCTCTTTTTGAGTGTGAGTAAGTTTGTCTTGCACCATCAATTGTTACATTTGCATGATCTTGACCCAAACCTCGAATAGAAATACTTTTTACATCGCCACTTGGACCGCCTGTGACTTCAACATTAGGCGAATATTTGAACACGTCCGTTACGTTTTGCGCATTTATACTACGAATTTCATCTTGAAGAATTACATCGTTCGACTGAGTCGTATCTGACTCACTATCAATACTAGATGTAATAACCGTCACATTATCTAAGTTTAAAAATGATGTATCAGTTTTTGCTTGAGCAGCACTACAGAGCAAGGCAGTGCAAACTGCGAATGAAATTTTACTTCTTTGCATTATATTTCCCTTTACCAAAATAATTATGATAATGATTATCACTTCGATAATCATTATCATAATAAACATGTGGAATAAATGTGGAAATAAATAACGAGAAAGGAAGAGATGCCATGAAAGCGGCAACACTTAATATAACAAGTCAAAATATTACTTTACTGATAGACATACCGAGTGAGGAGTGGCTTACTGCCCCCTGACAGAGCCGTACGTACGGTCTAATATACAGTTAAGGCTAACTATATAATTGATTATATTGATATTAATTAATAGACCAAGTTAATAAATTCACACCATAAAGTGTATGGTAAATCGATGGATATACCCGTAAGTTGCTTTGTCTTGATGATAAATAACTCAAACCATAACAGTTACATTTTAGTCTGTATAGAAAGCACTTTCCATCTGATGCCCCTCACCTCAATATATCTGATATTAAGATGTACATGACTTAAATTGATGGCTAACACGACTTTTAGATTTGAGTGAATGGCAGGTATTACAAAAGTAATTGGTCGCACCACACGCCTGTAGCTTTTCAAGCTCTGCATTACAGTCAGGGCAAAAGCTTATCTTTTTGTAATCCTGATTGCAGCTAACGCAATGATACAGCCCTGCTTTCCAAGCAAGTGGCTCATGGCATTGATTACAGTTGTTCTCATTTGAATTAGTGTTACTCATGTTGAAATTCCCAGTGATATTGTGATGTGTGATTCCTTTCGATATCGATCGATAATCGTGAAAAAGACTTCATTGTACCCATAAAGAAATAGCTTTAATATAAAAAGGGGTTATAGCCTAAGCTACAACCCCTTTGAATAACATCTTTAACTAAACCGTTAACGAAACATGCATTAAAGCAGTATTAGTGGAATGGGAAGAAGTAGTTCATCCACGACGCCATACGTAACAAGACTTTGCGCATAATAGCCACATGCTCAAAATGCGTAGAGTAAATAGCCGTTTGACCATACGCGCCACCCATCATTACATCGCTGTATTGTGCAAAACGCGGATCATCAATTTCAAATAACACTGGAATACGACCAGGGAAACGTGCCGTTTGCACAGAAATTAACGTGCCCGATGCTTGAATTTGGCCTTCTGGAATAGCCGGAATAGCGCCAACAACCTTCGCGCTAAATACTTTACCTGGTAGACCATCAAAGATCACTTCTGCTTTAGAGCCTTTTTCAAGACGCAGCATACTGTTTTGACGATACCAACCAACAAGCATTTTATCCCCTTTATGCTTAAATACCATCACAGGTCGCAGCGGTAAGCTCACAGCACGCATGCCTGGGCGTAATGCTTGTTGCACTACATAACCATCGGTAGGTGCTCGCACAGTTGTACTATCTAGATCGAATAGTGCTAATTCGCGTTTAGCTGTTAAATCATCAACTTGTCCACGGGTAAGATCTACATCACGTTGTTTACCAATACCTTTACGGTACAGCTCTTTCGCACGTTTAAAGTCTGACGTTGCCACAACGAGGTTCGCTTCAATTGAATCAAGCTTATCTTGGAATGGTTTTGGGTCTAACTTGAAAAGCACATCACCTTTCATTAACAATTGATTTGCTTCAACCGGCACTTCAATGACATTACCATTAACCGCTGGCACAATCGGGGTTGTTACATAGTATTCACGGCTAATTTCTGAAAACGGATGATTGTAGTTCATGGTAAATACCAGACCACCAATCAAGATAATGCCACCAAGCACAGCCGTTGGGACACTCCATTTATTCAGTGGGATCTTAAATATTTTAAAGATAGCGATACAAAAAGCGGTATACGTTAATATGAGTAATAAATCCATTATTCACTGCCTCCTTCTAACGTATTAAGACGTTGTTTAACTTCAGTTAGTTCTAATTCTAACTTTTCGATATGGTCTTTACTTGAATGCCCATCAGAGAATCCCCAACCACGGTCGGTGCGGTATAAAGTTGCCCAAATCCATAGGAATGGCCAGAGTACATGCAAGGTGAATAGACTTACCCAGCCTGCAACATGAATAGCATCTTGATGAGGATGATTTCGGTGAACTGCAATTTCATAGGGAATATCATGTATAACGATAACACCATAAAACAGCACAATAGCAACAAACACCAGTATTCCTAGTGCAACGTATTCCAACATAATTAACTCCTTTAACCGTTCAGAAACGTTCTTACTTCATGTAAGACTTCTTGTAATGAGTGATAGCCTATCATTAAACCTGACATTAAGCTTACTATTAAACCTGCTATTAAACATAGGTAAAACAATAATATAATTAACGCTATAAGCTTCAATGATAGACTATTTCAAACGAAAATAAGGAAATTAACCGTTACCAGTACTACCAGTCTTGGTTAATAACGACTTAACCATTCATCCGTTGTAAAATACGCTTTATAAAATCTTTCAGTTTGGGTTTATTATCTGCCGAAAAACCAATTGGTCGACACGCTGTTACCGCCGCTAAACCAATACGCGCTGTATACACACCTGCACCAACACCTTGGCTCAAACGTGCCCCAGAGATTCCCGCTAAGCTAGTAGTACCAAATTCTTGTAGCATCTCATCAAGGGCAAGTTCACTCACACCGATTAAGGCTAAATAACGCATTACGCTTTTCAATAACTTGTAACGATTCGCCAACGAAGGACGCATACCGTATACCTGCCCTACTTCATCAATCATTTTCATGCTGCGCCACAAGGCTAATAGCATATCAACGGCTGCCCACGGGCTCGCAGCAACAACAACACCTGTTTGCACACTGTATTTTGATACTCGGCGTAACGCTTCTTTATCTAATGGTGCTAAAAAAACATTCTCAAGATGCGCCATGGCTTCTTTATCACTGCTGTAGTCCGGCATAGTTTTAATGCTTTTAGCCAGCAAAGGTGACTGTGGTTTATCTTGGTAAAACTGCGATAACTTGGTCATTAAAGCCTTAGCTTGACCAACATCATTCGTCGTTTTAAGTTCTTCAGCTTTATCTTGAATACCCGCTAACGCCGCCATATTTTCTTTATCAGCCATAAAGCTAAATACGCTGCGTAATGCCAACATAGCAACAATAATAACTAAGCCAGCAAAGCCTGCTGCCGCGATCCAATGAAACGCTAACACGCTTTGAAAAATACTGTAAATTTGCCATAACGACATCACGCCCAAAATACTTGCAACGCCAATAAAAAATGACTTCAACCCTTTAATCGGTAACGCTTCAAGTGTTAAACCACGATAAGTATCATCGACTGTATCCTCTGCAGTAATCGAGGCAGGCACTTGGCTCAAATCATTATCAAGATCGGGCATAAATATTTTCGCTTCACGGCTCGCAGTGGCAACACCATCATCGGCTTGCATATCGATGGTTTTACCTTGGCTACGTATCGCGTTATCTACTGTTTTTTTGTTCATAGGCATTTGTCCCCTACTAATTCATTTAAAATACTATCAATGCGAATGTGTGGTAATACATCTTGGTTACTAAACGACAACCCTTGTGGCGGATTTAACAAGGGTATTTGCCAATCTAAAAATGGCTGCCACTGCTGCCCTTCAGGTATACGCGTGGGTATGGTTGGATGAATATAACCAATCGGTTTACCATTCACACCACACCCAGCAATACCACGGTCGCCTTGATGTTTTATCTCTTTAGAAGAACGTACTGCAGCCGTGGCCTCACAAATTGGTTGCACGCCTTCATGCTGCGCACTTTTATAAGCTTGTTTGACAATCACGCCCAATAATTGCCGTACGGCATCGTGATCTTCACTCAATACCTGATCGATCTTAGTCGCTGCAAACACCACCTTGTCGATCTTAGGTCTGAATAATTGCGCGAATCTATTTTGGCTACCGTACGAAAAACTTTCAGTAATACTGGTTAAGGCCTGGCGCATATCATCAAGATACTCAGGCCCAGCGTTTAAGGTATTCACCACATCCACCAGCACTAACTGGCGATCTATACGACTAAAGAAATTCTTATAAAAAGGATCTACTAACTCTTTTACATAGCCTTGATAATTACGCTGACAGTGCTTGTAATAACTGTTTTCAGCGGCATCATTCAACGCGTCTTCACTGTATCTATGACAACCAAGTAACGGCACAAAGTTTAACAGTTCGCTATTTTCTACCGAACCAGGCAATAAGAAACGCCCAGGTTGGATCAAACTTAAACTACTGTGCTTATATTTACAGTCATGTAAAAACTGCACAAACTTGCCGTTTAGCGATTTCAATACACTTTCGTCTACAGCCGATAACGGATCTAACTGACTTAATTCGTCAAATAAAGGTCCCATTAACTCACGTCGCGGCGATGCTTGGTATTGTCCTTGGCACTGTTCACTCCAACGCGCAAAACTCATTTCACGTAACGGTAAATCGAGTAACCATTCACCCGGATAATCACGAATTTCGAGGAACAAAGAAAACTGCTCTGCCTTTAATGGATTTAAGCGTCGTCCAGCACGGGATAATCTCAATTCCAGTAAACAGCCACTACTGTCTGTCGTTGACGCAGGCCACTTGGCTGGTGCTTGTGTCAGGCTCTGGTAATTCTTTGCATACGGGAATACTGGAATATTGGTATCTGCTAACGGGTGCATTTTCACGCCGAGCAGACGCTCACTCAATACCGGTGAAAAACCTGCTAAGCTGGCTTTTTCATGATGCATTAATTGATTAATTAAACTGGTGATAAAGGTCGATTTACCACTTTTACTCAAGCCTGTTATACCGATACAAAAATAACGGTTCTGTAGCTTAGCAATACTCGCCAGCCCATCTTCTTTAAGGGATGTTGCTTTGCGGGATGCTTTATTCATTAATTTGGAAAACTTTTTGTCTGAGTCTCGCATATACCTACTTCATATATTAAAAGGAAGGAGCACTTTATTATTACAAACAGGCTAACTGTTACTATTAACAATTAGTTTACTATAGATAAGAAGTATACCCAAACAAGCTGAATGACAGATGAATCAAACACACATTTCGTTATATTTAATTCATCGATTAATAAGGCTCATTAGGAATACACGATAAGAAAATGAGTCATCTTATAGCTTAATTGAAACTGAACTGAGATAGGCTGCAATATCCACCATATCGGTATCAGAAAGATTGGCAACAACAGGCTGCATCATCACTGACTGCGCGCCGCTACGTGTATTTGATTTGAACCCGTGCAATTGACGCACAGTGTAAATACCGAAATTACCCGCTATTGCCGGACCAATGTCTGAACCGGATAAGTCAGCACCATGACAACTCATGCAAGGGATAGTTTTTCCTCCTCCGGTTTGAACTAGGTTTTTACCACGCTCAATACTGCCCACAGGCACATAGCTAATAAACTCACTTACTGGTGCGCGCTTATGTACCAATTCTTTATCAACGGGGACTTCGATAATACGATTATTAATTGGCTCTTGCGATGGCTTAGTAGTATCAATTTGACGCATTCTGGTATTATCAACATACGTACCCGCAACAGTCTCGACTTCCTTCACCGTAATAAATTGCTGCGCAGGTAGACTTGCAAACCATGTTGATGCCTCAACCATCTCCGCCTCTGTCATCAAGGCTGCCATACGATTCATGTGGCCGCTATAATCAACACGTTCTCCCGATGCAAACGCCTTTAGTTGCTCAGTCATATAATTTGCAGACAAACCGGCTAATGTTGATGATTCTGGATGCCCCGTTCCTGAGGCTAAATGACAAGATGCACAAGCCCACACTTTTGGTTTTTGCCAAACTGGACAATATTAGGCATAGGTTGGTGCTGCAGAGGAAACCAATCCGGTGCACTAAATTTGTTGTCAATTTCTGTTTGAGTGTAGCTGAGCGCACTGCCTTCGATTTGATGTTTAACAGTGACATCAACAACTTCTGAAGTCGTACTTCCTCGAGCTGGTGTTGACCACGCGGGTGCATTAGGTATGGTATTGTCAGCCATCGCAGATGTAGCCAATAACAGACTAGCGGTAAGTAATAAATGTTGTTTTTTCATCTTCTATCCCTATGTTTTATTATATTTGGGCTTTAATTTATGACGAGAGTATAACCAAATAACCTGAATAGAAGATGAATACGTTTTAGAGTCTAAGTGGCGGAATTTCTTTCCAACCATCTGTTTCTTTTTCTGCCAAGGCGAACTTGAAAGCATAACCAACATGGCCGGTTTTGATTCTCAGGTCTGTTGCAACTAATTGCCCTTCAACCTCTTCTAAACGAATAAAGCCATTAGTAAACCAATCAAGCGAGGTTAGTGCTGGCGTCGTCACATCTATCACGCCAAAGCCCAGATTTTGTTGTGCCGATATATCTAATGTATTCGTTAACACGTTCAGAGTAACATCATAATAAATACCGTCATCAACAACGACAGCTATCCACCAATTAAGGCTTGGATACAGCGGAGAAAGGAATACTTTAGACGCAGGAATACCTTGTGCTTGTAACGCTGCATCGACTTTATTCTGCATTTGGTTTTGTATTAATACACTCAATAACAAATAACCACTGCTGAGCAACAAGCCAATATGATTAACCCGTCTCGCCTTTCTCTTACTTTCACCATTATTTTTACTGCGCCACAGATAGACACAACCGACTAATAACGGCATGGTATACAAAGGGTCGATAACAAAGATAGAAGCAATCGAAATCGGGGGCCCGTCTAACGGCCAGAACAATTGCGTGCCATAACTGGTAAACGCGTCAAGCAAAGGGTGCGTGATTAGCGTTAGACAACACAGCCAAAATAGCCGTTGATTGGAAATCACATCGGTTTTGAATTTAAGCCTGAGACTAAACTTAAGCACCGCAAAGCAGATAAACGCAAAAGGCAATAACACAAACAAGGAATGTGAGAAGCTACGGTGTTCAGTAAAGCTTGCAACAGCATCTGCAGCAGGCATAAATACATCTAAATCAGGTAACGTACCTAACACACCACCAATAATAAGTGCACTGCGGCCAAGTTGTTTGTGGCCGATAGCTGCACCGATAGCGCCACCTAATACAATTTGTGTAACTGAATCCATGACTGTTCCTAACGTAAAACTTTAAGTACTATTTGTAGCACTATATGAAGAGCCGTATTAAGTACTGTGTTGAGTATATAGTTAAATTAATCGTATTTTATCTGCGAGGCAAGTTTTGGCGAGTTCTGATAAACAAAAATGGCTAAGGTCTCTCAACCTTAGCCATTCATATAACTAATTTAGCGATTTTTACTAACGAGCAGGTTTTGTATCTTTCTTCGCACGGTTATTGGTTTTCTTACCGTAAGAGCGATTTTTAGCACGACGTTTGTCATCGTTACGGCCATTGCCTTTGCTTTGACCGCCGCTATTACGACCATCATCAACAGGCTTGCTCAGGTCAGGTTCATAACCCGGTAACCATTGCGCCACTAAACGTGTATCAAGCAGTGTCTCAATTTCTTCTAACAACCAGTTTTCACCGATGCTAACTAAAGACGTTGCAGTACCAGATAAACCAGCACGACCTGTACGGCCGATACGGTGAATGTAGTCTTCTGCTTTAAACGGTAATTCAAAGTTGATTACATGCTTAAGCTGTTCGATATCAAGGCCACGAGCAGCAACATCTGTCGCTACTAATGCGCGTACTTTACCGGTTTTAAAATCTTCCAGACCACGTTCACGTGCGCCCTGTGATTTATCACCGTGTACCGCGATTGTCTTAATACCATCTTTACACATTTCTTTTGCTAGGCTATCTGCGCCCTGCTTAGTACGAGTAAAGATAAGCACTTGACGCCAGTTACGTGAACCAATCAGGTAAGACGTGAGTTCACGTTTACGATCAGTATCGACAGCATAAAATATTTGCTCTACTTGTTCAGCCGCTGCATTACGGGTATCAACTTCAACTAATAATGGATCGTTTAATAAGCTTTTGCTTAGTTTAAAGATCGCATCATCAAATGTTGCCGAGAATAGCATCGTCTGACGTTTTTTCGGCAGGTGTTTTAAGATACGGCGGATCTCTTCCATAAAGCCCATATCTAACATACGGTCAGCTTCATCGAATACGATCTTTTCAACAAACTCAAGTGTTAGCGTTTCACGATCTAATAGATCAAGTAAACGACCCGGTGTTGCCACTAAAATGTCAGCACCTTGCGCTAGCGCTTTTACTTGTGGGTTAATACTCACACCACCATAAGCAAGCGCAGCAGTTAATCCGCTATCTTGGCTGTATGTTTCAAAGCTTTTGTGCACTTGCTGTGAAAGCTCACGTGTTGGTGTTAATACCAAAGCACGGATTTTCTTTTTGCCAGTTTCTTCTGATGCGTTAGCTGTTAACTGTTGAGCCATTAGCTGCTGAATAATAGGCAATGCAAATGCAGCTGTTTTACCTGTACCCGTTTGCGCACCACCCATGATATCACGCCCTTCCAGAATTGCTGGAATAGCCTGAGCTTGAATTGGCGTAGGCGTTTCATAGCCTAACTTGGTAACAGTATTAATTAAATTTTGATTAAGATTTAAAGCAGAAAAACCCATAATGACCTTACTAAACACAACAACAAAAACGATATGCCGCGCAGTTTAGCAGAAGTCTTACAAGATTGCAGATAAACTAGATAAAGCCATGATTTAAAGGATCTGGGGACTAAGACTGGATATAAAAAAACCAACCGTGGTAACGATTGGTTTTGATTTAATGTATTTACGAATTAGAACTTATAAGACGCTGATACATAAAATGAACTTAGTGTATATGATCTAACCTCAGTATAATTATAAGTCGGGTCTGTTAGATCAACGCCGAAAATATCTATCTCATAACCGACTCTAGCACTAAGCCCATAAAGCCCTTCTGGAGCGTATTCAAGGCCAAAACCATAGCGAAAACCGACACTATCATCTTCTAAATTGGTCAGGTATGGCTGGCCTAATTCAATAGAAGAAACACCAATAACGCCAAATGGACGTAAACCATTTCGGAAAGTATAACCAAGATTTGCACTAAGTGAAGCGGCAGTTGGAGACCAAAAGTAATCAGATACAGTTTCATTAATATCAGCGTATGTTGTTTATTGACCTTCCAAAGCAAATACGCGATTAAACTGATAGCCGATTATAAATTTTAGTGTATTACCGTCTTCTTCTGCATACGGAGTATCATAATCAAGACTATCAAACACAGTAGAACCAATCGCTCCTCCCAGATAAAAACCTTTTACTTTTTGTATTACTTCAGCAGGTGTTAATTGTTGCTCAACTGTATCTTCTATCGTTACAGATTGTGCATGAGTCACTGACGATGCAGCAAGAAAGATCGCTAATAAAATTGCTTTATTCATAATTATTCCTTTAATTATTCCTTTAATTATTCCTTTAATTATTCCTTTAATTATTATAACGTTACCAACTAAAACAACTTGGGTTTATAACACGAATATTTTAGTTACTACTAACAAAGGTAAGCATCAGACAATCTTTATCATGAGTAAATAGTACTAAAAGCTTAGGTTTGTGATTAGATAAGCTAATGATCGCAAAAAGCACAAATAAAAACGCCCCCTTCATTCATGACGAATTAAAGGAGGCGATTATCAGTTGTTTTTTCGATTTACCGAGTCACAACAAACTTACGATTTAGCAAGTTTACCTGCAGGTGCAGCATCGCTTTCAGTTTCTTGACTTAGTGCTGGGGCTGTTTTTGCGTGCGTTAAATATAATGGAATACACGTAAATAGTAGGCCACCAACTAGGTTACCTAACAGCGTTGGAATAAGGTTCCAGTTTAACCAAGTAGCAACGCCAACATCAGCGCCTAACAGCATACCCAGTGGGAATAAAAACATGTTAACAACAGCATGCTCAAATACTAACGAGAAAAAGATGAAGATTGGTAGCCACATTGCCGCAATTTTGCCAGCCACAGAACGAGCGGTCATATTACCAATAACACCTAAACAAACCATTAGATTACAAAGAATGCCTTTAACAAATACCGTGATCCAACCGTCCATGCCATGTTCAGCATAACCAACAGTACGCGCCATCGTAGCGCCAATGAATTTTTGGCCAACCGCGCCAGCTTCAACGCTGAAGTTAGTGGTGAATACTAAAGCGATAAGGAAAGCCACGATAAGTGAACCAATTAGGTTACCTAGACCAATAAAGCCCCAGCAACGCAGAATACGACCCCAAGTAATACCGCTACGCTTATCAAATTTAGCCAATGGAGCAAGACCAAAAACACCTGTTAACAAGTCATAGCCCATTAAACTTAAAATACAAAAGCCCACAGGGAAAACTAACGCACCAACAAGGCCAACACCGGTTTGCACAATCGCCGTGATCGCCACAACAACGGCTAAAGAAAGAATAATACCAGCCATAGTGCCACGTAACACAAGGTCCCTACTACTAGTGCGAATTTTAGCTTCGCCAACATCAATCATGGTCTGAACGAATTCAGCAGGTTTTAAAGCAGACATATAAGAACTCCAAGGATATTCAAAATTAAAATTATAAGAAAAAAGTAAATAATAAGTTAAAAGCAAAATCGTATAGGAAAAGGTGCTAGCCTTTGGTGGCTAGCACCCTTGAACTATAAAATCTTGTCGCTATTCACACCGAACGTCTTAAGCGCTGATCTCGACAGCGTCTTTGTTCACGCGCACTTTATACGTTGCCAGTGCCACCAAGTCATTTTCTAAACATTGACCAGTCGCTAAGTTAAAGCGTTGTTTCTTTAAGGGACTTGCCACCCAAAGCTGTTCATCATGCTCGCAAATCAGACCACGTGATAGCACGTTTGATTTCGCAAACGGGTCCATGTTGTCAATGGCAAACAGTTCTTCGTTATCACGTGGACGGAAGATAGCTACTTGCTTACCGTTAACCAATGCACATACACCAGTATTAACTGTGATGTCGTTTAGTTGGCAAACTTTAATCCATTTACTCATGCGTGCTCTCCCACTGTGATTGCGTATGTATCTTTTTCTGCGATAGTTGCTGGACGATGCTGGTCACGTGCAGTAACAAAGCGTACGTTCTTGTCTTGTTCATCGCTGTTAATGAAGTGAGCGAAACGTTTTTGTTGCTCTTCACTTTCAACAACGTCAGACCATTCACATTTGAACTCAGTGATCAGTTTGTTAATGTCTGTTTCAAGTTGTTCATTGATGCCCAGTTTGTCGTTAACAACCACTTCACGTAAGTAATCAACGCCACCCTCTAAGTTGTCCATCCATACCGACGTACGTTGTAACTTGTCGGCAGTACGTACATAGAACATCATGAAACGGTCGATGTATTGCAGTAATGTTGCTTCATCTAAATCTGATGCTAATAAATCAGCGTGACGCGGGTTCATACCACCGTTACCACACACATACATGTTCCAGCCTGCGTCAGTCGCGATAATACCTAAATCTTTACCCTGTGCTTCAGCACATTCACGGGTACAACCTGATACACCAAACTTCATTTTGTGTGGCGTACGAATACCTTTATAACGGTTTTCAAGTAACACACCTAAAGCAACACTGTCTTGCACACCGAAGCGGCACCAAGTGCTACCCACACATGTTTTCGCCATACGTAGTGCTTTTGCATACGCTTGACCCGTTTCATAACCCGCTGCAATCAGCTTTTTCCAGATTGCCGGTAAGTCACCTTTGTGGGCACCAAATAAACCGATACGCTGCGCGCCGGTAATTTTAGTGTACAGGCTATATTCTGCAGCAACTTCAGCCAGTACCAATAGTGCTTGCGGCGTTACTTCACCACCAGCCATACGTGGAATAACTGAATATGTACCGTCTTTTTGCATGTTACCTAAGAAATTATCATTGGTATCTTGTAGACCGACGTTGTCACGACTTAATACATGGTCACCCCAGCAAGACGCTAAGATTGAACCAACGGTTGGTTTACATACTTCACAGCCGTAACCTTTACCGTATTTAGCCAGTAAATCATCAAAGGTTTTAATCCCTTCAATGCGAATTAGGTGGAATAGCTCTTGGCGAGAATACTCGAAGTGTCCACATAAGTGGTTTTTCACTTCAATACCTGATTTAGCCAGTTCAGCATTCAGTACTTGAGTGATAAGTGGTACACAACCACCACAACCCGTTCCCGCTTTGGTTACTGCCTTGATTTCGCCCATAGTGGTATGGCCATCAGCAACTGCCGCAGCAATCTTGCCTTTAGTCACATCAAAGCAAGAACAAAGTACAGCAGAATCAGGTAATGCTTCAACGCCCATTGCTGGCTTATCACCACCCGCATGCGCTGGTAGAATCAAGCTGTCTGGATGTTCAGGTAAATCCATGTCGTTTAGCTTAAGTTGTAATAGGCTACCATAATCTGATGTATCACCGATTAATACTGCACCTAATAACTTCTTACCGTCTTCAGAAACAATAATACGTTTGTATACTTCTTCTGTTTCATCAAGATAAACAAAGCTCTTACAACCTGGTGTGCGACCATTGGCATCGCCGATACTACCCACTTTCACACCAAGTAATTTCAACTTAGCGCTCATGTCAGCGCCTTCGAATGCGTTGTCGCTACCTAATAGATGGTCAACAGCAACTTGTGCCATTTTGTAACCTGGAGCAACCAAACCAAAGAATTGTTCATTCCAAGATGCACATTCACCGATTGCATAAACATCGCTGTCACTCGTCACACAATGGTCACCAATAGTGATACCACCACGACGACCCGTTGCTAAACCAGATTGGTGTGCCAGTTTGTCTTGTGGACGAATACCCGTTGAGAATACGATGAAATCAACTTCAAGCGAGGTGCCATCAGCAAACATCATGGTGTTACGTGCGGTTTCACCTTCAGCAACAATTTCTAAGGTGTTTTTACTGGTATGCACTTGCACGCCCAGCTTTTCAATTTTTTTGCGTAGTTGCTCACCGCCTTCACGGTCTAGCTGCTCAGCCATCAATACTGGCGAGAACTCAATTACATGTGTTTCCACACCGAGTGCTTTCAACGCACCAGCAGCTTCAAGTCCTAATAAACCACCGCCGATAACAACACCGCTTTTACTGCGTTTCGCTGTTGCTTCAATGGTTTTTAAATCTTCAATAGTACGGTAAACAAAACAATCTTTGCTTTCATTACCTTTAATTGGTGGCACCCAAGGTTTTGATCCTGTCGCCATGACTAACTTGTCGTATTTAATTTCACGACCTGAATTTGAATAAATAATTTTCTGCGCGCGGTTAATATTAATCGCACGTTCACCAATCAATACATTGATATTATGTTTGTCGTAAAAGCCTTCTTTTACCAGTGATAATTCATCTGCAGTGTGGTGAGAGAAATAAGAAGAGAGGTGGACACGATCATAGGCAACGCGTGGTTCTTCGCAGAACACGGTCACATCAAAATTTTCAATTTCTGCTTTTTCTACTAGATCTTCGATGTAACGGTGGCCAACCATACCATTACCGATAATAACCAGTCTGACTTTGCTCATAAGTATTCCTATATATTTATTATGTAGGTATTTTGAGGTATTACTTAAGAGATGGACATGACTTAGATCAATTCCGAAGGTCGATAAGTGTGAACAAGATCAGAAATGTGAAGTAAAGCGTAATTTTATAACGAAAAGTGGCATCCTCAGCAAGTGAGAGCCGACATAATGGCATTGATGTAATTAAAAAACAACAAAACTCACAATATAAATACCCATAATGAGGTATTTATATTGTTTTTGTTATTTTATTACATCAGCCCTAATTAATAACTGAATTACACTTTTTGGTAGATAGCCCGAAGCACGACAATATCAACAGTATCCAATTGTTCCGGCTTTAAATATTCAACGGCATATTTTTGGTAAATGCCATGTGTTAAAAACAGATCAAATATTGCTTCATCAAGATGGTCATCTTTAACCATAAAGGCCATTATTTTTAATGCTTGGCTTAGTTTCTTCGCTTCTTTATATGGCCTATCTGAAGCCGTTAATGCTTCAAAAATATCAGCGACAGCAATCATGCGACCACCAATAGGGATCTCCTCGCCTTTTAGTTTTAACGGGTAACCTTGACCATTCATTTTCTCGTGATGGCTACCTGCAATAAGAGGGACATTTTTCAAATGTTCGGGATATACAATCTGATCCAACATTAAATAAGTTTGTACAATATGGTCGTTAATATTGTATCGTTCTTCCGCTGTTAACGTGCCGGCTTGAACCCCCAGATTATGTAACTCCCCCCGATTAAATTGATAAGCAGGTTTGGCCATTTTGAAATGACGTTTACCTTGCGTATTTTGCGTTGGTTCGACTTCCCATTCAGATAAATGCTCAACATTGTCAACTAACACACGCTCAACAGCAGGTAAACTAGCATGGCGACCAGCCTTTTTAGCTAACGCTTGTTGCGAAATGCCAATATCATCAGGTAACGTTCTTGTCCAAGTACGTAAAGAAATCTCAGCCAACCTTTCTATCTTCTCTGGCACTAAGAATTCATAGCCAGTATTACAGTTCGCAACAAATGCAAATTCATTATTCAATTCATCTTTGAGTGCATTACAACGAGCCAATGAATCAGCAGTATCACCACCCTCCGCGATAGATTGCCAATACACAATATCAGCATCACGCTTTAATACTTCATAACGCATACGTATTTCATGAATACGATCGTAGACAGTTTCTAATTTAGTGGCTTTATCCATTACATAATCAGGTGTCGTTACCTTACCGCAGTCATGCAACCACGCAGCCACTAATAATTCTTCCTTGTTTTTAGACGTTAACGAAAAGTTTGAGAATGTATCAGTATCTACGTCCGCAGCATTTGCGATCAGTTCTGTGATCTTAGGAACTCGTTGACAATGCCCGCCTGTATACGGAGATTTTTTATCTAGCGCAGCCGCCGTCATTTTTACAAATGAATGAAATAGCGCCTGCTGTTCATGTTCTTTCTCTAAATGTTCTAAGACGATTTCATTAAAACCGATGAAGTTTCTAACAAGACTAATTCTGTTATGGGTACAACTCGATATCTCACCATTAAAACCAATCACCAAAGCACCCACATTTTGCTCTTTACGATTCATTAATGGAATAATAAATCCCCTTTTACAAGGCCCTGTTGCAAAGATAATACTGGCTTCTTTTTCAGATAAAACATGCACATTTTCATCTAATACCGCCTGATTATTCTGCAGTAACTGGGGAAAATCAAACTCAGGTAATGAACTTGAATTAGCGCTAAGGTGAAACGCCTCTCTGTTAACACGGTTATTAATAAACAACTGGCAACTATTGGCCGATAAAATTGCAGAGGTTTGATCTACAATTGACGCTGATAATTCCTCAGGTTTAGATGATCGAGCGACATTATATAAATGATTAAAGAAATCTGTTAATACACTTTCCATCAACATCATCGTGTCATTAAGTTGATCAATTTCAACAATATTAGATACTTTGTATTCTTTACGGCGGTATTCAAAACGTTGGATATTAATCAGCGATTTGTTTAAATAAATAAGCGGCTTTGCAATTCGCCTTGTTGATAAAATACTCACGATAAAGAAAAACAACGTCAGAAACAGCATGTTTTTCATATTAAAATGGGAATTTAAATAGCTCGATTTAGCTAAGAACTCTTCCTCTTTTAAGCTATTAATCAAATAGACCTTATGGCCATTACCAATATCAAGTGGTGTGATCATAACTCGAGACAAGACTTTGTTTAGTGTTAGCGATTTCAATGTTGTCACACCTATCGGGAAATCACCCATATTATCTAATGCATGATTTAAATCGGGTGCTGTCAGGTTAAATCCCCCTGATTTTTCAAACGAAGTAAGCACCCTGTTACTCGCGATAATTTCTTTTGTCGATGCGAGCAAATAGGTAAGCGAATTTTTAGAGTATTGCATATGTTGAAGCAGCGCTGTCAGCGACTGAGAATCAAAGTCCGCAGCTAACACACGTTTACCATCCAAGGTTCGGCGTGAAAATGTAAAACCTAAACGCCCTGATGGATAAAAACGATATGGGTCAGAAATAAAGATTTTATCGTCGTCGCGGGTATTTTTGAACCATGCTCTAGTTCGTGGGTCATAATGACTGCTGGCATAAGTGGCAGACGATATAACCTTCAATGTATTACTTAATATAATACGTTGCTGTGGGCCATCAATATCATTAAAGCTAAGACTAAACGCAGCATTATCAGGCATATCTGGGTAGGTATTACGCATTTGTGTTGATACACGGTAGATATAAACAGACTGCCCTTGTTCATTCGCTGAATATAAGGATGTAATAAATGGATTTTTGTTTAACGTGGTGGTGATTGCAGCCAGCCACTGAAAATCTTGACGATCACTATTGATAAGATCTGATAATATCTGCGTATCAAGCAAAGTTACCACGGGGTTAGAAACCTGCTTAATCGTTACTTTCAAAGTACGAGTGAAATTTTTTACATTCTCAGTCGAGAAAAGCGCCTTCTCTGATTCTAGATGGCTTACACCAGCCACAATAGTCGCTAAGCTAAACATGCTAAACAATAAAATAAAAACAACTGATATATAAGTTCTGAACGAAATGGGTTTCATTGGTAATACGATTAATCTATAAAGAATATTATGTATTTATTGTATTACCAAACGGATAAACAGCGAACATTTAACACCTAAATTACTAGTGCGCTTACAAAACAATACAGTAAATGCTCTACAAGCAAACTAAGCGTCGACAAAAAAAACACCTACTTTAATTACGGCATTATTAAGATAAATAGATATTTCTTAGTGCAGCAACATCAACGAAATCCAATTGCTCGACCTTCAAGAATTCATCAGCGTATTCTTGATAAACACCTTGCGTTAAAAATAAATCAAAAACATCACCATCAAGGTGCTCATCTTTAACCATGAAAGCCATGATCTTCAATGAATGATTTAAGGTTTTCGCGGCTTTATACGGACGATCACATGCCGTTAAAGCCTCAAACACATCCGCCACAGCAATCATACGACCACCGATTGGGATCTCTTCGCCTTTTAACTGCAGTGGATAGCCTTGACCATTCATTTTTTCATGATGACTGCCGGCAATAAGTGGCACATTCTTAAGGTGCTCGGGGTAAGGAAGTTGATCAAGCATGAGGTATGTTTGCACAATATGATCATTAATGTTGTAACGTTCTTCAGACGTTAACGTACCACTTTTTATCATTAAATTATGTAATTCACCACGATTATAACGGTGCTCGGGGGGCACCATTTTAAAGTCTCGCTTGCTGTTTGCTTGTAACTGTTTTTTCTCTTCCCAGACAAATAAATGCTCAGGTTTGTCCACCAACACTTTCTCTGTTACGGGCAATGTTTTGTTACTTTGGCTTTTTTTAGCGAATTCTTGTTGTGATATACCAATATCATCAGGCAGTGTACGTAACCAAGTACGCTCACCAATATCAGCTAAACGTTGTTGTTTATCAGGATCTAAAAACTCACTGCCCGGATTACAACTAGCAACAAAGGCAAACTCCTCATCAAGCGCTTGTTTCAAATCATCACAAATTTGAAGTGCTTGCCCTTCATCCATACCCGCCTTCGTCGATTGCAAATAGGTGATCTCAGCATCACGTTTTAATACTTCATAACGCATACGTATCTCATGAATACGATCGTAAATAGTTTCTAGTTTAGTGGCTTTATCCATCACGTGATCGGGCGTCGTGACTTTACCGCAATCATGCAACCAAGCGGCCACTAACAACTCTTCCCAGCTTTTTGACGTTAATGAAAAATCGGCAAACTTATCGGTATCTACAGTGGCCGCTTTCGCGATCATCTTGGTTATTTTTGGCACTCGTTGACAGTGTCCACCCGTATAAGGTGATTTAATATCCACCGCTGTCGCCGTCATTTCAACGAATGAATGGAATAATTTACGCTGTTCATCTACCTGCTCTAAATGCTCTAATACGATCTCATTAAACCCAATAAACTCACGCACAAAGCGTAATCTATTACGCGTATCATCAGTAATATCTGTCGTAAAACCGATTAACAAGGCGCCAGTATTATCATTATTACGATTGAACAATGGGATCATGAAACCTGAATGACACGACATATCCGTAAAAGTATTACTCGCCTCACCCATTGTTAGCTCATAGATAGGCTGTTTAAACGATTTTTCATTATTATCGTATAAACTCTGTAAATTAAAATCAGCGGTAGTGCCAGACTTTGCTGCTAATTGAAATTCACCTCTATTATCAGGTGTGTTGGTAAATAACTGACAATCATCGGCCAACAAGATCTCTTTGACTTGTGCAACAATTGATTCAGATAACTCTTCTGGCTGTGAGGTTCTTGCCACATTACGCAGGTTCTGGAAAAAGTCTAACAATACATTTTCCATCAATTGTATCGTGTCATTTAACTCATCCATTTCGTTGATATAGGATTTTTTATGTTCCCGACGTTCAAAGTTGAAATGCTGGATCTGCTTTAAAGTCTTATTAGACTTAGTCAGCGGTTTCGCGATACGGTGAGTGGCGGCAAGGACAACACAAAAAACGAACGCAACAAAAATAATTGAAATCGTGATCAGTTCATTACGAAATAACACCGAACTCGCAAGGATCTCCTTACGTAATACAAAATTAGCGACATACAAATTATTGCCCTTACTAATAACCATAGGACTAACAATTAATTGCCATGAATCACCATGTAAATCCACTAATTTATTAATTGGACGGTGTGAATCTAAGCTGTCGAAATCAGGCAGCACAGCATCAAAGCCATAATCTTTTGCTGTGTAGACTTTATCCTTAAATGTTTTATTTTCACGTGTATTACTGGCGATAACTTCTTTTTTAGACGTTAACAAAAATACCCTTGAGGTTTCTGAATATTCAAACTCTTGCATTGCCCTGTTCAAAGAACGGAGGTTGAAATCTGCAGCGATCACACTGCTGCCATCGAGTGAACGTCGTGAAAAAGTTATACCTAACGTCTTAGTACTATAAAAGAAATACGGGTCTGTTACGTGAACACTGCCATCTTGCTTTGTCCCTTTGAACCAGGGCCTGGCACGAGCATCAAAATGTGCATTAAGTTTTGTATCAGAACCTAATTTTTGCATCTGATTATTAAAGAATATACGCTGGCGCTGACCTTTCACACTGCTGTATATGATAATGATACTAGTCGATTCAGGGGCTGTGGCAGCTATTCGGTCAACTTCATTATATATCGGTCGTACAGAAAAAGTGGTGCCCTCATTGTCAGAGAAATAAAGTAAGGAAACAAAAGGGTTGTAAGCTAACGTCGTTGAAAGGGCTTTTAACCATTGCGGGTCGTATATGTCAATATCACTTTGCATGAACTTGGTCATTGCAAGTGTATCTAACATCGAAATAAGTGGCCTTGAAACCTTATCTATCTGTGCGTTTAACTCATTAGAGTGGCTGGTAACAATATCTTTAGATAACGTAATTGCAATATTTTGCGAATTCGTATCACTCACATAAATAAGCGTGAAACTTAGTAAGCTAAAAATCACAATGAATATGCTGGTGATATATGTACGAAACGAAACTGATAGCATTACTTAACTCTCGAACAAATAAGAATAGCGACTAATAATTTGAATTTATAACACAGATAAATAACACTTTGGATAAATAACTCACTGTTATATTTCAAAAATAAACAAGCATATTCATATTTATAAAAACCAATAGCACAATTGGTTTACACTATAAAAACAATAGCTGAATAAAAAAAAACCAACAGTGAGTAAAAAACAAACGGCTAGTTCGTTTTTAATAAGCCGTCTTTATAAACAGCTCTAAGCGCATCCACATCCACAAAATCCAGCTGCTCTACTTTCAAGAATTCATCAGCGTATTCTTGGTAAACACCTTGGGTTAAAAACAGGTCAAACACATGACCATCCAAGTGCTCATCTTTAACCATGAAAGCCATGATCTTCAATGAATGACTTAAGGTTTTCGCGGCTTTATACGGACGATCACATGCCGTTAGTGCCTCAAATACATCCGCTACTGCGATCATACGACCACCGATTGGGATCTCTTCGCCTTTCAGCTGTAGTGGATAGCCTTGACCATTCATTTTTTCATGATGGCTACCCGCGATAAGCGGCACATTCTTAAGGTGGTCCGGATACGGCAGTTGATCCAACATGAGATAAGTTTGTACTATATGATCATTAATGTTGTAACGTTCTTCAGGCGTTAACGTTCCGCTTTTAATCATTAAGTTATGCAGCTCGCCACGATTATAACGATACTCAGGCTGCACCATTTTAAAGTCACGTTTACTGTTTGCTTGTAGCTGTTTCTTCTCTTCCCAGATAAATAGATGCTCCGGCTTATCAGCAAGGATTTTCTCAATAATCGGCAACGTCTTACTGACGTGACGCTTTTTAGCTGCTTCTTGTTGCGAGACCCCGATATCATCAGGTAATGTACGCAACCAAGTACGCTCACCAATTTCAGCTAAACGTTGCTGTTTCTCAGGGTCTAAAAACTCACAGCCCGGATTGCAACTGGCAATAAAGGCAAACTCTTCATCGAGTTCTTGTTTCAAACTATCACAACTCTGTTGCGCTTGCGCTTCATTCATCCCCTCGGCAATCGATTGCCAATAGACAACTTCAGCATCACGCTTCAATACTTCATAACGCATGCGGATTTCATGAATACGGTCATAAATTGTTTCCAATTTAGTCGCTTTATCCATCACGTAATCGGGTGTTGTTACTTTACCGCAGTCATGTAACCATGCTGCGACGAGCAATTCCTCCCAGCTTTTTGACGTTAATGAGAAGTCTGCAAATTTATCCGTATCTAATGTCGCAGCTTTGGCTAACATCTTGGTAATTTTTGGCACGCGTTGACAGTGACCACCTGTATAAGGTGATTTCACATCGACAGCTGTTGCCGTCATTTCAACGAATGAGTGGAACAAATTACGCTGAGCCTCTACTTTTTCTAGGTGCTCTAATACAATCTCATTGAAGCCAATGAATTCACGCACAAAACGTAATCGATTACGGGTATCATCAGTAATATCAAGATTAAAACCAATTAATAACGCACCGGTATTATCATTATTACGATTGAATAACGGAATAATAAAGCCAGAATGACACGACATATCCGTAAAGATATGACGCGCTTCATTTACAGTTAACTCATAAATAGACTCTGTAAAAGCCTCGGGGTTGTGGTTGTATAAACATTGTAGATTAAAATCGCTGGTAACACCCGACTTAGCCGACAATGTAAACACATCACGACTATCTGGCGTGTTAGTAAACAACTGACAGTCATCCGCTGACAATATCTCTTTTACTTGCATTACAATGGATTCAGACAACTCTTCTGGACGTGAGGTACGTGCAACATTACGTAAATTATTAAAGAAATCTAATAGTACATTCTCCATCAGCCCCATTGCTTCATTTAGCTTATCAATTTCTTGAATATGGGAAGCTTGATAACATTTCCGTTGAAAGCGGAAACGTTGAATGTTTTCGATAGAGTCAGTTAAATAAGTCAGCGGACTCGCAATACGGCGCGCGATATATAACACAATAATAAATGAGATAATGACTGAAATAATCGAAATAATAATGAGGTCGTTGCGCAGGCTTGATGAAGCTTCAAATAAGTCATCATGAGATACAAAGTTAACCACACGCAACATGCTATTATCTGCAAGCGTCAACGGAGATATCATTAACTCCCAAGTCTTACCTTGCCAAACAACAGTTTTTGCCGATTGCGCTACAGAATTTTCAGCCTCAAACTCCTTAACCAATTGATCAAATCCAAGATCCTTCGCAGTAAATAAATCTTTACCCATCATTAGCGAAAATAGCTGATTACTGCCCATGATTTGCGATTCGGTATTAAGTAAAAAGATATTCGAGTTAGTCGAAAATTCAAAATACTGCACTAATTTAGTCAATTTATTTAAAGTAAGGTCAACACCGATAATGGCATCACCAGTGCGTGTTTTACGTGAAAATGTAATGCCATCTTGCGCTGGATTAGAGAAGTTATATGGCCCAGTCATGTAGATTTTATCGTTATTTTTAACGTCGCTATACCAGATCCGCTCGCGAGGATCATAATCACTAATTATATTATCCTCTTTCATCAATTTCATGTCGGCATCATAAAATTGAATACGCTGAGCGCCGAGAATGTAATAACGCACCATTAGGCGTGCATCGACTGGCGCAGATAAGCTTTGTTTTATTTTTAAATCATGTAAAGGTTGAAACAGAAAAGCGCTACCGTCCTCCTTACCAAAATACATTGAATCGAGATATTGGTTTTTTTCTAGGATCTCTGTCATTGCACTAAGCCAAAGGGGATCTGGCATCCCCACATCGCGAGCAGTAAACTGCCCCATTGCCAAAGTGTTTAATAGGGTACTAAGTGGAGACGTGACTTTTTCAATTTTAACAGACAGTTCTTCCGCATAATTGGTCACGATATCTTTCGATAAGGTTGTTGATATTTCTTGTGAATGCTGGACGCTCACATAGATTAACGCGCCACTCAACAAAGATATGATCGAGATAAATATACTTGCTATATATCGCCTAAATGACATCGACTTCATTATCAAACCACTATACTTCCATCTATTAAAGTGGCGCTATAATAATCTTTCATTACCACGAAAGATATGAAATAACGGCTTAAAATCGAATAAAAACACTTTCTATATGGCTCTTTATAAAATGATAATATTTCACTTCGTAAAAGTAAAAATAGTTCATTCCATCATATCGCGAGAACCATTTAAAACAGCAAAATAGCTTACATTTGTACGCTTAATATCATTTCAACACCGCTTTAATTGCGCATATGTCGACCTTATCACGCTGTGATTCAGCGAGGTATTCATCTGCATATTGTTGATAAATACCTTGGGTAATAAATAACTCGAATAAGTTCGCGTCTAATTCACCATTTTTAACCATCGAGGCCATAATAATTAACGATTGGTTCAACGTATTGGCTTTTTTGTATGGCCGCTCTGCGGTCGTCAAAGCTTCAAATATGTCAGCAATTGCAATCATACGTCCACCAAGCGGGATCTCCTCACCTTTCATTTTTAGTGGGTAGCCATTACCATTAAGTTTCTCGTGATGGGAACCGGCTATAAGCGGCACATTTTTTAAGTGTTCAGGGTATGGTAATTGATCGAGCATCAGGTATGTTTGAATAGAATGATCGTTGACGTTATAGCGTTCCTCAGCCGTTAATGTACCAAGCGTTACACGTAAGTTGTGTAACTCACCACGATTGTGTTGATACTCGGGTTTGGTCAATGTGAATTCACGTTTACTCTGCGATGCTAAGCTGTTACTTTTTTGCCAAGAATATAAATGTGCTTGCTTGTCTGCCAATAACGGTTCTGTGCTCGGCAGTACTTGTCTCGCACTATCCTTTTTATCTAATGCCTCTTGCGATAAACCAATATTATCTGGCAGCGTACGTTGCCACGTACGCCTCGCTATCTTCTCCAAACGCGCTATCGATTCGGGCTGCAAGTCTTCATGGCCAATGTTGCACTGGGCAATGAATTCAAATTCATTTTCTAACGCGGCTTTTTGTTCATCACAAACTGCTTTTGCACTCAGTTTATCTTGCCCTTGGGCAACTGCTTTCCAATAGCTAATATCAGCGTCACGTTTAAGCACTTCATAGCGCATTCTCACTTCGTGAATACGGTCATAAATTGTTTCAAGTTTAGTTGCTTTATCCATCACATAGTCGGGGGTTGTCACTTTACCGCAGTCATGTAACCACGCAGCAATCAGTAACTCTTCCCACCCATCTTCTGTTAATGAAAAATCATCAAATACTTGTTGGTCTTGTTCTGCGGCTTTTGCGATCATTTTGGTAATTTGTGGTACACGTTGACAATGCGCGCCCGTATAAGGAGACTTGATATCAACCGACGTCGCCATCATTTCTACAAACGAGTGAAATAACGCACGTTGCTCATGTTCTTGTTCAAGCTGCTCTAATACAATTTCATTAAACGCTAAAAACTCACGCACAAAGTGAATACGATCACGGGAATAAGTACTTATATTATTGTTAAACCCAATGACTAATACCCCCACGAGTACATCAGCACGATTCAACAGTGGAATAATAAAACCTCTGGTACAGTCCGAGTCTAAAAATACCAAGTGACTATCATTACGATCTAGTTCATGAATCGAATTGGTAAAAATAGCATTGTTATGGTCATATAGTGTTTGCACATTGAAAGGAGCAAAAGCATCTGAATTGGCCGTAATTCTAAAGGCAGCACGATCCGCTGGTGAGTTGACAAACAATTGGCATATATCACAAGCAAGCATTGCTTTTGCCTGCGTTACCATCGACGTGGATAACTGTTCAGACTCTGTTGAACGAGCGATATCCCTGAGATTTTGGAAGAAGTCGACCAACACATTTTCCATCGAATTCATCGCTTCATTAAGCGCATTAATGTCGTTAATATTTGATTTTTTATACACTTTACGCTTAAAACTAAAACGCTGAATATTTTCAACAGACTTAGTCAGATAACTCAGAGGCTTAGCGATCTTTTCCGTCGTAGCTAAAATAATAAGAAAAGAAATGAGCACGGTAATTAAAGAAATAACGATCAATTCATTTCGCAGTATTGATGAGCCATATAATAAATCTTTATAAGCAACAAAATTAACGAGATACAGCACATCAAGACTGCTGATTTCAAGCGGTGTGACAACCAGCTCCCAATTTTGATCTTGCCAAAATATAGTACTAAATAAGGTTTCTTCGATTTTAATGTCGTTAAAATCAGGTAAGAATTCAGCAATTTCGAGTTCTTCCGCTGTAAACAATTTCTCACCATTGATTAACTCAAGCTCTTGGTTACTCGAAATAATGCGCTTTGAAGCGGTAAGTAATAATACCTTCGAATTTTCCGAATATTCTAAATCTTGGATGATATCGGTAAGTGAACCTAAGGTAAAATCGACCGCTATAACCCCCTGTTTATTCTTTAACATTCTTGAGTATGTTATACCGATACGACGCGAAAAATAAAAAGCATAAGGTTCCACCATATGAATGTCCATGTCACCTTTGGCATTCTTAAACCAATCTCGCGTACGTGGGTCATAGTAGTTACTGTGCGAACGCTTCGAACCTATACGGCGCATTTGTTGATCAAAATAAATTGAACGTTGCTGACCATTATTCAAATTGATCTCGAGCATGAGTACCGTTGTATCTGGCGCCGCATAACGTAATTTATCAGCCTCAGTATACATAGAGCGAATTAGGTAAGCACTACCATCATTATTACCAATATAAAACGACGCGATATGTTTGTTTTTAGACAGCAGCATATGCATCATCTCCAACCATTCAATTGGTTGCTCATTAAATTCTTTTTCAGTAAAACCTGTGTTTGCTAAGGTATCAAGTAAAGTGATCAGTGGCGTGGATAATTCATCTAATTCGACTTTCAGTTCATTGGAATAATTTTTGACGATATCTTTAGACAAAGAAACGGATACCTATTGCGAGTGGTTTACGCTCACATAAATAAGCACAGCACTCAACAAGGATGCAATAGAAAGAAAAATACCTGAAATATACCAGCGAAATGAAACCGAACGCATGCCTTGCCAACCCGTGAATAGAAAATATAGTAACCAGCTTAGAATACCCTTTTAATGACCATCCGCATATTACGCAGTGGTAATAAATACCCAATCCATAAATTTAAATAATCATATTTATACAGCTATAAATCAATGATACTTATCCCCCCCAATAAAGCGTATTACATGTTAAATAGCAGATCGAGTGCTTAAAAATAACGCTCTTTAATATAGCCATAATATACGCTAATCAGCATCGTTTCCTTACTCATCCGTCCAGGTAGAAATCATCATTAATCAGTTGATTTTTCATTACCATAAACAAATTCCGTTAACCACCCGTAAGAAATGACACGCAGTTACGAATGAAAGACATTTATAGTGACGTACATCACAAAACATTCACTAAAAACTTTGAACAAGCTAAAAAAACGATAATAATACCCCCATATGAATACTCATTTAGTTAGGTTTTCTTGATCTTTACAGCTAAACGAAACTTGATTTAAGTTATTAGAGATACGACATATAACAAGGAAGATAACATGTTAAAAAAGCGTTTTTTTAAGACAAAAGCTGAAGCTGATGTCACCTTTGAATTCGCCTGTGATGCCAACCCAACATTAATGAGTGGCGATACGGTCGAGTTATTCGCCGACTTTAATCAATGGCAAGCATTACCAATGAAGTTCATCAAAAAAGACAAAGTCTTCCGCACCAAGGTTCGCTTACCGGAAAATAAACAATTTCACTTTCGTTACTTAATTAACAGTAATGAATGGCAAAACGATCATAACGCCGATTTATATTTACCTAATGATTACGGTACTGAAAATAGCGTTGTATCAACGTTACGTACCGTATAAATAGCTAATCAATACGTTTAATCCAGGATGGATCATGAGTAACATTTCGACTGCACCTACAATATTGAGTACTGTCACTACGGCCTCGAGCACTGTAAAAATAGAACCTAACGCAGAGGCACGCTTTAATAATGAAATAAACGCGCTTAATCAAGGTCGGTTTTATGACCCATTTGCTTTTTTAGGACCACATAAAATAACTAAAAATGAATACGAATTAAAAGTATTCATTCCCGGCGCTCAGCACGTTTATTATCAAGACAAAAACCAGCAGTTACGTTATCAACGTGTCGGTAACAGCGATCTGTTTATACTTAACCTATCTGCTAAACAATATAATGCTAATTATCAATTAACCATCGCCTACCCGTTTTCAACGGTGACAGAACAAGACCCGTATAAGTTCTCATCCACCCTAGATCAAAAAGCGGTTTACCTGTTTAACGAAGGCACATTAGAGCAAGCGCAACGTCATTTAGGCGCACATTGGACAATCACCGATAATGTGGAAGGCGTACGCTTTACTGTTTGGGCACCCAATGCACAATCTGTCTGTGTGATAGGTAATTTCAACCACTGGAATAGCACCCGTCACCCAATGCGTAAGCATCTAGGCGCTGGCATCTGGGAAATATTTATCGCTGATATCGCCGACTCAGATGAAGATAACAATTACAAATTTAGTATTATCACCGACACCGGTGAACGTTTAGAAAAAGCCGACCCTTTTGCTTCGTCAATGCAATTACGTCCGCAAACAGCATCATGCGTACCCACTAAAACGACGTCTGCGACCTGGCAGCAATCTCCAGCAAAAGCCTGGGTACAACGCGCTGAACGCAATGCTATAAACGCCCCCATTAGTATCTATGAAATCCATGCGGGTTCGTGGAAGCGTGACGAAAACAATCAATTTTTAAGCTACAAAGCATTATCAGAACAGCTTGTACCTTATGTTAAAGAACTCGGATTTACCCACATTCAGTTAATGCCAATCAGTGAGTTCCCGTTTGACGGTTCTTGGGGGTATCAACCTGTGGGTTTGTTTGCGCCAACCAGCCGCTTCGGTAGCTTAGCTGACTTCCAATTTTTTGTTGATGCCTGTCATGCCGCTAACCTTGGTTTATTAATCGATTGGGTGCCGGGACACTTCCCTGCTGATGATCATGGCTTGGCTCAGTTTGATGGTTCACACCTATTTGAACATGCGGATAAACGTCAAGGTTTCCATCCAGATTGGAACACCCACATCTTCAATTATGATCGTGCAGAAGTACAAAGCTTCTTAATTTCCAATGCCCTTGCTTGGTTTGATAACTTTGCCATTGATGGTCTTCGTGTGGATGCTGTTGCTTCTATGCTGTATCTCGATTACAGCCGTGAAGAAGGTGAATGGATCCCGAATGAACACGGTGGTCGTGAGAACCTCGGTGCCATTGAATTATTAAAACAAGTGAATCAGCGTTGTTATAAAAATCACCCTGGCATCATGATGGTTGCCGAAGAATCAACAGCTTGGCCTGGTGTGACTAACTTTGTCGACCACGGTGGCCTTGGTTTTGGTTACAAATGGAACATGGGTTGGATGAATGACAGCTTAGAATACATGAGCTGTGATCCACTCTACCGTCAGCATCACCACCATGAAATGACGTTCTCACTGGCTTATGCCTTTAGCGAAAACTTTATCTTACCGCTAAGCCACGACGAAGTGGTGCACGGTAAAGGCTCACTGCTTAACAAGATGCCTGGCGATGATTGGCAGAAATTTGCTAATTTACGCGCTTATTACGGTTTCATGTGGGCGCACCCAGGTAAGAAATTATTGTTTATGGGTTGTGAGTTTGGCCAACGTGAAGAATGGAATCACGACCAATCTTTAGACTGGCATTTACTTGATCAATCACCGCACCAGGGTGTGCAAGATCTCATAAAAGCATTAAATAACAATTACTGTCATCAAACTGCCTTGTTTGAGTTAGACACTGATCACCAGGGCTTTGATTGGATTGATGCAAGCAACGCTGAACAGTCAGTATTTAGTTTCTTACGTTACAGCAAAGCCAAAAAACAGCATGTTGCCGTAGTATCGAATATGACACCGGCGTGCCAATCACACTATCGCATCGGTGTGCCGAGTCTTGCTGAATATGAAGTGTTGGTTAATACCGATGATAGCCAATTTGGCGGTAGCGGTTTTGCAACGCAGACAAGCTACACAGCTGAGAATATTGAATGGCAAGGCTTTGAGCAAAGTATTTGTATCGCACTACCACCGCTATCAACTGTATACCTAGCGCCAAAAACGAATCGTGTGCTCTAGATAACTAACGAAATAATTAATTATAGTTAATTCGCCCAAATGTCATAATAAAGGACGTTATATGTCATTAAAGAAACAAAAATCTAAAGCAAACAAAGTTTGTAAGTTAGAGACAAAAAATGGGCCAGTGGTGAATGCCAGCACTTTGCCTGAAGATTTAAAACGTCATTTCCATTACACCCTAGGACGTGATGAAGTTGGTGATTCACCGCAATATTTATATCATGCGCTGGCATTAACAGTCCGTGATCGCCTGATGGAAAAATCACGCGCGACCAAAAAACTGCAGCAAGCACAACCTACTCGTCGTGCAGCTTACCTATCATTAGAATTTTTGATGGGCCGTGCATTAGGTAACGCAGTACTAAATCTTGATTTAGAAGACAGCGTACGCAAGGGGCTTAACCAATACAGCAGCGAATTAGAAACCATTGCTGATTCTGAGCACGATGCAGGCCTAGGTAACGGTGGTCTAGGTCGTCTAGCGGCTTGTTTTCTTGATAGTTGCGCAAGCTTAGCTTTACCTGTTACTGGTTATGGCATCCGTTATGAATACGGTATGTTTAACCAAAGCATTGAAAGTGGTCATCAAATAGAGCATCCAGACAACTGGTTACGTGATGGTCACCCTTGGGAAGTCGCAGCACCAGAACATAACCGTCGCGTTAAATTCTTTGGTCATGTAGAAACTTATCAAGACAAAGAAGGCCACACGCATCGCCAATGGGTTGCGACAGAAGACGTACTAGCTGTACCTTATGATGTGCCAGTTCCGGGTTATCAAAACGATATCGTTAATACGCTACGTTTATGGAAATCAGCAGCTACAGATGAATTTGACCTAGGTGAATTCAACGCTGGTAGTTATACCGAAGCCGTTGCCCGTAAAAACTTAGCTGAACAAATCACCATGGTATTGTATCCAAACGATGCCAGTGAAAACGGTAAAGAACTGCGTTTACGCCAGCAATATTTCCTGACTTCAGCTAGCTTACAAGACATTATTGCTGAATGGGTAAAAGTCCACGGCAATGACTTTACTGATTTTGCTCAGTACCACGTATTCCAACTTAACGATACGCACCCAAGTGTGGCCGTTGCTGAGTTAATGCGTCTATTACTGGATGAGCACGATTTAGATTGGGACGCTGCATGGCAGATCACCACATCTACGATGGCTTATACCAACCATACATTATTGCCTGAAGCATTAGAAAAATGGTCTGTGCGTTTATTCTCACACCTATTACCGCGTGTACTGGAAATCATTTTTGAAATCAACGCACGCTTCTTAACAGAAGTAGCTTGCCAATGGCCTGGTGATGTTGACAAGCAACGTGCATTGTCAATTATCGAAGAAGGCGATGACCCACAAGTACGCATGGCTTACCTTGCAATCGTGGGTAGCTTCTCGGTAAACGGCGTTGCAGCCTTGCATACCCAACTACTGAGCGAAGGCTTGTTTAACGACTTCTATCAGTTGACACCAAACAAATTTAACAACAAAACCAATGGTGTTACCCCACGCCGCTGGTTAGCGCATTGTAATCCTAAATTAAGCCAGTTGATTAGCGACAAGATCGGTAACAATTGGACCCGTGATTTAAGCGAAATCAGTAAGCTACGTCGTTACTACGACAACGAAAAATTCCATGCCCAATGGCAAGACGTTAAACAGCAGAACAAGCAACAACTTGCTGATTTAGTCAAAGTAGCCTGCGATGTTGAATTCGATACCAACATGATGTTTGACGTACAAGTTAAACGTATGCACGAATACAAACGTCAACTACTTAACATCTTGCATGTTATCCATCTTTATGACCGCATTCGTCGTGGTGATACCGAAGGTATGACGCCACGCTGTGTATTAATTGGTGGTAAAGCTGCACCAGGTTACTTCATTGCTAAATTAACGATCAAATTAATCAACAATGTCGCAGCAACCATCAACGCCGATCCGCTAGCACAACCTTGGTTACGTGTTGCCTTCTTACCAAACTACAACGTTACCGCGATGGAAACGATTTGTGCGGCAACCGACTTGTCAGAACAGATCTCGACGGCTGGTAAAGAAGCCTCTGGTACCGGCAACATGAAATTCATGATGAACGGCGCAGCCACTATCGGAACGTTAGATGGCGCTAACATTGAAATTCGTGATGCGGTTGGTGCAGATAACTTCTTCTTATTTGGTGCGCGCAGCGAGCAAATAGCCACTATTCGCGAGCACTACAACCCAACACAGATTATTGCCAACGATAATAACTTAAATAACGTAATGGCATTACTCAACAGTAATCATTTCAACTTATTTGAGCATGGTTTATTCCAACCGCTAATCGACTCGATTTTAAATGAACATGACCAATGGTTAGTGGCGCATGATTTCGCCGATTATTGTAAAGCACAACAGGCTGCTGCACTTGTTTATCAAGACAAAGAAGCTTGGACACGATTAAGTATTTTAAATACGGCAGCAAGTGGTTCGTTCTCAAGTGACCGCACCATTAATGAATACAACAACGACATCTGGGCCCTCACACCATTGAGTGTGTAACGCCCTAAACACAATCTATTAAGTGGTTCATATCATTGATGATTTGAGCCACTTTATATAAACCGAATTCCGACAAAAAGCTTATGGAGAAGTAATATGTCACAAGGTGCACATCGTTATATTAGTAACTTAACTAAAGATACTTACGCCCTTATCCTTGCAGGTGGTCGAGGCAGTCGTTTACATGAGTTAACAGATTGGCGCGCAAAACCAGCGGTATTTTTTGGTGGTAAATTCCGCATTATCGATTTCCCATTATCTAATTGCATTAACTCTGGGATCCGTCGTGTTGGTATTGCTACACAGTACAAATCGCACTCATTAATCCGTCACGTAAACCGTGGTTGGGGACATTTCAAGAAAGAACTGTCTGAGTCTGTCGAGATCTTACCAGCATCACAACGTTACGGTAACGACTGGTATTCGGGTACTGCTGATGCGGTATTCCAGAACATGGATATTATCCGCGCAGAAATGCCTAAATACGTGATGATTTTATCAGGTGACCACGTTTACCGTATGGACTACGGTGATTTGATTGCTAAACACGTAGAAAACGGCGCTGACATGACAGTATGCTGCATCGAAGTACCAACAGAAGAAGCCGCTGGTCAATTTGGTGTGATGACGGTTGATAGTGATAATCGTGTTAAAGCATTTAATGAAAAACCAGCACAACCAAACGAGATCCCGGGTAAACCAGGTCAATGTTTAGCGTCAATGGGCAACTATGTATTTAATACTGAGTTCCTATTCGAACAGTTAGAAAAAGATGCGACACGCGAAACATCAGACCGTGACTTTGGTAATGACATCATTCCATCAATCATTGAAGGTAGTGACGTATTTGCATTCCCATTCAGCGACCCTGATAGCGACAAACAACCGTACTGGCGCGATGTAGGTACACTGGATTCATTCTGGGAAGCGAACATGGAACTGGTTACACCAGAACCACAGCTTGACCTTTATGATTCAAGCTGGCCGATTTGGACGTACCAAGAGCAACTACCACCAGCAAAATTCGTATTTGATGACGATGAACGTCGCGGTATGGCTGTTGACTCAACGGTATCTGGTGGTTGTATTATTTCTGGTTCAACAATCCGTAAATCACTGCTGTTCTCTAATGTGCACGTTCATTCGTACTCAACGATTGAAGAATCGGTTATTTTACCGGGTGCCGATATTGGTGAAAGCTGTCAATTACGCCGCACTATCGTTGACAGTAAATGCGTATTACCTGCTGGTTTAATCGTTGGTCATGATAAAGAGCAAGATATTGCTAATGGCTTCCGAGTATCACCAAAAGGCATCACACTAGTCACTGCTGATATGCTGAAATTAATGGCTGCGAAACAAGCTAAAACCGCATTAGAGAAAAACGCTGAGCAAGCGATAGAAAAAGATGTAGCACTGGTTTAAAAAATCACGATGCCCAGTACTTTATAAACAGTACTTAATAAGCAATAAGTCACTTAACTAAGTGACTTATTGCTATTTTTGTTTTATAACTTTAGCTTTACAAGTACGTCTAATTTTACAGTACACCTAACTCTACAAGTTCATCTAATAACACAAGTTTACTATTCTGCTTTAAGGACAATTTATTCATGCATGTTTTAATGATAGCAGCCGAAAATGATGCGGTACCAGGTGCTAAAGTGGGTGGCGTTGCTGACGTCGTTCGCGATTTACCCCAAGCCTTACCAGCCCATGATGTAAGTGTTGACGTTGTGATCCCTGATTATGGCCATTACGCTGCCAAGTTTGAATCTCGTCAACTTGCAAGTGTTGAAGTTGAATTTGCTGGCAAAACAGAAACTGTAACCTTGTTCGAGCTGTTCCTCCCTGCAACAGCGAATAAAGTGCGTCAATTTGTTGTCCAACACCCGCTATTTGGTCAAGGCGGCAATGTTTACAGCCATGACGAAGGTAATCGCCCTTTTGCGACTGACGCAACTAAATATGCACTATTTAACCTTGCTGTATGCCAACTGCTTATCGAATCGAAGTTAACACGACCTGATGTCTTACATTTACACGACTGGCACAGCGCAACGGTAGCAGTATTAAACCAATATGCACCACAGTATAAACAGCTTGCAAACATTCATACTGTTTACACTGTACATAACATTGCTTTGCAAGGCATCCGCCCATTTGCAGACGATGAATCAAGCTTACGCCATTGGTTCCCGACGCTTAATTTTGATCAAAGCCATATTTGCGATCCGCGTTATACCCATTGTTATAACCCGATGCGCGCTGGTATCAACCTGTCGAATAAAGTCCATGTGGTATCGCCTACTTACGCTGAAGAAGTATTACACGCTAGCGATGCGGCGAATGGTTTCTTTGGTGGTGAAGGCCTAGAGCAAGATTTAGCAGCAGCCAAACAGCAAGGTCGCTTAGTCGGCATTTTAAATGGTTGTGAGTACACGGACACGGTAAGTAAAAAACGCGCTAAAAAGCCCGCGTTAAGTACTTTTATCGCACCAGCACAGCAACAAGTGAAACGTTGGTTAGCACAATCTGCCCAGCTTAAGACGGTTCATTACCTTGCCAACGAACAAATTAATAACTGGAATAGCCAAGCACCGTTTACTGACTTCTTGGTAACAAGCATTGGTCGTTTAACCGATCAAAAAGCCCTGTTATTACGTCAACCTTATCAAGGTAAAACCGTATTATCGGTATTGCTTGATGATCTTGCTCGCGTCAATGGTCGACTAATTATTCTGGGTTCGGGTGATACCCAGATTGAATTTGAATTCATGCAGCTAATGGCAAACCATGACAACTTCTTATTCTTGAATGGTTATGGCCAAGCACTGTCAGATAAAATGTATCAACATGGCGACCTGTTCTTGATGCCAAGCTCGTTTGAACCTTGTGGTATTAGCCAGATGTTAGCGATGCGTGACGGTCAACCTTGCCTAGTGCACGCGGTTGGTGGTTTGAAAGACACGGTTCAGCATTTAGAAAATGGCTTTAGCTTTAATGGTTCATCACTGCAAGAACAAAGTGATAACTTAATCGCAGCCTTTAATGATGCAATCAAACTACACGCAAGTAAGCCGAAGACATGGGCTAAGATCGCAGACAACGCCAAGTCAGCACGTTTCAGCTGGCAAGAAAGCACGAAACAGTATCTAGAACTGCTTTATACGCACTAATAGATTGAGTGCTTAAACACTTCTCTGCATAAAGACCAAAACGAAAAAAGGCGCCATTTATATTAAATGGCGCCTTTTTTCGTTTAGTCTAATTTTAGCTTTCGTTAACTATCTTCTCACTAACTCTCTTTCACTAACTCTCTTTTAGCTTAACCGTTCTAATTAAAGAATAAGCCCGCCAAATACAAAACCAAGTGCAACAGACGTTGAAATAGTCGCGACACCAGGAATGAAGAATGGGTGGTTAAAGACTAAGTTACCAATACGTGTTGAGCCGGTATCATCCATCTCTACCGCGGCAAGCAATGTCGGGTAAGTTGGTAATACAAACAGCGCACTTACAGCAGCAAAAGAAGCCACCGCCGTAATAGGTGCAACGCCAATCGCAAGTGCTGCAGGCATCAATGCGGTTGTTGTTGCACCTTGAGAGTAAAGTAACATTGAAGCAAAGAATAACACCACAGCTAACATCCACGGATATTGTTCAAGGATACTCGCAGAGAACTCTTTGATCTCACCGATATGAGCCGACACAAACGTATCACCCAACCAAGCAACACCCAGCACACAAACACAAGCACTCATACCTGATTTGAATGTCGCCGCGTTAGCAATTTGTGATGCATCAATCTTAGTAAAAGTCACAATGCACGCAGCAGCAGTCAGCATTAACGCCATAATCGCTTCGTTACGTCCAATTGTTGGATTTTCAATAAGACCCACACTACCACTGATCATCGTTGCATAAGCGACAACAGCCACAATAGCGGCGCAGAAAATATAAACAGATGTTTTAGCGGTCGGTAAAATTTCACGTTTACCTTCACCATTCATTTTAATCAGGCCCTTGGCAAGGCGGTCTTGATACACAGGATCGTCTTTTAGTTCACAGCCTAAGTAGTTTGCAACAAATGCACCGACCATACACGCTAAGAATGTTGACGGTATACAAACCGCTAATAGTGTTAAGTAATCAACACCCAGTGGCTCAAGAATACCTGAGAAGAATACCACTGCCGCTGATATTGGCGACGCAGTAATCGCAATTTGAGACGCCACAACAGCAATAGACAAGGGACGCGATGGACGAATACCTTGCTCTTTTGCTACTTCAGCAATTACCGGCAGTGTCGAGAATGCCGTGTGACCCGTACCCGCTAGCACTGTCATGAAATAAGTCACGATTGGTGCGTAGAAGGTAATGCGTTTTGGGTTTTTACGTAGAAATTTTTCAGCTAAATCAACTAGCCAATCCATACCACCAGCCACCTGCATTGCTGCAATTGCGGTGATCACTGACATGATAATTAAAATAACATCGATAGGGATAGAACCCGCATCGAGACCTAAGATCATGGTTAAGACAAGTACGCCCGCACCACCAGCAAACCCGATACCAATACCACCAATACGTGCACCTAAGTAGATAAACAGCAGTACGACAAAAAGTTGTACAACAATCATAGAAAACTCCGATTAAAATTAAAAATATGCGATAGGTAAATCTGTATTTTTCGAAAACAGATCCCAGCTCTATTAACCGTTTCCCCCGTGTTTTGACACGTAAGGTTTCCCGTTCAATCGCTTGCGCATTTGCGCTCGTTTATATCACAAGCCTCTGATTGAACGGTACTCCTAACAGGGTTAACATTGCTCACGATCAATATATTTCAACTTGATCCAGTCCAACGCTTATTAAATAGCTTTCGTGTAACGCTGCCCTGTGTATTTAGGCTTCATTAGGTTTTCGATAGAGAAGATTTCATCTAATTCAGTTTCAGACAGTAATCCACGTTCTAATACAACTTCACGTACATTTTTGCCTGTTTGAGCACAGATTTTACCAATCACATCACCTTCATGATGACCAATAAACGGATTTAGATACGTGATAATTCCAATTGAATTTAACACGAAGTCTTCGCATACCTTGCGATTAGCTGTAATACCTTTAACGCATTTGTCTTGTAGTGTGAAACACGCATTTTCTAATAAAGATAATGATTCAAATAGGCATTGACCAATCACAGGTTCCATTACGTTTAATTGTAATTGACCCGCTTCAGCCGCCATGGTGATGGTGATGTCGTTACCACACACTTTAAATGCAACCTGGTTAACCACCTCAGGAATAACAGGGTTTACTTTTGCTGGCATAATTGATGAACCGGCCTGCATTTCAGGTAGGTTAATTTCGTTTAAACCAGTACGCGGGCCTGAAGAAAGTAGACGTAAGTCGTTACAGATTTTAGATAGTTTCACTGCTAAACGTTTTAAGCCGCTCGACAACATAACATACGCACCACAGTCAGACGTTGCTTCGACTAAGTCTTCTGCAGGTACAAATGCATGACCAGTAATTTCAGCTAACTTTTCAATCGCCAGTGCTGAATAACCGATTGGCGAGTTTAAGCCAGTACCGATTGCTGTCGCGCCAAGATTGATTTCAAGCAGTAATTCTTGGCAACGGTTAATACTTCTGATTTCTTCTTTTAGCGTAATACCAAAAGCGTGGAACTCTTGACCCAATGTCATCGGTACAGCGTCTTGTAACTGCGTTCGTCCCATTTTCAATACGTCGTTAAACTCTTCGGCTTTATCTAAAAAGGTTTCGCTTAATGATGTTAGCGCCACTAATACCGCAGTACTGCGTTCAAACAAGGCAACACGGAAGCCAGTAGGATAAGCATCATTGGTACTTTGACTTTTATTCACGTGGTCATTTGGGTTGATGTGATTATAAGCACCTTTGGCATGCCCCATCTGCTCTAACGCGATGTTGGCAATAACTTCATTGGTATTCATATTTACCGATGTACCTGCGCCACCTTGGAATGCATCAACGGGAAATTGATTATAAAATTCGTCGCTTGCTAGCAATGTATTACACGCGTTAACAATCGCGTCACTGATTTCTTCTGGAATAGTACCCAGAATGCCGTTGGCTAATGCAGCTGCTTTTTTGGTTTTTACCATGCCGCGTACAAACTCAGGACAATCGCCAATCTTCTCCTTGCTGATTTTAAAGTTTTCCATTGCGCGTAATGTGTGAATACCGTAGTAAGCCTGTGCAGGTATTTGTTTTACCCCGAGTAAATCAGTTTCTAGGCGAGTTTCTAGATGTGTTTCCAAGGTAAGATCGGTTGTTAATACTGTCATGATTACACTCTGCTAATTGATTTTTGTTTAAAGGATATATAAAGAATATGAGTGGATAATACGTTCTATTTTTTTTAATAAAGCGTGTTTCGATCACCTTTTAAAAACAAAAAATTACGAAAGTGAATAATGTTTTTTTCGACCTCTGAATCAGCATGTTTTATCTATTTTCATAATAGATTCCGCCACAAACACCCCTTTATGGCTAGTAAATCAATATATCCTTAAATAATCAATAAATGATGAGTTTTGAATTAATACGTTTATTTTATGAACTTTAGGTTGTTCTAGGGGTGGATTGGTAGGGAAAACAGGATTAAGTAGCGAATGGATAGCATTATTGCTCATGCAGTGACTGGTCCAAATTACGCTGCCACCAGCTTTAACTCTGTTTGGAAAAATTCGGCTTAGTGTGTGCTAAGCCGAAATTGGACAAAAATGGCTTAGAGTTTGAGCTTCAATAAGGACGTTTCGCATTACTGAAAGTATGGCAGACTTGAAGTCAACACTGCACAGCAGAGTATTTTCTCAAACATTCATACTTTCCAATAGCACCACGGTAGTCGCTGTACTATAGATAGTTAGTTTTTGACTGATAAACATTGGCTAGTTTATCTAAGAATACATGCAGTTTTTTGTTCATCTCGTCATAATCATGGCTGAGTAATACTTCTGGCTCCTCCACAAAATGGTAGTTTGATGCATTACTAAGGTCGTCATTGTCAATTAAAAGAGCTACAACGTCTTTTGTCAGCTCCATATGGCATTGAAAACCAAAAACAAGCGCACTATAAGCGACTATTTGTCTTGGGCAGCCTTCGCTGTAAGCTATGACTTCTGAATCAGGAGTGAGGCCAGGCATATCGTTGTGCCAATGACCAACTTCGAGTACTTCACCAAAATGAGAAAATAAAAAATGGCTTGATCCTGCTTTGGTTAAAGATATAGGGAATTTACCAATTTCTCGTTCTGGGCTACGCTCATATTGCGCGCCCAGCGCTTCTCCAATAAGTTGAGAACCCAAGCAAATCCCAATCACCACTTTCCCTGCGTCAATTGCTTGTGTAATAATATTCTGCTCTCCTTTTGAATCAAAATGAGGGCATTCATCAATGGTTATTTCTGGATCTTGTGGGCCACCCATAACAATTAGAAAATCAATATCATTTACGCTCTGTAGCAGGCGATCGCCGTTATAAACATGAGAATAAGTTATTTTGTGTTTGTTCATCTTAGCCCAAGTTTCGTAAGCACCTGGTGCCTCAAAATGTTCATGAATGATAAAGTGAATATGCATCGGTTTGCTCTCCTAAATGGTTATCGGGACACAATTCTACAACAAACTAAAGTGACTTGATTTATACTATCAGACATAAAACATAGATAAGCCGCCAAATATGCAAGCAAACGAACTGATTCAGCAATACATTAATAGACCGCTAATTACTAAAAAAATACATATGCAGTCCAATTACCTAGATGACTATCATTCACACCCATGGCATCAAATAGTGTTCCCTTTAACAGGTTTGTTGCAGTCACACATTGAGAGTAGGTGTGTGATGATTCCACACAATGCGATGTTATACATACCCGCGAACACAACTCATAAATCTGTAGCGGTAACAGACACACAATTCTTGGCTATTTATCTCAATCCAAACTTTTCTATCACGTATAGAAATGAACAAAAGTCATGTTTAGTCACCCCATTGATTAAAGAGTTGATACTGCTCTTATTCGACAATTGCTCAGTTCAGCAAACTGAAACTACGATCATTCATCTACTGACGGTATTGAGAGACCAAATAGAAATAGCTAGTACTTACGAGATCCCACTGTTGATACCGAGTGATAGAAGGCTCATGTCCATATTTACTCAATTAAAAAATCAGCCAGACTTACAATTCACATTAAAAGAGTGGACGACTAAGGTCGGTGCATCAGAAAGAACATTATCTAGACTTTGTGCGAAAGAGTTTAATCAATCGTTCTCCTTGTGGCGACAAAATATAAGAATGGTTTTGTCTTTGCAATTACTAGATACCAAAATGTCAATTCAAGAGATTGCAATGGAACTAGGGTACACATCATCCTCTGCTTATATACATGCATTTAAAGGCTTTTTTGCGCAGACACCTAGTAGGTACCGCACAAATAGTTTAGGTCATGTACTCTCGAGTTAGAAGGATGTAACAGGACAAAATCTATTCTATTTGAACATGACAAATTGAGCCTAAATAGCTTTTATCTACTCTGTAGGTAAAATTCGCATTAGAAATATTCGAAAAACGGCAACTTGCTTTAATGGGATAAAAATAAATGCTAACTCGCTTCGGGGCAAATTCAACTTAGCCTTTAATCTAGCTTTACTTCACCGCTACTATGGTTTGAAAGCCGCCACTATTACTTGATTCTTCAATGCTAAAACCAATCACTGCAAGTTGCTCCTCTACCCACTCAGCCGAGAGTCGGATCTTACGATAACAACTTTTATTAAGTACCCATGAATCCTGTTTTTTGATGTAAACAATGTCATGTATCTTAACGGTTTCAGGCTCGTATTCTAAGAAGCAGGTAAAGATGATGTTCTCATCACTTCTCACCGGAATAAACCGATCGGTATCTTTAAGTTCAGCAGATAAGTCACGAAAAGTAAGAACTAACTTACCCCCCGCTTCAAGCGAACTGAATGAATCCTGGGATATAGTTAAAGCATCCTGCTTCGATTTTAGATACGTGATGGTATCTGTCATACAGATAATCAATTCACACGGACTGCTGAGATGATCCTTAAAATTTAAAATATCATCATTGATAGTCGTAATAGACTTATTTATTGCAATAGATGGCATAGTTACAAGAGACTGACTCGTCGCATTAGTCCTTAATTCACCCAATAATTTTTGACTAAGGTCTATCGCAGTGACATTAAAACCGAGTTCAGCCAAAGGGATTGATTGAAAGCCAGAACCTGCACCTAAATCCAGCGCAATACCCGAGGATGAGGATGCAATGTGTCTATTTTTAAAGAAGGCTAAATTACTACTTTTTGCTTCATCAAATCCACCCATTAACCACGTATACACATCAGATAATAAGCTTTCATAATGCTCTTCAACACTCACCACTGGTACTGCTCCTGCAGGTAATAACAAACACTCCTAAATAGGTAACAAACATTACAGTACATTCCTTGCAATTAGTAGGGCGACTTAAGCTAAAATATTCATGATAATGTCATCATTAATGCGTTACTATCCATTCAGGCATAGATAAAAACTGAAACATTATGATGAAAAAGAATAAGCCAGTTAAAATAACACTGGCGCATATAAATGATACGCACTCTTACTTTGAACCTCAGTCACTGCAATTGCAGCTAAATATTAACGGTGAAATGATATCGCCTTATGTCAGTAACGGCGGATTTTCTCGTATCGCCACGCGCGCTAAACAGCTTAAAGCGATCGCACTGCAGAACAACCGTGACTTTATATTTGTCCACGCTGGCGATTGCTTTCAAGGTACGCTGTATTTCTCGCTGTTCAAAGGGAAAGCCAATTCCGATATGCTCAACGCATTAGGCATTGATGTCATGACCATTGGTAATCATGAACTCGATATGGGTAATGAACCAGTGGCTGAATTTTTAGATCGTATTGAGTTTCCACTACTCGCAGGTAACTGGGATCTGACTAACGAATTAACAACCAAGTCGCATTATTTAAAGGGTCGCCCTAACTTACTCTCTTATCAACCAGAGCAGCAGACTGCACGCTGGATGACGCGCGTTGTCGATGGTGAGTCCGTGGCAATATTCGGAGTATCACTAGATAAAATGGCCGATATAGCCAATGTCGATCCAGACACGCCATTTGTTAATGCCATTGAAACGGCTACAAATACTGTGCGCGCTATCCGAGAGTCAGGGATTAATAAGATCATATTATTAAGTCACCTTGGTTTTACTGGGGATTGTGAGCTTGCCGATAAAGTGGAGGGCATCAGCTTGATTGTCGGCGGTCATAGCCACAACCTGTTAGGGGATTTCAGCGACTTAGGACTTAAAAAAGAAGCTGAATACGGACATCAAGTTAATGGTACTTATATCGTGCAAGCAGGATTCCACTCACAGGCGCTTGGTCACTGCGAAATTGATTTCGCCGCCGATGGTTCGGTTAGTACTTTCAAAGGCAAGAATGAACTGCTGATTGGGCGCCGACTCTGTACAAATGCAAGCTTGTTAACAACCAATGACGATGCAATTCATGCACAGGCTAGCCTGTACCTCACGCAACATGAAAACGTGGTGATATGTAAAAAAGATCCGCAACTACAAAGTTTGCTACAAGATAAGTACATCCCGCGAGTGCGCAAGCTGCAAAGCACAGTGATCGCTAACTTAACAAAAGATATGCGTCATATCCGTATTCCCGATCAGCAAGGTGGCAGTGAGATAGCGCCGTTAGTGGCTGAATCGTTTGCCCATATGATGAATAAAGACGGTCATCAAATAGATTTTGCCATTCATAATGCCGGTGGTGTAAGAACCTCGCTATTCCAAGGTAATGTTTCAATTTGTGATATCGCTGGCAAGCTACTGCCCTTTGCCGTACCCATCGGTGCTTATCACATCAAAGGCAAATATATAGCGCAGGCACTCGAAGGCGCGATCAACAACGCAACCAATAATGGCGTAATTGGCACAGGTTCGGGCAGCTACCCTTATACATATAACTTGGATTTTGACTATCACGCTGAACGCCCGCTTGGTCAACGTATTGCTGGACTCATGATTCATACAGCGCAAGACGGCTGGGTCGATATTGATGATGACAAGTATTATTACGGCAGCTCTTCCGCTTATACCATGAAAGGTAAGGAAGGTTATGAAGCACTGACGATGATGGAAGGTGACGGGATTGTTAGTCACCATTCAATGGCAGATTGCTTCATTGATTTTCTTCAAGATGTGTCGAACAGGCTATAAGTTAAAGGGCGTGTAATTATACCGAAAAATAAGGGGCTAAACGACTTATCCCCTTTCATTTAAGAAATCCAATTAAGGTGTTAATGCATATTCGCAGGCTGATTTTTATAATTCATTCTAACAGCCACTATAAAACTTATTTATCGTCAGATTACCAAGACCAATACTCGCAGAGTTTATCCCACGAGTTAGTTGAACAAAGCAACCCATGGCTTTAAGTTCCGGTACCGTTAATTCTTTATCTGATAAATACACATATGAACTAGCACCACTGAAAAGTCTATAATCAGTGATCATAAAGCCATCAATATGCATTGCTGTTGTGATGTGCTCAGGTTTAAGACTCATATAACCGTCAAGTACATACAAGTCTGTATTAGGAATATTTGTTTCAACTTTAACAGATTCAACGCCAGCAATGGTTGCTTTACTCATCACCATTGAATTGGTCTCTGTCGCCGCGCCAACAAAACCATCAAGTGAGGCAATACGGGCATCCCTTTGTATATTTATAAATCGAGGAACTGCTGTTGCCGCAAGGATCCCTAATATCACTATAACTAACACTAGTTCGATCAGTGTAAAACCCTTGTTCTTCATTATTCTTAACTCCAAAAACCTTAAGTGTGCAATTAACTGTTTTAACCTATAGCCATGACGCTGCATGTTACAACATCATTTAAATAGCGTATATGAATATATACGCAGAATAATATTCCACACAGTGGTTTTTATAGCTATATTAAATAAATCGTAGGTAACCGACAGCCCTTCCCATCGGACTTATCGCATCGAAGGTGAGGACGGTTATGCTGAAATTCACGTTATATTAGGACTATGAGAGCTACTAACCGCCGATAGATAACACTGGGCCTATAGCGGCGTCACCAGAGTCTGTCAGGCTAAGTAATATCTGTAAAACACCAAAAGTGCGTTTGCTCATTAGATCTCTATCGTCAATATAGAACCAATAACCACGCTCACGAATTGCCACATACGGCATTTCCGGCTCTTCTAGAGAAGAATGTACTTTCAACAAATGCCCTCCGAGTCCGGTATCGACAAAGGTTGGAAAAGTTCTGCCCTCGTCTATATGCTGCTGAGGTACATCGACTAGTCGCGCCAAATCGACCATCATATCTAATATTGATAAGGTCAACACGACAAGCGCATCGGGATCATTGCTTATCAACCCGTACGATAACGTGAATTCTTTAGCACCTTTGCGTAAGCCCAGAGTCTCCTGTAAGAAAAGCAGATCTTCACGTGTTTGTTCATCAAGTTCGACATCATTGACATACAACACAATCTTCGCCTTCTCATTGAGGTTACTACTTCTCCGCAACGCTATAATCCGCGCTTCACGCAATCGGTTCCAAACAGACAACATCTCACGAAAACGGGGATCCGCCTGCAGAGGTGGATTCGCATCGACCACACCATTAATTTGCGCAACAGTCAGACGGAACATAAGTTCGGTTGACCAGCCAGATTGCACCAAGGCGAATAATGATTCCGGTGCAATGGGTGTGAGTAAACTTTCAGAAAACTTCCGACCAGAGATAGGACTGTAGGTTATCGTCGGTCGATCTTCCCAGCGCCCACCGGCACCGAGACTACCAGTATTATTGCCGCTATTAAAACCAATCCCTGCGTCGATATTGCCAGACAAGGAGTATTGATTAATCACCGAAGCAACGTCGACAAAAATAGGCGCTTCCATATATCGCAGTCGTACTATGTTGCCCAGCAATTGCTGTTTAATCGATGTATTGAGCGAAAGTCCGTAATCCATGCGGTCGCGTTCGATAGTACTTGGGCCAAAACTTGAACAAGAGACTAGTAAAGCCGTCGACGTAATAAACAAGGCCTGTAAACTGCGTTGTAATATCAATGCTATCCTCATTTGTTCATCCCTACAATTGAAACCGATGGGCTAATTTATCGGGTCGCTCACTCCTCCTAACGACTCCCCCATAACTGTCTAAGTATGTAGTGATTTAGTAAATTTGGCATTCATATAGGATATTTTTTTGATTTTAAGATAAAACAATCTACATGCAGTATAGATATGAAGACGTATGAACGAACGAGGGAGAGATTGAAACGGCTTAGTGTATTGCACACTAAGCTAATATTGAACATGATGGCTTAGTGTTTATGCGTCAGAGACAAGGCTCGCATGATAGAAAGCAGGGGGAATTGAGAGTAACACTTAAACGAGGTGTGTCTTAGCTATCAACTGGATTTGCTGTTAATTCTGGTTCAAATTCGTATTGCGCATAACGGGTAATACAAGCATCTAATAAGCTTGGGATCTTTTCTGAAAGCATATTTTCTATCAACAACGCCCAATCTTCACCATGCCCAAAAAATCATGAGATTCGAACGCTTTCCATTTTAAATCACTTAGCATCAAGCTAAGGTCACGTTTGACAGTTGAAAATGGCATATTAAGCAGCGTTATTTATGATATTTTTGAGCACCGTTATTGATGAGCAAAAAGAGCTTTCAGCATTAAAATTCCAATTGGCCGGGGTTTCGACTGCGTAAATTTTTAAAGGTACTCATCTCGATTTGATGATGTGCTAACCAATAAGGCAAATGCTCTCTATCGAATACATGCGATTTATTCATCATATCAAAAACGGTAAATGCCTTCCCCTGCGCAAGGGCCGCACCTAAGATGCTTCGCTCTAAAATAGCCACATTATCAATATCTTCAATCAGTGCATTTTTAATATGGATGGTATTCATATCCCAATTAAATGTTTCTATTATCTTTTTGGTAACAAGCCCTTCAAATTTCTCAATGATTAACGGCAAATACTCAAGTTTAGGGGTTACATCCGCACAAGAAAAATACTCATCTCTCATTTTTTTCTCTTTATAATCCATCATAACAAGTGATAAAGCCTCGTCAAAACTCGATATAAAGTTGTTGGCAATAATAAACAAACCTATCGAGCGCATCATACCGAGTAAAATACCGATGTCAGGTTCTTTATATTCTACATCAGCTAGTCTCATCCTGGTTACATTGGCTGTACTGACTGCAGATTGCCAGATTTTAGGCACCATAATTTTGGTATTTTTATCTGACCATTTTAATAACTGTTTTGACATCATCACAGGAAAAATCATACGGCAACTTTCAATACCAATGAAACCAATCGCGGTTTTAGGATCGCGAATATTCCTCACTTTCTGGCCTTTTTTCTCACAAAATTTATCGTTATTAACCAAATCTAGAATACTGTTAGATAACGGTTTGCTTAAAGTACACAGGTTACCGAGTTTAGTGAAATCAAGGCTTGCTCCATAGGCAAAAGAAGCAAACTCTTCAAAATATGGTGTGCCGATAATGAGTTGACTTGGATCTGTATCATTTAATTTTTGAGATAACACCGCCTCTGCAGCCTTGATCACAACGTCTGAGACTTTTTTATAGCGCTCCTGTCGAGTCTCTGCATTCAGCCTTTTTTCTTTAACGCGGTCTTGCTCGCATTCCAACAAAATCCTTTGTTGTTCTGCAACCCGTTCACTTTCGTGCAAAATAACTGAATCACAAAAATCTGATTCGCGACTTAATAAATGATCGACATCTTTTTGATGGACTAAATACCGATGGCTAACAAGCCATTTTGTGAATCTTGATTTTACTTTATTACTCACCCTTTCCGCATCATCAAGTCCCGATTGTCTATAACGTTTTTCGGTATAAATCGACTTTTTCATTAAAACAACTTCCTATGTTCCTGTGCTTTCTAAATGCAAATATTCTAGGCTTGTTACCTAAAAAGGGCCGTGGTCTTGGTAATATGATTTGACCTCGGTAATGAATACTCGCGGTCATTCATACCCATCGCCATTATATATTGACTCAAGAGTAAAATAACAACCGACTATTTTAGCCTATTTACATCTGGTTAAGTTAGTTAAAACGAACAAAGTTCATCATAGTGTCACTTTGTTTTAAATAGATCTCATTAGGCTGTCCAAATTATCTACACACCCACTTATATTAGACTTGCAAATTAATTCCATCAAACATCGATCAACGAACGGTCACCTTGATCACATAGCGATCACCCAATGAACTAAGCTATTGCATGATGGTCTACTCATTACTATGCTAATTATCAATAGCCATTATACGAGTAATAGGATGAGGCATGACTGATATTAAAAGTTTATTTGCTCAACTCACAGCAAACTTACAGCAACTAGAAAAGCTATTTTCTACGACGAAACCTGTGCAGGCATTAGTCAGCAGGATCCCTTGTGTGATCAAAGGCCAAGAACAAGCAGCTATAAACCAGATCACTCCTGAGCTTAGCACGGATATGCTCGCCATGAAGTTGGCTTCAGAAGCGTTCCAAGACATTCACATTAAGCCTCCTTTTTCGCAAAAGTCGGCTCGACGTTATGTAGGGGTTATCCACTTACATCCAGAGCATCAAAACACGACTAAAATTGTGTTCTTAATTAAAGCAATCAATACGCTTAAAGCTGAGATTGAACATGCGGTTGTAAGCGAGCATGCATCACGTCAAGCTCGATTCAGCGCGATACACGATAATTGCCCAGGTGTTATGACTGTGCACTTATATCGTAAGATCCATTGTTTAGAAAACGAGAGTGTGAAATCTGTCCGCTTTAGTTGGCAGCGTAAAGACTCATTACACCAGCCTGACAAGCTAAAATTGTTAGGAGAAATTAACGCAGAAAAAGAAAGAGCAATGCCAGATAACCTGCTTGCCTTAGACCAATTACAGCAAAAAATAACATCAACACCAGAGCTGGATTTACGTATTCGCAGACCCGTCAAAGTGCAGCCTGCGGCAAATATAGTAAGAGCCACTGGATTAAAAACAGTCACAGCACCGCTACCAATTATCATCGTGCAAAAGGAAATGTTTAAGGCAAGTGAAGTGATGGCATTTACCGCGTCTCAAGTGCGTAAGCAACGCTCGGATAAACGTAAAAATACCCTATTAGGCACACTATCAGGTCATTCTATTGAGAAAGTAGTGAGCTAAAATAAATTTAATAAACGTAATCAGAACCAAGGACGGCTTTCTAGTACATAATCTCGCTCAAATTCAGTTGCTGGTTTAAGCAAGTAGATGACAAATTCAACCAATGCGATCATGGCAATGACCATCGACGGTAAGCCTAAAAAAACATAACCAAAGATAAATAGCACTAACATGCAAATACCCTGTTTGTGATAACCTAGGTAAAACTTATGTGCGCCTAGAACACCAAAGAAAAATGCTAATAATACGGCTCCCATTTTCTTTGATTTTACAGCCCCCTTCATAACTAACTCCCTTAGCAATATATAAGTGATTAAATTATCACACAAATATCAACAATAAAACCAAAATGACAGGTGGTTGTATTTTTGTTCAAGATCAATAAAGTATAATAAAAACAACAATCGTTATTCAATAAACTTTAAAATAAAGCAGATTATTGTCGAATCAGTATATTTATATATCGTTTACAAACAATATACAAATACGTTTTATTTTATAAAAACATAATTTTTGTAAGGTTTTATGGTTAGTGGTTAGTGGTTAGTTTATCGGCAAGACGCATTAAAGATTTGTTTAAATAATCAATAAAATTTCTATTAACATATTGATTATTTTAAATAAAGCAATGTGATTTTGGACTTGATTAAGTATACTTGCTATATTGGTGTGAATTAAATTAACAATAAAACAACACGGGGATAATGTATGAAAGTAAGAGACATAATGGCAAGCAATGTAATTTGTATCAGTCATAAAGCCAGTTTAAAAGACGCACATGAACTAATGCAAACGCGTGGCGTACGTCACTTACCGGTTATCTCCGAAACTGATGGCTCCTTAGTTGGTGTACTGACACATAAAAAAATGATCAGCGCTGTCATATCAATGATCAACAAATACGGTACAGATGCACTGGCGAGAAAAGAACGTGGTCAGTTAATTGAAGATTTGATGGAGACCGATTTTCAAAAGCTAACGGAAGATGAACCATTGAAAATTGTGGTCGAATACTTCATTGATAATAAACTTGGTTGCCTACCCGTTATTGATAATGAAAATAACGTGATTGGTATTGTGACTTCATCTGACTTTGTTAAATTATGTGCACATTTACTTAATCGTTAATCGTGATAGGCTGCTCCCCTTTGTCAGCCTATCACTCGCTATTTTACTCCGTTATGAACCTGTGACTACGCTTGCGTGCTACGTGAATAACGACCAGCAATTGTAGCGCCAGTCAGTGCTGTGATTGATGAAATCAGCATAATAACCACCACAGGTTGTACCGAGCCCATACTAATAAATGCTGATAGCGCACTCACAGTACCGCCCACTGTATATTGCGTCGCCCCTAATACTGCCGAAGCAGATCCTGCATTACGACCAAAACGTTTCATAAAACACGCACTCGCATTTGATATCACCGCGCCGTTAGCTGAGATTGCAATAACAAAGCCAGCAACCGTCACATATAACGCATCAGGGACGATGACAGATGCCATTACTAATATAATACCACCAAGTACTTGTAAGCTTAAAAAGGCTTTTAATAACGATTCTGGTTCGAATCTCGCTAACAAAAATGAATTAGCACGGTTAACAACAATCAAACCGCAAATATTGGCAAAGAACAACAGCGAAAATTGTTGAGGTGTTTGACCAAATACTTCCATGTACATCATTGAAGCATTGGTTAAAAAGATCATCATGACGGAATAAGCAAAAGCTTGCGCAATCATAAAGCCTAACGCGCGTTTTTCACTAAACACCGACAACAAGCCAATTTTGTCTTGCACTTCATCAGGTTTTTTATCAGCTAGCTCTTTTGACAATACGACTGCTACTTTCTTCGTCTTTGGCATAAAACGCATAACCAAAATAGCCACCAGCACCGCCATGATTGCCAGGGTATAAAAGATCCAACGCCAATCCGCAAGTGACATGATGATCGTACCAACCGTAGGGGCAATCGACGGTGCTATCATCATGATCAGTGCAATCAGTGAGAATAATTTAGCGGCCTCTTTACCGCTACATGTATCGCGGATCGTGGCAGGTACACCCACCACGGCCATACCGCCACCGACAGCCTGTATGACACGCCAAAACCACAATACTTCAATCTGTGTCGCCGTCGTTAACAACAGACTCGCTAGCGCAAACACTACCAAGCCTGCAATCATGGCGTAACTACGGCCTTTTTTGTCAGACAAAGGCCCACCAATTAGCTGCCCTATCGCGAGACCAAAAATATATAAACTAACCGTGACTGACATCAACGAAATATCAACGTCCATTGCTTTGGCCATCGTTGGCATTGCCGGTAAGTAACTATCAATGGTGAATGGGGTTAATGCAAATACTGCCGCTAAGGTTAATATGAGCGTCTTACTCATTTTTCCAGCAGTGTCTTTATTAGTCTCTATTTTACTGTCACTCATAACCGCATTCATGTCGATTGAGGGGGTATTTTGTTGTGTCATTCTCTCACCTTAATTTACCTTTCTGGAAAGATAGTAGCTGGACTTTACCTTCCTGGCAAGATATATTATTGGTTATCTGACAAAGACAGGGATCTGTTACCCTTCACATGGAATTATAAAACATGGCAAACGACATTACTGACATAGTAAAAATGATGGAGATTAACTGGCCTGAATGTGCTGATACCGTTTCACCAGCATTGTTACGATTACTGCAAGTAAGCAATCTATGCAGTCAGCAAATGGAAACATTGGTAGGGAGTCATGAATTACAACGGGCTGAATTTGGTGTATTAGCGACATTAAGACGTAGCGCAATGCCATACTGCCTATCACCCACTACGTTATATCAAGCGATGATATTCAGTTCCGGTGGACTGACTAAGGTACTGAATCGTTTAAGCCAATCTGAATTGATTGCTAGAATTGATAACCCAGAAGACAAACGCAGTAAATTGGTGCTACTCACCAGTAAAGGCAAGCAGTTAATCGAAACTGTCATGCCCGAGTTGCACCAACAAGAAAGAAATACCTTCAGTGTATTATCTGCAGATGAGTTACAGCAACTCGATGCATTGATGCAACGGGTATTAGCAGGACATAAAGACGCGTAACTTAAAAAGCCTTCATCGTCATTGCCGCATTTGCATGATTTAATACCTGTAGTGCAGGCAGTGACGGCATTGCCGCTGTATCTACATTGTTTTTAACAAACAAGGACACGGGAAACTGTTTTGACGCAGCAAAATAAATCGACAGCAATTGTAAGCCATCATCCTGATGCAGAGGCTGGGCTTCTAACGCTAACGCTTCCAGTTTATCCGCATTTTCCAACCAAGTCAGAAAGCCGTTGAAATCATCTTCCAGTACTTCATCACTCGTAAAACTAATGCGTAAGAAATCCAGTTCCAGAAACGACCACAGCGGCTCGATTTCTGTCGCATCACATATATCAACTTCGATATGAATACCATTAATACAATAGCCATAATGGCTGAGATGACTGATCTGACTGATATCACAGGCCTGCTTGGTGTTTGCTATATTAATTTTTGCGTTCGGCGTTTGCTGTAATAGGCTTTCCACTTCTTGGGTGGTTGGCACGTATTCAAACATGACTTCTTTGAGGGGCGATTCCATTGCAATACCTTCTTATCCATTTTAGCTGTATTTTATCGAGCCTTACTTTATCAAACTGTACTTTATCAAAATGTACTTTCTAGACATGCTGTCTCATTTACCAGACTATTACATATATAAAATATGGTAAATATATCGTTTTCAAGAAACATGCGCTAGATAACATAAAACGGAAATAAAGAGGTAGTTTTGTGATGATCCTTATATACAAACTTTAAATTGCCAACTGAAATCATGTTGCTATTTTACGCAATATTTTCTTCAACCAATTACGCTTTTTTAATACTAATTCAATTCTAATAATTTTCTTCAGTTTCCGTGCATTGATCGTGCCCGCTAATGTCCGGATCTCAGTGCTATCTACAATCTCTTCTTTGCTGACTAAAGTGAAACGAGAGTTTCTTGGTATGAGGTATTCAGTCGCGACTTGCTGTCTTAATGTATTATATTTCGCGACATTACTGCCTTTTGGACATTTAATAACAACATAATATGCATCTGTATCAGCGCTTTTATGATGCTCATTAAAATATCGACCGAGGCAATTATTTTTGTCCAGCGCAGACAGAAACCCTTTATATTTTTCACCTTGTAACAAAGGCTGTATACCATCACCATAACAAGCGCGATGTAAAGTCACTTCCGAGGAAAGGCTAGCTTTTAAGGTAAGGTTATCTAGGTTGAACAAATGTAATTGAAAGCGTTTTGGGGTCTTTCCACTGCTCTTTAATTTATGATTAAGGTCGTAGGAAAAACTGCTGTTATTCGTCGTACCAGATCGGTAAGCTTGAAAAGATTCTTGCTCTTTATGCGTTAAACTATGAAAAAATGTCATCCTGACCCCTAAGCTAAAATTAAATATCCAGCCGCGGAGTATTACAGTATTGAATTTTAAGCACTATATCGTTTTTTACAAAATAAGGCTAAATGATATATTTATAAGTTATCAATTGATAACTTATCAGTTTAGACAGACTATAATGATGGGCCACCATGTAGGATCTGTGTCATAACCCAGCTTGTATGTAACGCAGTTTTACCACTGGATGGATGCTTTACACCATTCACCAGCTGTTCGCGTATATTAGCGACATGATGTAATTGAATATTTTCCGGATTTTCGATGATGAATTCTTGACGTCGATTTAATGTTTGTAAAACGATCGGCACCTCGTCAAACACTGAAAAGCTGAGTTCTCCTTTACTGCCTGTAATAACAACACGGTCTTCACGTGTACATCCTCCAAAATTCCAGCTTCCAATACCCATGACACCGCTCTTATGCTGCCAGCATGCAGTGACGGCATCCAGAGATGAGTACAGGCCTTGTTGGTTAGTACTTAGGCCTTTGACAATATCAAAATCACCGAGTAAATAAGCAAACAGATCAAGTCCATGGCTAGCCAAATCGTCAAAATAGCCACCAGTAGCAACGGTTTTATCTGTTCGCCAATTAAATTCTCCAGATAAATCCAATGCATTAGCGGGTTTATTTAGAAATGCATTAATCGTTCTAACCTCACCAATGCCACCGGATTCAAGTAACGATTTAACCTTATTAAAACGCGGTAATGAACGACGATAATAAGCCACAAACAGCGGTATATTTTGCGATTCAAAAGCATTTACAATTGCTAAGCTATCAGCGTAACTCGGTGCAAGGGGCTTTTCAATACAACAAGGTTTACCTGCGGCGGCAACCTGTAAGGCATATAATTTATGACTATCAGGTGGGGTGGCGATATAGACAGCATCAATCTCATCGTTGTGAATAATATCAGCCGCGTTAGAAGAATACGCTTTCACCTTATGTCTTTGCGCATAGTCTGCAGCGAGTCCAAGATCACGACGCATGACAGCCGAGAGTTCGAAATCTGCCGTTTTTTGATAGGCAGGGCCACTTTTTAATTCTGTTACCGAACCGCAACCAATAATACCCCAGCGAATAGTTACTGTATCCGCGTTCTTATTCTGCATAATCTATCCATTACATCAAATGCTAAAAACCAGATAGCAATGATAGGTGATTAATATTGATAAGAAAAGTACATACACGTGCAAAGAAGATTATATACAGAGGTGATAGGAGAAAATTGAATGTTGAATGTTGAATGTTGAATGTTGAATGTTGAATGTTGAAACAGGCTGCACACACAAGTTCATGTATACAACCTCAAGTGCTATTATTATGGCTACTGAAAAAATTAGACCGTTAATGTCTGTAAGCGTTGCAACGCAGCATCAACACCAACATCAATTTGCTTAGTACCCGCCAAATAACGTTCGCGAAATACATCAAACCAACAAGAAAGAATATCAGCATTATCAGCTTCACCATGATGCCCTAATACCAAGGATGCAACTTCTGCTGTCGCCAGCTGGTTTTCTTTTGCTGCTTTACGGATCTGATATTGCGACACAACTTCAGGATCAAATGAGATAACCGGAATGTCATGTAACCAGGGGCTCTTTTTAAACATTTTCTTCGCTTCACGCCAGCTACCATCAAGCAGAATGTATAACGGGCGTTTACCCGACGCGATGGCCAATGGGCCCGTTTGTACTCGCTCACGCTCTACCACATACTCTTCAGGGAAGATAATGAATGGCTGCCAACAATCGGCATTGATAATATCAATCATCTCTTGACTAGGCGCTGTACGAGACCATTGATAAGCAAACGTGTCTTCAATAACGTCTGCGATCAAACGGCCTGTATTACTTGGTTTAATCATTTCATAATCAAACATCACTAACATAAAACCAGCCGTAGACTCAACCAGTGGTCGATGTTCACAAATACAAAATTGCTTGCCAAGCATGCAGTAATCACAGCGAATTAATCGGCCACCGCGGGCGTTAAAAGGCTTGGTACTATCAGCGAGACGCTGTGTTGCTAATCGATGAACATTATGAATGCGCATAAAGTGATACCACGTTATAAATAATTGCTAAATTGAAGATAAAAAAATGACCCAGTACCAAGACCTATCACCACCGTCGTGGGACAATCCTTGCTACTGGGTCATTTACATAATTAGGTACGCGTCAAGCGTCACTTAATTATGGTGCTTACGATCTTCCAATTCAGACTTAGTCGCTCGAACCTGACGCATAAAGAAATTAGCCATAGATGCAGCAGCAGGTTTCTTTTCTGGTGCTGGTGCTTTTGACGTAATTACACGCGGTTTTGGTGGCGCAACAGGCGCAGCAGCAACAACAGGTCTTGCAACTTCAGGCTTAACAGCCGGTGTTGCAGTAGCATGTACAGGACGAACCTGGTTAGTCGCAAATTGTGACGATGCTACATGCTGTCTTTGTTGTACTTGCTGTGCTTGTTGATGCGCACTTTGTCCATCCGTTTGCGGACGAGTTCGGATCACTTCTATCGAGTAAAGTTTACTTGATACAGAATTTGTTGACTGTGACACTTGTTCACGACGTAAACGCTCACCCGTTGATTTGAATTCTTGGTATTGTACTGCTAACCAATTCTTCAAATGCATTAACATACCCGCTTCAACTAATTCGAGACAAGTTCTGTTATTGTACTCGACTAGCTTCGTTTCTGAAAAATATGTCTTGGCTTCTGCTTCTGAGCCGATGCGTTCGACTAGTTCGAACCATGTTGATAAACCTAAAACTGTGTAATGACTCATTGTCTACCTTGCAGATAACCGGCTACATTTTAGTAGCTTTCTGTAAAAATTAGGAGGCGGATTCTATACCTTTGTCGCCGAAATTAAAAGCATATTTACGAAAAAAACATAAAAATAATGTCTCAACTCATAAATATGCACTTTCAACTTCATTTAGACTAGACTAAATTAAATTTTTAGTGTTCTCCGAGGTGAAAAATAACATTATTTTTTTTCCTTAGTGAACTAGGGTAAATGAACAACACTATTTAAGTCCTGTCTTTAGCAATCAATCTCGGGATATCGATTGTGACCCCTAGCTTGCAGATCATGACATGGAATAGCGAAATAATTGAACGCTGAATGTTGATTGCCATTTAGTGTGGCTGCTGTAAAATCCAGCCGACTAAACGCTTATCTATAAGGAAATATCTATATGTCAGATCCCCAATCACTACTTATTTCGCAACAATACGCAGTTGAAGTGTACGTAGGTCGCATTAAGCAAAGTTTTGGATTCGAGACTGCGATTGATAAGCAGCCTGTGAGTAACAGTATCTACCTTTCTGAGCATGGGCTTGAAGGTGACGAAACTGCGGATAAAAAATACCACGGTGGTCTTGAGCGAGCTTTACACCAATATCCAGCCGAACATTACCCATTTTGGCAACAAGTATATACACCGAGAACGAACGAACAGCCGCGATTTGAAGCTCCTGGTATGGGTGAGAATATAAGTGCGTTAGGCATGACGGAAGAAAATGTCTGTATTGGTGATCAATACCAATGGGGTGACGCCATTATCGAAGTAAGCCAACCTCGCCTGCCTTGCTTTAACCTTAATACCCGCTGGGATGTCGCTGACATTTCAGTACAGATGCAAGCTCTCAGTCGTTGTGGCTGGTTATATCGTGTGATTAAGCCGGGCATGGTCAATCAAGGTGATGCACTGGTTCACATTAAACGCTTAACCCCTGCGACAACGGTAAAGCAAGTCTGTGAATTGTTCTTCAATGCGCCATTGGACAACGAAAACCTAACAACCTTGATTGAAATGCCTGCGTTGTCACCGTACTGGGGCGAAACGGCTAAGACGCGATTAACCACCAATACGGTAGAAAATTGGAATTTTAGATTATTAGATCACGCTTAATCACTGCTCATTTATGTCAGCAGCTACGAAGCATCCACTTTTAATAATTCCATGACCATTAATTTTCGGATCACGCTTACATACATGACATTGATACCAGCTAATTTTGCGACTGCTGTTAAGGCATGGCCTTCACGTAATAACTGTACAGTGTGCTCTACTTGTTCTTTTCTCATTATATTCCCTAACTCGATTACGACTAAACTAAATAAAATATGGTTATATAACGTTTCACATAGCACCATACATTGTTTTATCAAATGACATTGCCGGCTAATATAAAGCCCAATTGAAAATTAAACTGTCCACTATGGGACACTTGTATTCAGTTTTTATAAACTACGTAAAATAACAGCAGATAAAAAGTACATGAATAGCGTTAAAATAACCACCAACATTGACTGTTAGCACTTGCCATAGTTCCACGCTTAGCTTACCCTCTGACTATCGTTTAACAGTATATTTTATGATTTTTAAAGGCATTAAATATCACCGAAAAACAACCACCCAATTAGATAAAATGAATAAGAACAAGGCGTAGTATGGATAACAATTCTAATAAAGCAGCTGCTGACCAAGCCACTTTTTACTGGCACGATTATGAAACTTTCGGGTTAAGCCCATCACTTGATCGCCCTTCTCAATTTGCTGGTATTCGCACCGACATGGACTTTAATGTGATCGGCGAACCCGATATGTTTTATTGCCGTCAATCTGATGATTACCTGCCTTCGCCAGAAGCTGCCATGATCACGGGAATTACGCCGCAAAAGACCCAAGCAGAAGGTGTCACTGAAGCCGAATTCAGTAAACGAATTGAAGCGCAGTTCAGCCAAAAAAACACCTGTATTATCGGTTACAACAACATCCGCTTTGATGATGAAGTCACACGTAATATTTTTTATCGTAATTTCCACGACCCGTATGCACATACATGGAAAGACGGTAACTCACGTTGGGATATCATCGACTTAATGCGCGCTTGTTATGCATTACGTCCAGAAGGGATTGTTTGGCCTGAAAATGATGATGGTCTGCCAAGCATGCGTCTTGAATTGTTAACCAAAGCCAATGGTATCGAACATGCCAATGCCCATGATGCAACATCAGACGTGTACGCAACGATCGCAATGGCAAAACTGGTTAAAGATAAGCAGCCAAAATTATTCGATTTCTTATTTAACTTACGTAACAAGCGTAAAGTTGAATCACTGATTGATATCATCAACATGACACCATTAGTACACGTGAGTGGCATGTTTGGTGCAGATCGCGGCTTTACAAGTTGGGTTGTGCCACTAGCTTGGCATCCAACTAACAATAATGCCGTGATCGTCGCTGATTTAGCGCAAGACATTACTCCGTTGTTAGAACTAAGCTCAGATGAATTACGTGATCGCCTGTATACGCCAAGAAAAGAACTGGGTGATTTAGCCCCTATCCCATTAAAGCTTATCCACATAAATAAGTGCCCAGTATTGGCGCCAGCGAAAACATTATTACCCGAAAATGCCGAACGCTTGGGTATAGATCGTAACGCCTGTTTAGCAAATCTAAAACGTTTAAAAGAGAGTAAAACACTGCGTGAAAACGTGGTTGGTGTGTATCAAGTAGAACGTGAATACCCAAAAACGAATAATGTTGATGCCATGATTTATGATGGTTTCTTTAGCGCAGGTGACAAAGCCAACTTTGAGATCTTACGTGAAACTGCGCCAGAGCAATTAGCAGGACTGAAGCTTAAAATCAGTGATGAACGTTTTAACGAAATGTTCTTCCGCTATCGTGCACGTAACTTCCCACATTTACTGTCGATGCCAGAGCAGCAAAAATGGCTTAATCATTGCCGCACCGTGCTAGAAGACAGTGCGCCAGCTTACTTTGCCCGCTTAGATGCTCTCGCCATTGAAAACAGTCATGACGAACGTAAGATGAAACTACTACAACAGTTATACCTTTACGGTCAGAAGATCATTGGTGCCTAATATGTAGAAAATAGATGAAAACAAAAAAGCCTGTTAGTGACTTTAAATAAGTTAACTAACAGGCTCTATTTAACTAACCCTTTCATACTATAACGGTTAAATATTAAAAGAGTCTATTAAGCTCTTTGAAAAACTTTCCTTTCAGTTCATCTTTTTTCTCATCTGAACCAAGATACTTGTCCACCAATTTATCTTTTTCCTTTTCAGCAAGTTGTTTGGTAATAGCACCAAAATCAACCTTAATACTTGGCGCTGCAAAACTGCCTTTTACATCAATTGGCAAACGTAAGTCACGTACTTGTTTCATGGTTGAGCTAGACTGACCACCAATATTTTCAGCAACGGCTGCATTAAATCTAAAATCAAGGTTTTCATGTAGCAAATTAGCACTACCTTTACCATCGACCTTGATAGCAGGCGATGCGAGATCAATCTTAGTCGATGTTAACTTACCAGCGCCCAATTTAAAGTTTGCCACCATGGCACTAAAGTCTGTTTGTTCAGCTTCATCAGCAGTTGTCTCTGATTTGCTGCTAAACATGGCAATCGCTTTACGCACTTCTTGTGCGACGTTCATACCCAACACGGCACCATCAGTGAAGCTGCTATTAATGGTGCCCTTGGTCGCCGATTTAAGTTTCGTCGTCGTCAGACCTTTACCGCTTATACGTACGTCAATATCAACTAAGCCAGTAAGCATTTTCTTACCCGCTGCGATTGTAACAAGTTGCTCTGATTGTACTTTTTCTAATGTGCTATTCATATTGAAAGTTGCTGGCTGCTTGTTACTGTCTAATAACGCTTTTACCATTAACTTACCTTCATACAAGTCTGAAGATAGCTTAGTCAGTTGTAATACCCCATCTTTAAGCTCACTTTGTAACTTAATATTATCCAAGACATACTCGCCTTGCTTAATTTTCGTGATGGTTAATGAGCCTTTTTGATTAACACTTGATAAAGCACTCAGATCTGGTTCAACTTCGGCCACGGGTTTTGTCGTTGTCTGCTTAGTCGCTGTTTGTTTAGTCGTGCTGCCTACTGCAGAACCATTTTCAATTTTACTTTTAGGCAGCCAATCGTCAACAACCAAGGTATTCATTGCCAAATTATATTCTAAGCTCGGTTTAGCAAATACATCTACGGCCAAGTCACCCGTGATAGTCAGTTCATCGACATCAAGTTTAAGCCCTGCTAATTTCATTATTTTGTAAACATTGTCGTATGTCATATCACCCTGCAATGAAATATTCATTTCTGGACGCGGTAACATAGAGCCCGTTAATGCGAGTTTACTATCGAGTTTTGCTAATTTAATTTCACTAAATTGCTCATCAATAGTCAGTACCATACTGGTATTTAATTTAGCCGTTAACTCATTAGTACGGTAATTGGCAGCTAATTTAATGGCAACAGGCTTGCCGAAGGCAAACTCGCCGACGTTTAAGCTGCTGTCAGACAATTTATGATAAGTACCATCTTGGCGATTATTTAATGATAATTGGGCGTTGGTTATACTCACCCCTTTGACTACAAACTGATATTCGCTTTTAGCGAGTTCACCTTCAGGCGTGACTTTAATCGCTTGTATATCTTCATTGGATATTACTGGTGGTTGTGATTCGGTGCCTACTGCTGGCGGTGCTAATGTCGCTAGCAACTCATCCATATTATTACGACCATCAGCTAACGTCTCCACATTCACTGTTAAACCATCCACTTGCACATTCGTGACCACAATCGTTTTCGTCAATAACGACATCAACTCAACAGCCACATGCACCTGATTCACTTCAATTTGTTTAGAGTCTGCATATTCATGTTTATTAAATAAGGTAACCTTGCCTAATTCAAAGCCAATTTGTGGATAAAACGTGAGGTTCAAATCCCCCTCAATCGTCACATCTTGTTTTGTGAATTGCTTTGCTTGCTCAACCAAATTATCTTTAATTAACGCTTCATTAACGAAGAGTTTAATGGCAATAAAACCAGCGATAAAAATTATCGCAATGAGTCCGCCAATACCAAGCAGTACTTTTTTCATCCTTAAACCACCTTATAAAAATACATCTTAATCCATAATGATAGCTTATTGACTATAATACCAACGCTATCTTGCCCAATAATATCATGTAATTAGCAGAAAGCTGAAAGATTCACAATAAAATGCCTTAGCGTATTAAATAATTACCAAGCAAAGCTTTACGTGGCCTCACACACACCCAATATGAGGTAACACAACTATGCGTTTAAATAATGTGCTTAAAAAACAGGCTTTAAATAAACAGCCAAAAAACTACGCCACTTAATCTTTATTCATAAATATAGCCTAAATACGATTATACAATCACAATTACTGCATACCCATCAAATATCAAGATATAAAACTGCAAAATTCGATCTAATTAATATAAAAGCGACGCATTAAAATCCATTTATGTGACATGTAACACCTAAAATATCATAAAAAAGTTTATTTCCATGACAGCTGACACAGAGTGTTAATAATATGTTTCTAAGATGTATGTTCGCAGTTACTATCTCCAGCAATTGAGTGATTGGCAGTTATAAATGCCATTACCTAAGTAATGTAAATGGAATATGAGTGCAGCATTGGCGTACCGATCTGGTTTGCAGTGTCAGCTCTATAAAGGGAAATATTTGATGAAAGATAATAATATTTACGCTGAATCATCGCGTGAGCTAAAAAATACAAACTCAGGTAACAAATCATTAATGCGATTTGTAATCCCCTCGTTAATAGGTTTGTTTTTATTCATGACTCCTGTGAGCTATGAAGGCCAAATGACGATCCCAGTGGCAATTTTAGCCAAGGCGTTATTGTCGTTATTGGACGGTTACCTACTTCATATCATCACAGTAATCATTTCGTTCATGGCTGTGACCTCTACGTTGGCTGTATTACTCAAACCAACGTTTATAACTGAACGTGTATTTCTGAAAGAATTATTCATGCCAACACCACTTTGGCTAATCATAAGACTAGTCAGCTGCGTGTTTACTATCGCAACCGTTTTTCAAGTCGGCCCGGAATATATTTGGAATGCTAATACCGGTGGTTTGGTACTTAATGACTTACTACCGACCCTGTTCGCAGTATTCATCTTTGCTGGTTTATTATTACCGCTATTGCTTAACTTTGGCTTGCTGGAATTGTGCGGCGCGCTATGCACAAAAATAATGCGTCCTATTTTCAATCTACCGGGTCGCTCTGCGGTTGACTGTATTGCCTCTTGGTTAGGCGATGGCAGTGTCGGTATCTTGTTAACGGATAAACAATACCAAGAGAAGTTTTATACTCAACGTGAAGCCGCAGTTATTGGTACTACCTTCTCGGCAGTATCAATTACGTTTAGCTTAGTTGTCATCGCTCAAGTTAATTTAGAGCAATACTTCTTACCTTATTACATGGCGATCACATTATCAGGCATCGTTGCTGCGATTATCGTACCTAAGCTTCCACCACTGTGTTGGAAAAAAGATATCTATATTGATGGCACACCGAAAAAACACGATTTAGAAGCAATACCGACTGGTCACACCGTTTTCTCATGGGGTATTGATCAAGCCGTTGATCGTGCATCAAAAGTAACGTCATACAAAACAGTATTTATCGAAGGTTTGAAAAACGCCACGCACATGGTATTCGGTATTTTACCTGTCGTCATGGCAATCGGTACTGTCGGCTTACTTATCGCTGAATACACACCAATATTTGCCGTGCTTGGTAAACCGTTTATGTATTATCTTGAGTTCATGAACGTACCAGAAGCGGCACTGGCATCTGAATCACTCGTGGTTGGTTTTGCTGATATGTTTGTACCAAGTATTCTTGCTGCATCAATGGAAAGCGACATGACTCGTTTCATCATCGCCGGTGTATCAGTATCACAACTTATTTATATGTCTGAAGTTGGCGCATTATTATTGGGCAGTAAAATACCGGTAAACATTGTTGACCTGTTTATCATATTTGTACTACGTACAGTTATCACACTACCTATCATTACAGGTGTTGCTCACCTTATCTTCTAGGTAATTCCCGTTACAAAGACTGTAACAATGGAATTTAAAGGAAATGTAAGACAAAAAAATACCCATCGCAATAACTGTGATGGGTATTTTTATGTTTAGATTAGCACAATTTCAAGTATTCATTACAGTGTGAAGCTAGTGACTAAGCATTTTTATTGTCGTTATCGTCTTGGTTGATTCGGCTTGAATCGGCACCATGCTGGTTTTTATACTTCGCATCTTTACGTTGATTGTAAGGGCGCGCAGCAGGTGCAGTCAGTGTTTCAAAGTTTAACGCTGCGATCGTCATTTTCGGACGTAACGCTAGCGGTAATTTACCACTGTTATAGAATTCCAGAACGATACGCCCAGACCAGCCTGGATCAATACGATGCGCAGTAACATGTACCATCAGACCCAAACGCGCTAATGACGAACGTCCATCTAACCAACCAACGATATCAGCTGGTAAAGTTACTTTTTCAAAAGTCACAGATAAAGCGAATTCACCTGGGTGTAAAATAAATACTTCACCGTCAGGTATCACAATTTCATCACTCATGACTTTATCAAGTTGGATAGCCACTTCTTCTTTAGGGCCACTCAAATCAATATAAGGCGCATTGTGTGCTTGAAATACTCGGAATTCATGGCCTAAAGTAACATCAACGCTTACACCGCTAATTTTACTTTGCTCAGGTTTTGGCTCAATCGTAATTCGGCCATCATCTAAGTATTTTTCAATATCTGTATCGCACAGGCGCATTTTTTCTCTCTTTAATAGATGCTGTGTTAATTATAATGCTGTTAGTGTTGATACTTATATGCCCAAGTAATATCAGATGTTAAATCTGAGATTCACGTGGACATAAACTATTACATTAATCGTTTAATAACTGACAAATTTTTGCTTTTAATGTATCAATCGCAAAACGGTTTTTACCACCACGTGGCACAATAAGATCTGCATATTGTTTTGATGGTTCAATGAACTGTAGGAACATTGGACGCACCGTATCATTATATTGTTCAATCACCGACTCCATCGTTCTGCCACGTTCTGCAACATCACGTTGTAAACGGCGCACAAAACAAATGTCTAACGGCGTATCCATAAATACACTCGCGTGAATAATGTTACGGATAGCGGGATCTGTCAGTAATAAAATACCTTCTAAAATGATCACTTTTTTCGCTGTCAATTTAGTCGTTTCAGGCATACGCGTATGCTCAGTGTAGCTGTACGTTGGTATTTCTACTGCATTGCCGTCACTCAAACCCTGTAAATGACTGCACAATAATTTATGGTCCATCGCTTGTGGATGGTCATAATTTGTTTTAACTCGCTCTTCCATCTCGAGGTGACTTTGATCACGGTAATAACAATCTTCAGTAATGACTGCAATTTGTGATTCGCCAAACTCAGCAACAAGCTCGCTATAGATTGTTGAAGAAAGTAGGCTTTTGCCAGATGCAGAAGCACCTGCGATTGCGATGATCACACAAGAGTTAGATGTATTATTCATTTATTAAATGATCCGTTAGGGCTTAAGACCCCGTTATTATAGAAATTTATAGTCCGTCATTCTAGAGTAAACCGAAAAATACCTATATTAACTTATAAAATAGCAGTATTAAGTTGAAAAATACCTACAATAAGTTAGTAAATTTTACAATCCGCTATAAAATTAACAAGGTTACGCTAGCTTAATCGGGATCGCTGTTGATATTGTGTGCGTTTGAAAAAACATTTTACTGACAATATCATTCGCGAGTTGCGCATACACAGCTGAAAACTCGGAGTCAGGTCGGGCCGCTACCGTTGGAATACCGGCATCGATATCTGCACGCAAATCGATATGTAGCGGTAATTGCGCCACGCACTCGGTATCAAAACGAGCGGCCATTTTAGTGACACCACCCGTACCAAAAATAGCTTCTTCATGACCACAATTATTACAAATATGCGTACTCATGTTTTCGACGACACCTAATACCGGCACTTTCACTTGTCTGAACATGCTGATGCCTTTTGCTGCATCGGCAAGCGCCACGTCTTGCGGGGTTGATACAATTAATGCACCTGTCACCGGAATGTTTTGGCTTAGCGTTAATTGGATATCACCCGTACCCGGTGGCATATCGATAAACAAATAATCCAGTTCACCCCAGTGGGTTTCACCAAGTAACTGCATTAATGCTTTACTCGCCATTGGCCCACGCCAAATCATCGCTTGATCATTTAAGGCAATAAAACCAATACTGTTTACCGCTAAACCGTGCGCGTTAATCGCTTGCATGGTATTGCCATCATAGGCCTCTGGGCGAGATTCGCTCACCCCCAGCATCAGTGGAATTGATGGTCCGTAAATGTCGGCATCCATGATACCCACTTTGGCACCCATTTTAGCTAATGCGAGCGCGGTATTAACCGTTGTCGTTGACTTGCCTACCCCGCCTTTACCCGATGCAATGGCAATCACATTCTTAACGCCCTTAATCGCAGGCGCATCATTACAGCGTGCAAGAGTGGCAACGTCTAACTTAATGACCCAATTAACGCGATCAACCCCTTTCATTAACAGTACTTTCGCTTCTAATTTAGTTTTGACTTCTTCTTCAAAATCTAATGATGGAAACGGTAAACGTATCTGAATTTCAACACAACCATCCTTGTTGCTAATTGTCTCTAATACATTAGTCTCGGCAATATTTTGTAACCAGTTTTTAGGTGTAAAAATACCAACAAGCTGAGTGATCTTTGTAATATCCATAACCGCCTCTCAAATTAAGTACGTAAGTGTTTAGCTTTTAAGCATTTATACTTTATTAATCTACTATATCAATCATAAAGTAAAGATTCACAAATAAATACGCTAAAAATAGCAGGGTTTTTAGCGTAACATCTATGCTTTAAAGGCCGTATCAGGTAACATCGGACAACTTTATTTTTAACCACAAGATGAGTCAGAATTTTATGACATCAGAACGCAAGATTTTAGTAACAAGCGCATTACCTTATGCCAATGGTCCTATTCACTTAGGTCATATGCTTGAGTACATCCAGACAGATATCTGGGTCCGTTTCCAAAAGCAACGTGGTCACACATGTACTTATGTATGTGCTGATGATGCCCACGGCACACCTATCATGCTTAAAGCGCAAGAGCGTGGCATCACGCCGGAAGCAATGATCGCGCAAACTAAAATTGAGCATATGGCAGATTTTGCTGATTTCAATGTTGGTTTTGATAACTATCATTCAACACACAGTGATGAAAACCGTGAACTAGCAAGCATGATCTACACGCGTCTACGCGATAACGGTCATATCAAAACACGTGTTATCTCACAGCTGTTTGATCCAGAAAAACAAATGTTCCTACCAGATCGTTTCGTTAAAGGTATTTGCCCTGAATGTAAGAGCGAAGATCAAAATGGCGATAACTGCGACAACTGTGGCGCAACATATTCTCCAACGGATCTGATCGAACCTCGTTCTGTTGTATCAGGTGCTGAACCTGTACTGAAAGATTCAGAGCATTACTTCTTCGACCTACCTGCTTTTGGCGACATGCTAAAAGAATGGACACGTTCTGGTACATTACAAGAAGAAATAGCAAATAAACTAGCTGAATGGTTTGAAGCCGGTCTACAACAGTGGGACATCAGCCGTGATGCACCTTACTTTGGTTTCGAGATCCCGGATGCACCAGGTAAATTCTTCTACGTTTGGCTAGACGCACCTATCGGCTACATGGGTAGCTTCAAAAATCTTTGTGATCGCAGCGATGACCTAGACTTTGATGAATACTTCAAGAAAGATTCAACGACTGAACTTTATCACTTCATTGGTAAAGACATCGTTAACTTCCACAGCCTATTCTGGCCTGCAATGCTTGAAGGTACGGGTTTCCGTAAACCGACTGGCGTATTTGCACACGGTTTTGTTACTGTAAACGGTAAGAAAATGTCTAAATCACGCGGTACATTTATTATGGCGCGTACTTACTTAGACAACTTAAACCCAGAATACCTACGTTATTACTACGCAGCAAAACTAAGCAACAAGATTGTTGATCTAGATTTAAATCTAGAAGACTTTGCCCAGCGCGTAAACTCTGACGTTGTTGGTAAAGTAGTTAACCTTGCAAGCCGTACTGCTGGTTTCATCTACAAGCGTTTTGATGCAAAACTAGCAAGCGAAATTTCAGAACCTGAATTATTAGCTGAATTCGTTGCAGCTGGCGATACCATTGCTCAGTATTACGAAACACGTGATTTCAGCAAAGCAATTAAAGAAATTATGGCACTGGCTGATAAAGCCAATGCTTACATTGCAGACAAAGCACCGTGGCAATTAATCAAACAAGAAGGCTGTGAAGCTGAAGCACATCTTGTTTGTACTATGGGCATCAATTTATTCCGTATTTTATCGGTTTACTTGAAACCGGTATTACCAGAGATGGTTGCTGAAGTTGAAACATTCTTAAATGATGAATTCAACTGGGATAGCTACAAAACAGTATTAACAGACCACGAAATCAACAAGTTCAAACCGTTAATGCAACGTGTTGAAATGGACAAAGTTGAAACTATGGTTGAAGCATCTAAGCAAAACCTAGTGGTTGCTGAAGAAGAAGTTGTTGAAGCGGCTGTTGAAGAGACGGCTATAGACCTTGCTTCTGACAAGCACATTAAGGAAGAGCCAATTGGTGAAATGATCGCATTTGATGATTTCGCAAAAGTTGACTTACGTATTGCTAAAATTGTTAAAGCTGAGCATGTTGAAGGCGCTAAGAAACTACTTAAGCTAACCTTAGATGTAGGCGGCGAAACGCGTCAAGTATTTGCTGGTATCAAATCAGCTTACGAACCAGAGCAACTGCAAGGTCGCTTAACGGTAATGGTTGCTAACTTAGCACCCCGTAAGATGAAGTTTGGTATGTCAGAAGGTATGGTACTTGCTGCTGGCCCTGGCGGTAGCGATATCTTTGTACTAAACCCGGACGAAGGTTCTGAACCTGGCATGCGCGTAATGTAATTAAGTTCGGTTATCTGAAGCGTTAATTAAAACGTTTCTAATACTGATTTTTAAAGGGACTCAAGCTTGAGTCCCTTTACTATTATATAACGTATGATTTATAACTAAATTAAAAACGATAAGAGATTTAAATGACAGCTCAAATTATCCTTGCTAAAGGCAAAGAAAAAGCACTTAAACGTAGACACCCGTGGATCTTCTCTGGCGCAGTACAGAAAGTAAAAGGCGAAGTAGCAGTTGGCGGTACTGTTGATATCATGAGTGCAGGCGGCGAATGGCTAGCATCAGGTAGCTACTCTCCAGAGTCACAAATCCGTGTACGTGTATGGCATTACGACCGTGGCGTAGAAATCGACCAAGCATTCTTTGAAAAACGCATCAAGCAAGCACAATCGCTACGTGATGAGTTAATCGAAGAGAAAGGCCTTACTGGCTACCGTTTAATCGCAGCTGAATCTGATAGCCTTCCGGGTATCACGATTGACCGTTACAACGATTTCTTAGTATGTCAGCTATTATCAGCGGGTGCAGATTTCCACCGTGAAACATTAGTAGCTGCACTAAGCGTGCTTTACCCAGAATGTAGCATCTACGAACGTTCAGACGTAGCAGTACGTAAAAAAGAAGGCCTAGAGTTAGTACAAGGTGTACTGAAAGGTGAAGAGCCACCTGAGGCAGTTATCATCGAAGAAAACGGCGTTAAAATTGAAGTTGATATTAAAGGTGGCCACAAAACTGGTTTCTATCTTGATCAACGTGATAACCGTAAAGCAGCAGCAAAATACGCGAAAGGCAAAGACGTACTTAACTGCTTCAGCTACACGGGCGGTTTTGGTGTTTACGCACTACAAGCTGGCGCTAAATCAATCACGAACGTTGATTTATCGCAACCTGCATTAGACATTGCTAAACGTAATGCTGAGCACAATGGTTTAGATCTATCAAACGCCTCTTTCGAACGTGCTGACGTATTCAAAATATTACGCCAATACCGTGAAGAAGGCCGTACGTTTGATACGATCATTCTTGATCCGCCTAAGTTTGCTGAAAGCAAAGCACAAATGAAAGGCGCTTGCCGTGGTTACAAAGATATTAACTTCGTCGCAATGCAAGTTCTTAAGCCAGGCGGCACACTGTTAACATTCTCATGTTCAGGCCTAATGGAAGATGGTTTATTCCAAAAAATCGTTGCTGATGCAGCACTTGATGCAGGCCGTGACGCTTACATCGTAGAGCGCTTATCACAAGCAGGCGATCACCCAACGGCTAGCTTCTATCCAGAAGGTTATTATCTAAACGGTTTAGTACTAAAAGTTTTATAATTTAGAGCTGTAACCTTGTAATAAATTGGTTTTAGTTGCAAAGTGGCACCCAGATAGAATTTTATTCTCTATTCAGTGCCACTTTTTAACAAGGCCAATTTTTATGAAAGCAAACCTCATTAAAGCACTTTCTAGCTTACCAGAATCACTTCAATGCCATGTTCTACCTATAATTTCTAAAGTTGATTTTAAAGGTGTCATTCATACTGACGATGTTGACTTATTACAACTGCATTCAGCACTAGAAACGCCTGAATTATTACTCAGTTTATTACCGTTAGCTGCAGCCTACTCTGTTGCCCCTATCTCTGATTTTAATGTCGGCGCAATTGCACGAGCTGAATCGGGTAATCTGTATTTTGGCGCCAATTATGAATTTACCAATCAAGCATTATTCAACAGTGTCCATGCTGAACAAGCCGCGATTAATAATGCCTTTAGCCATCATGAATCGGCTATTTTAGATGTCACAGTGACAGACAGCCCTTGTGGTCACTGCCGTCAGTTCATGAATGAATTACACTGTGCACCAACGTTAAGTGTCAACTTAAAAGCAACAGGTGTAAAAAGCCTAGCAACCTTGCTGCCTGATTCTTTCGGTCCGATTGATCTGGGCATTAGCGAATCACTATTAGCGGCTCAGCCTGTTAATTTGACCTTGCAACAAGAAAACGATTCATCGCTAGTACAAGCTGCATTACAGGCTGCTAATACCAGCTATGCGCCTTACAGCCATTGCCATGCCGGTATTGCCTTAGAAACAACAACAGGTAAAGTCATTACTGGGCGTTATATTGAAAATGCGGCCTTTAATCCGTCATTATCACCGCTACAGTCAGTGCTGATTAATTTAAATTTAGCCGGTTTCACATTAACGGATATAACAGCAATAATATTGGTTGAAAAAGCAGAAACTAGGATGAGTCACGCACAAGCGACACAAGTGCTTGTATCTGATATGGGGATTGAACATTATCAGCATGTATATGCTAATTAAATGACACGGTAAATCACGTTATTTAAACAGTTCGTGCTCTGTGACATAATCAATATTGTGCAAATGTGCAATTATTTTAAAATTTGTCACTGAGTTTCGTCCTGACTCTTTCGAGTGGTAAAGTGCTAAATCGGCTTGCTGAACAAGTTTTGGTATTAAGGTACAACTCTTTAATTCTGTAAAGCCGATACTCATCGTCATGCTTTTTGCTTGTGGAAAGTTATAGCCTGCAATCGTCTCTCTTAAGCGCTCTAGTATATGTTCAGCGGTACTTTCATCGGCGCATTTAAACAATACGCTAAACTCTTCACCGCCATAACGGAAAATATAATCCTCACTCCGAAAATTACATTTCATTAAGCCCGCCATTAATATTAATACTTCATCACCAATAACATGACCAAACTGATCATTCACTTTTTTGAAGTTATCAATATCTAACATGGCAAGATACCAAGCACAATGCTCATCAATTTGATCGCGGCGTTCATTATGATCATGGCCAGTGATGACCTCCATCATTTTATTATTAAAGGTTTGTCTATTGAGTAGTTCGGTAAGCGGATCAAGTCTGTTCTTAAATAAGATATGTTGCTGGTTAGCATAAATATGTAATACATTTATCGCCGTATTGAGTTGTTTTGTACTCGCTATATCACCCAGTTCATGCGCCGCGACGACAAAACCAATAACTGACTCACCATGGCAGATTGGAATGTAACTCACCCTTTCAGCCAACGATTCAGAGATGTGGATCTTATTATCTTGCAGCTTTTGGTAGAGGTTATCAATGTCTTGTGAAGAGAAGTCTAAACAAGATAAGTTATCACATATTAACGCGGCGCTCTGCTCTTTCAGTGCCTTCTTTACAGAAAATACAGCAATGCGTGAGGTTGCCAAAATAGCCTGCATAGACGCGAATAGAGTAAGGTCCAGCTTTGCTTCATCTTCCGATTCAGTTAACGCGATAAACCATTCATGTGCACATCCATTAAATGTTCTTAACATTCATTCATATCCTTTGCGCCCTATTAATAAATGAGTTTAGTTAACAAAACATAAAATTGAGAACAAAAAAAAGCGCATAAATGCGCTTTTAACAATATGTATATTTATAACAGAGAGTTAAAGCACGCCTAACTCACGTAAACGTTCAGTCAAATACTCATCAGCTGTATAACGTTCTGATAATACAACGTCTGCTTTAGGGTGCAAGAATAGCGGTAATGATACGCGTGCTTTCGTCATATCTGCGCCTTCAGGATTGATCACACGGTGTGTCGTAGATGGGAAGTAACCACCAGACGCTTCTTGTAGCATGTCACCAATATTAATAATAATGTTACCAAAATCACTTGGTACATCTAACCAAGAACCATCTTGCTTAAGTACTTGTAAACCAGGTTCATTAGCCGCAGGAAGTACTGTTAACATATTAATGTCTTCATGCGCAGCAGCGCGGATCGCACCCACTTCTTCATTACCTGTCATTGGCGGATAATGTAAAACACGTAATAACGTACGTGTACTTGCTTCAACCATCTTCGATAGTGGCATGCTGTATTTTGCCGATACATCAGCTGGAGAGAATTCTTCAACCCAGTCAAGTAGCTCAGCAGCAAGTGCATTCGCTTGCTCGTAATACGCAAGAATATTTTCTTTTAGTGACTCAGGGATACGTCCCCAAGTGTATACATGGAAATACTCTTTAATATCTTTAACACTGTGGCCTTTTGCTGTTTCAGAGACAGTCGCAGGAAAAAAGCCGTCTTGCGTTTCAGGCTTGAATAAAAAACCGTGCTTTTCTTCAGTTTCAAAGAACGCTTGCCATTCAGTGTAAATAGTTTGAACTAGCTCAGGGTTAATCGGGTGATTCGTTAATACACCAAAGCCCGTTTCACGAAGCGACTTTACGAACGCTTCAGCGCTGTTTTCAGCGCGATAATCAATTGCTGCTAATGTCATTATTTATACTTCTTTATCAAAAATTTCACGAATGATAAATTTCATTAACTATTATGTCTACTGTTAAAGTCTATTTCCCCCCTATATTTTGTCATGAAATCTATACATTTCCTTATTTATGTTCACAATCGATACAATTAACCTTTGAATGAAAGCAGATACAAAAAGGGATGGCATCATAGCCATCCCTTTAAATTCAGATTAAATCTAAAAATTAGACATTACTTATCTAACTTATTCAAATAAGTAATTGTTGCAGCTAGCTCTTCTAATGTTTTATGTGCACCAGAATTTACCAAGTATTTACCTTGTACTAAGAACGCTGGAACAGAGGCAATATTAGCATTCGTCACCACAGTTTCAGCTTTAACCATTTCTTGATACACAGCTTCGTGTTGAGCTTCGCTTAAATCGATAGGACTCTGCATATCATATTTGTTGAAAATGCCAATCATCTCAGCTTTTTTCTCGGCTGGCGTCATTGCGACTTCAGGCTCTTCTTCTACTTTACCTTCACCGTGATCATGATTGTCCGCACCATTACCACTTTGCGTATACGTAAATAGGTCAGTCATCATTTCGTGGCTCGGCTTGCCATTATTTTGAATTGCTGCAGCATAATAAACATAAGCCGAACGTTGCGCACTTTCGTTAAACGTTACATGGGTTTTAGCAATATCAATTTTTGTCATCTCTTCAATTGCAGGGATCATCGTTTCCATACCTTTACAATTACCACACGCTAACGAGAAGATCTCGACTACATTCGGTAAATCTGCCATTGGTGTCGGTATGATGGCATATTCAGTGCCTTCTTTTGGATTATTGTCTTCGCTACAGCCACTGAGTGCTATTAACGATACAAGCACGAACAACAAGGGTTTAAAGATAGATTTCATCATGATATTAGGACCATTAGTTTAAGATGGGGATAGAAATAATCGAGAGATTATAATGAATAATTACCACTGTCGAATATTATTACCTAGCTTTACTTTCATTATGATGTAGATCAATCGAGCCTATATAAAGAACAATATAAATGACCGCCTGACCATAATTGGTCATTAAATATGCCGTATTTTAAAATGATAGCATAAAGTATTAGGCAAAATATTAATAAAGGTGATCTAGCTACAGCTTATTATATAAACAAATATACAATAAAAAGTCTTGTCGCTATTATCCAGCGCTCTTGTGCTATGGCATAAACCAACAACCAAATAATGTTCTGAAGGATTAAGTAACATGCATTTTTTATCTAGTTTCAAAGGGCGTATCATCACCGTTGTCATGTTACTTGTTATTTCATCACTGGTGATTGCGAGTTTCATTTCTTATCGACAATTATCTACCTCTATTGTAGGTAACATTGATAAATATTCACATTTACAAGTTGATAGTACCGCAGATAAAGTGAATAGCTGGTTTCAAAGTATTAAAAAAGGACTTGTAACAACGGCTCCATACTTTGCAGTGCCGCGTGATGAAGCGCAGTTATTGCTTATGGTGAAACAATTATCTCTCGCTACCGACGCCAATGATATCTTAGCCGCTTATGAAGACGGCACAGCCATTACCGCAATAGACGGTAAACTAAGCTTAGAAAGCTATGATCCACGCGTCCGCGATTGGTATAAAGACGCGAAACAAAAAGGCGAAACAATCATAACCGGGATCTACAGTGATGCTACAACGGGTGGATTGATGATAAGTATCGCAGAACCTTTTTATTATAATAGTCAATTTACTGGTGTGTTATTAGCTGATATCCGCTTAGAGACTGTCAGCAACTTTATTCAAAATTCCACATTTGAAAATACCACGCTTAATTTATACGACATGACAGGCATGACGATTGCGTCAACAGATAATCGTCAAGTTGTAGGTAAGCCTTTAGACTCAGCTAATGCTGCCTTTACCCCATTTAAAAACACGCTATCAAATAATCAAAAAGGCACGTTTGAATTTAACCAAGGCCAGATAACAACACTGGCTTATTTCACGACATTAAACCTAGATGATAGCATTTCTTGGAAAGTCGCTATCACAGTAGACAAATCGTCACACTTTATCGAAATAGCTGAAAGTTTAGATAGCGCATTTATTACTGGACTTATCCTAGTTATCTTAGCCAGCATTATCATTTTGATGGCGTTAAATCGTTTATATCAACCTATCCTATCGTTAAAGGAAACAATCGTAGATTTAGCGGAAGGTAACGCCGATTTAACACGTCGAATTAAAATATATAGTAATGATGATTTAGGTCAAATAGCACAAGCAGTAAACAAATTTACCGCTAATTTGCAAAGTATGATGTTAGAGATATCTCAGTCAACTGAGCATATATCTGCAGGTATTAACGCACTGCGTTCACAAACAGAACATAATAATAATGTTCTGCTAGATCATGCGAGTGAAACCGAACAAATTGTTGTTGCGATCACCGAAATGAGCTCGACAGCTGATAGCGTCGCTCAAAGTGCTGCTCAGTCTGCTACCTTTACCCAAAAATCAACAGATGAAGCCAAGCGTTCTAAAACTGTGGTTCAAGGCGCTGTTTATGGTGTAGCCGAACTAGTGACTGAAGTTGACGCTATGGCGGTAAGTATTCAGACCATGAACGAGGATACCAATAAAATAAGTTCTGTACTCAGTGTCATAGGTGAAATTGCCGACCAAACTAACTTGCTTGCGCTAAACGCCGCCATTGAAGCAGCCCGAGCAGGCGAACAAGGCCGCGGCTTTGCAGTGGTTGCGGATGAAGTCAGAACATTAGCAGCCAGAACACAGCAAAGTACATCTGAAATTAATGACATGTTAACGCGATTACGTCATGGTGCAGACTCAGCAGTCAAAGCAATGCATACAACAAAATCGAGTTGCGAACAAACCGCAGAAACAACAGAAAGCGTTAACGACAGCCTAGATTCAATGACTGAATCAGTGTTACAAATTAATGATTTAGGGATTCAAATTGCGACTGCAGCTGAAGAACAAAGCTCTGTAACAGAAGAGATAAACCGTAATATGACATCAATTCAAACAATGGTTTATCAGTTAACAAGCAACAGCGACAAAACTCTCAATAGTTCACATGAACTGGCAAACAACAATGCGCATTTAATGGCAATAGTAAGTAAGTTCAAACTGAAGTAACACAGCGCTACTTATCAGTGGTGTTGCCCCTTTATCAAGCAGGGTAGCACCCCTTCCCCGTCTTCATCATGATTTATTACTTAATGGTTACAACTGCTTTATTTACGTGACATAGATCACCTACCTATAACTTTAAATGCGATATCAATATTTCCTGCCGATAAGCTTATAACAAGTAATTGCGATAGTGTTATCGCTGTTTAACGCGAGTCTACACTCTCGATTCGATTTATTATAAGGATGTCCACGTGAATTTTTTATCAAGTTTTAAAGGCCGGATAATTACAGTAATTATGTTACTGCTCATCACGACGCTAGCAATATCAAACTTTCTATCTTATCGCCAGCTATCAAGTCTAATGAAAGCCGATATAGATCAGTATTCAACGCTCAAGGTCAGTAGTACATCCGATAAGGTTAATGCATGGTTCCAAACGATCAAAGATGGTCTAGTGGGTACAGCCCCTGATTTTGCAATTGCCCGTAATGATGATCAGATCAATCTTATGGTACAGCAAATAAATGCGTCAACAAAAGCAACAGACATCCTCGTTGGCTTTGAAGATGGTGGCTCGTATAGTGCACTATCTGGAAAACGTTTTGTAAGCGATTACGACCCACGTGGACGAGATTGGTATATAGAAGCAAAACGCCAAGGCAAAACCATTATTACACCTATGTATAAAGATGCATTTACCCAGAACTTATTAGTCAGCATTGCCGAACCTTTCTATAAGAATGGTCAATTACAAGGTGTTCTACTGGCTGATATCGAATTGAATATCCTTGAAGATATCGTCAAAGCATCGGCATTTGCACATGCAACTACCAGCTTATATGACGAATATGGCACAGCCATCGCATCAACAGATAAAATCGACAATCCAGGTGAATCTAAACTTGCAGATGATACAGCCTTTACCCAGTTACAACGAAAAATGTTAGCTGAAGATCACGGTAAGTTCACTTTATCTGTAAATGAAAAAGAAAAAATAAGCTACTTCGAATCCGTTAAACTCAATGAGCAATTAAGCTGGCATATATTAGTAACGCTAGATAAAGAAGGCCACCACGCTGTTATCACTGATAGTCTAGAAGACTCAATCATTACGGCGATTATTTTAATTCTTATTGTATCGCTACTGATATACGTAGCCCTTAATAAGCTTTACCAACCCATCATCGCATTAAAATCGACCATTCAAGATCTTGCACAAGGTAACGGCGATTTAACACAACGTTTGGAAGTGACAAGTAAAGATGATTTAGGCCAAATTGCAGAGGGCGTAAACACCTTTATTATTAACTTACAAAATATCATGCTGGAAATATCGCAATCCACAAACCACATTTCCAATGGTATTGAACAACTACGATCACAAACAGAGCACAACAACGCCGTGCTAATCGATCACGCCAGTGAAACAGATCAGGTTGTTGTTGCTGTGACAGAGATGAGTTCGACTGCTGACAGCGTGGCTCAAAGTGCGGCACAAAGTGCAACGTATACCCAGAAATCAACGGATGAAGCACACCAATCTAAAAATGTCGTTGAAGGGGCAGTAAGAGGTGTGGCCGATTTAGTTAATGAAGTCGAAGCAATGGCACTTAACATTCAAACCATGAATGAAGATACCCATAAAATAAGTTCAGTTCTCAGTGTCATCGGTGAAATTGCCGATCAGACTAACCTACTCGCATTAAACGCGGCAATTGAAGCTGCACGTGCAGGCGAGCAAGGCCGAGGATTTGCGGTCGTTGCTGACGAAGTGCGTACGCTTGCAGCAAGAACGCAACAAAGTACTTCTGAAATTAACGAGATGTTAACGCGCTTACGTGGCGGTGCAGATACTGTTGTTAAAGCAATGGATATCACCAAAGCCAGCTGTCAACAAACAGCGGACACCACTGCTAGCGTCAATGACAGTCTTGATTCGATGACTAATTCTGTTATGCAAATAAACGACCTTGGTATTCAGATTGCTACAGCCGCCGAAGAGCAAAGTTCAGTCACCGAGGAAATTAACCGTAACATGACAATGATACAAAATATGGTCTCGCAATTAACTGAAAACGGTGAGAAAACCATGGACAGTACGCATACACTTGCAAGTTCAAACGAGCAACTTGTGGCTATCGTGGCACAATTTAAATTAGGCTAATCCCTCCTTATTAAGGTCTGTTTTAAGTCTTGTCTTTGGTATTAATTTAATACCAAAGACACTTTAAATCGCGCCATGAATAACCTATTAACAATCAAATTAACAGCACCAAGAACAAAACCATTAAACCTGAACTCTCTCACACTGTCATACCTCACATTTAGTACATTCAAAAACACTAAGTAAACATAGGTTTCCATACTGTACTTTAAAGAAAAAACAACCAAGTTTAACTTAAACATATATATATCAACAACATAAACCTTAAACTTTAATTTAAGAATTAAATTTTACTTTATAAAATAGGTAATTAGACAGCTTGTCCTATATAATATTGGTATTATAATCTGTCTAATCATTAAGGAACATTTGTTGTGAATTCTCTGTTAAGTTTTAAAGGTAAAATTATTGCCAGCGTAATACTTTTACTCACCATTTCATTGGTCATTTCTGCTGTTATTTCCAATAACCAGATGTCCGCTTCAATGGTATCGAGTATTGATAAATACTCTAAACTAAACGTATCGACGACTACCGATAGAATTACAACATGGTTTAGCACAATGAAAACAGGCCTTACAAAAAGTGCGCCTGATTTTGCGATTCGTCATGAAGACAGCGAAACGCTGCGCATGGTAAAACAGATCGAATTTGCAACACAAGCGAATGACATTGTCGCTAGCTATGAGGATGGCAGTTTATACAGTGCCTTACACGGTAAAGTCGATATTGATGCACGAGAACTAGATTGGTACAAAGATGCCAAAATGAAGCGAAAAACCATCGTTACGAATATTTATAAACATTCTACAACAGGTGAATTACTGCTCAGTATCGCTGAACCATTTTTCACCAATGGTCAATTTTCGGGTGTGCTGCTTGCCGATATTAAATTAGGTATATTGCAAGAAATGGTAGAACGTTCTGTACTTGAAGATTCAGTGACGACACTCTATAACAAAGAAACAATGGCAATCGCCACCACAGATCCACTAGAAATAGTTGGCCAAAAAGCACCAAACCGTAATAAAGAATACACCCAATTAAAAACACATATTGAAAATAACGATCAAGGTATGATCGAGTTAGATGATTATGGTTTTGCGAAAATCGTCTATTTCTCAACATTAGTATTAGATGATAATACCGTATGGAAAATCATTACGACCCTAGATAAAAAATCACATTTAGCCGCAGTTAATGAGAGTTCACAAATATTATTACTCTCGAGTATTGTACTGGTATTACTTTCATCACTTGTTATTTATGTGAGCTTGTCACGCCTATATGCACCAATCCTTGCACTAAAAGAGATGATTAACGACCTTGCTAGAGGTGATGGTGATTTGACTCAGCGCCTCATTGTAACGCGTAATGATGATCTAGGGGAAATAGCCGAAGCTGTTAACCGCTTCATTATTAACTTACAAGAAATGATGCTCAAAATAGCGAATTCAACAGTACATATCTCGACAGGTATCAGTGAGCTACGAAACCAAACAGAACAGAATAACCAAGTATTAACTGAGCATGCAAATGAAACAGAGCAAGTCGTTGTCGCGATCACCGAAATGAGTTCGACCGCAGACAGTGTTGCACAAAGCGCAGCTAAATCAGCTAGCTTTACGCAGCAAACAACCGATCAAGCCAATCAATCAAAAGTTGTCGTCGATACCGCAGTGTCAGGTGTTGCAGACTTAGTGAATGAAGTTGAATGCATGGCAACAAACATTCAAACCATGAATAACGACACCAAAAAAATCAGTGCGGTATTAGGCATCATTGGTGGTATCGCAGACCAGACTAACCTACTTGCATTAAATGCAGCTATTGAAGCAGCGCGCGCTGGTGAGCAAGGTCGTGGGTTTGCGGTTGTTGCAGATGAAGTACGCACATTAGCTGCGCGTACCCAACAAAGTACCTCTGAAATTAACGAAATGCTTAATAATCTAAATCGTGGTACTGACAGCGTAGTCAATGCGATGGACGCGACACGCACAAGTTGTGAGCAGACGGCAAATACCACAGCAAGTGTGAATGAAAGTCTCGATTGTATGACGAACTCCATTGTACAAATCAATGACCTTGGTATTCAGATCGCAACGGCAGCCGAAGAGCAAAGTTCTGTGACCGAAGAAATTAATCGTAATATGACCGCGATCCGCACCATGGTGACACAGCTTACTCAAAACGGAAACAAGACGATGGATAGCACACACGACCTATCGAATTGTAATGATGAGTTAACGCAAATAATCAGCCAATTTAAACTAAAATAGCAATTAAGCATAAATGAAACATTAAGTTAAAATATCAGACTTTATATTACTTTATATCAATTAATGAGTATAAAGTCTGATCGTTTATTAACAAGCCAGTATTTCTCACCACATTTTACGTTACAATCACTTACAAAATCCTACACCAGCTTTCATATGAATGATACGATATGCCAAAAATCGAATAAAGCTGAATATATAACCAAAAATCAGCTTTATAGCAACATTTGTAACCATTAAAGGGTATTTGTTAACGTGAATTTTCTATCAAGTTTTAAAGGGCGAATAATCTCTGTCATTATTTTGCTTTTAATAACGACTTTAACTATTTCTAACTTCTTTTCTTATCGCCAGCTATCTACTTCAATGTCGAGTAATATCAATGATTACTCTATGCTAAAAGTGGATACAACATCGGCAAAGATCAACGTTTGGTTTCAAACGATTAAAGAAGGTTTAATCGCGACTGCGCCTGACTTTTCGCAAGCACGTGATGATGAACAGTTACATTTAATGGTTCGACAAATCACAGCTGCAACAAAAGCGAGCGATATTGTGGTCGGTTTTGCAGATGGTCGCTCTTATGGCGCGGCAAGTGGTAAACGCGACCTTGCGAGTTATGACCCCCGTACTCGTGATTGGTATACACTCGCACAACAAAAACGTGGCACGATCGTAACAGCCATGTATAAAGATGCCCTGACTAAACAGTTACTGATTAGCATCGCTGAACCCTTTTATCAAAATGGTCGTCTGGCAGGTGTGTTACTTGCTGATATCGAGCTAGGTGTATTGAATGATATGGTACGTAACTCGGCATTTGCCAATGCAGTAACTAGCCTGCATGACAATCAAGGTACGACCATCGCATCGACAGTACAAATTAATAATCCAGGTCAAAGTAAATTAGCTGACGACATAGGTTATGCGCAACTACAGCAAAAAATGCTGAATAATGATGAAGGTGTCTCTGAATTCAACGTCAATGGCGCAGATAAAGTCAGCTACTTTGAAAACATCAAACTTGATGATGCAATGAACTGGCATTTAGTTATTACCGTAGATCAATCAGCGCACTACGCTACAGTAAAAGAACTATTAGAAGAGACATTACTTGGTGCTCTGCTGCTTATTATTATCGCGTCAGCCATTGTATATGCCGCACTTAACCATCTATACCGCCCTATTCTCGCGTTAAAATCAACGGTCGTTGACCTTGCCCACGGTAATGCTGATTTAACCCAACGCCTTGCCGTAACAAGTAATGATGATTTAGGTCAGATAGCCGAAGCCGTTAACCGTTTCGTGATCAACTTACAAGATATGATGTTAGAGATCTCTCAATCTACCGATCATATATCATCAGGTATCGAGCAATTAAAATCGCAGACTGAACACAACAATAAGGTATTAGTGGATCACGCGAGTGAGACTGACCAAGTTGTTGTTGCAGTTACCGAGATGAGTTCAACAGCAGACAGTGTTGCGCAAAATGCAGCACAATCAGCAACCTTTACCCAACAATCAGCCGATGAAGCGCATGAATCAAAAGCCGTTGTTGAAGGTGCTGTACATGGTGTTGCAGACTTGGTAAATGAAGTTGAAGCGATGGCGTTAAACATTCAAACAATGAATGAAGATACTCACAAAATCAGCACAGTATTAAGTGTCATTGGTGAAATTGCCGACCAAACGAACCTACTTGCGCTAAACGCTGCAATCGAAGCCGCACGTGCTGGTGAGCAAGGTCGTGGTTTTGCCGTTGTTGCCGATGAAGTACGCACCCTTGCGGCTAGAACACAGCAAAGTACCTCTGAAATTAATGAGATGCTAACCCGCTTACGCAGTGGTGCAGACATGGTTGTACGTGCGATGGATATCACCAAAGCAAGCTGCCAACAAACAGCAACAACCACTGCTAGCGTGAACGATAATCTTGATTCAATGACAACCTCTGTGATGCAGATTAATGATCTTGGTATTCAAATTGCGACTGCGGCAGAGGAACAAAGTTCTGTGACGGAAGAAATCAACCGTAACATGACAATGATCCAAAGCATGGTTAATCAGCTTACTGATAATGGTAATAAAACCATGGACAGTACCCGTGAACTTGCTAGTTCAAACGAACAGTTAGTTGCGATTGTAGGTCAGTTCAAACTGAGATAAACCCTCTTGCTAACCTAGCAATATTGTAAAATTGTAAAATAAAATGATAAAAAGGCCTTTAGTTCAGAACTAAAGGCCTTTTTATTAACAAATGAACGCTAAGAGAATAAACCCTTTATCCACTCGCGCCCTGCCGTTTAAGCAACTGAATTAACAGCATCCGTTAAGATTGCCACAACCACATCAATTTCTTCAGGTTGGATAATCAGTGGTGGTAACATGCGGATAGTAGAACCAAAACGCCCGCCTAATTCGATAATCAAACCACGACGTAATGCCGCTTGTTGAATCGCTTTTGCGCGCACGCCATCTTGTGGCAAGTTACCTAGCACATCACGTGTACCATTAGGATCAACAATCTCGATACCTAGCATCAAACCACGACCACGAATATCGCCAATAACAGCTGAGTCAATCGCTTCTAAATCATGCTTTAACTTCGCGCCCATCGCACCTGCATGCAGATGTAATTGGTTTTCAGCAAGGTGGCGCATAACTACCATGCCTGATGCCATTGCTAGCTGATTACCACGGAAGGTACCCGCGTGCGCACCTGGCTGCCATTTATCAAAGTCACTGTGATAGATCACAGCAGCTAATGGCTGACCACCGCCTAACGCTTTCGATACCACGATCACATCCGGTTCAATATCAGCGTGTTCAAATGCAAATATTTTACCCGTACGACCCATGCCCGCTTGAATTTCATCAATAATAAGCACGATGCCGTGACGTTTCGTGATATCACGTAAACCGCGTAACCAAGTAGGATCTGCCGGTAATGAACCTGCTTCACCCTGCACTGCTTCAACGATTATAGCCGCTGGTTTAGCAACACCTGATTCTGGATCTGTTAGCATTGTTTCTAACTGGTAAAGACTGGCTTTAATACCTGTTTCACCTAAACCATACGGGCAACGTGGTGCATACGGGAATGGCATGATTTGCACATCCGCGCCCGTCATGCTTAATGCTGATTTAGGTCCTAAGTTACCCATCATTGCTAACGCGCCATGCGTCATGCCGTGATAAGCACCCGAGAAAGCCAGAATCGAACGACGACCAGTGGCAATTTTAGCCAGCTTTAACGCCGCTTCAACCGCATCTGAACCACAAGGGCTACACATTTGAATACGTGCATTAGCCGCCATATTACCCGGTAGTAGATCCAATAACTGCGTCATAAACTGATCTTTGACTGGCGTCATCAGATCTAATGTTTGCATTGGTACTTCGGACTGTACTGCTTCTATCAAAGCAGCTGTCACATCGGGATGACTGTGACCCAGTGCCAACGTACCAGCAGCAGCTAAACAATCAATAAAGATCTGTTGCTGAGTATCTTCAACAAAGATACCTTGGCCGCGTTTTAACGCAAATGGCAAACGACGCGGATAGCTGCGAGCATTTGACTCACGCTGTTCTTGGCGTTGTAAATAGCTATTAGTCGCTAGCACTCGTGCTGGCTGACTAAGAAACGAATCCAAGTTTAACGCGGTAGGCATCGCTGCGCGCGTCACTGGTTTATCGTTATTCATTTCAGTCACATAATTTAAAACTTCGCTCACGTCGTTTTCAACCTTCTTTGATCTTTTATTCATCATTGCCACCTTGTGAAAGGTATCATTCATATTGTTGCTGATATTCAGCAAGATTAAGCTTTGCCTAATGTCGCTTTGAAATCCTGATAGTCAAACTGATTCAGGGTTTCGATCTTACCTTCGACACGTTTACCTTCAACATGCTTCCCATCAACACCGTCAATCGTCGCACGTTGAAAATAGATGCTTGGCATTTTCAGGCCGTTAAACCAGTTCAGTTTCACCATGGTATAACCCGCTGAATCTTTAATAGTTAAACGATCGCCGACTTGTAATGGCTGTGGGAAATTGGCTTCACCAAATATATCCCCCGCCAAACATGAACAGCTGCCAATAATGTAAGGGTGCTCGCCGTCTGCAGTTGCTTCAGCAAAACTAGCAGGTTCGTTATAGATAAGGGTATCTAAACGGTGTGCTTCCGTTGCACTGTCAACAATCGCAGTTTTCTTATCATTTTCAACGATGTCTAGTACCGAAACGACAAGGTCTGTGGTATCGGTAATAACGGCTTCACCCGGTTCAAGATACAACTGCACTTGGTGTTTTTCAGCAAAGACTTTCAGTGCTAATGCTAATTCAGCCACTGGATAACCTGGGTAAGTGAAGAACAAACCACCACCCAAGCTCACCCAAGATACTTGATCTAAGTGCGCTGAAAACTGCTGTGAAATTGTATTAAGGATAGTGTTATAAGCAACAAAATCCTTATTTTCACAATTCATGTGGAACATCAAACCATCAAGTTTAGCGACAGTTTCAGCTGTTAGCCCCGCTTTTTTAACGCCTAAGCGCGAATAAGCACGTGCAGGATCAGCAAGATCTTGCCCTGCGTAACTTACTTCAGGGTTAATGCGTAAACCAACACTGCTTGAAGCTGGTAACAAAGACTGCATGCGTTCCAGTTGTGATACCGAGTTAAAGATAATTTTATCGGCAATATCACGCACAGCAATCACGTCATCTTCGCTGTAACCCACACTATAAGCATGTGTTTCACCGGGAAATGTCTCGTGACCTAGTTGCACTTCATACGGACCACTGCTGGTTGTACCGTCTAAATATTTACTGATGGTATCGAATGTTCCCCATGTCGAGAAACACTTCAATGCCAATACCAATTTCACATCCGATAGATCTTTTAACTGCTTGCAGATCTCAAGATTGCGCAGCAGTTTATCTTCATGGATCATGAAATACGGTGTTTTAAGAGGCGTAGTTAACGCCTCTGTTGCAGTCGCTTTATCAGCTGACATTACTCGCAATCCAACTCTTGAACTTCCCAGTCTAGACCAATGCGTGGCATCAATTCTAAGAAGTCATCTGGGTTAAGCTGTTCTACGTTAAATAGACCTTTTTCACTCCACTTACCTTGGAAGTAAAGTAATGCTGCAGTGATTGCTGGTACGCCTGTTGTATAAGAGATCGCTTGATGCTCAACTTCGTTGTACGCTTCTTCGTGATCACAGATGTTGTATACGAATACGCTACGTGGCTTACCTGCTTTAGTACCACGAACCCATGTACCGATACATGTTTTGCCCGTGTAACCTGACGCTAGTGAGGTTGGATCTGGTAAGATCGCTTTTAATACTTTCAGTGGTTCAACGGTAATACCGTCTGTTGTGGTAACAGGCACTTGGCTTAATAAACCAATATCGCGCATTACGTTGAAGTATTTAAGGTAGTTATCCGAGAAACCCATCCAGAACTCAATACGTTTTGCAGGAATGAATTCAGCTAAAGAACGTACTTCATCGTGCGCCATTGAATACACTTTTTGCTGACCAACAACCGGGAAATCAAATTCCATTACACGGCTGTGGCAAGGTACTTGATGCCATTCTTTGTTTTCAAAATAGAACGAGTCGCCTAAGATCTCTAACATGTTTGTTTCTGGATCAAAGTTAGTTGCAAAGCGTTGACCATGATCACCCGCGTTTACATCCATTACGTCAATGCTGTCGATTTCGTCAAACAAATGCTTGTATGCATACGTTGCGAAAACGCTTACTACGCCTGGATCAAAACCTGCACCTAGGATACCTGTGATACCGGCTTTTTCGAAGTCGTCACGGAATGCCCATTGTGGGTCGTAAGCTTCAGGTACTTGCTGACCTTCGCTACATAGATCCGTTGCAACAGATGTGTCTAGGTAAGCTGTTTTAGTCGCTACACACGCAGCCATGATAGCTACGTTAACCCACGGAGGACCGGCATTGATTACTAGATCTGGATTTACTTCTTCAATCAGTGCGATTAGCTCATCTTTGTTATCAACGTTGATTTCACGTGATACCAAGTTGCGAGTCTTGTCTTTTAAGTTGTCGCGGTGATGAACACTGGTGATGATCTTGTCACATTTAGCGATTGTGCGTGAAGCGATTGTGATATCACCAAACACGTCATTGTTTTGAGCACATTTATGGGCAATAACCCAACCAACACCACCAGCACCAATTTGTAATACAGACATATCTATTCCTTAAACTTATTCTTTATTGTTATGTTATAAATGGCTGACCTATTCAAAGTACATCAACCACTGTTCTATTTATTTCTAGCCGTTTCTACAAGCTGTTTCATACAGATTTATTTTGTATAGGCCTGTAATTCAGCAAAATCCGCGATCTTAGTAAACAAGCTTTCAAAATCATGAAGCTGTAAGCATGGATTCAAAATCGTCAGTTTCAGACAGGTATAACCATTGATTTTGGTTTCGCCTAATACCGCTTGGCCAGCAGTTAGCAGATCTAAACGTAAACGCTGATTGATCATGCAGATCTGTTCTTCACGTTCAGTACTTACGTCGCCACTTGTTATTAGATCGTTATATCTGAACAACACAGTGCTTAGTTGCGGTTGTGCTAACAATTCAAACTTGTCAGTCGCTTTGACTAACGCGCCTACATCTTGAGTTAGGCTGATAAGATGATCGTACATCGCACCAAATTTATCCGTACCTAAGGCTTGCATAGACATCAGCAGTTTTAACGCATCAAAACGTTTCGTCGTGGCAATTGATTTATCAACCAAGTTTGGCAGTTCATCAGTTTCGCGATTCAGGTAATCAGCGTGATGTAACAAGTATTTAAAGTTGTGATTATCACGAATCAATAATGCGCCACAGCTAATCGGTTGGAAGAACAACTTGTGGAAGTCGGTACTGATTGAATCAGCCAACTCGATACCCGCCAAACGATCTTTGTGTGAACTTAAGATCAATGCACCACCGTAAGCACCATCAACGTGGAACCACATATTGTGTTGTTCGCTAATAGCCGCAATCGCTTGTAAGTCATCAATCGCGCCAAGGTCAGTGGTACCGGCAGTACCAACAACACAGAATGGCATCAAGTCTTGTGACTGTAAGTCAGCAATCGTTGCTTTTAGCGCGTCAATGCCTAAACAACCAAACTCGTCAGTCGCGACTGTAACAACAGCACGCTCGCCCAGTCCCATTAACGATGCCGACTTTTGCACGGTAAAGTGACTGGTGTGTGAACATAGGATGCGCAGTTTTTCCGCGTAACTTGGTAAACCGTCTTTTTGAACGCTTTCACCCGAGGTTTGTTCTACAACGCGGTCACGTGCTAATAACAGCCCCATTAAGTTACTTTGCGTGCCACCACTGGTAAACACACCGTCAGCGCCATTATTGGTCGCCGATTGCACAAGGTCATAACCAAACAGTTCACACAACCAATCTGTCATTTTCTGTTCTACATAAGTAGCAGAAGACGCTTGGTCCCATGAATCCATTGATTGGTTAAGTGCCGAGATAATTGTTTCAGCAGCCAGTGCAGGGATTAACGGTGGCGTATGTAAATGCGCAATACAGTGCGGGTGTTGCACGATAATTGAGTTTTTACCAATGAGGTTAACATTGTTGGTGATGATTTCAGCAAGCGGCGCAATCGGCGTTTTACCGATTGGCATTGCCATGATTTTCTCATTCAGTTTTGCTGGTTCAAGACCTGAATACGGCGCCTTAACAGTAGTAAACATCGCTGATAACTCGCGTGCAGAATGCGCGATAGCGTTTAAATAATTCGGTTGTGCTTGTGGATCTAGATGTACGAATACATCAGACCAATCACTGTTGTGATTTGAATTTTGGTTTGAGTTTTTCATCATTCTTCAAATTTTAAATAAAAAAATGCGTATTCGAATGCTAAATCACGCTAAAAACGGTTTAACCATTTTTAAAAAGAGTCTAGGCAAGCGAACAGATAGCAGCGCTGGGCAGCAGATAGAAAATGCTAAATTTTAGGCGAAGCGGTAAAGCGCTCGCGCTAATCAGAGATCAGAAGTACGGTAGGGAAATACGAAATGTGTGATTAATGATTTGTATCACTGTATTTTAAAGTCCATATAAAAAACAAAATAATCGAGTAGCTCGATTTAATGACGGCAATTTAATTTAAATGTTATCAAGATACAAGTTTTTTATGTCACTTGTATTATAAATTAATCTGTAAATACAAACAGGTTCAGTTATAACTACTATATAACTAATAAATAGTAGGTAGTTTGGACTCTATCTAGCTTCTGTTAGTGACAATGCATACCTCAGCCTTAATCGCTGTAGATAATTATAGAGGACGCGGTTAATACAATGTTGATCATAATGATCACAAGGCATAGCTAAGCTTTCTTAACAAACTTAGCTGTTACCATCATCTCTCCTACACCATCCACTTTGCAGTCAAGTTGATGATCCTTGCCTTCAATAATGCGTTTAATCACTGCTTTTGTGCCGACTTTAAGTATTAGTGAGCTGCCTTTCACTTTCAGATCTTTAGCTAACGTTAACTTATCACCTTCTTGTAATTGCGTACCGTTAGCATCTTTTACGATGAATATATCTTCAAGTACTTCAGATGGATTCCACTCAAAGTCACACTCAGGGCAAATGAGCTGGTTTTGATCTTGGTAAACAAATTCAGATTTACATTTTGGACAAGGAGGAAGAGACATACATGATTACTTCTTTAAATGAGGTTGACGTGCATAGTAATAGGTCTATTTGACCTTTACGAGTATATTCTAACGAATTAACAAATTCCGTTGCTATGACAATGACAAGTTAACCAACGAGTTCAAAATGATACAACCCATCATGTTCTGCATTAACACGACTCTCTTGACCATTAATAATAATACTCAATTTGTGTGTACCTAAATGAAACACACGGGTACTGATTATTTTAAAGCTTTGGTGACGTGTTATCTGTTCTTGTGTATTCCCAGCAATAACACGTTCAGTGATTTTGAATACTTTTCGCGCCAAGGCTCCATTCTTTTTAAGATAGTAAAGACCATATTCTAAACGTAACTTTTGCGGGCGATGACTGGCATTACCAATCGTGAATTTAAACGTCAGCTTGTCCCCTACTTTTACAACCGGTGTCGTGATCGCCATATCGGTTAACGTTATTAAGCCTTGTTTAAAGCCAAACAGTGCCATGATATCTGGCTCAGCTTGCTTGAGTAATGTACGGCATGCATGTTTGACTAATTTGTCTGTGTGTTCGTTATCACCTAACCATTGCGTTGCAATCTGCACGACTACATCGCAGTTATCTTTAGCAATGTCATTGAGATTATTCGCTACACTGCGCCTCACAACTTCACACTCATCGTATTTCAATGCTGTTAAAATGGGTAACAAAGGCTTGGGATCATGTTTAAACTCAGGTAACGCCATTGCCCACGGCAGTCGCGGTCGTGAGCCTTCACTGGCTAAACGGCGGACATGGCGACTTTCGTGTTGCGTCCATGCTTGCAGTTGCAACAACATTTTAGCGGGATAACGTATGATGAATGGTCTAACGGCAAATTCACAACTGGTATATTGCGTCACATACTCAAAGGCATCTACCGCACAATCATAATCTTCAAGGCCATACATTTCGATATAAGCAGGCAGAAACATGTATTCAATACTTTGCTCTTTAATTCCCTGCTCTCGCAGTTCCCGAATAATTTTTTTCAGTACAGAGACTGCGGCCCTAAAGTTCGCTGGTATAAAGTGATACAAAACTTCCGCGGTGTGATGCATACGTTGCTTTAATTCATAATTTTCAAAGCATTCATTAAAGATCATTTGGTTAAATTTAGCAGCATCAAACTTAGGTAACGCCTTTACTAAAACACCCGAAAATTGATCATAAAATACCGGACAATAAACATCTTTGAATAACTCAGCCATAATAAGCGTCCCTACCAATAAATAATACAATATTTACTAAATTACATAACAAATCAACCCTAATAAAAACGACCACCGAAATAATGACGAAAGCTAATTAACTGATAAGAATATAGAGTTATCTAACTTACCATTACGATGTTAACAACTTATTACTTTAGGGTTAACTGAGTTTAAATAGCTATTTTTAGTTCACTAAAAACGCAAAAAATCTAAAAAAAATATTAATTAAACCTTAAAAAAATCTCAAATCAAAATCAAACCATTGATTTAAAAGGTTTAATATAACATACCAAAGAAAAATCACTTTCAATTCTATTCACCCTGTAATAACCTACTCTCACTCTTTAATTCACATCATAAATTAAGTTCCATTTTATGAAAAATATTATGTCGACGTGTCTATGTATAAAGTAAAGCAGTGGATTCTTATTTCAGATTATTCTATTTTGAAGAATGCCATCACAAATGAAGAAAAGCGTATAGGAACGCATGATTTTTTAGTCTTACGCCTATTATGTGAAAATGCCGGTCATATCGTACATAAGAAAGAATTATTAGAATATGCTTGGCCCGGAAGGCATGTATCAGAAGGCTCAATAACACAAGCTATTAGTAATATTCGTAATGTGATTGATGACAATGGTAAAGATCAAAAACACTTAAAAACAATCACAAAAGTGGGCTATAAACTCGATAGCTGTATCGTGGAAAAAACAAACGAAACAATAGCAGTAGCGACTTCAATAGAGACATTTGTCGATATTCTTGAGGAAGCTCTCGATCCAAAAGTTCAAGAAAGTAATATTCCTAACGTAGTAAATCTCCCTCTAAAAATAAAGTTAAAAGCAATATTTAGACAATATGACTGGCTATACTCTTGGCAATTCTTAATGGGTCTCGCCTGTATTATCATTGCTTTCACGTTTCCGTTAATCAAAAAACATAACATCATAAATAGTAGCGCTATACCAAGTATTGTTCCTGAAAAAATAACCAATACACCGCAGCTTATCGTGTTCTGGGACAACAAAGAACAAGGTACTGTTATTACGCAACAGTTAACCCCCTATTTAGAAGCTCTAGGAAATAACCTCTCTATTCGTCTGATGGTTATGCGAACAGAAGATACATTGTCTCTTATCATAATCAAAGGATCTGTTAAGCCTATAAACATCATTTTTTTATTAAATAAAAAAGATGATACAAGATCAATAATCACGTTAATCAAGGATGAAATTCAAGTTCATGCGCATTAAAACTGGATTTTTTTATTTAGGCTTCTTTATTATGATGACATCAATAATCATCGACCTCACAACGGGCCCAAACGTAGCGATAAATGGCGAGATGTATATCCAATCGTCTGATGGAAATTACAATGCGACCCGTCATTTTGAAGTATTTATGGAGGAGAACTTGTTCGAGTCCGTGACTATATTCACTGAAACTGGACTTAACAATATTATTGAAGTCAAAAGTAGCGGTGAAATATACAAAAACACCCCCAATCTCTTCACAATTAGTATTTTTGATGAATCACATAATCAAGCTGTAATAAACAATTACAATAAGATACCTTTGTACAACGAATATATTAGTGCCAAGCGTAAGTTAATCGGGTCTCAAACTGTCCAAATAGTTGAAAAATTACAGGATGATTATATTGTCATCGTAACAAATGGCTGGTCTCGTCATATGATAGCAATTAATCAAGTTATAAAATAATATAGCTGAGAATGCCTTTACCCTCAGCTATATTATTATAAATTTAATATCATAAAAAATTTAAATAACTATTATATTACCCAGGAATTACGATCATAAATTTTTAATATTTTTAATATTTTTATATGAATACCGGTATTTAAATTATCTATTCAGTATGACAACATCTTAAATACAAAGTCATAATAAAAGATGGATTCAATGAATATTAAAAAATTAATTGTAGCGGTAACTCTATTTACAAGTTTACTTATTAACGCAAAGGAATATACAGAACCACCAAAAATAATGAGCTATAACGTCTACATGCTTGCAGGCACATTATTTAATACTAAACAAATAAAAAGAGCTGAATTACTAACTCAATCCAGTATTTTTAACAACAGCGATATTGTTGCGTTTAACGAAGCATTTGATAATAACGGTAGCCAAATTATTGCTGATGGATTAAAAAAACGTTTTCCTTATTACACACCAGTATTGGGGCGGCAATTAGACGGTTGGGATAATACCGAGGGAAGTTGGAATTCCACAACCCCTGAAGATGGGGGCGTATTTGTAATGAGCCGCTATCCTATTCACTACAAAGCACAACACATATTTGCTGATGCATGTGGCGCTGATGGCTTATCTCAAAAAGGGTTTGTGCATGTAAAAGTTGAGAAAGATCATAAGTTATATAACATAATCGCAACACACGTACAGGCAGATGACAAAACATGCTCAAATACACGTGAAATACCGTCAGATATTAGATATGAACAATTCGAAGAAATTACCCGTTATATAGCGCAACAAAATATACCCCAAGATGAAATGGTGATTATTGCTGGTGATTTGAATGTTGCTAAAAATTCTGCAGAGTTTAGCGATATGTTATCGGTATTAAATAGTGCAGAACCAGACAGCTTTGCTGGTGCTGAATATTCATGGGATCCGGCGATGAATGCGTTAGCGTATAAAAGCTATCCCAACCTCGGCGGCCAGTTACTTGACTATATTTTAATTGAAAAATACCATCAACAACCAGCTTTCTGGCACAATCAAATTCTCGATGTTATCGCCCCAAAAATCGAGATTTCAGGCACACTTGATAACTATTATAGTTATGAATATTCAGATCACTTCCCTGTCGTGGCTTTTCAATACGCAGATGACACAACATTGACACAAAGCGCTAGGCCAAGTAATAAACCATATAACAATATTAGAATTGAGCATATGAATACGACTCGAAGTATAAAAGTAGATTCAAATGAATGGCTTACAACCGACGATGTTAGCGAGCCAATTTCAATCAACTTTAAACTGAATACCTGGCTACCGGAAAACGCTTTTTGCGTCCACGATAATGATTATATTCAATTATCATTAACTGATAATTATTCGAATTATTTTTGGAATTGGAATATTAGTGGTTATTATTTCGCACGGAAGAACAACGCCGCAGATTATTTAAAAATAGGACGAAAAGATAAAAAAAATACCTGCATCAAAGATGGTGATGAAATCTACCTCTATGACCGCTCTGAATTGGGCAGTAACAAATACCTTCTCCCCGATAGCTCAGGATGGTTAATATCAGCAAGTATGCCATATCAAAACGACGGTCTATTTGTAATCAGAATGCCTGAGACTACCTATACTGATTGGTCCAATAAACTCAATTACCGCTAATCAGTCATATTTTCATATTAACCCGATGTTAATTTTTCAGCTCGGTTAACTACCCAAGCGACATCTGTATCGCTTGGGTTAATACTGTGACAGTAATCTGTTTCCTCTTAAACTGCACCACTCGTCAATTGTAAATCAGAAATAAATTGAATGATCTGAATATCATGTGTATCTTGCATTTATTACAAATAACTATCCTAATTAGAGCCTTTAAAAATGTACAGTATTGATCAATTTGTCAAAAACTGGGGCAGTAAAAATATTATGGTACCAATAAGTAACCATGATATTGCAGAGCTTGAATCTAAATTAACGGTTTTTTTGCCTGATGCTTATAAATACTTAATCTCCACCTACGGCCTCGTTCACACCCCTAATGTGTTAACTAAAATTTGTGATTTAAACTCTGATATATCTGAAGTTCAAGATTTTTTAGGACTGGAAGATATCTTTACACTTTCTCAACTCTATGAAATGACAGGCATGCCAAAAGGCCACATTCTATTTGCATCGGATTGTAAAGGGGACATGTTTTGCTTCAAACTTAAGGATTGTAAAATCAATAACAAAGATTGCCCAGTGTGGTTCTTTAATCGCGAGCTTTGCACTGTGAATAAAGTGTCTAATACTTTCACTGAGTGGTTGGAACAGTTCAATACTCTTTAATAGCGGTAAATATAGCCACTCAATGGAGTGGCTACATTTATTAACTATTAGTGTGGCATTGGAATTTCTTCTATATTTTGTAAGTAATAATCAGGTATCACACGAGGATAATATTTATCATCCATACATGAGTACTCACTAATACTTAGATCTGTGCAAACTGTAGGCACTCGCCACTTTAACAAATACTGTGGCTGGTCGTGATCCTCAATCTCTTTGACAAAATAAAATTTATTTCCTTTTACAACACCACCGACAGAAATCACAAACATACCGTCGTTCAATTGAAAATGAGCGACCTCAACCCCACTAAAGTTACTGATTATTTTTAATGTATAATTTTCAATGTTGCTATCGATCAGTCTCGACTTACTCAGTTGTAATTCTTGCTTTTCAAACATGATATTTCGATAAACAATAGTTCCGCTACGATGAACAAGCATCACTCTATAGCCGACCATATCCTGTCCATACTGAAATAAGTTGCCGCCATCGATAACATCAACGCCAGAAAAAATAGTTTCCCAAGGGTTTACAATTATCGGCATTATCGAATACATGAAAAAGCTAAAGGGATTCTGATTTCCCAGATTTACAAAGTCTGAATTACGATCCATTTTACTCCCGATCGTAATGGAGAATGTTTTGAATCTAAAGCTCGGTACATATACACAAATATCTTCAAGGGATATACTATTGGTAAACCCAGTTCCAATCAATGCATCACTATTACAAAGGCCTTTTAACGATTCACCGTAAACGACTTTAGGAACGTGCTTTACGACTGCTTTAAATGCACTCGTCACATTAAATAGTTTGCCAATGTATGTAACTTTATAATTAGTGGTCACCGCTTTATTTAAAACTTGAGATGGCTTATCGACAAATGTAGCACCTGTTGGACCCGTTAATATTTTGATCAAAGAATTCCATAATCGACGCACATTAGGGACGGCAACTTTATCTCTAATCACAATATTCCAATCTGTGCTTTGGAGTATAGACCTCATAATCTCCCAAGATATATTATCTACATCGCTGGGTTTATGGTCATTTTCAACCATCTCTTTCGAAACAAAGTAATCACCGTCTTTTTGTAGTATGTACTGACGTAAATAATAAATGAAATCAATTGCTGATGTTTCAGTGTATTTAGGGAATAAATAGGCATCTGGATAATATAATTCAACCTGACTTAATTGACCAAATTTAGCAAATCCAAAAAGTAAATATTCTGATATTGAGATCTCGTCATACCATGTAGAACCATTCAAGCTTACTTTCGTAATAATATCGGTCGTGCATACTGCGCAGCCAATTAAATCTCTGAACACAGTTTTAAGTAAATCATCAAATTCTTTTTTACCTGCTGTCCTCAATGATTTTAATTCAAGATATTCTTTAATAAATAACAACGTCTGATATTGTATTTTCTCTGCTTTTGTTGGTAACTGAGCTAAAAAATAATGAGGTTCAATGATGTCTATTTTATAATCTAATATCTCATCACTATATTCTTCAAGTAAGACCTGATTTATGCCTTTAAAATCAATACCTGTCCGCCCATTATTATCATAAAGTTCTTCCTGCTTGATTATGTTACTTCTGTTCTCAATTTCTTCCTTCGTAATCGAAATAACATCTTCAACAATAGCACTAATATATTTCCCATCAGAATGGTGGACAGCTGCTAATATAATGCTGGTATCAATTGCCATTTTTAGCTTAATATCTAAATAGTCTTTTTTATCACCTTCTAGCGCTGAAAAATAAGCCTGACGTATATCAGGTATTTTCTTCTCTAAATACTGATTACAAGTGTCTTCATCTTGTTTATAACTAACGCAGTGTTTTGAAAGTAATAGCTGGAAAAGATATAGATTATCGTGATATTCGACTTCAACATTATTATAATACGCTAAACTAACCACACTAGAATGCTGAACATCACTTGCATATGCGGAAATACTGATAAATGACAAAATTAGCCACTTAAATAGTTTCATTCTCATTACCCTTTAAATATTCATTAATTCATTTAAAATAAAACCACTGCAAGCAGTGGTTTTATACACAATTAAATTATCACATCATTACTTAGCAATATATTTTATAATCACATTAGACAACACTGTTGCAACCGTAATATCAGCCGTATCCACACCGACATTATAAGTATTAACCTCTCTGGTCTTTAAATCATGGATATTACTAATAACAATCACATCACGTTCAATACCAAAACCAAAAATATTTATCATTAGTGTTTTATTATGTGATTTGTCACCAATGATAACCATCGCGTTATATTTAGACAGCATATCTTTAGTTAACTCATCTGCTTTAATCATACCGCTATCTAGGAATAAGATATCCGCATTAACGTCTTGTTCGACACTGCCATTTCGCGGTTTAATGTTATTAACCTGTAATTCCTCCATAGCCCGAAAAACACCATTATCTTGCGCATTAACTGATTCTAGACTTGTTGCATTTACACCCGCTGTAAATGCAATCATGCATACAGCAAGCGTATTGTTAAATAAATTCATCTCGCTCTCCTTCTTATAATAATGTATCTTGCATGACACGGAATGTTTGACCATTATCATCAACGGTACATTTAGTATCAATTGTCACGCCGTAGTTAGATTCCACCGTTTTGATATCTTCATCTTGGATTTTCCAACTCCCGCCATACATATTTAAATGTGTTCGCGCGATAGTTAATGAATTACCAAAGATGATCGCTTGTGATTTACAAGAACGTCGATCAGAAGTGTAATTTTCTTGCCACGCTTCATAGCTGTCTAATGGATAACTACGATAAAGATCTTCACCCCAGATCTCGGCGGCGTTCACCACTCGGTTCCAACTATCACCACTAGCCTGATAATTATCAGCCGCATTACCCAGTGCAAGAGTATTAATTCTTTGCGTAACCTTGGTACCTACATCGTTACCTTGGCCTACCGATGTTAACGTCATTACATCATGGGTTTGAGATGACTCCTTTGTTTTAGAAAAACCAAAACCGACGCTTAAACCTGCAGAAGGTCCATCAGATTTACTCGCTTCAAAACTACCTGAAATGTCAAAACTAAAGGACGTACTATTAGCAATATCAACCGTTTTACCATTTGCATTCGTTGATGACGGATATGTTTCGGTGTTAATAAATTGATCTCCAAATTTATACCCTTGAGGAATACAATACGCATTTAGATCCCCATTTTCACAGGTCTCCGATAAGTATTTCCATGTTAAACGCTCAATCTCATTCGTATTGTTTGATTCTGATTCAGCCCTTTTTTTCGACATTTTATATTCTGATTCACCAGACATATAATTGAACTGGGAATTGCCATGAAAAACCTGCCCTAGATACCCTTCACGATACCAAAAGAATGGCAGTACATTTTCATCATTCCACTCTACAACGCCCCCCCAAACGGCCTGTTGTTTGCTTACATCAATTGAGCCATTAACAATAAGTACGTAGTCTGTTTTATTTGATTGTGAAAACATAAGTATGTCGATAGTACGTGCGACATCTATTTGCTCTGTAATCGGATAGCTACTACTGCCATGAGCGTAAGCACCATTAACAGTGGTTAGATTATATGAGTCTTCAATCTGCCCATCATTAATACGAACTGTTCGGCAGAGATTATCAATATGAGCCGTATCATCAATCCCCCCAAGTGCATTATTAATATAACTGACCTTCTGATTGAAAATGTCACACGCAGTTCTTGGATCAACAACAAAATATTCATCAGCCCCGGTAAAGTAAGCATCATCGACGCCAATAATGGGGCTTGCATTAGCCAAGCCTGATGCCACAACTAAAGCTACATAACTCATTTTAAAATATTTTTTATTCATGAAATCCTATTCCTTAATATCACTATAAAAAGAACGCAAAAAATACGGGCAACTAACTTAAGCTGCTGTTATTTAATGCAACTTAAAATTAACATTAAGGATTTAAATAAACCTGAAAATAGTATTAAAATATAATTAATAAAAAATTAAATTCATAAAAAATATGATCAAAAAGAATAAAAATTAACAAACGTGTGAAAAATATCAATAAAACCACTCACCGCCCTTAAAGCACTCCTTAAGGGATGCAAGTAAAAACATTTACCTCGTTAGATCTAATCGAATGGTTACTGTTATCGAAGATCGACTATTCTTGTTGACACTCTTCGTATAGAATCTGGCATAGAATTTGACTTATTAACATTTTCATAAATAACCCATCAAGAGGAGATCGAAAATGGAAAAGAGCCTTTTTCAGTTTATCTGGAAATATTCAAAACGTAATCAGTTGATTTTATCGGCTATCACCCTGCTAACCTTTCCGATCCTCTATGTATCGCTGGAACTCCCTAAACGCATAATCAACGATGCCATTGGCGGCACAGGTGAAGATGTCACGGTACTCGGTGTGCTTCTCAGTCAGACCGAATTTTTGATGGTGCTTTGTGTTGGTTTCTTAGTTGCTGTATTAGCCAATGGCTTATTGAAGATGAAGTTAAACACCATGAAAGGTGTGTTAGCTGAACGTTTATTAAGGCGCTTTCGTTTTCAAATGGTTACCCGAATTTTAAGATTTCCTCGCTCATATTTCCGCACGACTAGCCAGGGTGAGCTAGTATCTATGGTGACATCGGAAGCAGAGCCGATGGGATCATTAATGGGCGATATGCTCTCACGCCCGATTCTACAAACAGGACAAATGCTTACTATCCTTGCCTTCTTATTTGCGCAAAGTTTCTGGTTTGGCCTCGCATCCATCACCCTGATCCCATTACAAGCATGGATAATCCCTAAGTTACAACGTCAGATTAACTTACTCAATAAAGCCAGAATTCAAGAAATTCGTAAACTAGCAGCTGATATTGGTGAAACAGCTGCTGGCGTCAGTGATATTCGAACTAACGGTGGGGTACGTCATCGACTGTCATTATTTTCCAATCGTTTAGGTAAACTGTTCGGTATCCGCTTCGAAATTTACCAAAAGAAATTCTTCATGAAGTTCCTGAACAACTTCATTAACCAATTAACCCCCTTCTTTTTCTACTCAGTTGGTGGCTATTTAGCGATTCAAGGCGAGATCACTGTCGGCGCGCTCGTTGCCGCGTTAGCAGCGTACAAAGATCTATCATCACCCTGGAAAGAATTGCTGACTTATTACAACCAAACTCAAGACATGGCGCTACGCTGGGAAGTCGTCACCGAACGATTCTCATCAAAAACATTAGTTGACGATACTTTATTTGATGGCGAACCAGATACCGAGACCAGCCTTAACGGCGATATAGAACTTAAAAAAATTACCGTACGTGATGAAGATGGCCATGCTATTTTAGAAGATATTAACCTAACTATTCCCAAAGGTGCCCGTGTTGCCATTAAGACCAATAATGAGTCTAGCGCCCTCGCTTTTGCAGATTTGTTAACACGTGAGGTTATTCCATATCGCGGGTCACTGACGATAGCCGGAAATGAGATGAATGGTTTACATCAGACAGTGGTTGCCAATCGTATCGGTTATGCCAATTCCAAACCGTATATTTTTAAAGGCACGCTTGGTGAAAACCTGTTGATGCCGTTTAATTACCAGCCTATTCTGGATGCCGATATTTCCGTTGATGTCACTGATTGGCAACTCGAATCTGCCCGTTCTGGTAACAGCGTAGATCCATTTAAGTCGAATTGGGTTGTCCCAAAAACAGCTGGCTTTCAGTCATACGATGAGATCAAAGATTGGTGGTTCCAATTAGTTGAAGCCATGGGTACCGACGATCTCATTGTGCGCCGAGGCTTACGCTCACGACTTGATCCTGATACACAAAGCGAACTAGTAGAAGCTATTGTGCAGTTACGACCTGAAATAGCCAAACGATTGGCCAAAGCGGGACTTGATGACATTGTACATACCTTTGATCCTGAAAAGTTCAATCCAGTCTCGCCGCTGGGCAGCAATTTACTCTATGCAGTGCCTACCAAAATGCTTACGCAACTAAGCTTGTCACAAGAAGATAACTTTGTGCAAATGCTACAAGATGAAGGCATTGCGGACTATTTAGCGCACATGTCCGCCAACCTCATCGAAGGCCTCACAGAAACGTTTGGCACTGATGGTACTGACCACCCACTATTTCGCCGTTTGAATATGGACGAAGATCTTTATCATCAACTTAGAGTCATCGTAGCAAAACGCCGTTTAGTCGGCCAAAGTGGCTTATCGGCTGAAGATTTTGCCTTAATGTTGACCGTACCCTTTGCCTTTTCTGCCGAACAAATTGGTCCATCGTTCACCGATTTATTCAAACAACGGATCTTACAAATTCGCATGAAGAGTGCCCACGAAATGGTGGCAAAATTAGATGGCCTATTTAAACCCATAGACCCACAGGAATACTTCCCTGTTATGTCCGTGCTTGGTAATGCCATTTTTGGCCGTATTTCAAGTACAGCTGGTGCACGAGAAAAATTAATTGAAGATGTTATTGTCGATGTCTTAAAAGAACATGGTTTAAGAAGATTAGTCGCACAGTCTTTATATGATGTGGCGACGACACAAGGCGGAGAAAACCTGCCTGCAATCTTCAGGGAGCGTTTAGCATTTAGCCGAGCAGGCATCAAAAAGCCTGATATCCTAATTCTAAGGAATGCACTCGCTAGCCACGAAGGTGATGCACGTGCGCTTACGCGACGACGTATTAGTGAATTAATGCCAGATAGCACGCAGATCTTTATTGAAAATCACTTTCTGAGCCCAGAAAGCTACGACTTATTCGTTGAAATTGTCGATGGCCGTATTGATGGTATTGCCCGTCAAGATCAACCAGAAGATGATGATGCCCGTCAGGATCTAAAACGTAAATTACGCGTAATTGGAGAGACAGATTTGTTTGGTCAGCTGGATCTAAAACAACAGCGTCTACTGGCATTTAGTGCACAGTGGTACAAAGCAAAACCAGGACAAGCCATTTTTAGTGCTGGAGAAGAAGCAGATGCAGCTTATCTCTGTGTTAAGGGGTCTGCGGGTCTATACTGGCCAGCAACAGCAGTCGAACAGCGCCTAGTAACTGAAATTTTACCAGGGCGATTAATTGGTGACTTAGCCGTTATTCATGACTCACCACGACTGCTAGATTTAATCGCAATAGAAGACTGTGTATTTTTGCGTATCGGAGCAAGTGAGTTAATCGCCGTAATCGAAAATGATGCAATGGTCGCAGCAAGTCTATTACGTACGGTAGCTTCACATCTCTCGGCAAATGCAACCAACCTACGGGCAATGCGTGCATTTGCAATTGAACGTGGTATCGACTTCAGTGAACTAGATAAAAAAGAGGCTAGCCACGACCAATAGTTAAGCTATTCATCTCAATATGAGCCAATCATCGTTCGACATCATTATTGGCTCATATTATTCCAACATGTCATTTAAGCACCAAAAAAAGCTAATCGGTAGCGATATAACTGCCCTGCTGTATAGGTTTGCCATTGTTCATCACTCAGCATTTTTTTGGTCGTCAGCCGTTCATTTGCAAGTGTCCGCTCTAATTCATATAAACCCTGCTGGTAACTCATCACTTCTTGTTGTTGCTGTTCAACTTGATTCGCTCTGTTCGCTATATCTTGCTGCTTTTCAGGGGTTAAATACTGCGTCGCAAGTTTAGCCTTAATATCTGCAGCTTCATTGTTTAAAATTGATGTCGGTATTAACCTGACAGCTTCTTCATATTTAGCTTCTTCAGAATCAAGACCAAACGATAACAAATCATCGCTCTGTGCTTCTAACATTGCATTATAGGCTTGTATAAACTCCTCAGCGTTTTGAGCTTGGCTGAGTAGATTGTTCGATTCAACTAACGATAACCTGTAATTATAATAAGCAGCTTGTTCTTCAAACAATAGCCTGGCATCAATACCCCATACCAGCTCTCGTATCGCTTTAACGTTGGCCACTTTGTCGGCCAATGTGGCATTTTGGCTGGTGAATGACTCCCCCATCAAGCGTAGTTCTTCTTGTTGATTTACAGGGAAATTACGTAATAATTGATAGCGACGTTCCGTCAACATTAACTGTTGCTGAACGAGCATTTCATCGCAATTATGCCGTTGATTGCACAGTTTCCAAAACGACGTTAACGCGGTCATTAACGCTTGCCCTCTCGCCTCTTGTAATAAACTATCTTGTTCAGATACCTCGGTATTAACAACGGCTTCCTTCTGCTCCTTGCGTTGTAGTTCGACTGTCGTTGCTATTGACGGGTTAATGACCAACGATTTTGATTGATGACTCGGCGAAGTGACTACAACAGTCTCTCTCTCCGCATTCAGTTCATTTTCATTCGAGATGAAAAAATAAACGCTGCCAGCAAAAGCAACGCTTACCAAAAATAACCGAACCCGCATTAACGGAGCTCCGCTTTAACAGGGAAATGATCAGACAAATTCCAATGTTTCCATAAACTAGCGACCGTAGTACGAGGTACCTTCACTGTGTTTATGTTTTCACTGCGTTGCGCAAATTCATTACTTACGACGATATAATCAAGGTATTCAATATTTTCACCACCCGATAAGGCACTACCAGCAAAGGCATTGATGCGAGGGTCAAATGTTGACTCTGTATATCCCGCATACTCCGGTTCATTCGCACTTAAATTCGCAAACATCTGTTGATAATCTGTTGGAAATTTACGTTTATTCACATTGAAATCACCACCATAAACAACGGTATCTGTGACAGGTATATTTTGAGTATGAGCAAATTCACGGATCTGACGGAATTGGCGCTGACGATAATCACGTGCAGTATCAGTGTCAAACGACGCGGTGTGCGTAGCAAATACGTGATAAGCCTTACCATTTTTAATTACTTCAGCATAGTTAACGCCTTTATCAGCAAAGCAATCGGTACCTGAGCAGTCAGGGTAAACATATTGCCCTTCGTTAACAATAGGATAGCGACTCACAATCGTGACTCCTCCGTCGTAAATATTTGCACCTGATTTATCCAACATCTTGGTTTGATATGGATACTCTTTGGCTAAGTCTCGTAAAAATGCATCACGACCAACAGCAAATACTTCCTGCAGCATCACTACATCATAACCTTTCACATGCTCAGGTATTTCCTGTAAACGGTCGCCTATATGCGACGCTATCACTGGCAGCGCCCATACATTATATGACATCACTTTCAGCGCGTTGGCATCATGTTCTGGTTGCTCATCTATTTTTTGTGGCGTGATAGTGTAATGTATATCGTCATAGCGCCCCGTAGCACTGGCTTTAAATGCAATTTCAGTACTTGTACTATTACTATTATATTGAGATAAGTAGCGGTAAGTATCGCGATCATCCGCCCAACTTAACCCGACATCATTGGCACTGGCGCCGTGTTCGAGTGACGACTTATACCAATATCCTTTCACTTGTTGCAATAAAGACAGCGACTCACCATTTTCATTGGTCACTAACGTTTCAAACTGGTAGTTATCGCCTGATTTTATGCCTTCCCAACGGTTAAAACTTAACACTATTTTGGTTTCCCACGGTTTTAGTGTCTGTACGTGTTGTTGCCATTCTGCGCCTTCTTCAAGTAAATCTGAACCAGTGTGGTTAACTTGAATAGACATGGCCTGGTTGGAGTTATTAGTAAGGTAAATATCGCTATCTGCAAGTGCCGAAGCGCTCATTACACAAGTGAGGCAAGTTGCTGTTATTACATTTTTGAGTATATTCACATCAAATCCTTTGATTGTTATTTTAACGGATCTGAGGTTAAGTGAAGAATATGACATTTAATATACAATATTATTAAATATTTAGTTGCAATCACAATTGAGAATAAATAACGCTAATAACTGTGACTCTTGATGCTAAACACTAAATGAATGATTAAAGTTGGCATTCAAAATGATGAACAAATTAGAAAGGTGATTCTATTTTAGGAATGACCTGAGCATTATTTACAGTAAATACAAAAAAGTATTTACTGTAAATACAAAAAAGTATTTACTGTAATGACATTTTTTTCACTCAAACAGTTTATAATGCGGTCAAATTTATCCTTTAATCAATAAAGTAGATGGAAAATCATGAGTAAAGTTTCGACCTTTCTAAAAGGTATGGCAATGGGTGCCGCGGACGTAGTACCAGGTGTTTCAGGCGGTACTATCGCTTTCATCACCGGTATTTACGATACGCTGCTGGGTAGTATTAGCCGTATTACACCCCGTCTTATCGGTATGATCCGTAAAGATGGTCTAAAAGCCGCGTTTGATTATGTAAACGGTACATTCTTGATTGTGTTACTGGCGGGTATCCTAACGAGTATCTTTACGCTAGCACGAGTGATCACTTGGATGCTCAACACCCATCCTATTCCACTGTGGTCTTTCTTCTTCGGTTTAATTATCATTTCGGTAAACCACATGTTCAAACAAGTGGCGTTTTGGAAAGTCAGTCGCTTTGCTGCAGTCATCGCTGGTATTGGTTTTGCTTATAGTATTACCGTACTGCAACCGCTTAATCTTGAACCTACCTCGATTAATATCTTACTTGCTGGCTCAATCGCGATTTGTGCAATGATCTTACCAGGTATCTCAGGTAGCTTCATTTTACTTATGTTAGGTATGTATACACCGATTCTTGCTGCTGCGAAATCTTTCGACATCGTGACCTTGGCGACTTTCGCCTCTGGTTGTGCCATTGGTATTCTAACGTTCTCGCACGTACTGACATGGGTACTAAAACACTATCGCGATATCGCGCTGACGTTTTTAACCGGATTAATGATCGGGACACTGGGTAAAGTATGGCCGTGGAAAGAAACACTCACGTGGCGTACAAATTCAAGTGGCCTTGAAGTGCCATTGCTAGAACGCAACCTTTCACCTTTTAGTTTTGAACAAGTGACAGGACAACCGGCATTATTAGCCTATGCGATTGTTGCTATGCTTGCAGCTATCGTGCTTATCATAGTGCTAGAAAAAACCGCTAGTAAATCAGTATCTAACTAGGTTTCACTCGTTAAAATGCTAGCTAACAGCCCGATGTTATTAACATTGGATTGTTAGCTACATATCAAACTTATCTAAGACCAACTCAATTCACAATCGACCCTTTGACTTTCCGATAACCTAACCAGCCAAACAACCCTATAAAAAACACAGGCCCAAGCCAAAGTACGTAGGTCCTCGGTTCAAATTTTGGTTTATACAACACCATGTCGCCGAAACGATTCGTCATATAATCAATTACTTTTGCATCACCGTCACCTTTATTCACCATCAAATAAACAGTTAAGCGCAAGTCCTTAGCAATGGGTGAATTAGATTCCATGAGGTTTTGATTCTGACATTGAGGACAGCGTAACTGACGCGCCAAATTAATCGCTCGGCTTTGTGTCTCAACAGAATTAAACTCAAATACATCCACCAACAGTGTTGATTCCGCAGCTAAAGGCAACGCAAAAAACAAGGTGATAAAACAGAAATACAACGATGACAATTTCATTCACAACCTCTTTATGATGTTTTGTTATTTAACAGCTTTTGTATCAATGGCTTGAAGTAATGTTGCCACACCTTTTCATCCAACGCGCCAGAATAACGAAACAGCACTATACCTTGGCTATCTAACAGATACGTTTCTGGTGTCACAGTAACCCCCATATCCAAGGCAAGCTTACCATCGGGATCAAAGATATTCGCGACATAAGGACTCCCCAGCGTACTTAATACCTTACGCGCGTCACTTCTATCATCACGATAATTTAATCCGACAATACGTATATTATCTTGCACTGCCAGTTTCATCAAAAAATCATGTTCGCTTTGACACACTGCGCACCAAGAAGCCCAGACATTTAACAGCGTGAAGCGCTTGTCAGTTTGTGATATGTCATTATTGGTTTGGAACACGCTGTTACCTATCAAAACAGACTCTAAATCACTTGCAGTAAAGCTTGGGATTGGCTTTCCCACCAAGACTGACGGTGTTATTTGATCTTGTTGAGCAGTTAATGCAAACATCATTGCTACGACAAATAGCAGCCCCAGTAAACTGGGTAGCATTAGTTTAAAATGAGAGGTGAGTTTCTTATTCTTATTTCCCATAACGCTGTCCTATCGCTAACATACCGCCAAGCATCATCATCATACTGCCGGCCCATAGCCAATTAATAAATGGCTTGTTTTGAATGCGAATAGCGTAAGCATCGCGGTCAATTTTTTCCCCCATCGTGATATAAATATCTCGTAACCAAGTTGAATGGATCGCTGGTTCACCCATGTTCATGACTCGTACAGGGTAATGCCGTCTTTGCGGTTTCAATTGCACGATATGGCCTTTACTATCAACAACCTCTAATAATGCCTGCTCTGCGGTATAATTAGCAGCAACTAACCATTCTGTATCGATATAATTAATGGTTAAATCACCCAATTCAACCGAACTACCAGGGCTCATTTTCGCACTCACTTCTGTCGAATTGTAACTGACGATGAGTATGCCCACGGCTGTCACAGCAATACCGATATGCGCGATGGTCATGCCTAAATGACGTATACTCACACCAGCAAACAAGGTCGACATAACGATAGCGGCACACAGTATCAGTACCAATAATACATACAAAGACAAGGTTTCATTAAACAAGTAACTGGCTGCAGAACCGATCACAACAGAAGAAACCCAAACTAATATCACTTTTGTACGAATGCCGTTAAAATTGGTTTTCTGCCAATGTATAAAAGGCGCCACAACCATTAATACAAAACATAATAATGCCAAGGGCACGAATACCGTATTAAAGTAAGGCACACCCACCGAAATACTCGCCAGATTAAATACTTGGAATATCATCGGATAAAAAGTACCAAGTAACACAGACAAGGTCGTCACGACGAGTACACCATTGAGAATTAAAAACACAACTTCGCGGCTGAAAATACTGCGTAATTGTAACGGTTTAATCTTGTCACTTTGTAACATAAATAACGTTAATGGCACGACCACACAAATGGCTAAGATCACCAACAGCACCAGCCCGCGCGTCGGGTCGACCGCAAATGCATGCACTGACGTTAAGATCCCCGAACGCACGACAAATGTACCCAATAAGCTTAAACTAAAGGTAAAAATAGACAGTAATAAGCTCCAGTTAATCAACACCTGACGTTTCTCACTGGCGATCAGTGAATGTAGCAATGCAGTACCCGTTAGCCAAGGCAGTAAAGAAGCATTTTCAACCGGATCCCAGAACCACCAGCCGCCCCAGCCCAGTTCATAATAAGCCCACCAAGAACCCAGCGCGACACCACCGGTTAGCATAACCCAAGCAGCAAGCGTCCAAGCCCGACTCCATTGTGGCCAAGGAATATTAATATCAGGCATGGTTAACGCTGCAACGGCAAAAGCAAACGCGCCTGAAAATCCAACATAACCTAAGTACAGTAAGGGCGGATGAAAAATCAGACCGACATCTTGCAACATAGGGTGCAAGTCTCGTCCCTGCATAGGTACAGGAAACAAGCGAGAAAAAGGATTCGAACCTAACAGTGTAAATAAACCAAACGCAGCGGTTAAGAGACTTAATACAATTAACACTCGGCTGATAAAAGCTTGGTTGTGATTGCGATTTACAAACGCAATCGCCGCCGACCATAATGACAGCGAGAATACCCAAAATAACAACGAACCTTCATGCCCGCCCCATACCGCGGCGATCTTAAAGAATACCGGTAACTGGGAGTTTGAATGTTGGGCAATATAATTAACGGAAAAATCGTCAGCAGTGAAACTATAAGCAAGTAGGCAAATAGACGTGGTCACTGCGATAAATGCAGTATAACTAAATAGCCATGAATAACGGCTTAACTGTGGTTGTTTCGTGACAATACCAAACAACGGAATAGCAACGCCAAGCATCGCGCTCAACGTACCTAGAATAAGTGAAAACAATGCCATTTCTGGGATCATAGACGGACCCATTATGTATAGAAAACTATGTATCAAAAACAAGAGAGCCCAAACGAACTCTCTTAACTTATTGTTAGCTAACCTTTTGGCTCAACTTTTAACTAAGCTTTAACTAGACAACTGTCATCTGACCTGCGTACAAGATAAATGTACGCAGCATTAACACACCGATAAGGCTTAATGAGGTGACTAACAATACAAAGGCTTTGTTATGTTGCGCCTGAGTGGGGACAAAAAAGTTAAGTCCCAGTGGCACTAACATACCCGCGCCAACGACGCCGTACCAGAACCAGGTTGCCCAGAACCCACCGCCAATAGCCGCCATCGCTGCTGCTTCGTTCTGACCGCCACCAAAGATAAGGCCAGTAAAAAACGTCAGCAGTACAAACAACTCGAACACCACTACAGGGCGTTCAATACTGTGGATCCATTGCACACTTTTACTGTGGAATGACTCCTTAAAGCCAATAATACCCACCAACAAGCAGGCCGCGGCACCCGAAGACACACTCGAGAAGATAAATAACACAGGTAATACAGGGTTATTTAACATCGGATAGGTTTTCAATGCGGATAATAAGAAGCCAGTATAAGCCGCTAGCATCACCGCAAGCAGTGCTAGCAATAGCTCTACTGCATTCTCAAGTCTAGCGATTTTGTCTACAATCGGATTAACAAAAGCTAGACGACCTTTAAATAGCCTCTGCAGCAATGTCGCTAACTCATCTTTAAACATCACAGCAATCCAAGTAAATAGAATAATCATATAAACTTGGAACAAGATCACACCCATCGACATCACTGAGGTTGGGTTAAAGTAAACGAGGATCTTCCAAAATGCTAAAGGCTTGGTTAAGTGAAAAATCAAAATCGTTAAGCCTGATATAATCCCTAACGGCGCTAAGATTGCCGTTGCTTTGATAATACCGTTAGCAGACGCTTTACCTTCAATCACCTTACGTTTCAAATGAATAGCAATGAGCACCATACCCGCCGACATCCCAGTTAAAAACAGGTATATCGCAATGATCCAGTCCCACACCAATGAATCAAACGTAAACGCACTTACAAATGTATTCATCGTTTTATCTCCCCTTTTGTATCCGCCACTTTATACAGTTTTGGCTCGGTTCCTAACGCTACTTTCGAGCGATAAACAGCATTGCTAGCAATCACTTTATTTATCTCACTCGTCGGATCGTTAAGATCACCAAAGGTCAGTGCTTTAGTCGGACATGATTCGACACAAGCAGGTAATTTACCGGCTTTCAAATTGGTATCACGACAGAAGTTACACTTATCTGCAGATTTTGTTTCTGGGTGGAAGAATCGGACTTTATACGGGCAAGCCGCTAAGCAATAACCACAACCGACACACTTATCACCATGCACATCGACAATGCCGGTTTTAAGATCAACATACGATGCACCCGTCGGACAAACCGTGACACAAGGGGCGTTATCGCAATGCTGACAAGATACACGTGTAAATGTGTAATCAACGTCTGGGTACTCACCCATAGGTGCGCTACGTTCAATTGTTAAGCGAGAGACACCTTCTGGTACATTATTGGTTTCACGGCATGCATCTGTACACGCAGTACAACCAATACACGCGGTTTCGTCAAAAACCATACCGTAGCGTTTATCACCATCTTCTTGCGTTGCTACTAATGATTTTTTACCCAAGGCAACTTTAGAAACACCAGTAGTAAAAATTACCGCGCCAGCACCGAGTAATAAATTTCGTCTAGAACAGGCCATGTCAGTCTCCCTTACCTTCTTTATTCAAGTTAAAGTCTTTATGACAATCGACGCACTGCGCAATCTGAGCCTTACGTTCTAGTGCTTGCATACCTTCTTTTTCACCATCGGCATGGATCACATGGCAAGACGAACAAGTGGCTTTTTTCGCATGGACATCATGTACCCAGGTTTTTTCTTGTAATTTATCGGCGGTATGGCATTCAGTACAGTTGCCAGTTGCTTTTAAGATAGCGTCAAAATCAAGCTGGGTTTTATGCGTACCTATTTGAGATTGAGCGGCTGAGTACTTGGTAACCTGAGTGGGATTTTCGCGGTGGTCTGGACCAATCGAATTATGGCATTCAACACATTTAAGGTCTCGGCCAATTTCTGCGACGACTTTTTCGCCATGCGTACCTTGGCGTGTTTCTTTCGAGTCTTTATGACATTGCGTACACGCATTATCACTATCACGAATAAACGTTACTTCATGTCGGCCATCTGTATTCGCACCAAGGTTCTGGCTATCTGACGACTCAGCAGTAACACTGAAATTAAAACCATAGATACATATGAAGAGCAGAAAGCTAATCGTTGTACGTATGGCTAATTTTACATTACCCATTTTGCATCCTTCTATGAGAATTATAAAAATGTGTGTTAATTAAAAACACATTTTAATTTTCGTTAGTTTAGTTATTCAGAATGAATAGATTATTAAATTAAAATTAATCTATTATTTATTTCCCTGAGTAACACTAATCCTAATTAAGAATAATTCTTATTTATAATGCCAGCCACAACGCTTAACGAGTTCACTATATTTTAAAACTTCAAAATAGACCACCCTAAATAAGTACCCATAATGGATTAATTTTAAATTTGAGATATACGTCAACAAACGCATAAGCTTATGTTTTAGAAAGACTATAGGTTGTTATTGAAATGTAAATAAATGTCAACACATGTAATTTAGTGTATAGATCACACTTTGTAGTGCTTAATTACATACGGCTTTTATTAATTAAATCATGTTGGTTTAATATCTTGATCGAAAACAACAAACCCAAAGGTAATAACCAATTTGTATATATGTTTAGGTGAATTAAAGATATTTTAAATAAGGTATTTATATTATTTAAAGTAATCTATCTAACGTGAAGATTAAATTAAAAAATATAATTACATGCCAATTTTTATTTATTGCCTTTCTCACAACGCTTGGTCAATCTAAATAATTATAAATTGGAGACAACATGGTTAGTTTATATAAAATGCTTAAACCAACGTCAGGCGTAACCGCGCTATTAGCAACGCTATTACTGAGTATGAGTACATCGGTGTTTGCTGCGGAGCAAGTAACAGAAAAATTAGAACCTCGTAACGAAAAATTTCAACAAGCACATCCAGATCAGTACGAAACTTGGAAAGCCACAAGTGAAAGTGCAGAAATAGAAGATGCACTGCAAGGCGATCCAAATATGGTCATCATGTGGGCAGGTTATGGCTTCTCTAAAGACTACAACAAAGCCCGTGGGCATTTCTATGCCATTGATGACATCCGTAATACCTTGCGTACAGGTGGACCAACGAATGCCAAGAATGGCCCTATGGTCATGTCTTGCTGGAGCTGTAAAAGCCCTGACGTAGCACGCTTTATTGAAGAAAATGGTGAAGATGCTTATTTCTCAGGTAAATGGGCTAAAGGCGGCGCAGAGGTAGTAAATGCCATTGGCTGTGCCGATTGTCATGATACTCGTAGTGACGCATTTAAAAATGGTGAACCAGCACTTAAATTGACTCGTCCACATGTTGAACGTGCAATGGCAACTATTGGTAAACCATTTGCTGAGCAAGGTCGCCTTGACCAGCAAGCGCAAGTCTGTGCGCAATGCCACGTTGAATATTACTTCACCGGACCAACAAAGGCCGTTAAATTCCCGTGGGATAAAGGCACAACCGTTGATCAGATGGAAGAATACTATGACGAAATCGGCTTTAAAGATTGGACTCACGCCGTTTCTAAAACACCAATGCTAAAAGCACAGCATCCCGGTTATGAAACATGGCGCGAAGGTATTCACGGTAAAAACAACGTAACGTGTGTTGATTGCCATATGCCGAAAGTGAAAAATGCAGACGGTACAGTGTTCACCGATCATAAAGTCGGTAACCCATTTGATCGTTTCCAAGATACTTGTGCAAACTGTCATACACAAAGTAAAGAAATGCTCCAAGATGTGGTTAAAACCCGTAAACAGCAAGTGACTGAAATGAAGTTACTGGCTGAAAAACAAATCATCGCAGCACATTTCGAAGCTAAAGCCGCATGGGATGCAGGTGCAACACAAGCTGAAATGGATGACATCCAACTTAATATCCGTCATGCACAATGGCGTTGGGATTATGCAATCGCCTCTCACGGCGTGCATATGCATGCACCTGAAGTGGCATTACGCGTCCTCGGTACAGCATTAGACCGTGCAACAGATGCGCGTGCTCTGCTCATCCGTCTACTTGCTAAGAAAGGTATAACAGATCCAATCGAGATCCCTGATATCTCAACCAAAGAACTTGCACAACAAGCACTTGGTATGGATATGGAAAAAATGAAAAAAGAGAAAGCTGAATTCTTAAAAACACTGGTACCAGAGTGGGAAGCAGAAGCTGAAAAACGCGAAGCGACTTATTAGTTACAACCTATAACTCGTGATCATAAAAATGCCGACATCATGAAGTGACCCCATTAAGTTGGACATTTTAGTTAAGCGGCTTGTAAGGCCTGGTTTCGATATTCTATCGGAGTCAGGCCTTTTAATTTGACCTTAATCCGTTTGTTATTGAATAAACTGTTTCGCTTGGTTTATTGAATTAATAATCGATACCCTATCTAAGCCCTGCTGATCAGAATCGAGTAATTGCACCCAAAGATCGATAGCTTGTTGGTACCGCACATTCATAAACTCATTTGCCGCTAACATCATTAAGGCCGTCTGATTATTCGGTTCAAGTGCTAATGCCTGCTCAAGTAATACCTGCACATCAGCAGTTAAATGCTGACCGTTTGCGTAATACAATGCAGACGCCTTTGCTGAGTAATGCATTGCTGTTGGGCTTGGGGTTAAACGGATTGCATAATCGAATACTAATACTGCATTATCGTATTCTCCGTTATACATATAAGCATTACCGAGCTGGTACCAGAGTTTAGCATTCTGCTTATCGTCATAAAGTTTGGCTTGCAGAGTTAAAATTCGCTTATCACTCATTTGCGATAATGAAAGTTGCTCAAAAGGCGCTGCAGCGATCACAGCTTGCTGTGTTTCTAGGGCTTTATAATCGCTTAATAAATAATAACCCGCCGCACTACCCCCGATGAGTACAGAAACGATAACAGGAGTCCACAAAGGTTTACGCATAGCCAATTCATCTGTTGATAATGATTGTGAACAGTTTAACACTTCTACCCATTATTACTTAGTTATTAAGCTTAATAGTGATGTAGACATTGCCACTTACACAACAAACTGCTTAAATGCACCCATAAAGTAGTAATAAAACAAAGAGAGCCTATGAACACGATCACACAACCTCACTGTAATACTAGAATGATCCGTACTCATGCCCTGCTACATATGGCTAAATCAATTCACAATATTCAAGCTGCAACCGCTCAAGGCATTGAATTTTCAGAACCTCAAATTCATCTGGCATTGATGCAACGACAATTAGATACACTTGAAAGCCAATATTACGTCGCTTGCACCTCAGACACACCTGAATTAGCTAATACAACAGATTCATCAGTTACAAGTGCCAATATCTCTACCAACAAATATATCTGGCATTATAACGAAGCGATTGCCTTACCTTTTATACCAACTAAGTTAGCCGTTGTTGGCTCAGGTATTGCTGCGATTGAAATAGCGACTATTTACCAGGCCCTTGGCACAAGTGTAGATATATTAATTACGGGAGATGAGGTTTTTCCTGAACTGGATAAAGATATTAACAAAACCTTTCAACGCTATATAAAACGGCTTTTCAAAATAAAACCCCAAGCAGAAATCAGGGCTTTTAATTTCATTGATAACCAAGTGCAGCTATCTGTCAGCAGTAAAAAAAAATCATTACCAGATAGTATTTATGACGCGGTATTTATCGCCGACGACACCGACTCACAACGTGATTTATTAACTCAACCTTTTATGGCTACCAGCTTCCCGACAGTGACATGGTTGGGCTGGACTGAAAAGCAATTAGCAAGTAGTGCGTTAAATTATAAGGTCATCAATCTACCTTGGCGTTCTCTCGGTCGTGCCAATACAGATGTGAACACCAACGGTTTAACCAAGCTGATCTTTAATAGCGATGATCACACTTTAATTGGTGGAGGCATGATAGGTAACAATGCCGATGAGATATTTGGTGAGGTGTGTTTAGCGATACACAATAAGTTTACCGCAGACAATATTGCTCATACCGTACATGCGCACCCGACTTTACATGAATCAATACTGTTGGCAGCGGAAGTGTATCTAGGCACAGCAACAGATGTGCTGAACGAAGTATAAGTACGATTAGCTATCCGTCAGCATTAACGACAATTAATGCTGACTCGTAGTCCAGCTCACTGATATTTTTCGTATCAGCACAATAACCACTGTTACATTGCTGCGTACAAGGTTTGGTGCAATGAACGCGCTTGTTGCAACTCCATAAACACAACTGCCAAACTTGTTGCTTCGATTCAGCATCTAAGCAGTTCAAATCTGCAACACACAGGTGACCCGCTTGAATCAACTCTGCCAGTTTATGTGTTGATATACTTAAGTTAACCTTGGTCGCCATGCTGCTATCCCTATAAACGCTTATAAACTATACCCTAATAATAATCACAAATGAGAATTATTATCAATAGTAGTCATCAATTTCCTTTACATAAAATTACAAAGCGTTCGAATAACAGCCTGAAACAACAAGCGTATCAAGTTATTGGCAAGCAATGCTATTTACTCACAGTGCTATTGCCCATAAAGGTCAGGATATAAAAATGGCGCCATTGCTAATGTGAGTGCTTGAGTATAATTACTCTCGCGTGTAGCATGACCATTAGTGAGTAAACCAATCGCCCCACCTTTATGCTTGATATTAACCGTCTTGAATAACTTGTCCATCACCGGTCCTAACTCTTCACCATCAAGCAACGACTGATAAATAGGCGCAGGTAAAGGTAATGCCGCACTGCGGCCAACAGACAGCTGATCTTTACTAGCAATAACAACGTATGCAAATGTAGCAGGGCCATCATCAAGCAGATCGACCCCACCTTCGATAGCAATATAAAAGTCCGCATCAGCATGCTGCTGGCAATACTTCACACGGTTAATCGCACCGTCACGGGTTTCAGCCGCATTCATTGGTTGGTCCGGTACATTAGAAGCCGCATTTAACCCCTCACATTCAACAATGCAGTCAGGATACAATTGCGCAATCACGCTGCGTGACGCATTCACTTTAACCGGATTTTTAGACCCAACGACCACTTTAATTAATTTCTGTTCCATCATTTATAAATTAACTCTTCTTGATTGCCAGTAATGGCTATGCCAATAGGGATTATCTAATCGAGATATGATCACGCCACGGCTGCTCGATGCATGAAAGAATTGGAATTCATCAACCATGATCCCCACGTGACGCACATTCACACCCGTTTTAAAAAAGACTAAATCACCCGTGCGTAATTGCTGACGCTTAATCGAACGACCGACTTTTACTTGTTCTGCGGTTGTCCGTGGAAACGATAATGCAAATTGTTGCTCAAAGGTCAGTTTAACCAAACCGGAACAATCAACACCGCGCTTACTCATCCCGCCCCATTTATGCGGCGTGCCACGCCAATCTTTATATTGCGACAACAACAGCCCCTGCACATAAGCAAGCTCGGCAGTTGGGACATTAATTTGGGGTGCTGTTTCAGCTTGATTTATCGTACTTTTTTTTATGCTGCTATGCTGACTACAACCCGTCATTAACAGCAATAATAGCGCACAGTAAAACGATTTAACTCGCATTATATATATCCGTTAGTGTTTAAAACTCATCTTTAATTCTCAATATTTTACCTTTACGTTATAGCGCAAAACAACCCGTTTATTACGCCCTAGCTAAAATATCAGTGAAAATGCCAAAACAGGTGCTAAATTGGCATTATTAAATTAAAAATAAAATAAAAATCAAATAAAAAGGCATCATTACCGGGCTTTATTCCTTGCTTAATACTGTTACAACCCCCCCTTAAAGATACCGCTAACATGACATACTATAATTATTACCAAATGGTCAGACCTCTTTGTTTATAACGGTTTTTTTAAATGCCAAATTCATTTTTAAACTTAACAAATAAAGTAATAAAATAGTTAAGTAACAATACCTATAATATATTTAATACTATTTTCATACTCTTAAAAACACATTTAACACCTTGTCACTATTTACAAATACAAAACAACAAACTAACATATACCCATATAGATATAGAAAAACTACAAAGTAGAGCTTAGTATCTAAACACTTTATTTTATGGATTTACAGCATAGGGATTAGATAACATGCAAGCACTAACGCTAGTTGATATGGGTTTTTTGTATACAGAAACAGTCGCCAGTCCTAAACATGTAGCAGGATTACAAATTTTCACGGCGCCTGAGCATTACGAAGGTAACTTTACCCGAGATCTGTTTGATAGCTTAATGTCACAAGATGAGATTAAACAACCCTTTAATTTAAAGCTCAAGAAACAACTTACTGGGCAGTATCACTGGCAAGAAGATAACAACATCGACCTGTCTTACCATGTAAGATTTGCCATGCTACCGCAACCAGGCAATGAAAGTCAGTTGCTACACTTTGTTGAACATCAACACGAAACATTGCTCGATAGAAACCGACCGCTGTGGGAAATGATCTTGATTGATGGCTTAGAAGATAACAAGTTCGCCATTTACTTAAAAGCACACCACGCCTTCACTGACGGTGCGAAAGCCAATCAGCTATTGATGTCTTATTTAAGTAATAATACTGACGCGCCGATGACTGCATTTTGGAATATTGAACGCGAGCAAAAAGAAAAAGAGCTTGATAGCATGCTTACATCGATTGGTAAGACATCGAAAAAGCTCTCAGATCAAGTTAAATCAATTCCATCGCTGACTAAACTAACAACTAAATTGCTGTTCCAAGCTGCAAATGTATATAAAGCAGATATGCCAACACCTTTTATGGCTCCAAAAACACCCTTTTCAGTGAGCCCTAAGCGTGCGCGTCGTGCAGCTGTTTCAGCACTACCACTAACACGAGTGAAGCGTATTGGTAAGATGACTGGCGCGACGATCAATGATGTCGTTGTTACTATCTGCGATATGGCTATTCATAACTACCTTGCAAGCAAGAACTTTAACCTTAAGAAACCCCTTGTTGCGCAAATGCCAATGAGCTTACGCGACGCTGGAGATACAGTAACCAACAACCAAGTTGCAATCAGCTTAGTTGAGTTAGCTTACCGTGGTGAGTCTCCGCTTGAACGCTTAATGACGATTAAAGATTCGTGCATCAAATTAAAAAATGAAACACGTCTACTAACGAAAGAAGCACTGACTAGCTATACCATGGCGAGCCAAGGCCTTGCCGTTGTCAGTGAATTTTTAAGCTTAGACACCATATTACCGCCAATGGGTAATGTACTAATTTCAAATGTACCGGGCCCACGTGAACCGCTGTATATGATGGGTGCGAGAATGGAGCAATGTTTTCCTATCTCAGTCTTACCACCAGGTATGTCTCTGAACATTACGTTGTACAGCTATAACGGTTTAATTAATGTTGGTTTAGTATCATGTCGTTCTGCCCTTCCTGATTTAACCGATTTAGCTGAATTCGTTAATAGTGCCTTCGCTGAACTTGAAGACGAAGTACTAACGAGTGCAACAACCTCTGTAATGGAACAAATAGCACTGCTTGCTATGCCTAAAGATAACTCGGACATTAAACAAGAAAGTTTAGCGATTATCGAACAAATATTAGCGGACGCAGAAAAATCTAAAGAAGTGCAAGTTCCAGCATCAGATAGCAAAGTAACTCAACCTGCAAAAAAAGTTGCTGCAGAAAAAAAAATCACCACTGATACAGCGAATACAGCTGTAACAACATCAGCGTAGGGATAAACGATGAAAACACGTGACAGGATATTACAGTGTAGTTTAGAGATGTTTAGCCAGTACGGACACGTAAAAGTATCTACTGTTGAGATTGCCAATGCGCTAGAAATAAGCCCAGGTAATTTGTATTACCATTTTAACGGCAAAGACCAATTATTAACTGAGCTGTTTTATGAATATGAAGCCGCTATTAACAAGCTCATGTCATTCTATGAAGATGACGTGCAAGCGTTTGAAGATTATTGGGCCTACCTCAATGTGTATGTTGGTTTGATTCAGCAATACTCGTTCTTCTATCGTGATATGAAAGTGATTTTCGATGAGAACAAGTTGTTGAAACGTCGCTTTATGCGTCTCGTTAATAATCATCATAGCTTTTTCTTAAAGATGCTCACGTCGCTAAATGCCAGCAGTGAAATCAAGATGAGTGAAGCGCAGCAAAGCTCAATGGCGGATACTATCTGCTTGATCGCAACGAACTCACTTGATACACAATTAGCTGAAGAAGATTACGATCTTCAAGCGATTACTCAGCGTATCGTGTTACGTATTATTATGTTGGTTGAACCTTATTTTTCGAGTGAATCAAAAGAAAAATACCAGCATGAAGTTGAACAAAACCCGGTTGAAGCAACGAGTTTGTTTAGTTAATCAACGCCCTAGTCAGTATCTACTCACTAGGGCGTTTTTCCATGCGGATCACAAACACCAAAATGGCCGGGATCACCAAAATAGTAAATACAGTTGAAACCGCCAACCCACCAAGAATAACACTGCCGAGACCACGATAAAGCTCAGAACCAGGCCCTGGGATCAGTACTAACGGCAGCATGCCACAAATACTGGTGGTTGCACTCATGTAGATAGGGCGCAGACGACTACGAGTCGATTCCAGCACAGCTTGCTGATAGTCCATTCCCCCCGAGTGAAAATTGTTCAGCGCTTGATGGACAATCAAGATAGCATTGTTAACCACCACACCAACAAGAATAACGAAGCCCAACATGGTTAGCACGTCCATTGGTTGCGGTACGATGTAGATGTTCAATATCTTGAGGCCGATAAAACCACCCGCGCTAGCCAAGGGTACCGTCAGCATAATAATCAGTGGGTAAATAAAATTGCTGAATAACGACGCCATCAGTAGGTAAGCGATAAAAATAGCCAATAAAAAATTCCACTGCAATACTTCGCGAGTCTGTACTAATTTGTCCGCAGCACCACTCATATTAACGCGCAAACCATCAAGTTGATTCATACTGTTCATCTCACGAATTATCTGTTGCTCTATAATTTCCATCGCTGTTTGCAGGGGCATTGATTTCGGCGGGGTGATTTGCAACGTCACCGTTCTGCTACTTTCTAGATGGCGGATCAAGGCCATGCCAGTGGTTTGTTGCAATTGCGCTAATGAAGAAACCGGCACAACCTCACCATTGGGCGTGGCTAAATTCGCCTGATAAAGCGCCTCTGGAGTAACAAAATCACTATCGTCCGCTTTCATTATCAAATCTATTTTCTTTTTACCTTCTTGTTTGTAATCACCGATAACGCGACCATCCATGAGTACATCCAATGCCACACCCAAATCAAGCGTCGACATATTGTTAGCGCGTAATCGATCATGGTCCGGTAACATTAGCACTTCAGGATAAGTCAGTTCAATAGACGGTATAGGTCGTATCTGGCTGCCTGCCAACTGAGTATTAATCAAATTAAACATAGTCGCTGACGCGGCGGTAATTTGGTGTAAATCATGACCACTAATATTGAGTTTGATTGCTCGACCTTCACCGAGTCCAGACTCAAATACGCCGGGTTGTAAACTCACCCCGTACATGCCGGGTATGCTATAAATCAACTCAGTGAAAAAAGGCAGTAATTCGCTGGCTCGATCCCAGTGTTCACTGATCGCCCCTGAAATGATAAACCCCTCGGCACCGACGTAAAACATATTCTTTATCGCTGGTACATCATCGACATCTGCCCCAATGTGCGGCAGAGCCATATCGAAAAAATACTCGCCTATTTCCACCCGTTCAGCTGTCGACAACCCTGGTGGCGGTATCAATATATTAAGTACTAGATTACGATTTCCTTGTGGCAGATACTCCATTTTCGGCGTTAATAGCCAAACTGATGTGATTGCCAATCCGGTAAGTAAACAGATAGTCGTGAGCCGCGTGATCCAGCTACGTATTGCTAGTGTAACCAGGGTCATCACTTGGTTTGACAGCCATTGACCTAACCTATCAAGTAACGTTCGCTTGCTGATAATTACCTGCTTTTGACCGCGGAACAACCGATAGGCAAGCATAGGGATCACCGATATCGATACAAACAAACTTAACGAAACGGCGGCCACAACAGCGATAGCAATGTCACGAAATAGCTGTCCAGCCTCTTCTTCAATAAACACCACAGGTAAAAAAACGGCAACAGTGGTAATGGTTGAGGCCAGTACTGCACCCCAGACTTCTTGCGTGCCATCCAAGGCAGCATCGAATGCTGTTTTGCCCATCTGCCGGTGACGCACAATATTCTCGATAACGACAATGGCATTATCCACCAGCATACCAACAGCAAAAGCTATCCCCGCGAGACTGACTACATTGAGATTACGCCCCAAAAAATCAAGAAAGATAAAAGTAGCAATAATACTGATTGGGATAGCCGTAGCGACGACAATGGTGGCGCGAACACTACGCAAAAAGAGCAATAAAACGCCTATAGCAAGCAGCCCACCAAACATAATATTTTGTTGGATCTGATCGATAGCGCCGTCAATGTAGAAGCGCTGATCATAAACCCAATCAAGATAAAGTCCTTCTGATGCGAGGGTATTAGCATTCAACCATTGATAACGCGCTTCGACTAGATTGGTCATTTCAAGGATGTTCGAGCCAGTTTCCGGACGCACGCCAATGGCAATACCCGGAATGGCATTGTGCAACACCACTGAATTTTTCTTGGCGTAGTCTTGACGGATCTCAGCGACATCACCGAGTAATACCCGTTGCTGGCCAGTAGAGCGTAATACCACTGCCGCAATGTCTGCTGCCGATTTAAATTCACCCGTGGTACGAATACGGAAATCACGCCGACCAACCCCCAACGTACCAGCCGATACATTGGTATTTTCACTCTGGATCACCTCGATAACGGCGTTGATTGTCAACCCGTAAGCGGCGAGCTTTTCGGTACTGATGATAACGTGCATCTGCTCTTCGGTACCACTACCGATAAATAACTCAGATACCCCTTTAACCCGTTCAATATGCTGACGAACTTCATTCTCAAAAAAGGTCCTGTAGGTTTGCACCGGGCGGTGATTACCGGCCTTGGTTTTTAGGATCATCCAGATCACAGGAGATGCCGTCGCGCCAGAGGCATTAACCACAGGGTTATCGACTTCGGCAGGATAAGAGGCAACTTCATTGATCTTGTTGGTAACGCGTAACAGCGCCTGCTCAACACTGGTACCGACCTTAAAACGTAAAGTAACACTGCCCTGACCGTTACGCGCTTCACTTTCCATTTCGATTAAGTCGGGTAAGCCTTTGAGGATGTTTTCCTGCTCTTCAATTATCTCACGCTCAATCTCGTAGGGTGTTGCACCACGCCAGTTGGTTTTTACCTGTATCTCAGGCTCGATCACAGTTGGACTCAGTTGGTAAGGTAAGCGCGTCAGGCTGATGATGCCAAACATGAGCAGCATGATAATACCGGCAAGAATGGTGACAGGCTTTATTATTGAGAAGCGGATAATATCCATAAACAATCTCTGTGTGATGGCATTCAGCTTAAAAACGTATTGCTTGACCGTCGCGTATGCGTTCGTTACCTTTGGTCACCACTTGCTGGTCATCAGTAAGTCCAGGTCCTTTTACCGCCACCAACATGCCTTGATGGCCTAAGATTTGTACCGTAACCATTTTTGCTTTTCCCTCAACAGCCAGAAAAACAATCTGCTTACCAAACTGATTAATAACCGCATCCCTCGGTACCAAAAAGCTGTTTATTTTAGAACCACTGGGTAAACTAACGTATGCTTGCATGCCAGCAATTAAACCCTGCGCTTGTTCAAGCTTTAGTTTGACGGTGAAACTCCGGGTCGCAATATTACCTTGAGGCAAAAAATTCACAAACAAGCCGGTATAATCTTGTCCAGCACTGCGAACCGAAATTTGACGACCAGCCTCTAAGAAGTCTAGCAGATGTCGCTGTACATCGACTTCAACCTCTAGCTGTTGATCATCAGCAATCACGGCAACTTTGCCTCCGGCAGCAACCCACTCGCCTTGCTCTGTCAGCTTTGCTTGAACCAAGCCGTCGAACGGTGCATTGATTTGGGTTTTTTGTATTTGTAACTGCTGATAGTCAAGAATGGCCTTGAGGGCGATGACGCGTTTTTTCTGCGCCAGTACGCGATAATAATTTTCATCATAGAGGGATTCGGAAACAGATTTATCGGCGAATAACGCTTTGATACGGCGTAAATCCTTGTCCGCACGCTCGAGTTCAAGTTGAGCCTGACGGTGATTAGCACGGGTACCTGCAAGCCTAGCTTCAAGTAGGTCTGAGCGCAGCTTTACCAAAGGCTGCCCCGCGTTGACTCTAGCGCCTGCGGTAAAGTGAATGGTGTCAACAATACCACCAACCTCTGCAGCGACCCGAGACACTCGCGCATAACGGATACTGCCAACTAATTCGACCATCGGCTCTGCAATCCCGCGGGTAATAAGACTGACTTCCACCAGCATAGGTGGCGGTCCTGAATGTTGGAGTTGGGAGTCAGATTCTTTGTCAGGTGCGGCGTGGAGTATGACTGGGCTGAGCAATACCAGTAATAACACGTACAAGAGTGGCTTAGAAAAATACAATATCATTTACTAATCCAAGGCACTCGGCTCCAACAATCCAATAACACCACAATCGCTATAACCGCTATCGCACTAATCAATAATCCGCCTGTCACTGGTATTAAGTAACCCACAAACCCAACAAATTTAGCTAATGTCCAAAATAACACATCGCCCCACAGACCTAAGAACGCAGCACAAATCAACACATATTTGATCCAATTAAAGACCTGCGTAATCGATAACAGCATGCTAAGAATAAACACCATCATACTAATCGCGAATAAGTGAGTATGGGTTTCCACCGCGAGCTTATTCCAAGGTATACCTTTTTTAGTCAACGCCTTTACTTCATCATAAGTCGTTAATGGCATAGATGTCATCGCATCAGTCATCGTCGACCCTGCGCTATGACAATCCGTACAGTCTTCGTCCATGATTGGCGCGATGTCAGACTCATAGAGCGCCTGCGAGCTACCAGCTTCAACCCAGTCCTTCACGACCTCAATATAATCATCATCAGAAACATGATCATACATAGAACCTCGCATTGCACTTACAATGGCAATACCTGCGTACTTTTGCTGTACTGTGCTCAAACTCGGAATTTGTGCAATCTGACCCGTGGTACTCAGTGATATCGCCATCGCTGCATATAATATGCCGTATAAAATCGACAGACATAACCCAGATATAGCTAATCGAGAGGCTAAATTTAACGCTTTAATATCCACATCAACTCCTCATTTTATCAGTAAGCATAACGCAACTATTTAAAGCGCATTTGCAGTACACCGTCGTGATAAACATGGTTAATTTGCGAATTATCAAAGATTGACACACCAAAATCATAGGCTTTAGAAAGATCGATAAATTGCACATCTTGGGTACTCGATTCATCACCAGCCGTCACCATAGCGCGGCGAATCTCTAGCGTCCATATGCCATCGTTCCAAACCCCTTTAGCGGTTAAATCCCCTCGTGAACCTGTAAACGGCGCAGTGACAATACCGGGAATACGATTGGTCTGCTGCCAATTGGCATCAAGCGGCATTTTTTCAGCATCCAGAACCACAACGGCATCATTCGTAAGGTCGGTTTGTACAAACGCCGGTTGGCCATCTTTGACATTATTGCTGTAACCACCACCGGTTTTGGCATCACCCGAACGCCCCCAGTTTTTATTGGCTTTCGGATCGGTATTATCATGAATATATTGGTCATCTGCCTGCCCAACAGGATTGGAGCGCACGCCTTTCCAATGCCACATATCAATAGTGGTGCCAGCTTTGGTATATTTACGCCCAGGCGCTTTATCAACAATGCCTTTCTGCATGCCACCTTTAGCCATATGGCAAGCGGCTGCACAACCTTTTTTCTTAAACGATTTTAGGTTGATATTCCAGAGGATGGCCATTTTATCTTCATAATAAGTATTATCATGGCCAGTATCATCTTTATTCATTAGTTGTTGCCAACTACCGTCAGCTTGCTGCATCCATGGAAAGCGATTCACACTTTCTGTCGGATCTGCCCATTGAATAAGAAAGTAGATATCACCTTGCTTGCGCATTGACTGGATCGTATACGAGGTTTGCTTGATACCTTCGTAACCGTTGTTAGGCTGATAAGGTATTTTGTTGATATTAACCTTTAGTACAGGCGCGGCGGACCACGCGGTATCGACAACACCATCAATCAGAATGGAAGCATTTGTTTCAACATTATTGAGCGTGCCGACAACTTTAGCGAAAGCAGGCGGTGTAGACAACACTGCAGAGATAGCAATAGATAAGAAAGAGAGAGGTAAGCGCATGTTACTTTCCTTATTATATCTAAACCAAATGTTACTCAAAGCATAGTTCATAATAAGGAGATAAATAGCGGTTCCGTTTAACACGGATTTATAATCAAATATTTCTTGATATGAATCAAACTGTCACCATATCGAAACAACAAAGTCTAATTGCTGGCAACGATTCTCTGTTCGTTGGCAGGCATAATTTGCTGTTCAAATTGTTGTAACTGTTTATCAAATTCTAGCAATATTTTCTCAACACAAGTACTGGCAAGATTAAAAAACTCCTCTGCCTTTATGCTCGGTATATCGATAGTAACTTGCTGTACAACAACCTGTAATAACTGACGTATCTGCTCGCTGTTGCCTCGCATCAATCCATCATCCAAACTTTGTTGTAATGAATTACACAGATAATTTAACCGAATACGTTCAACGCTCGTACATATATTAGCTGCCGCCACACCGGTACCAATAGCCCTGATTTGGCCTATATTTTCTGCCGTAAATAAAAGTTCCAACCACATATGGCGCATCGCTTCACCTTGCGCATCAACAATTTTATATATTTGATGTTGCTCGGCAATATCATCAATAAAATATAAGATATTAAGGATCAATTTATTATGTTGTTGTAAATTATTTGCGCTTGTTAATTGATTCGTTTTTATCGATAGTCGCGACCAATGCTCTGTAATAGACTCCCATCGTGGCAAGGGTTGTAATTGTTCGCCAACGTCCCCGGTTTTAAATTCTTTGTTAATAGCGCCGATGCTTTTACTTACTTTTAAGGTTAACGGCGTTAATCTGCTGGTCAAACTTACATCACCGTTGAGTAAAGCATTACTGATGCCGCGATGCTGTTGTACATGCGAGAGTAATTCACGTAACCGAGTCACTATATTAAAGCCCGTTATTTGTTGGTTACGCAATCCATTACATTGATGAGCTTTAACCAAATAAATACTCATAGCAATAAGTAAAATGCTGACTAATATAGTTAATCCGTAAATCAGAATAGTATTGTTCATATTAATCTCCTTATTAAGTAATACGAGTGATGTCGTGAAGGTGATTAGCAACATTCGCTTGCTGTATCGACATATGGCTGTTTTGTGCGGAGAGTATCGTAAGCTGTTCCACCGCCTGAGTAATATCCTTAAGCGCATACATTTGTTGCTCTGTTGCAACGGCTACACCATCAATATCGACCGCCATACTCTCGGTCTTCTTGACGATATTATTGAGATGTTCACAAGCAGATTCAACTCGAACACCACTTTGATCAATATGCCCAATAGCATCTTGCATATAGCTTTCTACAGCGTGCATATTTTCGGTTACTTCTTTGGTTTTATTGGTAATAGTCTGCGCTGATGTTTGACTACGCTGCGCTAACATTTTCATTTCACCGGCGACAACAGAAAACCCTCTGCCGTATTCCCCTGCTTTTGCGGCTTCAATCGTGGCATTGATTGACAGTAAATTAGTTTGTGCGGCCATTTCGCTAATCACACTCGACATCAAAATCACCGTATCTAATTTTTCTTTTAGTTGCTGCAAGCTCTGCTGCGTATTGATGATGACATCACTCACTTGTGAGACTTGCTGTTTACTATCAACGAGGGTTTTAAAACTGTGCTGACAATTATCTTTAGCGTCTATCACTGCATGGTTAATATCTTCAATTCGTCGTGATATATCCGTCAAACTCACATTAATCTGCGCTGTAGCAGTGGCGGTTGTTAAACAGTTCAGATGTTGAACATCCGCTTGTTTCGCTGTTTCATCTGCGTTATTCGCGAGCTCTTTGGCTGAATAACCAATTTCTAAATTTTGGTTGCTGATCTCATTGTAGCCACGTTTAAACTGCTTATTAGACTGATAAATAGTGGTCAATACCGGTAATAACATAACGATATTATGCTCAGTTAATAACTTATTTATACCTGAATTCATTTGACCTTGCGGGCTCAGCGCCAATATTCTCAGCAAGCCTTGTTGCTCTTGCTTAATTCGCTGTAATAACAAAACATAAATACAAATACCACCTCCGAGTAATAAGCAAGCGGCAATAAAAAACTGATGACTTAATAACAGCATTGTACCTATCAACAATGTAGCTAAGACAAACATGTTATTAGAGAAAAATCCGGAAAGTAAAAATTTCATAAGGCGCCTTCTCAATATGATTTAATAGCAATGAATACACTATTAACACAGCAATATTGATACCAGCTTTAGACAAATATTTATTCGATAAGGGAGCGCAAGCAAACAGTAATTAATAGCTTAACTTATCCTTGAACGGTGTTTTAACAATGAATTAGCGAGATATACAGCTGATTAAGATGACATTGTGTCACCGATATTGTGAGACATGCTGTCGCGCGAGCCATAATGGTGCAATGGAAAACATTTATAGTGCATGACGATAGTGCAAGAGAATGGTGTAAGAGGTTAGATAACTATCCTTCCTAACGGGAATGACAGCCCGATAGAGTCACCTAACTAGTGCATACAATAACATCGCTAGTTAGGTGGGAGATAAGCAAACTCGGCTTCGATGTTACAGCGTTTCGTAATAACGATATTGCGTTCTTGGATACGGGGTCAACTCATAGCTAGACTGCAGAAAAAACACCAGATCAGATAATTCACCAACGGTCATCACATCATTATAGTTTTTCATTTTTGATACCCCATCCACCTGTAATGTGGATTTTGGATAACCCTTGGCGATTTTGTGTGACGGGTTAATAACTGAAGTAACAAGTTCCGCATAGGTTTTAATACCACTTGTTTTACCGCCTAACTTAACGGATAACTCAGGGTTATCTACAACATCGGTCGGTGTAATGCCTTCCATTTGATGACATGATAAACATTGATATTTTACCAATACTGATTGACCTCTGACAGCATCCCCCTCGGGTAGACTAAATCCACTTGGTGAGTCAACGCCAGATTCACAACCACTGAGGGTTAACACGGCAGCGGTTAACATACTTAATAATAAATATTTCATATTATGGTACTCCGATTACAGTTCGACAAAACAGACGTTAATTCCACTTAACCCTGTTTATGGCAAATAAAGTATAGTTTGCTCCCCGTAAAGTTAATAATTATAACAGCCACTACTTTGTTCCATTCGAGAAATATTGAATAAATATATTAAAGCATTAGTTTTATAGCGTGATTAGTAATGCGTCATTATGGGGGGAATAAGTTCGGAGCATATACGAGGGTGTAATATGCTAGTAAATATTTAACTCACTAGCATATTAAGTAAAAATTACAATTAATGTTATAAATCTCTGACCAAACGCACAAATTTATGACTACTGACTTCTTTTACTATTTCAGTGCCATCATGAAAATCAATGATTAAACCTTTAACCGTATTAATACCTCTATAATCAAACGTACTAGACCAATAAGGTGTTGATGGCGTTGATGGAAACAAACGAAGGTCAATAGCGGGTGCAACACAAGAGCGCTCAACTATTGAACCAAGTTCTTTGATATTAGGCAAGCGCCAATCGCTATACCTACCATCATCCTTATTCGTTTCAGCTCCATCTAATGCAGCTTTCCAGGTGTCGTAATTTAAGGGAATATTAATACAATTCCCGCCTTGAAAAGCTTGTCCTAATGAACAACGTGACCACATCAATTCATTTACAATGTCAGTAATGGTGCCATCTTCATTATCCAAATATTGTCCTATCGGATTTGATGGGGTGATACTTGCCGATTTACATGTCTGAGCTAAAGCTGGAGCACTTATCGCAGCAGTTAAGCTTAAAGTGAGAATTATTTTTTTCATTATTGAGCTCCTCCACGAACCATTCGGACCAAGTTTGGCACATGTTTATTACACAAACGAACTTGCCCTGTAGTTGAGTTCATACACCAAGCCGCACCACTAGCATCAGCTGATGTGGTAGAAGATATATAGTTTGCAGAATTAGGATCTGTACCTGTGTTACCACCAATATTAGTCTTAGGGAAAAAGTTAACTTCATCAACAAGTGGTTGCGTCGCACGATAATTATGAATCGAACGAAGTTGTTCTATCGTAGGAAGCTTCCAGTCTTGAAAACCACAGACAGCTAAACTGTTAAAAGTACTAGCATAAATGCTGGTATTACAACTGTTGTGCTCAGGATTGTAACCCCCTGAACCTTCATACGGGAATGCACAACTAGGCGAAATAGGGTATTTTTCGTTCGCGAATACACTACCTACAGGACCACTGCCACCACCATTATTCTCTGTATCACTGCTATACCAATAGTAACCATAATTATTAGCTCGCCAACTTGCATGTGAGTCATAATACTCATAATTACCATCTTCAAGTGCTTTATCAATATACTCAGCTAAAGGGTCACCATCAAATGCCGGTAACTTCTGAACCTCTTGTTTAAGCTCAAAGACTAAACCTGTGCGATTATCTTGCACACAACTCGCATTAGTTGCACTGCTTGGCAGCGAGTTACCCGCATAATCAAGCTTTGTAAAACTAAAGGCTGTTGGACCGTCACTTGGTTCTGTAATGACAACATCTCGCCCAAATTCTGCATCTTGTCCTGGATAATCAGAATTTTTTTGAGCTTCAATAAAACTGCTGCCGTTATACCAAGTAGTAATACCGGTATCGTTTAGTCCAACATCACCAGGGATCGTAAGTAATAATTTACTGTATTTACCAAGCTCTGCATTTTCTGGACTCTCAAGTTGCAAGATAACAGATTCACCACCTTCAGGAATATTGTCATCGATAAAATCTAACTCTATTTCGACTTCTGTTGTACCAGTAGTAACTGTTATCGGGCTACTCGTATTAATAATGAAATCTTGCCCTTCGCTTGCTAAACCAGCAATCGTAAATGGTATTTTCACCTCTTTTTCAGAAGGCGCGCTCAATAGAATCTTAATTTTATACAAGCCAGAACCTTCAGCAACCTGAGCGTTATCGGTTTCAAATGATAGGTTCGTAGTATCGAGGTCAGAGTCATTAATTGTAATAATTTGTGAAATATTACCCAAATTAGCGTTAGTTATTGAGCTTAAAGATACGATGAACTCTTCGTCATTTTCATCGAGATTATCACTATAAACTGTAATATCAATATCAGCAGTTAATGCTCCTGCTGGTATTGATACTAAGCCATTCTTCATTTCAAAATCACCTGCAGGCATAGCACTCAATGGTGTAATTGCATATTTAGCGGTAACGTCAACAGTCGATGTTTTAGATAAACTAACCGTTGTAGGAAATGAAATAGCACCATTTATAGGCTCAGAAATTGAAGTACTAGATTGCAATGAAATACTCGGTCTATTTTTGTTTTCTTCTTCTTTTTGCTTTTTTTCCTCTTCCGTTGGAGCACAGCCCCACAATGTAGTTACAACTAATAATGCTAGTGCTACATTCTGTTTATTTAGCCTCATTTCCCTTTACCATTTATATCCAAATTAAGAATCCGCATTATAACAAAATTTATTAATTATACCGCCAAAACATAATATATTTTATTGTAAACCATGCGTTTTTTGTTAAAAAAGAGGGAATGACAGTTACATTATACTATTAACATATGGCTACATAGATAAGCATGGATTATTTTATAACGCATCACACGATTATGCATATCGTGAAACTTTATATAAAATCTATTTACCTGTAATCATTAAGGGTTGATAATCTCGTCTTACTCTTAAGATAAATATATCACAAATATATAAGGTCGGACGATGCCAGAAAATGACGTTCAAAATGCAGTTGAAGAACTACTAACAAATAATCTTGATACATCAGCGCAGCAAGCTTTTATTGAAAAACTTGAGCATGAAACGTCGCCTGTCGATATGGCCTTATTGTTAGAATCTCTGCCCTTTTTAGAACGTTTAGAAACCTGGGCACAAATATCTGCCGATATAAAATTGCCGATATTAGTCGAGATGCGTGCAGATGCTGGTGAGTCCATTGTTGATTCATTAACCCATGCAGAATTACTGACACTTTTCACTGATATTGATGCCAACACATTAGTTGAATTACAAGATATCATTCCCGATCACCATCTTGAAACCGTGCTCGCGAAGATGGATGAAACTCAGCTATCGCACTACTCGGCTGCGCAACAGTTTAATGATGACGAAGTGGGACATTGGTGTGATCATCAGCCACTTGTTGTTCCGGCTAAAACCAAAATAAAAGTAGTGTTAAGATTGATTCGCCGTAGCAGTTCATCACACTGTAACGTGGTGTTCCTGGTGGATAACCGCGGTAATTGGCAAGGTGTTGTTCGTATCAATCAATTATTTGGTGCAGATCCGTTATTACGCGTGGCAGAGTTAATTGAAGAGGATTACCTCACTTTAAGCGCCAATGAAGATGTTTACATTGCCGCAGACAAAGTGGCGCAAAGCAATGAGTCCGCGTTACCCGTTATTACTACAGGCGGTTTACTCATCGGCCGTTTAGATATTGGCGCCGCTTATAAACTGCAAGCCGAACATGCTGAATCACAAATAATGGCAACAGCGGGTCTAGATGAAAACGAAGATCTATTTTCACCCGTTCGTAAAAGTGCGAAGAATCGTGCTATTTGGCTGGGCATCAACTTGCTAACCGCATTTTTAGCATCTTGGTTCATAGGGATGTTTGAAGCGACCATCCAACAGGTTGTTGCGCTGGCAGTATTAATGCCCGTGGTTGCCTCTATGGGCGGTATTGCAGGCAGCCAGACCTTAACCTTGATTGTCCGTGGTTTAGCATTAGGGCATATCTCGATGGCAAACATGAAGCCTTTGTTATTCAAGGAACTAAAAGTCGCAATCCTCAATGGTATTCTGTGGTCATTAGTGATTGGTTTAGTGACGGGTTACTGGTTTGACGATGTCATGCTCGGTATCGTTATTGGCTTAGCAATTGTCGCCAATATCATTACTGCGGCACTCGCGGGTGTGTTAGTGCCTGTTGCGTTAGATAAAATGAAAATTGACCCAGCATTATCCGGTTCTGTTATTTTGACCACAGTGACTGACATCATAGGTTTTGTGGTGTTCTTAGGATTGGGTACTATTTTACTGCTATAGGTTATAACTCTCGCTCAGGCTAAATCGCAATATCGAACGCTATATGTATCGATATTGCGATATTAAAAAAACAATACGAAGACTATCTCGGCACAGTTAAAGTCTGACCTAAACGACTGCTTTCTATCGCTAACTCAATCAACTTAATACTCCACAACGCATCTTCAGCATTCACCGGCGCTTGGCCTTCACTATTTATAGAGACTGCCATTGCTTGGAAGTAATGCTGATAACCACCGCGTTCAGTCTGCACGGTTGCAGCTGTATCTAAAGTATATAAATGACCATATTGCTCAGGTGCTTCATCTGCCCAGCTTGCATCCACCGGCACAACGCCTGCTTTTAAGCGATCTTCTTGCGGATCTAAGCCGTATTTTTCATAACTCGCTTTATTACCTTTGACACTAAAGCGCTTATTGGGTCCAGCACTGAACAAATCACAATGTAACGTGGCAATGTGGTCTGGGTAATGCAATACAAGGTTAAAGTAATCTATGTTTGTAGAGCCTTCTCTCATGATTAAGCACTGTGCAGTGATCGCATTGGGTAATCCAAACAACTGCAATGTTTGATCAATAAGATGCGGACCTAAATCAAATAGTATACCGCCACCAGTGCTCGATTGTTCACGCCAGCGTTGACGTACTTCGGGTCTAAAACGGTCGAAATGAGATTCAAAGCATTTCACCTCGCCTAAACTGCCGTCTTCAATGAGCTTTTTAACAGTAAGAAAGTCCCCATCCCAGCGGCGGTTGTTATAGACACTTAAAACAAGCCCTTTTTCAGCAGCTAATGCGATCAGTGCTTCACCATCTGCTACATTAATCACAAAGGGCTTTTCGATAATAACGTGCTTGTTCTGTTCCAACGCCGCTTTCGCTAATGAGAAGTGCACATCGTTAGGCGCTGTGATAATCACCAATTCCGCATCTGATTGTTGTAATAACGTTTCTGCTGTTAAGTAATGCTCTACCTGAGGGAAATCTGTTGTAACAGCTTCACGTTGGCTACTACTGATTGCAGTCAACTCAAATTCAGCCAAGTGACTAATGAAGGGAATATGAAATGTTTTTGCCGAAAATCCGTAACCTATAATGGCAGTTTTGATTGGTTTTAAGTTCATGCTTACTCTCTTAACAGATCCAGCTACAGCAGTTGAATATCATAAGCTTCAATCATAACCCCCTTATTGTCATTATTAAATAACCAATGTTTAGGCGGTATTATTGCCGTATATCTAAACAGCATCGAAGATTAAGTACCTATAAAGACCAGGCCACCTCAAGTTTATTTCCTTAATAGCCTATATTCCTGTACAATTTTCACCTTTAATTTTTCGTATTAATTTACCCCAAGGCTTATTATGAATCTTTCAGCTAAAACCGTTGTTGTGATTGCAATTGGTGCTGCGTTATATGGCATCGGCGGACTACCTATGTTTGGTATTCCAGTGTTTGCAAACACCACACTTAAACCTGCGATGGCAGTGCTTGCACTCTTCTCGGTATTATTTGGTCCATTAGTTGGTTTCTTAGTAGGCTTTATCGGTCATTGGGTTACAGATTTATTCTCTGGTTGGGGTGTTTGGTTAACGTGGGTATTAGGCTCTGGTATCGTTGGTCTTATTATCGGTTTATTCCCTAAACTGACACAAGGTCGTTTAGAGAAAGGCGAGTTTTCGATGAAAGACATGGCGCTCTTTGTTGTACTTGCTTTAGTCGGTAATACTGTCGGTTACGGTGTATCCGCACTTCTCGATACAGTGCTTTATGCTGAACCATTTACTAAAGTAATGACGCAATTAACCATCATTGCTGCAGGTAACACGGTATTAATCGCTGTTGTTGGCTACATATTACTGACTGCGTTTGCCAAACGTAAGAAGCAAAGCCGCAATTTGACCGAGGGTTAATCAACAATGACCATCGAATTTTCTGACTTCTCTTTTAAATATGCTTCGCAGGATAAAGCGACACTCAAAGGCATAAATCTAAGGATAGAGAAAGGAGAGAAAATTGTCATTATTGGTCCAAGTGGGAGTGGTAAATCTACCCTTGGACAATGCTTAAACGGTCTTATTCCGCATGCTATAAAAGGCGAGATGTCTGGCAGCTTAACCATTAATGATACGCCCGTATTTGGGTTACGCATGCAAGACTATAGCGAATCGGTAGGCTCGGTATTACAAGATACCGACAGCCAATTCGTTGGTTTAAGTATTGGTGAAGATATTGCATTTGCGCTTGAGAATGACATGATTTCTCAAGCCGAAATGTTGCCTATCGTGCAGAAAACTGCCGCGATGGTTGATCTTGATGATTTACTTGACCATTCGCCTTATGCATTATCCGGTGGTCAAAAACAGCGTGTATCACTTGCCGGTATTCTGGTTGACGATACTGACATCTTGTTATTTGATGAACCATTGGCCAGCCTGGATCCTAAAACAGGTAAAGCAACCATCGAGATCATCGACCAGTTGCATAAAGACACTGGCAAAACAGTTATCATTATCGAGCATCGTCTCGAAGATGTATTACACCGCCATGTCGACCGCGTGATCTTAATGGAACGTGGCCAGATCATTGCCGATATGTCGCCTGATGCAATGATTGTTTCACCGTTACTACAGGTTCATGGTATTCGTGAACCCTTGTATATTTCGGCATTAAAAGCAGCGAACTGCCCTATTGCAGTGACAGATAACCCTGCTTATATCGACAAGATGGATTTACAGCAATATCAAACACCGTTAACCAATTGGTTTAATGCGCAAGCGCCTATTGTTCAGCCACAGGCAAACGAAACCTTACTTGAAATTAATGATTTAACGTATTCTTATACAGGCGAAAAGAACGCGCTTGAAGATATTTCATTTAGTATTAATCGTGGTGAATTTGTCTCTATCTTAGGCAAGAATGGTTCGGGTAAATCAACTATCACTAAGCTGATAATGGGCGTTATCGCTCCTGATGCGGGTCAAATTAAACTTAATGGTGAAAATATCGCTGACCTCTCTATCTTTGAGCGTGCTCAAAAGGTGGGTGTGGTAATGCAAAATCCAAATCACATGATCTCAAATCACATGATTTTTGATGAAATCGCGTTTGGTCTACGTAACCGTGGTCACGACGAAGCATTTATTGAAGAAAAAGTACTGCACGTACTCGGTTTATGCGGTCTGATGAAATATCGTCACTGGCCAATTGAAGCGCTTAGCTATGGTCAGAAAAAACGCGTCACGATTGCATCTATCCTAGCACTCGAACCAGAATTACTTATTTTAGATGAACCTACAGCAGGACAAGATCATCGTAACTACACCTCGATGCTGTCGTTCATTAAAACATTGAACAAAACCTTGGGCATTACAGTGTTGATTATTTCTCACGATATGCACCTCGTATTAGAATATACCTCGCGTTCAATAGTGATCGCAGAAAGTAAATTGATTGCCAACGCGCCAGTTTCACAAGTATTCAGCGACCCTGCACTACTTGATCGTGCGAATTTAAAAATAACCAGTTTGTATACACTCGCAAATGCAATCGGTATAAACAATACAGATGGTTTTATGCAGCAATTTATTAAATCTGAAGTGGCACCTTCATAATGCAGATCAACACGAACCGTGAAAGTAATATGAATAAAAACACAATAAAAAATACTGTTAACAACGGCATTAAGAAAAAGCATAAAAGTAGCGTGAATAAAACCAAGAAAATTGATTTTGGTATTAACTATGTCAATACCAACTCAGCCCTACATAAACTTAATGGTGTCACTAAGTTTGTCTTGTTTCTAGCATGGGTAACCGTGGTATTAACGACGTTTGATTTACGCCTTATACTCGCGCTTATTATTACCGGTTGCACGTTACTTAAATTAACTAAAGTACCGTTTTCAGTGTATAAACCACTCTTAATTGCCACTGCCAGTGTACTTAGCATTAACGCCTTATTCATGTTCTTACTCGCACCACAGCAAGGCGTAGAATATATTGGCTCAAGCACGGTTTTATTACCGTTATGGGGTGATTACTCCCTAACACAAGAAACCTTATATTACTTACTGACGGTCACATTAAAATACTTCAGCATGTTCCCGATTGCATTAGTCTTTGTGTTTACCACGCACCCGACGGAATTTGCTGCAAGTTTAAACCGTCTTGGTGTACCGTATAAAATTGCCTATGCGGTTAGCTTAACATTACGCTATTTACCTGACGTGAAAAATGATTTTGTTAACATCATGCATGCACAACAGGCACGTGGTGTGGATTTATCGAAAAATGTATCTGTGTTATCACGTATTAAAAACGTTGCTAAGATCTTAGGCCCGTTGATCTTCTCAAGCCTAGACCGCGCCGACGAGATCTCAAATGCCATGACACTACGTGGCTTTGGTCATAACAAGAAACGTACTTGGTACAGCTTAAAACCTATGACGAAACAAGATTACGCAGTGATGGGGTTAATTACCTTGGTGGTAACCTTAGCTATTATCAAGCGTGTAATGGCAAGCGAATTATTCTGGTATCCATTCTAATTATGTACAGCGGCGTAAAAGATAAGCTCACCCTCACTACAAATGAAATCCATTTATGGTCGGTTACTCCGCAAACTATCCAACAGCCTGAATTATTACAGGCTTATAGCCAACTGTTATCACCTGCAGAAACAATAAAACAACAACGCTTTCGATTTGAAAAAGATCGTCACAATGCTCTCATCACTCGTGCTTTCGTCCGTGATTTATTATCTCACTATGCAGATGTTTTACCGGCTGATTGGCAGTTTGTGAAGGGGGAAAAGGATAAACCAGAGATAGCGAATCCCCCACTCCCACTGCGCTTTAATATTAGTCATACCGATAACTTAATCATTTGTGCCGTCATGCTCAATGATGATATCGGTTGTGATGTCGAAAATACACTGCGTAGCAGTAATGTCTTGAGTATTGCTAAACATTCATTCTCAGATAGTGAATTCAATGATTTACTTACTCAACCCACTGCACAACAAACCAGTCGTTTTTTTGATTACTGGACGTTAAAAGAATCTTATATCAAAGCATGGGGCTTGGGTTTATCGATCCCGTTGAAAGATTTCAGCTTCACGCTACCCGAAGGCTTTCAACAGCAGTATCAACAAGAAGATCAGCAAGAAAACCAGCATTGTATTGATACCATTAAATTAAGCTTTGCACCTCACCGTATTGATAATCCCAACATTTGGCGTCATTGGCTGTTCTATCCAAATAATACCCACAGAGTTGCACTGGCTGTGCGCGCGCGAAGTAATAATCAGCAGACTGAATATAAAATGCGATTTTTTAATTCGACACCACTGATTAATATCACTGAAACACTTATTTTTAAACCTGAGACTAATTTTAAACCTGACGCTAAATAGTTTTTACCTTCACTCATAACAGCCATCAGTGCAACAGTGACTGGTAGCATTAAAAGCTAATCAACGACAAAGTTACCGATAATAACCTCATCAATAACAACTCCCTCTAGTTTAATATCTCTTTTACAATCTCCAAACACATACTCTAGCAACTATCTAACTTAAATGCGCATTTAAAATATTCTATTTAAACGTTTAAATTCATGTATTTAAAATCACGTCAGTGAGTCACATAATATGTCGTTTAGGTAAATTAATGTCAAAATGATATATTACTTTGGGAGTACACGTGTATCATGTATATAACTTTAACATCCGTGACAGTAAGTCATAACATCAAATGTGATGGTATGTGCGGTACGACTCAATCGGGCGCAAACTATCAATCTCATTAAAAAATAGGAAATGGCTATGGAAGCACTCACGTTAGTTGATATGGGTTTTTTATACACAGAAACAGTAACAAGCCCAAAACATGTCGCAGGATTACAAATATTCTCAACACCAGAAAACTATCAAGGTAACTTTAGTCGAGACCTATTTGATAATTTAATGTCACAACAAGATGTTAAAAAACCGTTCAACCAAAAACTCAAGAAACAAATTACCGGCCAATACTTCTGGCAAGAAGATGACAATATCGATTTGTCATACCATGTTCGTTTCGCCATGCTGCCACAGCCAGGTAATGACAATCAGTTACTGAGCTTTGTTGAGCACCAGCATGAAACCTTGCTTGATCGTAGCCGTCCATTATGGGAGATGATCCTTATTGATGGCTTAGCAGACAACAAATTTGCTATCTACGTTAAAGTACACCACGCATTTACAGATGGCGCAAAAGCCAATCAATTGTTAATGGCTTATCTCAGCAAAAATGCAGAATCACAAATGACAGCATTTTGGTCTGTTGAGCGCCCGCAAAAAGAGCGCGTAGCGAAAAGCGCATTAACACTGCTTACTGATACATCTAAACTGGTATCAGGGCACGTTAAATCAATTCCATCATTAACTAAGTTAACAACAAAATTACTGTTCCAAGCAACGAACATGTATAAAGCCGATATGCCAACCCCCTTCATGGCACCGAAAACCCCGTTTTCAGTTAGTCCAAAACGTGCACGCCGCGCGGCAATGACATCACTGCCATTAGCACGAGTGAAAACATTAGGTCGTGTTACAGGCGCAACCATTAACGATGTGGTCGTTACTATTTGCGATATGGCAATCCATAACTACCTAGAAACACGTAATGTAGTACTTAAAAAACCGCTTGTTGCACAAATGCCGATGAGCTTACGTGATGCATCAGATAAAGTGTCAAATAACCAAGTTGCCATTAGCTTAGTTGAACTCGCTTACGCTGGCGAGCGCCCACTTGAGCGACTAATGACAGTCAAAGAGTCGTGCTTAAAGTTAAAAAATGAAACAAAACAACTGAGTAAAGAAGCATTAACGAGTTATACATTAGCAAGTCAAGGCTTAGCTGCTGCCAGTGAATTACTTAATCTAGATACCATATTGCCACCAATGGGCAATGTATTAATCTCTAATGTGCCAGGGCCAAGTAAAGCCTTATACATGATGGGCGCAAAAATGGATAAGTGCTTCCCAATCTCGGTATTGCCGCCAGGTATGTCTTTAAACATTACCTTATACAGTTACAACGGTTCAATTCATGTAGGTCTTGTTGCTTGCCGTTCTGCATTGCCTGATTTAACCGAGTTAGCAGATTATATTGATGATGCTTTCGCTGCACTTGAAAATGAAGTTCTAGATTGCGCAATAGAAAGTGTAACGGATCATATTCAATTATTATCATCGTCACAAAGTAATCAAAATATCAAGCAAGAAAGTATTGATGAGATTGCTAATATGACCAGCAGTGCGACAAAAATCAGCTCTCGGTCTAAGGTTGATTATGAAGATTCACGATTATGTGAAACAGCTTAAATAAGTAGAGAAGTAGGATATATCAAGGAGTAAATATAATTGCAGTTAGTCAGCATATTACAGCGACTAACTGCTTGAGCTAATCGCCTTATTTAATCTAGCTTAATGGTGCTAACAGTTAAATAACCGCCATCGTCTCGTGTAATAAGACCTTTATCAAAAGTGATTTTGCAGCACTGACGGTTGAAAGGCTGGCTTCTTTCGCAAACTCAATACAGTGGCTTAAATTGTAAATATAAGATCCAATAACGACAAGGTGCTCACCTTATTGACAGGCGAGATCATTCGCACCATTACCAAATATTACCGTATTGTTGTTATCATCACTTAATCGAGTAATACATTCAGGCTTAAAACTCAGCATAAAACCACAATAGAAAACCATACCGGAAACGATATACAAAGCCCGACACATAGCTAACTGTATATGTCGGATTTTAATCTATTGCGATAATTTGATTACGACCCGTGTGCTTGGCTTTATATAATCGTTCATCTGCGCGTTTAAGTAGTTCAGTGTGACGAGCCATGAACTCTACAGCCGGAATATCTGTGACAGCACCAATTGATAATGTGATATTAATATCGCCTGCCGGTGTCGAAACAGGTTCGTCTGTTATTGCCGACCACACTTTTTTTAACATCTGTAAACTTGATACATTGTCTTTATTTTCAATAACACAGATAAACTCTTCCCCACCCCAACGAATAATTAAATCTGATGATGGTAAGTTCAACATAAAGCGTTTTGCAACTTCAATTAAAACGAGATCGCCCACATCATGACCGTGACTATCATTAATCATTTTGAAATGATCGAGATCCATTATCGCTAATGTAAAATTTGAATTATGGTAAAAGGCACTATCTTGTTTTAGCCCACGTATATAATCATCAAAATGACGACGATTATATAAACCAGTTAAAGCATCCCGTGTTGATAATTCAACTAAATCGGTATTTGAACACTGTAATCGTTCATTTTTCTTCGCAATCGTCGCATTTTTTCTAATCACGTAACCTAGGCTAAGTAAGACAAAAAATATCATCCCAAAAACAACACGCACACCCAGTTTCTGCCTTTCTAATTCAAGGTCTTTTAAGTCATTTTGGGTTTTTAATAATGCCAATGTATTACGTGAATTTTCCGCATTAAAGGACTCTTCGAGCATATATAATTCACTCTGGCGTTGGTCAAATAATGCTTTCTTATTTTCGATATAATACAGCTTAAAAAATTGCAGCGCTTCAATATCATTACCAAGTTCTTCATGGACCTCTGATAATAATTTATGATTGCCGGAAAGGGAAACTGAATTTGATATCTTATTATTTTCTGCAATTGCATCATCTAGATCATGCAGTGCGGTAAAATAATTCTCCAGTTTAATTTCACTACGTGCTTTACTGGTATAACAATTACCACGCTGTAACGGTAGCGCTTGAATACCGACAAGATTCAGGCAACGATTAGACTCTGCAATCGCAGCTTCATACTGCTGCTCTAGATAAAGTACATTAGATAACTCATTTGATACTATCGATTGTAGGCGTAAACTAGATTCTTTCACCAGGGTTTCATCTGCTTGTGAATATGCGCGACGAGCCTGAACTGCATCGCCTAAACGAAAATAAACATGAGACTCGTTAGACAACAATATAGTCATGATTGATGGCTCTAACCATCTACCATTTTTGTATATATGTTTCGACTTTTCAATGTATTCTAGCGCCTTATGCCACTCTTCTAAATAAATATAAATAAGCGCTAGGTTGGCAATAATCTTGCTGTAATACAGATGTTCAGGATTGCTCTCGACCAACTTTAAGCCATTATGAAGGTAAGTTTGCGCTTTAGCATAGTCGCCCGAAATATTACTGATAACGCCTAACGTATTGTAGGACTTAATAAGCAGACCTTGGTAATTAATCTCTTTGCTGATACGCACAGACTCATTTAAGTAAACCAATGCAATATCCAACTCACCACGCTTGGTGCGTTCAATCGCTAATTCAGATAAAGCACTCGCTTTTACCCATTGCATATTGTTTTCTTTTGCGTAATCCAGCAATTGATTAGCATAGGCAACAGCATCATCAATCCGACCTAAACGCAACATGATGTTATTCATGATCATAAAGTAATAAGCTTGGTATAAAGGATGAGCTTGAAATGTACCGCGCTGGTCTAAAAGGTCGATTCTAAGTAAGGCTTCTTCGCCATCAAATCGGGATATATCGCGGGCGGCAAGCACAGCATTACCATAAGGTAATTCAGCGAGCGCAGCATCAGGAGAGAAAATATTTTCGGTCGCAGTACCGATTTCAATAGGCACATCTTTATCAGTAAAACCAAATGGGCGTAGTATAAATAATAGTAAGCTAACGCCAACAACTAAAACAATACTAACGGGTTTAATTACTTTCATTACCTGTGCCTAATAATACCAAGACCCTCTATGATATTAAATTAATTACACCGTGACCATCTGTCTAATTAGTTGACCTAAGCAATTCTAATAATTGATAAATTAAAATAAAAGACCATTAAGAAAATGATGTTAAACCAATATTTTTTATTGTAAAAAATGGTAGATAAAAATACTTATAACATCAAAATATTCTAAATAGAGGGCAAAGCTAAAATTGATAATATGGCGGGGATCATGCTCGATTTAGATGCTATCTAACACTAACGTGATACGTGTTATTCAAAGAAGGATATGCTCGTAAATAATAGTTAAAAAAAACTAAAATAAATTACAATTCAGCTAAAAATAAACTGCCGAACAAGGAATCATAACTACAAATGGTTACTTATCCAACAGCAGCCAGTAAAATAGAGGTCAAGCAAGCTTACCCGCTCAGTCGTTACTGGCTATATTTAGCTACATCTGTAAATCGGATTACTGACGAACACCTTCAATATTCAAGGTCATGTCTACATGAGTAGATGCTGGGCCAAGGTTAGTCGTAATACCGTAATCCGTTAATTTAAGGCTTGTTTCGCCAGTAAAACCAACACGGTAACCGCCCCAAGGATCTGAACCTTCACCAATCTTAGTCACAGGGAAAGTGATGGTCTTAGTCACACCTTTAAGGGTAAAATCACCCGTTACAGTGCCATTATCAGCATCGGTGAATGTCATACTTTGACTTTGAAATGTTGCTTTGGGGAATTTTTTCACATCAAGAAAATCATCACTTTTTAAATGCTTATCACGTTCTGCATGGTTTGAATCTAAACTTGCAGTATTAATAACCATGTTGATTTGTGATGCGTTTGGTGATTTAGCATCATAAGAGAAACCGCCATCAAAGGTATTAAAGCGACCAAGTAACCAGCTGTAACCTAAATGCTTAATTTTAAATTGAACAGAAGCATGCGCACCTGCAACATCGACTTTATAATCTGCAGCTTGTGCTACGTTTGGCGCTACAGCCGCGAATAGTGAACTTGCTGCAATGGCAGCGGCTAAAATTTGTTTTTTCATCTGATTATCCTTCATTATTTTTTATATTTAATTGCTGTTTTACAACGCGTAAAGTGACAGTCGGTTGCTATTTTTTGACTTTAAGCATACGTACTAACGTATTATTCTTATTAATAAAGTGGTGCTTAATCGCGGCTAACCCATGAATACCAGCTAAGACAATTAACGCCCACGCCAAAATCTCATGAATTTGACCTGCTATGTCTTCTTGATTATCAACAGCGAATGGAATTGCGGGTACGGTAAACACCTCAAACACATTGATGCCACGACCATCCGCAGTCGAAATTAAGTATCCTGACATCATTAACGTAAACATCAGAAGATATAAACCGAGATGCACTAAGTGCGCACTTTTCAATTCAAATTTGCTGGCATGCTCATCTGCGCTATCTGGATTGATATTGATACAACGCCACAGTGTGCGGATAAATAACAGGCCAAGTAATAGAATACCGATGCTTTTATGCAAATCGAGTGAGCCTTTGTACCAAGCGTCGTAATAGGTTAGCTCTACCATATATAAGCCTAGGCCAAACATACCAAAAATGGTTAGCGCCATAAGCCAGTGTAATAAAATGGCCACCCAACCATAAGCCGTTGTCGTATTTCTTAACATTCGAATATGTCCCCTACATCAGTTAGTTCATAGTACTGTGATTGTGACTATTAAAAAATAGTGATTAATGAGAAACTATTGTGCATAAATGCACAGAACTTTTACATTAATTTAGATAGCCTCATTCGTAATAACTCTCGTAAGCGATTGTTTCATCGAAACCTCCATCAATTTAAAGCGACTTAAAAGAGTGTTGATATGAAGAATATTTCTTGGGATAATTATAAAATAGCGTATCAAGTTGCCATTGACGGTAGTTTAAGCCAAGCAGGTAAATCACTAAATATCAACCATGCGACAGTACTACGACGTATTAATCAACTCGAAACAGCTTTGGAAGTAAAATTATTTTTTCGCCACCAGCGTGGTTACAAGCTAACAGATGCTGGGGCGATCTTGCTTGCGGAGTTACCGAGCCTAATCACTCGCTTTAGTAAACTAGAGCATCAGCTACAGAATGTAGAAAGTAAGATTAGCGGTGAGTTGCGTATTTCCACGATCAGTTCTTATTCTTCACAGCTAGCACCTGCATTAAAGGCTTTCAGGGACATCTATCCAGCAATACGCATTACGCTATTGTCGACAGATGACATCGTGCCATTAGAATCCGGTGCTGCGCACGTCTCGTTACGCGTGGGTCCAAAGCCAAACGGCACAGATTTAATCGTCAAGCAATTAACCCGTTTTAAAACAAGCTACTATGCCTCTGCTGAGTACGTTAAAGCATTTGGGCTACCGACAACAGATAGCACACTCAATGATCACCACTGGATCTTACCGACACCGGACAAGTATCGGATCCCTTTTGTGCGCCATATCGTCGATAATATTGATAAAGATAGAATTGTATTTCAGAGCAGCCACTTCCCTGATGTAAGCCAAGCGGTTATAGAAGGCATGGGCATTGGACCTATCGGGGAACACCAAGCCCAGCGATACCCATCATTGGTACAAGTGACTTTAAACTCACCGGAGTCTGAAGAGGCTATGTGGTTTGTATATCATAAAGATTCAAAGCACAGCGCCCGTGTGAAGTGTTTTTATGAATTTTTACTTAAACGCTTAGAAAGTTTAACGGCTTTGGAAACTAGGTAATAAGAATAGCCAGAACGTATGTTCTGGCTACATTAAAAAGCCATAGATATTGTCTATGCCGACTAAATATCACCATCTAAATTATTTTATAAGCAATTTTGTACTACCTAAGCTATATCTCCATATATCTCCATATATCTCCATATAGCTTAGGTAGTATGCATAAGCGCTACTTAAAACCCTCTTAATAAACCACTCATGACGCTGTACATTTATTAACCATCGATAAGTTTATGATAATAAATATAAAAAGTAAAACTAAATGTGTTCAGCCTAAAAAACCGTAAGTATTGATGCATATCCTCGTATTACATGATAGATTCCACAAATGAACATAACCTTTATTATCAATAGCTTACACTTTCTTACATTGGCTTAACCAAGGTTACATTAACTCTATATTATAAAGAGAATTAACGATGGCAATATCAACAACACGCGTTACGGCAAAGCAGTACTCTAGTGAAATAGATTATTCTGCTTCAATAGATCTTATTTCAACAACCGATCCACAAAGTAATATTACCCACACAAACAAAAACTTCCTTGATGTTGCCGGCTATACCGCAAATGAAATGTACAATCAACCACATAACCTAGTCCGTCACCAAGATATGCCTAAGCAAGCCTTTACACAATTATGGCAATATCTTGGTGCCGGTAAAAGTTGGATGGGGTTAGTAAAAAACAATTGCAAAAATGGAGATTATTACTGGGTTTCTGCTTTTGTCACACCAATTAAAAACAATAAAGGTAAAGTGATAGAATATCAGTCAGTTAGAAGTAAACCTGATTCTGATTCAGTAACTAGAGCAGCAGAAACTTATGCCAATATGAAGGCAGGTAAGACCACGTTAAGATCAGCATTACGCTTGAAGCAAAGTACTATAATGCTCACCTTAGCTGCGCTCAGCCTGCTATTTTTAGACGCATATTTACTTACTTCCAATGCAGTATTACTGTCCATAGGTATCATCGCAGCTAGCTTAAACTCTCTTACCGTAATTTGGACAAATAACCGATTGAGAGATCTAAATAAACTCGCTAATAAAGCATACGATAATGCGTTAATGGAATATATTTATACAGGTAACAAAGATGACCTTTCAACAGTCGAATTAGCGTTAAAAATGCGTCAAGCTGAATTACGTGCAATTGTCGGAAGAGTCAGTGAAACATCAGCTGAAATTCTCCAATCCGCAGAAGATGAACTGGTGCAAGGTCAAAAAATACAGACCAATATAACCCAACAAAATGATGCTACCGAACAAGTCAGTGTTGCTATGGAACAGATGTCATTGTCTGTTCGTGATATTTCCAAAAGTGCTGTTGAAGCATCATCATTAAATTTCGAAGCACAAGAAATGTCTATAGCAGGGCTGCAAAGTGTTGAGACAACAATAGATTCCGTCCATTCATTACACCAAGAATTAGATAATTCGAAACAAGTAATCAACCTATTGTCAGAGGATTGCCTACAAATAGAAACAGTCCTAGACGTCATTGGTGCAATTGCAGACCAAACTAACTTGCTAGCATTAAATGCAGCAATTGAAGCAGCGCGTGCTGGTGAACAGGGTCGAGGATTTGCAGTTGTTGCCGATGAAGTACGCTCTTTAGCTAAAAAAACGCAAGAATCAACAGGTGAAATCCAGCAGATGATAGAAAAATTACAAGCGTCAGCGGGTAAAGCAGTTAACTCTGTCGAGCGTGGCGCAGAATTATCCAAACAATGTAATGATTTGGCCGCGGAGACTGGTGAGCATTTATCGAAAATAAATAATAAACTAAAATTAGTCACCGATAGCAGTCATCAGATTGCGTCTGCAGTCGAAGAGCAAGCTTGTGTAAGCGATGAAATTTCACGAAATATTGAAAATATTAGTCAACTGAGCACTGCAACGTCTAAAACCAGTGAAAAGTCGGTAGAGAACACTCATCTACTAGTCAGCAAATTAGACACTATGCAACGCTTAATTGTTCAATTTAAAACTAACGAGTAAAAAGGAACTGCATAGGCCAGCTCTATCGTTAGGCAGCGATAAAAATGCCGTTCACCTTAAATGAACGGCTTTACACTCACGCATTTTAAAATCACACTGTTTTGAATTGCGATAACTGCACTGCTGCTTGACTGACGACGTTTTCTAACTGTGTACTGGCATCGTCAGTCACCCTTGCTTGCTCGGTAACTTGGCGTGACAATTGATGGATAGTTTCAATATTACGACCAAGCTCTTCACTCACGACATGCTGTTCTTCTGATGCTGCTGCAATTTGCGCCGACATATCATTAATCTCTTGAATAGAGGCTACAACGGTATTTAACGTTGCTGACGCTAATGACGCTTGTTCAAGGGTGCTTTCTGTTAATGTCGTATTGTCCTGCATCACTGCAACCAAAGATTGCGCATCATTTTGCAAGTTTTCAATCGTCAGTCTGATTTCAGCTGTTGAGCTTTGTGTCTTAGTTGCCAAGTTACGCACTTCATCCGCGACCACCGCAAAACCTCGACCATGTTTACCTGCTCGGGCCGCTTCAATGGCTGCATTTAATGCCAATAAGTTAGTTTGATCGGCGATGGCATTAATCACATCAATAACACTGTTAATTTGCTCTGTCTGCTGACTCAGTGCAACCACCATTCCTGCCGATTTTTTCACTTCTTGCATGATTTGTTCAGCATTTTTACAAGTCGCATCTACTTCTTGATAACTCTTTAACACTGCGTTTTCTGCATCTTTCGTTGAGTCTGAGCTGCGCGAAATATTTTGCGCAATTTCATACGCAGCCGCATTCATTTCGTGGACTGCAGTTGATACATTTTCAATTTCAGCTTGTTGATTTATAACATTGCTTGCAGATTCGGTAGCAACGCCTTTTACACGCTGAGAAGTATTAGTTACTTCCTGCATACTGACAGATAAAGCGGTTAGCATATCTTTTAATGACGCATTGAAACCATTAAAACTATGACAAATAGAACCGACTTCATCTTTTGATTTTACCGCTAACGTGATGGTCAGATCGCCCTTGCCTTGCGCGGCTTGTGATAACAGTTTATCAACAACAACCAATTGTTTAATCAGTTGATTCGATACCCACATAGTAATGATACAGCCAATAAAAATCAGCCCAATAGTAAATAATAATAAGTTAACGATACGATCACGCAGTGGTTTAACCATGGCATCACGGTCTAACACAATCACCATTGACCAGCCTTCAAGTACTGGTTCTTTAATGATGTAAGAATCAACACCATTCACCTCGGTGCGAACCATAGGTGATTCGCCGCTAAATTGACTTATTGCAGGGATAATATCAGTGATTTTTTTTAGTTGCAGACCATCTTGGCTGTGCGCCAAAATAACACCTTCAGAATCCATCATCATCACTTGTGAATTACTTGGTACTGGAATACGACGCAACATGGTTTGCAACAAACTAACAGAGGAATCAATGCCGACGACACCTTGAATGGCACCATCAACAATATAAGGTAGCGCGAGGGTGATAACAGTTTCTTGGCTTTCATCGCCAGTGGTATAGGGATTAAGTAATACTGGTTTATTCGATGTGATTGCAGCTTGGTACCAAGGGCGAGAACGCGGATCATAACCACTGGCAACGACTTTTTGTTCCATGATGTTGTCATCAAGAATAAAGCGACCATCATTCAGGCCAATATAAGCACTCACTAACGTGTCATCAAACAATGCCCGTTTGAGAATTTTTCGAGTTTGCGTCAAGTCTTGATCGGCATCAGATAGATAAGCGTGTAAGTTTTTAAGTTGTTGTTCTTTATTTTTAACCCACAGTTTAGTGACTTCTTGAATTGAACTCATGGATTGTTTAGATTGTATTGTCAAACTAATACGCTTTTCTGCAACTAAACCTTGCGCTGAAAAAACAACAAATAAAATAGCCAGGCAAAGCATAATAATGCTAAATACCACTGTTATTTTAGTCTTAATACTAATACCCAAAAACCTACCCTCACACAAATACCAAAATCGCGAGGCGGGAATATACAATAAAGCATATGTTTAGTCTATTTGGCCACCTTTTAGTTTCATCTGAAATTAAAGCGAAATCACCTATAAAATAGCGCAGCCAATGATAATAAATAAATTGCTATATAATCCTTACATATCACTAAGGTTAATATCAACAAGTACAAAAACATATTTTTCATACTCCAAAAAAATAGTAATTATTTTTCCAAACCCAATAAACTATAGAGCATTAACTCTATAGTTTATTTACTACTAATTTTCAGTGATGCTGACATTATTTCAACGTAGCAAGCGCATCTTCGAGTTGTTTCTGTATTTCTTCGTTACGTAATTGACCTGTTTCCATATCAAAATTATCGTAAAAACTACCCACTGAAAGCGAGGCTGTTACTTCACCAGCAAAATAAGGTGCAGAGCCTGTTGCTGCCGCTAATACACTGCCAGCGCCACCGGGACCAGGTGAAGTCGCTAACATAAGCATTTTTTTGCCTTGATAGACCTTAGGATCAATACGCGAAGTCCAATCGAATAAGTTTTTAAATGCGGCTGTATACGAGCCATTATGCTCAGCATACGAAATGATAATGGCATCAACACTACTTATTTTGTCGTAAAACGCTTGTGCTTGCTGTGGAATACCGCTTTCTGTTTCACGATCAATACTATACAACGCCATTTCAAAGTCATTAATATCAATCACTTCAACTTCTGCGTTGGCGATTATTTTTGATGTTAATACTTCACCCGCATAACTCACGAGTTGCTTATTAATTGACTGACGGCTGTTACTTGCTGCTAATGCTAATACTTTCATATTTATTCCTTTTAAAATTCGATTTATAAATTCAATTTATACGTTTGCAATTCTTAACCGCTATCTCATCCTGCAAACTTGATGAGTTAATAATAAAGTAAGCATGGCAAAAGATTAATAGCATGAATGGTAAATGATTATTTCCATATGACTCTTAATTGACTAAGATGGTGGTTATTCACATACTAATAGAAAAGGATTTAATTTGGCTTATAATGCGCAGTTGCTCAATGGCATGGTCATATTTGTGGAAGTCGTCAATACAGGCAGCTTTACCCTCGCCGCTCAAAGCAGTGGCCATTCTACTTCCTATATTAGTAAAGAAATTAACAAACTAGAGTCGAGACTAGGCGTGCGCCTGATGCACAGAACCACGCGTTCGTTACGCCTGACGCCCGAAGGTGAAATCTACTTTCTACAATGCCAGCAGATAATAAGTGATGCCGAGCAAGCAGAAGAAACCCTAAACGGTCGTCAATTAGAGCCTAAAGGCACATTACGCGTCAGCTGCCCGACCAGTTTTGGTAATTCGCGGATGCAAACCATATTCTCACAATTTCTAAACCTCTACCCACAGGTTAACCTCGAATTAGATTTAGATAACCGCAAAGTTGATATGGTCACAGAAGGCTTTGATGTGCTCATCCGCGGCTCTGCGCAGCTAGACGACTCAACCTTCATCAGCAAGAGAATATTCAGCTCTCTGGGGGTCACAATCGCATCACCGGATTATCTGCAACAACATGGCACGCCACAGTTACTCGCTGACCTAGCACAGCATAAAGTCATTAGTTATAGCAACTTGAAACAACCTAATACTTGGTCTTTAAAGCATAACTCTGGCCAGCAACATCAGATCCAAGTCGAAAGCAGAGTACTCACCAACAGCTCTGAAATGGAACTGTCTTTATGCCTTGCTGGTCACGGTATTACCCGCATGCCACGCTTTAATCTTGGTGACGAAATAGAAACGGGCAAATTAGTCGAATTGTTTCATGATTATCAACATCAAGAAATCAATGTCTATTTGATTTACCCGAGTCGTAAATACGTCTCTTCAAAAGTAAGACACTTCATTGATTTTGTTACTGCAGAATTGTCAGAAGACAACATGGTTTGAGGGTTCATTCTAAGCCATTTGTGGACCGAAATGGCTTAGCGATTGAGCTTTAAACTGGACTGTTCGCATTACTGAAAGTATAACGAAGTTGAGATTAACGCCCTGTTATAAGCCAGACTTTGCAGTTAACTCTTTCTCTAACCACATGGAACTGATGTACTGACCGTTTTTCTTAGCATATTCATTGAACACACCAATTTCTCTAAAGCCAAAATGCTTATGCAGTGCAATTGATGCTTCGTTTGGTAAGGCTACGCCTGACAACACTCGATGAACACCGTAGGCAACAATAGCTGAAAACAACTGAGAATATAGTTTAGAACCTAAACCTTTACCCTGAGCTGCTGAGGTTAAATAAACGGTCGCTTCAACAGTATCACCAAATGCGGAAATATTTCTATATGGTTGAGAGCATGAAAAACCAAGTAGTTCTCCATTTTCAACGGCTACATAGAGTTGATGCTTAGAGTTGGCTGAAAACTGAGAAAACCACTTTTTACGACTTTCCAATGTAAACGGGGATTCCTCAAAGCGAGCATTGGTATGTTCAATATAGTAGTTAAAGATATCCGTGATACCTTTTACATCTGATAATTCCCCTAACCTGATTTCCACGTAATATCCTTTTCGTTCGAGCCTTATAACATCGCATTAAGCAGAATAAAAACTAGAATTCACTATTTCAACCCCACGTTAAGCGTAAGTTAAAATGACAGTTTGATGAGTCCGTTACTGCACTTTGTTATGTGTGCCGAATTCATATTTTATATCCAACGGCGAACCTGCGAAGAATAATTTTTATACTCGAGAGGAAGTACTCTTGATAGGTGTTTTTCCTCTGCAAGCGTCTGACTATACAATGTGTAGATTCCTATAATTAGGCAAATCAAGGTAAACAATGAAGGTATTGCTAAGAAAAAACCAAACTGGGAAATAGCGACACATAAAAACATTGGATTGCGAGAATATTTATAGAAACCTTTTGAAATAATACTTTTAGGCCCGTTAGGATCTATTCCAGAACGCCATGTTTTTCCTAACTTCAGATGAATTATTATTGTAGAAATAAATCCTAGCGTTAATAAAATATTTCCAGATAAAATAACTAAGGAGGTTTCTAGCATAGGTATTAGGCCCAAATAGCTGTCAATTGACGGCTGGAATACTCTAAATAAACAGATTAGCCATATACCAACTCGAAATAAGCGAAACGCCATATGGTTCCACCACGTTCCACAAAATCGTTCTCCTGAAAATATTAACTCTCTGGAATTAGATCGCTTCATTAAAATAATTTGCACTGTATAAAAAGCAGCAACCAGTGAATAGAAAGCTGCCAAATACATTCGCGTAAACTCGACCAGCTCTAAAGGGGGATTTACTAGACTCATCATTATCAGTTCAATCCTATATTCACAACAACAATCATTTAATTTTCTTTATGAACAACACCTTACCAATTTAAGCCTGCGAGGTAAACGACCAGCGACTATTGATGCCTATTCTCGTGCAGTTCGACGAACAAACAGCGCTATCAAGTGTTCTTTCTCACCCTTTACAGCATGGGCCTACATTAAGCGAAGGTTTAACCTGACCGTTCATGATATTGATAGCCAGACGATTTTCGCGTTCACAATCAATCAGCACGCTATTTATATCGAGGTGTGTTGGCATTACGCGAACGACCTAGCCGAAAGGCGAACATAATAGGAATAATGGCATTAACATGACAGGTTGAAGATATTAAATTTATGGTAAAAATAGCTAGTTAATTGATAAATAACAGGTCTGTTATTTATCTGAATTTTGCTCGTCTTGGGTTTAATTCCAAGACGAAGTGCCCACCAAGATAAAACACGTAATTTACTATATAAAGAAGGGCTCGGGGTTGTTCAATACCCGAATAAGGTGCCGGCTGCGCGACACCTATTCTTATTTTTTATGTGCTTGAGTATGTGGACGAAATTTCATCCCAAGCTTTAAGACTTTTATCTATACAAAGAAATGCATCGGAAATGATCACATCATTTTCATTTATGATGTTAACCTTTATCTTAACTGCGTCTTTACATTTCGGAGTAATGTAATACTGGCCATCTAATCGTTGTATATTAGCTATTGTATGCTTAGAAATATTTAGCAAATGTGAAATATCTAATCTTACTTTTTCGCCACTTCTAGGCTTGCGGTCTAACCCACCATGCTTTTCACTATTGGCAATATCTGCGCATAAAGTTAACTCTTTATACTTATTAACTTCATTTTCGAAATGATCACCAAAATTTTCTCGATTTGTTTTTTTCTTACCTGAGTAATGTGTATTTTTATTTAACTCATAAAGTGTTTTTTTTAAATAATCTTTCATAGACCAACACCAAACAAACGATGAATGTATTTCATCCATCACTTCGATAAGAGGCTTTATGCCTGACACACAAAAATTAGAGCTTTCAAAATCTACGAGGTTGTCTGGCCAATCAACATTTTGTGCTTTGGCTTTAAAACGAGCTACTCGACTCATCATTTCAATTGACATTTAAACTCCAAATTACCGCTGGTACGTAACGCCTCAATAACACGTGCGAACGCTTTAGTTACCACGCCAATTATACTCTAAACCACGAGCGCCGAGTGTAATTAGCATCGTGTTGATTATTTTGTTAAATACGTTTCAAATTTTGTGAATATGGTTTCTAAATCACGATTATTAGCATATGAAATTAATTCCATAAATGATATACGAAGATAATAAACAGCAAAATCTAACGCAGCTTCAACTTGCTCAATTGAATAACCATTTTTATACGTTTTTCCATCGAAATTAGCGTTCATTGGAGTTAACCCCGAATGAGTAAAGCCACATAAGCATTCCATATCATTTTCATGAATGGATGTTAAACTACCTTTGAAGTCCATTTTATGATCTACTTCTTTAACTAATTTTTTCAATTTGGGTAAATGGTCATTTTCTATGAACAGTTCAAGTTGCTCTTCGTTTGCACAATATTTTAGCCAACAACCTCTAATTGAACTCTCATATAAAACTCTCAACAATGCCAATGCTGAACTAAAGGCCTTCCTATCAATTAAAATAGCTATCGCTCGAGCATGGTCTAATGCTAAAAAATGAAGTGACATTGATTGCTTATTACCAATACCTTCAACCTCTCCCTTAATTCCGTGAATCTCGGCTTCAACAAAATCAATTAACTGAAAGTACCTCTCAAATTTCATAATATCTTAAACCTCACAAAAATAGCATTTAACGCCCACATTAAGCGGACAAAAATTGTTGGCTAAACTTGTTGGACTTGGCCACTGCCACGTCCAACGCCGCAATAACACGTGCGAACGACTTACTTTCCAAACCAATTATACTCTAAACCGCGAATGCCGAATGTAAATAGCATCGTGTTGATTGCTTTGTTATACGAGCCTTTCTTTCGCTCCGCTTAAATTGGTAAAGAACTGATTTACCAAGATTTACTGTAAACTGAGTTTAATTAGACTGGCTCAATTAAGCGAGCAAAATATCCAATCAACAGCAATAACTGTGAAGCGAAACAATCCTTTTACTTACACCATTTGTACGACTTGGTTTCAGCAACTTTTAAGCTGAAAAACCAAATATCCTAACCACAATTGGGATTGAAAATGCTGAGAGTAAAACACTGATGCAGGTTAAATTGAGGCATAACCAAAGAACAATTGAAGCGTAAATTAGTCTCTGAAACGCCTGAATTTAGGGCAATAATAGTTCAATGCCGAACTTAATGAAACGAATACCAAAAGGCAACAAAGAAAAAGGAAAACCACCCTACTTTCACACCTAAAAAGCTAATGGTTCAATCGCTGAACTGAACCAAAAAACTGCATTCTCAGAGTTCGTATAACGCCTCAAACACCGGTGCAGCTTTGCTGCAGCCGAGTGGTTTGACTTGTTAGAACTAATTACTCAGGGCTGAAATTAGCCTCTGGCCATATTTCGTTTATTTCATCAGCTTGCTGCTGTGCACTAAAATTTTCCCAAACTATTCCATTTACATCAGTGGTTTGACTAAATTGTGATGCGGTCGAGTCTTCCCAGCCCAAATGCCTTAATTCGCCAGGTTTACATGTAGGATCTTGGCGAACTGAAAAGTTAAGAGACTCGGTTCTCCATAATGCGTATTCATTAACTATGAAAGAACATGGTTCGCAGCCTAGACGTTCATTGTAGTCCTTTATTGTGTCTTCAATTGAGTTGGTCGCAATTGCTATATGTAATTTTTCCACGGTTCATCCTTGATCGTTCTAACGTCTAACATAAGTTGCACTACGGCTAACTTACCAAATACACCGAACTCCACACCAAAACTGCGGAGTAAAACGTGTCAACTTGATGTTTTTGTTATGCAGTTGATTTTCGCCACATTTCTTTCGATATTCTATATAAACAATGACGAACTAATTCATGATCATCGGATAATTTTGGATGGTTAAAATTCTGCTTAATATCGATCATGCCAATTTTGGTCATCACATTTCGTGACGGTTGATTTACAGTGGTTGTAAATGCATAAACAGCCGTTTCGTTGAGCTCTTCAAATGCAAACTTTAGTGCCGCTTGCGCAGCTTCAGGAGCATAACCAACCCCCCAATACTTTGATGATAATCTCCATCCAATCTCAGTAAAGGGTGCATTTGGGATATCTTGGTCTTGATAATGCAGACCAACGAATCCGATAAACGTTGAAGTTTCCTTCAATTCTACTGCCCAGAATCCCCACCCATTATCATTTATCAATGATTCAATCTTTGATGCCAACTGATCACTTTCAATTTGAGATAATACTTTTGGGAAAAATCTCATAACCAAAGGATCGGCAGTCATTTCAGCAAACGCAAAATAATCTGACTTTTTCCATTGTCTGAGAACTAGACGATCCGTTTTTAACTCAATCATTCTCAATAACTCCGAACTACTTAAAACTGCATAACGCTTCACTAAAGTGAGCGTCTTTGCGTCACTTTTCAGTGACTTGTTAGCATTCTCGGGGGACTTGAAATACCCAGACTTCTTCACCATCTTCTACCGATTCAGTATTATCCAACCCGGCATTACTCGCCACCCGTTGACTAGCTTCGTGGTTTGGATTAATGAAAGATCGAATCACTTTTGTATCAATAATCCGCAACCACTCCACTAGTGCAATAGCAGCTTCACTTGCATAGCCATTGCCTTGCCACTGCGAACCAATTACCCAAGCAATATCAGCTTCATATTCAGTTACAGTTGCCTGGACATATCCAATCGGAACATCATTTTCTACAAGGCTTACCAACCAATTCAACCAATATTCAGATTCATCTGGCGATTTTCGACTTTCAAGCTTTCTATACCTTGCCTCTAGAGCTATTTCTGATTCTGGTGCTTCCCCTCCAGTAAATTTGTAAAGCGTCCTGTCTGACAAAATTGGAAACATTACGTTAGCATGTTGCGCTATTAGTGGGGAAAGTCTAAGACGGCTAGTTTTGATACTTTCAAGGTGCTTTTCGATAGGCATTAACATCTCACAATTATATTGATAACAGTGTATTTTACGGAATTCCGTATAATACCGAGAAAATCACTAGCATTAAAGACTTTGGCATTAAATTATTGTTTAATAACAACAGTTTACACCACATGTATCATCGATTGGTATTATATCTTAGTTGGATATACAGAATGCTGTTATTTATACAGGTCCGTATAAATAATCACACAACATATTAATAACATACAAATCAACAATTTAGAGTTAACTACACTTAAAAAGAAAGCCAATCTAGGTCTGTTAAAGTTACTAAACATTTATTTAATAGGACCCATAACAAATGTATCGTAAATTGCTATAAACATATTGTGAGTGAGTTGCAGATCTAAATTGGTTTGGCGAAATTCCAAGTTAGCGGTGAAAAATACGCAACACACATACAAAACAAGCGCCATATAGGCGCTTGTTTGATTATCATTAAATAAAGAGAGTCGGTATTACTTACCCACTGCCTCAGGTACTTTTAAGCGATGTAACATGCGATAAAGTACAGGTACAACAAGTAAAGTCAGTACAGTCGCAAACCCTAAACCAAACATAATGGTTACTGCCATCGGCTTAAAGAATACATCTGGTAGTAACGGCACCATGCCTAATACCGTGGTGATCGCCGCCATACAAACTGGACGAACACGACTCACAGCAGCATCAACAACCGCTTCATATCTTTCTTTACCACTGTGGATCTCAATTTCAATCTGATCAAGTAACACGATACCATTTTTAACTAGCATCCCTGACAGACTTAAGAAACCGAGTAACGCCATGAAACCAAAGGGGGTATTAAGGGCGAGTAGCCCCATCGTCACACCAATAATGGCCAGTGGCACTGTCGCCCAAACAATCACCGCATTTTTCACGTTGTTAAACAAGAAAATGGTAATTAAGAACATAAACAGATAGCCCATTGGCATCGTCTGGAATAACGATGCTTGTGCATCAGCAGATGATTCATATTCACCACCCCATTCGAGCGAGTAGCCTGGTGGGAAATCCATTGCTTCTACTAACGGTTGGATACGTTTTTGTAAAGTCGCAGCCGTTTCTTCACCTAATGGATCGGGGTCAGCAAATATAGTCAGCATACGCTTACGGTTTTTACGCACAACAATTGGGTCTTCCCAACGCACGTTAACCGCTAATATTACTTGCTGTAACGGTACATAACCTTTCAGTACAGGGCTCCAAATTTTCATGCCCTCAATCGTACTGATATCCACACGCTCATTTTCAGGTAAGCGAGCAACAATAGGTAATAGACTCGTACCATCACGGTAAATACCCACCGTCAAACCACTGAATGCCATTTGCAGTAAATCATCAACATCAGATTTAGTGATACCGTAACGACGCGCCTGACTTTCATTAAAGACAGGTTCAATCACTTTCGTCCGTTCACGCCAATCATGACGCACGTTAAATGCCCCTGGATCTGCACGCATAATATCGACAGTTTGCTGTGCTAAACCACGTAATACAGTTGGATCAGAACCAACCAAACGCGCTTCAATTTTAGCACCAGAAGAAGGCCCTAAGGCGATACGCTTCAGTTTGTATTCAATATCAGGATGTAGAGCGTCAAGTTTCTCACTCACTTCAGCCATCATTGGCATAACGTCATCGTAACTATCTACACGAATAATTAATTCACCGTAAGACGCGTAACTTTTTTCTGGCGAGTAAGTCAGCATAAAGCGCTGAGAGCCTTTACCCGTACTTGAAGAGACATGCGCTACTTTTTCATTGTCGCTGACCATGACTTCAAGTTCACGCAGTTTTTCGCTGGTTGCGCGAATATCAGTACCCTCCGGTAACCAAACATCAACCATAAACATAGGCGTTGTTGATGACGGAAAGAACGATTGTTTTAACTGAGTGAAGCCATACAAGCTAGCCACTAACATCAAGATCAAGGCAAACACAGTTGTCCAAGCGTACTTCATGCACGTTTCTAACACACGTTTATAGGTAACAAATACAATCCCTTTATACGGATTATTTTCTGCACTTTCTGTATCAACTTTCATACCTTTAAAGAACATATCAGCAAAGAAAGGCGTGATTGAAATCGCAGTAAACCAACTTAACATTAACGAGATAAGTAAAACGGTAAACAGTGTGCCAGTATATTCACCGGTAGAATCTTGCGACAAACCAATTGGCGCAAATGCGGTAACAGCAATAACCGTAGCACCCAGTAAAGGCCATTTAGTCTGGGTAACAATATCCGTTGCAGCTTGCAGGCGAGTTCGGCCTTTCTGAACACCAATCAAGATACCTTCGACCACGACAATGGCGTTATCCACCAACATACCCAGCGCAATAACCAGACCACCAAGTGAAATACGTTGTAAGTCAATGGCCATCAAATTCATGAAGACGAATGTACCCAATACTGTGAGTAATAAAATCAGGCCAATTAACACACCAGAACGCAAGCCCATAAATAACAGCAGTACAATGATAACAATACCAATCGCTTGGCCAAGACTCACTAGGAAGCCTTTCACTGATTTATCAACTTCATCAGGCTGGCTGTAAACAGCATCAATATCGATACCAACGGGTTGTTGCTCTTTTAACTCAGCCAAGCGTGCATAAACGCCTTTACCCATTTCAACAACATTGACACCAGAAATAAACGACACACCGACATTCAGTGCAACTTTACCATTGAAGGTTACAAGATTATCAGGGACTTCTTTAAAGCCACGGCTAATCGTCGCCACATCACGTAAGTAAATAAGCCCTTGCGCACCGGTTTCGGTGATAATCAAATCACCCAGTGCATCAACATCTGTGAACTCACCCGTTGGATGAATACGGATATACTCAGAACCAACTCGCATTGCACCAGCACTTGATACCAGGTTTTGCGTTGCTAACGTATTGTAAATAGTCGATGGTGAAATACCTAAACTGCTTAATCGTTGCATCGACATTTCAATAAAGACTTGTTCTTGCTGTACGCCTGTCACCGACACTTTACCAACGCCATCAACCAGTTCTATTTCTCGGCGTAAGTAATCAACGTAATCATTTAGTTCTTTATAAGAATAACCATCACCCGTTATCGCCAGTAAAATACCGTAAACATCACCAAAGTCATCAATCACAGAGGGTTCAGCGACACCAGGAGGTAAATGCGGTTTGATGTCATTCACTTTACGACGTAATTCATCCCATATTTGGGGTAAATCATCAGGGCCATAATTGTTTTTCATCGTCACGGTAATCTGTGAGAGCCCACGACTAGAGATAGAATTAACTTCATCAACATAGGTTAATTGCTGTATGGCTTTCTCTAACGGATAAGTCACTTCTTCTTCGACTTGCAATGGCGTAGCGCCAGGATAAGAAGTAACAACCATTGCATCTTTAATCGTGAATTCAGGATCTTCTAATTGCCCTAGGCCGAAAAAGGCCATCGAACCACCAATTAAGAAGATAAGTGTGAGCATCCAGCTGATCACTTTATTTTTAATAAAATAGGCTGCGATATCTTGTTTCATTATTGTCCAGCCTCTGTGATATTAGTTGAATTAATCTTCGATTTATCGAGTATTTTCACTGATTGACCTTCACGTAAACGATTGCCACCGGCAATCACGACCTTTTCACCAACAGTTAAACCAGCGCTTAAACGCACACCATTGTTAACCACTTTCTCTGTCACAATGAGACGCTTACTCACGGTGTTGTCGCTATTTACAACCCAGACAAACTTCTGAGTTAAATTTAAATCATCACCATCTTCATTTATGATCGCTTCAAATGGTATAAAGGGTTCATCTTGCTTATAGATCTTTAACTTCTGGGCATCTGCACGTACTTCAACAGCCATACCATCCAGAATAAATCGGTCTGCAGGCATTGGCATCGTTAACGTGATCACGAATGAACCGACTTCAGGATCCGGTTCTGTGGTGAACTCTTTTAGGTGTGCATCATACTCATGACCATCAGCGGTGATTATTTTAGCGCCAGGTTTCGAATCTTCGATTTCCGTCGCAGAGCTTTTTGAATAAATAATGTCTGGCGCTTGTAATTGAATATCAACTGTCGTAGAACTGTGAATATTCATCACCTGTTGGCCAACTTGTACATTTTCAAATTGCTGAATAGGCACATGTGAAATAATACCTGAAAAAGGCGCTTTAAGTTCGGTAAAGCTCAAGTTAAGTTGGGCAATATCTAACCTTGCTTTAGCGATCCGACGTTGTGCTTTAAGCTCATCGAATTGCGACGGTGCAATATAACCTTGATCAACAAGTTTAGCCGAACGACGATATTGACTGTCTGCAATCGCATACTCCGCTTTCGCATCATCCACTTCTAAACGGTAATAAGTCGGATCAAGTTGCGCAAGAAGCTGCCCAGCCACCACTTGATCACCAGGGCGAACAGTAACCTTTGTCACCTCGCCTTGTAAGCGAAAAGATAAACTAGACTTATCCGCAGCAACGGCGACGGCAGGAAACGATAACCTCGCCGAATCTTCAGCAAGCTGAACTGTCGTCACTTCTACTAACTGTACTTTTTGTCTTGGCTCTATAATCGGCTTGTCACAGCCTTGTAGTGCGGTTATCACACCAAGCGCCATCACGATTGAGGGAAATTTATTCATGTTACAGTCCTCGTTCCTTGATCCAAGATCTTACTTTCTGACCTTCGCGTAATTCGTTAACGCCAGAGATTGCAACATTGTCACCATCATTCAGACCTTTAGACACACGTCCATTTTCATCTAATTCGATTTCTCGTTTATGAGCAATGCCTTGATCGTCGATCTGCCATACATAATAGGTATCACCTTTTTTCATCAATGCTTGTGGTGATAACGCTCCTGCACTCCCTTTTGGCAGTGCGATACGGACAGCACCAGCCATACCAGGCAAGATATTTTTACCTTCAGGGCGATTCATAAATAATGTGACTTTATAACTGGAATTTGTCGCATTTGCTTCAGTATCAATTTCTTTAAACTCGGCAGGAAACTCTTCACCTGGGATAGTATCGAAAATAACAGTTGGGCTGCGGCTATAATTATTATCAAATCGCGCAAGTAACTGCTCAGGCAATTGGAAGGTTATGTTGATGATACCAGCGCGCTGAATATGTACTACTGCTTCTTTTGCCATGACATATTCATGATTTTCTTTCAATGATAACGAAAGAGTCCCGTCATAAGGAGCCACTAAGGTTGCATAACTTAAGTTGGATTCTTGCTTGCTTAATGTGGCTTGAGCTTGGTTACGCTTAGCTTTAGACGTATCAAATGCAAGTTCTGAGACAACATTGGTTTTACGTAATTTTTCATCTCGTTTAAACTGCACTGAAGCAAGTTCATAATTAGCTTTGGCTTGTTCAACTTGCAGTGAAAATTCGTCTTGGTTCAAGCTAGCCAGCTTTTGCCCTTTAACCACGTTTTCACCCGGGTTCACATCCATCGACGATAAAACACCTGAAACTCGAAATGCGAGAACAGCTTTATCTCCCGCTTCAACAACACCTGGGAATGTTCTGAAGGTGTCTTTAATACCAACATCCACCGTTTGTAACTTAACAGGTCGAGAATCCGGTTCCGGAATGACGACTTGTTCTTCACTGCAGCCAGAAAGTAGCAGGCCAGCAACAACCGTGGTCGCTATAATTCCCTTCATATAATCACCCTAATAATGTGCTGTTTATCTACCGATTCATATTTATGTATAAACAAGTCAAGTTGTCTGAATAGACGTTTACTCAACTATAGCCTTTAAAATAGTATTTACAATGACTTATCTCTTATATGCTATATCGTAGGCAATAAAGTCCATCTAAAAGTAATAATCATTCCAAAGACAGACAATGATTAGAGTCAATAGTTCTATTATGGCGAGACGTTTAAAGGGAGGAGGAATAAATGACGAACAATGAGTTAAATAGATAGCGAATAGCATATAAAATAGACGGCAACCTACATTGCCTTATTTATTGATGAGCAGAGAGTTAACAACCAGAATCTTCAAAACCAATGACAGGTGAAACGCCATCAATCTCCAAATTGGCATAATAAGCAAAACAACTGCCGAGTACATAGCCGTTCGGCCAAAAGAACACGATATGTCCAGAAGTGACCTCATCAATTTGCGGCTCGTTGGTATATGCTCGGTTACCAAGAATACAAAACTCTGAATCATCACAAGGTACAGTTAACCAATTTGGCGTCCATGTCGTACTCGGTAGATCCATATTCAGTAAATGGCGCATTTCAGGGGCCGATGGTTTAGGGAAACCGTTAACGAGTGTGATTTTATTCCCGTTATAATCGACTTCTGTTTCAGCATTATCAATTTCTTTTCTCGCATTGACAAAATCCATCGCGCTTTTCAATGTGCCACTGATATTCTGAACAACGGCACGGCTAGCATCATGCTGAAGATTAATAAATTTAGGGATCGCTGTCGCTGCCAGAACACCTAATACGATGATGACGATGACTAACTCAATTAATGTAAAACCGTTATTATGTCTCATATAGAACAACTTATTCTAAAAGCGTAAGATAATTAATGGTTCTTCATACCTCGTGATTAATTAATAACATTCAACCAAAAAATGATTATTTATCCTTGGGCATATCAAAGCTAATGCCTTGCGCTAAAGGTAACTCACTACCATAATTAATGGTATTTGTCATACGGCGCATATAAGCCTTCCATGCGTCAGAGCCACTTTCTCGCCCGCCTCCCGTGTCTTTTTCACCACCGAACGCCCCACCGATCTCGGCACCTGACGTACCGATATTGACATTAACTAGCCCACAATCAGAACCTCGAGCGCTAACGAATATCTCCGCTTCCATCATGTCTTTGGTGAAAATAGCGGAAGATAGACCTTGGCTAACACCATTTTGGATCGCCAGTGCCTGCTCAAGGGAATCATAGCTGTGCACATAAAGTAACGGCGCAAAGGTTTCTTGTTGAACAATTTCAGCACTAGGATCAATATCGATAATCGCAGGCGTAATATAAAACCCATGCTCGCTTTTACCTTTATTGTCTAAATTCGATATTTGTTGCCCTCCAGTAATCAGCTTCCCGCCTTGAGATATTGCGGTATTAATACTGGCTTTCATGGTATCGATAGCTTGTTGGTTAACCAGTGGCCCCATTAAATTACTGCTATCAAAGGGGTCGCCAATACTCACGGTTTTATAAATCGCCTCTAACTTGGTAAGCACTTGATGTTTTAAGCTGCTATGTACAATCAATCGGCGCAATGTAGTACAACGCTGACCGCTAGTCCCCAAGGCTGAGAAAGTGATCGCCCGAATCGCTAATTCCAGATCGGCACTCGGGCACACTATCATGGCATTGTTACCGCCAAGTTCTAATAACGTCCGCCCCATCCGCGCTGCAACGCGACAATTAACCGCACGCCCCATTGCACATGAGCCTGTTGCAGAAACTAACGCGATATCTTTATGATCAACCAATTGCTCTACTTGCGGTTTTTCACCAAACACAATACTGCTCAGTTCAGGATTAGCACCGAACTCTTTAATAGCTGATAACAGTAATTGATGACAGGCTAAACCGCACAGTGGTGTTTGACTTGATGGTTTCCAGATAATCGGGTTACCACAAATCAAGCTAATGGCTGCATTCCACCCCCACACTGCCATAGGGAAGTTAAATGCGGTAATGATGACAACCGGACCTATTGGATGCCATTGTTCCATCATCCTATGATTAGGTCTTTCAGTGGCAATCGTTAATCCATAAAGCTGTCGCGACAAACCAACAGCAAAATCACACACATCAATAAGTTCTTGTACTTCGCCTAGGCTTTCTTGAAATGGTTTACCGGCTTCAAGACTAATGATGGTAGCCAGTTGATGCTTTGCAGTACGCGCTTTGTCGGCAAACAATCGTACGAGTTCACCACGTTGCGGTGCTGGCACACTGCGCCAATGATAAAACTCTGCTTTTGCACTTGCTATGACCTGTTGGATTACATCGGGCTTTGCATGGCTGATGGACAACAAATGTTGACCATCATTAGGGCTAATCACATCCACGGTCGCATCGCTGTCAAAACGCTGATCACCAAGATAAGCACTGCCGTAGTGTTTATCTTGACTATAAAAATCGCCTAGCACTGTCTTTAAAATTGCTTCATGCATGTGATTATCCTCGCTGTTAAAACTACAAACTACAAACTACAAACTACAAACTAAAAGTTTAAATACTTAATTCTGCATCGCGATACGCTTTCGCAAAGTCGTTCGCTAAGAACTCATCAATGTTTAATGTTTCTTGCTCAACGAAACCTTGTCTTGATTCACGACCATTTAAAATCAGATCAACAGTCGTCACCGCAGCGCTCGCCGTCGATATTTGAATGGCACTTTGCTCTGCGGTATGTCGGAGTAAAAACGTGCGGCTACACTGTTTTAACCTATCATCGACATAACCCGTGGCCACCACCGAAATCAACACCAGATCTTGCATCGTGGTGGCGACCGAACTTTCAAATATCTCCATCAACATGTCACGGCGCTTGCCCTCTTCACCTAGGCGTAAATCATGAAACAAGAACTTCATTAACTTGCAATGACCAGGATAACGGATGGTTTTATAAGTCAGTTCTCGTAGTTCTCCGTCCAAGGAATAACATAGATTAGCCAGACCGCCCGAGGTGTTAAACGCCTCATATTCGACGCCAGAGATTGAGAATACTTCGCGGCCTTCTAGCGGCTCAGTTAATGTGGGAATGTGATTCTTAATGGATTCACAAGGATTTGCATACTCGTTAATTAAGCCTTCGGTAGACCATGTCAAGTTATACATCATTTGATTGGAGGGATATTCAGGTAATGCGCCAACACGTAATTTAAGGGTATCAAGGCGGTCAAAGCGATGCCGAAAACTGTAACCCAAAATACCGATAAAGCCTGGGGCTAAACCACATTGGGGCATAAACACTTGCCCCGGCGCTGCAGCAAGGGCTATTTCCTTAATGGCTTGAGTACAGCGTACATCTTCGGTTAAATCAAAATAGCTACAACCATGATCAAGCGCAGCTTGGGCAACATAGGGATTATCATTAAAAGTGAGGGCTGAGATCACCGCATCCTGCCCTGTCAGCAAGGCGCCATAATCTCTAGTTTCAGGGGATGTATTGGGTAATAGCTCGGTTTTAAATTGCTCACTAAAATGTGCCACAGCAGTGGGATTAATGTCAGCGCCCGTGACATCATAGCCATCATGGCGATTTAAGATCTGAGCAATGGCACCGCCAATCCTACCTAGCCCTAAAACAACAATGCGTTTTGTCATTTAAAACTCCTTATTACAGGGATTAACCGCTAATTATCATCGTCTGATGCAACCCCACCTAATATTGATTTCATGCTGGTTGACTCAAATATTTTATCTGCACTGCTTGGTACAAAACCTTGGTATAATTGACCATTTTCTTGGGTAAAACGTTGAGCAAATTCATAATAACAACTGCTAATAGGCTGCTTGCCAGCATCTTTAAAATCGATTAAACAGGTATCCGCCATCGTTGACGCTTGAATTAATAAATCAGCCTGCTTACCTTTTATCACGCCACCAGCATCATTGAGCTCATAACCCTGTTGTTGTAACAGCTCAACGACTTGCGATAATTCAGGGTCACGCTTTAAGTGATTGACGAAGAGTGTAAAATGATTGGCCCGTAAGCCCCATACCGACAGCCAAGCGGCATATTCCGATTCTGCGGCGAGCGTTTGATAATCGGCATAACTGGGTAACTGCCATAGTCGTCCAGCGCTTAATAAAGGCGAAATCCCTGCACTGGACTGATCGATTAACGGCGAACTTAATGTCTTATGCCCCTGCTCGATGATGTCTTGGATTATAGCTTGCGCTTGCTCTGATAATTCACCCCAACGTAATTCACTGATGAATATTTTAGTCGGAGACTGGTCATGGATATAACAACGGGCATCGAGTTTTTTAACCTCAAACTGATAGGAATCTAATAGTCGATAACCTAACGCTAAGATCTCATCTTCAACAATATCAAGACTAATGTGAGAATCGGCAAACGTACGAAACGCGACATGGTCATTAACCAATGTCTCGCCTTTGTTTTCAAATAATTGGTGTATAGCTAGAGCCTGTGGGCTAATCTCACTGTATTGCTGCCAGAGTTTATCGAAAAAGTTATCCAAAATGGACATGTAACATCCTCTTATTTAGAGCGAATTATCAGTGTTTTCATGATGCATTTTCATAATACTTAGAAAGAAAGATAGGTGATGAAACGTAATTTCGCTAATGTCAGCTTGTATAATAGAGACTTAGGAGGGGTTTTATGGCGAAGTACAGCGGAGGGAAGCGGAAAATAGCTTAGCCACCTTCTCTGTTCCATTTTAGGTTACTGTTATATGTTATTTTCCACAGATGCCATTTTTACACCTGCAAAAATAAGCATCACGCCAGCAAGTAGATGTAACTGTAAATGTCACGCCCTGTTAAGTAGCATCTTGAGCATGACTAAAACGCTGCCTTGTCACTAAGCCCCACTTTTCATCAAGATACTTATCTTCAACAAAGGAGCCTAATGTGTAGTCATTAACGACATTCTGCCAGAACTTAACAGCATGTTCAGCACCAGCTACTTGCTTAATTTCCCAAGAGCCTTCGAGACGTTGAAAAATGTTTGATATAAACAGCTTACCAATTTTGTTTTTTCGAAAACAGGGTAATACATAAAAATCACAGATCTCAAATTCGTTTGGTGATTTTTCCAAAATGGCTGTAAGCGCCGCAGGAACCCCATCTTCATATAATAAGTAACCGGAAACATTACCTTCAATTTTTGGGTATATTTCAAACATCCCATTTTCATCAGGTTTGTCTGCTATGATTTTTGAAAATTCAGCCGCATAACCTTGATATAAATTAGCATATACATGTTTATTGCTACTATCCACGTTTACTATTTGCATAAATAATTCTCTATATAGTGTTACCGTTAAGACTTAACTTATACCTTTTATTCGTATAAAAACTTCTCTGCAGGATCTTGAGAACTATACTCAACCAACTCCCACTCAAACCCCAAATTATCAAAGAAGTACAGCCTTTTACGGTGTTTCTCTACAGGAGTATCAATACTGCGCTTATAACCATACTTTACCAAATCACTTTCGACTCTCAAAAGGTCATCAACAACAATTGCGATATGATTAACACCATAGTTTTTATATGATTTACGAGGGCTTTCTGGCTCTGAACCTAAATGAGTTTCTTGAAGGGCAAAATAACATTCATCATTACCAATATGTGTCCAACGATGACTAGTGGATGATTTCACATCTTTTCTTACTTTGAAATCAGGCGCTACAATTTGAATAAATTTAATCGCCTCATCAATATCTGGAACTGTGATATTTAAATGTTCAATTTTAGTCACGAATTACTCCTATAGACCGCACGAAGCGGAGTCAAATAGCTGGCTATAATGTTAGCGTTAAGCAAAATAAAGCCAACAGTTTTCGTTCCATTTAAAGTTTTTGTTGAACGAAGCATTATTAGTGCTCTAAATATGAATCATTTACAGCATAAGATTTAATTTTCTTTATGAACAACACCTTACCAATTTAAGGTTGCAAGGTAAACGATCAACGACTATTGATGCCTATCTCGTGCGGTTCGATGTATTACGGCTTACAGTTTTTCTACCGCTATACGCTTGATAAGCAATGGGAATGGGTCGTTGATTGTCGTAAAGACGTATAGAAAGTGCCTTGCTTCACATGAATGAAAGGCCTTATAGCAGCCAAGCGCCATTCACGGATGGTGAATTACGCTTGGCTTGTTTCTTAGATTGGGGATTATTCCGTAACCGCAGCAATAATCAGGTTGCCGTCGCAACGGTTAAGCGTGGTACAGGACGACCATTAATTGGTAAATGCAGTAATGCTGCACAAAGTGCCATCACAACCGTTGCCCACCAGATTGGATCGTAAGAACCGTAATAGTCATACATTAACCCGCCAACCCAAGCACCTAAAAAGCTACCTACTTGATGGGTAAAAAAGACCAGACCATATAACGTAGACATATATCGAGCACCAAACATTTGGCGAACTAATCCTGACGTCAGTGGCACTGTCCCTAACCAACAAAAACCAATCGCTGCACCAAAAATAGTCGCGGTATCAACGGTCACAGGCAGAACAACAAACGCAGCAATAACCACAGAACGGATTAAATATAAAGATGTCATCACATAACATTTATTAAACTTATCGCCCATCACGCCCCAAAAGTAAGACCCGAATATATTGAAAATACCAACATACGCTAATGCCATTGCGGCTGTCGCCACAGGCAGTCCCTTATCTGCAAGGTAGCTAGGTAAATGCGTTGCAATAAACATGACATGAAAGCCACAAACAAAGAACCCCGCGTGGATAAGCCAGTAACCACGATGATTAAATGCTTCTTTTAACGCCTCTTTTAACGTCTGTGAATTATCAATATCTGTACTTGTAGATGCTAACGTTTTGTTAGTCTTCATAAAAGCAGAAAATGCAATTATCAAACAACACATTAATGCAAAAACCTGCAGTGCGCTCTGCCAACCGACATGACTCAACAATGATTGTGCTCCAGGTATGACAGCAAACATACCGAATGAGCCAGCTGCTGTTGTCAGTCCAAATGCTTTTGCTGTGTGTTCAGCCGGTACAACGCGCGCCACAGCACCAAGAATAATAACGTAACTGGTAGCACTTAACCCAAGTCCCACCAGTGTACCAAGTGTGAGATACAACCAACTTGGATCCGTTGCGAGTGAGGTAAGATATAAGCCCGCAGCATAAGACACCGCACCCAAAATAATTATTCGCTTAGGTCCCCAACGATCAGAAGCCATGCCAACAAAAGGCTGGAACATACCAAAGAGTAAATTCTGTAATGCGATTGTAAAGCTAAAAAATTCACGCCCTGTATTAAAGGTATCTGATATTGGCAACATGAAGATACCAAACGACTGCCTGAGCCCTAAACTAACAATTAATATAGCGATACCAGCCCAGACTAAAAGGGGGAAACGAAAAATACTCATTAATGATGTTCCATGTGTTCGTGTTTAAGTGGACGGTGTTCGTCTTTAGGTGAATTGTGTTGGTGACAACCACCGCTTGTTGCATTGTTAGCTAATGAATCGATTAATGGCTGGCATTGCCGGACACCATAAAGAGTAATGATTAGCAGCACTAACATCCGCACTAGCTGTGCAAAAAGTGACTGTGAAAACATTGATGTGTTCTTATTGAAATTAAAGGAAACGGGATAGTAAAGAAAGTAGATACATGAATCAAATGATTAAAAATCACAATGTACATGCATAAAACGCAACTATTAGTTTGAATTAATCAATAAACGTTGGATGTCTCTTTTGTTGTTGTTCATAATGCAGTAATAATGATTATGCTATGGGTATAAATATGGATCTTGAAGAAGTCTATCGTCGCGACTTAAACCTATTTGTAGCGTTAAAAGTGCTAATAGAAGAAGGCAGTGTACAACGTAGTGCGGTCAGACTTAATTTAAGCCAGTCAGCAATGAGCCGAGTATTAGGAAGATTAAGAGAGTTACTCAATGACCCACTTTTTATTCGCCAAGGGCAACATCTACAACCAACTCAGCGTGCGTTAGAAATAAGCCGTGCGGTTAATGAGCCGCTAGAATCATTGCGAATGTTACTGTCTCCGACAGATTTTGAACCAAAATTATGCACACAGCATTTTTCTATCGCGACGACTGATTATGCAATGCAGACAATTTTACCCTATGCACTGCCGCGTATTTATGAAAAAGCACCTAATATCTCATTGGCATTCTCGCCACTTAAGCATGAACAAATGCTTGAGCAATTAACGACTGAAGGTTGTGATATGGCGATCTGTCGTCCGACTGCTAATATAGAGCCATTAGAACGAGAAAAATTAGGTTTTGTGAGTGTTTATTGTATGTTATCAAAATCTCATCCTCTCGCAGACAAAGAATTAACCTTAGCTGATTACCTTGCATACCCACACGCATTAATTGCGATCAGTGATGGTGTAAAATCGCTGTTAGATACTGCGATCAATGGCTATACCCAGCCGAAAACGCTGTTACGGGCTTATCATTTAGAGGCTGCATTAGCGATTGTTGATAAAATGCCACTCATTATCACCGTGCCTGCTGATTTAGCCTATTTAGTCGCTGAAAAACATGGCTTGATTGTAAAGTCTTTGCCCTTTGAATTTAAACCTTTTGAATATTCGCTTATCTGGCATCCTCGCTGTGAACATTCTGCTGCACATATTTGGCTACGTAATTTATTAAAAGAACAGTGTGGCAAGTTAATAGATAAACGAGTGCAAGATATGGGATTGGCATAGCGCATGAAGCTATAACCCCCTAAACAGATCAACAATAGCTCCAAGATAAAAATAAAGTAACCTACATGACATTAGTCAATTACTTGAGTAAAACACTTGGTTATAGTGACTGGGTATTTTACTTAACACTAAATTGATTGAACAAAGAGGATATTATTATGAGTTGTTGTGGTGGCTGCGGCGGGCAAGATCATGAAGAAACTAAAAAAACTGAAGAAACCGAACAGGATTCTGAGTAGTTAGTTGATTAAATTCTGCTAAATAAAAAAGATCTTACTTACCTTTCTGAGGCTAAGTTGGATCTTTTTTGCTATATTTTTTGCTATAAGCACTTAGCATTTTCTATAAGTACCTAGTATTTTCTATAAAATGCTCTGCTAATTTACTAAAAAGGCGCAGCTAAAACTTGTGTCCAATAGATACTATAATACGAGCTGTTATTAGTATAAGACGCCATGCCCATCTCTGTATAGTCACCATCCATAATATTCAAGCAATGCCCTTTACTGCCTAACCACCCGGTCATGACCACTCTCGCTTCAAGCTGTCCTGCGGCTATATTTTCACCTGCAGCGCGCCAATTATACCCAGCGGCATAAGTACGTTCTCCGACCCGATTACCTTGTTTGTCGCGATGATTAAAATAATCGCCATCTGCCATATTTTTGGAATGTGCAAACGCCGATTGTTGTAATTGCTCATTCCAGACTACAGGGTCAACCGCGGGCATTCTACGATTACCACAAGTATAACCGCCGACACGCGCTGCATTTACCGCAGCGAGCATCTTACGTTTAAAACCAGGTGTTGGTTCTGGCCCCAGTCTTCTTGATGGTTTTGATACAGGTGGATCCGCTTGTTCAATCACTTTATCCGGTAATACAATCTCACCATCCTTGTTATCATATTGACCATTGCTAACGCAGGCAGTGAGTAACACCGCCATTACGCAAGTGATGAGCCATTTCGTTTTACCTTGCCCAAGTTTATTCATCCACCCTCTCGCTGTTATTTTATAATACGCAGATTACTTTAACGCCAACAGCTGCTGTAAACGTACAGGTTCACGCTCAATTTGTTTTAGCGCTTGCTTGAAGTTACGTCTTAAATAACCTTTCAAATTACGGGTAGCGTCACCAGTTGCAATACCTTTTAATCGGCAAAATAACGCCAAGGCAAAAATAACATGGTCTTCAGATAACGTGGCCTGTCGATTTGCTTGGGCGTTATAACAACTGCCACACCCGCCTCTGAAAGTATAAGCCGAATTAGCCATCATCACACCAAAGCCCATAAAAATAGCCACGATTTCGGTACTGGCATTAAAATCCTCAGCACCACCAAGAGGTAATTGCTGTGATTGTGCCACCATATGCTGCGCTAAATGATGCGCATAACTTGAAGCTAGATCGCCCGGTTTAGAGGCTTGTTGGTGGTTATACGTCATAGCTAGAGGCTGTAGAGCAACCAGTGCTGGTAAAGTATGATTCCCTGACGAATCACGCTGCACTGCCGATAAATCGAGTAAGGCAGGCGGTTGTGGATTAAACAACTGCGGCGCTTGTAACTGTAACGGCCAATGACTTAACCCTGCGTATTTAACCACATGATTAAAAATGGTTTCAGCCATACCATGACGGCTATCAATATTACCGGGAAAGAAATCATTGGTAGGCTGGATCAACTGACTACGCTGGAAAAATTCTTGATGGTCGAAATGGGTTAGCGCCCACTCGAAAGTGTCAAACATCCACTCACAACTGATGTCGTCGATAAGCGGCTTAGAACTAAAAAAATTCAGCATTGGTTATCATTCGGTAATAGTTAGATAACAAACATCATATCCTAACTCTTATGACCGACCAATAAACCAATGCTATTTTTTATAACGGCTTACTTTTTACAACTGCTTACTCTTTACAACTGCTTACTCTTTACAACTTCTTACTCTTTATAACTGCTTTACTTTGTAACCAGCTGATTGCAATTGCTCCAGTAAACCATCTTTACCGACTAAATGTAACGCGCCAACTAATACCAATTCTGTTTGTTGATTGCTAAACATAGCTTCAATCTGTGGTAACCAGTTATTGTTACGTTGTACTAATAATGATTCATAGATATCAGGAAAGTTCGTTATCAAAGGCGTTATAGCAATATCCTCTAGCGCTTGCGGATCACCATCTCGCCACGCTGTTTTCATCTCAACCATAAAGGTAGGTAATGTTTTGATATCTTCAAGACTATAACGGATCAGCTCATCTTCTTTGCCTTTACCTAACCCAGCAATGAATGCTAATTGCTCTTCAACTGTCTCTAATTTACCTAAGGGCTTTCCATCGACAACGGCTTTGTTGTTATAGAATTTATCCACCCCCAGACCAGTGAAGTTAAGTCGTTGCAGCTCAACCATGGTTAACATTAACGAGATCATGCTCGGCTTAAAATGATTAATCACCTGCATGCCAATACCACGCGACTCACAAAATGCCGCCAATTGCTTATATGTTTCAGGGCTTAAATGCTGAGATACATTTTGACCTTCAGGATAAGTAAGCTGACTGAGCATGGTCTGTTGAAATGCAGGGCTGTCTAATTTCGCCATATCGGTTTCTAATACCAACACATCCGTCAATGCATAAGCACGGTCGAATTCAGCGGGTAACGGATAATCATCTGTTGTTAGCACATGCACAGTGCCACCAAGATAGATACTGTTTTTGCCATCTGTTACCTGCCAAACCGATGAGGTGGCATTCGCCGTACTCACAACGCTCAAGCCGCTCAATAATAACAACAGGGAAAAACCATAAGATAATTTAGCTAGTTTCATTAATGCCTCTATTTTTAGTCAAGTTTAAAGCCCTACATTTAAAAGCCTACAATACACAATTACTGCTTCACTGGCATGACAGGTTTTATCAACGACAAGAAGAATGCCGCTGAAATAACCGATGAACCAAACAACATACACATGATCATAATTTGATAGCGCACTGCAATAAATGGCGAGACACCCGATAAAATTTGCCCCGTCATCATGCCGGGTAAAGACACTAACCCGACCGCAAATAAAGCATTAGTGATCGGTATTAACGAGGCTCTTAAAGCGATCCGACGAGCCACGAGATAATCTTCACCACGCGCCATTTCTGCATGCAAACGTTCCGCTGATAAGCTCACACTATTCATCGCATTCGCAAACGCCATCCCAGCTAGTGGCACCATGTATTGTGGGTTATACCAAGGATCAAGTCCCAGTACGCCCGCGCTCATGAAAAACAGCGTAAAACCGCCACCAAGCGTCACCGCGATGAATGCATACTTATACATTTTCCAACGTTGTTCAGGAACCGCGCCTAATGCAATCCAACTCGATGCAACCACCATAACAAGCAATACAATAACGACAATGCCCGCACTGTGCGATTCAAAAATATAGGATAAGAAATAACCAATAAGTAATAACTGGATCAGCATTCGCGATAATGCATACAAGCCATTTTTAATCGGTAAGCGCCACTGCATTAAGATACCTAATGCCACAAGCACAGGGATAAATGCAAAGGCTAAATTAGAAAACGAGATCACCTGAACCGCGTTACTCATTATTCCCCCCCGTGACAGGTTGCACTGGAATATCGGAAGCTGCATACAAGGCATCAATATTGATAATACGAATATGGCCTCTTCTCTCTTCAATTAAGCCTTCTTTCGCCAATTTTTTCAGTAAACGCGAAAACGTTTCAGGCTGGATAGACAATAATGACGCCAACGTGCGTTTCGGTATATCCAGTTCAATCACCCCTTCATTACCGTCTTTGTCTTGAATATTCTGCATCAAGAATAACAATAACCGGTTTTTAGCATTTTCGACCGACAACATTTCAATTTCATACAGATCATGGTGTAAACGAATACTCATGTTCGCCATGATCGCAATGCCGGCTTCAGGGTTACTTTTTAAGATTTTCAAGTACGTATCATTATCAAAGGTTATCAATTCACTTGCTGATACAGCTTGTGCAGCCACAGGATAAAACGGTTTATTATTAAACATTAATGCTTCCGCAAAGGTGTTCCCTTCACGCATTAATTCAACTACTTTTTCTTGTCCACTCGGGCTGGTACGATAAAGTTTAAGGTGCCCGCGTAACACTAAATAAAATCGACTTGCTTTATCACCTTGATGAAAGACATTTTCTAATGGTTCTATTTTACATGTTTTCGCAGTACTAAAGAGCTGCTGAAATTCAGCCTCAGTAAGTGCTGAAAACAAATGATGAGCAGATACTGTATCGATGATATGACTGTCGGTGATCATGAAATCCAACTTATAAATACGGTTGTTATCTGCATAGGATAGAAGATATCGTAAGCAGATGATAAGAACCAACATAATGCCATGATTTTGCTTTTATACAAACGTTCTCATCGTGACAATCCACCACAGAGCACTGACAAATTTGACCTAGTACCTAAAAGTAACGGATTTATCTATTATTAATATCAATAATAAATCTTCTATGCTACCGTCCAGCGGTTTGCTTAAAATGGAGATAAAAAAATGCAAGTTTTACTCGGTCTACAAATGCTTTTTGTGGCGTTTGGTGCCCTCGTACTGGTTCCACTGCTGACTGGTTTGGATCCCAATGTTGCGCTTTTCGGTGCTGGTCTCGGTACCTTAGTTTTTCAAGTCATTACTAAACGTTCTGTCCCTGTGTTTCTTGCGTCCTCGTTCGCTTTTATAGCCCCTATCATGTTTGGTGTACAAACGTGGGGTATCGCGAGCACGATGGGCGGGTTAATGGCTGCAGGTTTCACTTATGTATTACTCTCTGTCGTGATTAAATTTCGTGGCGTAAGCATTATCCATAAATTACTACCGCCAGTTGTTGTTGGTCCAGTGATCATGGTGATTGGCCTTGGTTTATCGCCTGTTGCTGTCAATATGGCGATGGGTAAAACCGGTGATGGTTCAATGCAACTCATTGACAATGAAATTGCGATTATCATTGCGGCAATTTCATTGTTCACTACGATTGCGGTCAGTGTATTTGGTAAAGGCCTGCTTAAACTCATTCCGATTATGGCTGGTATTTTAGCGGGTTATACCGCAAGCCTTGCTTATGGCATTATTGATTTCACACCTGTATCTCAAGCTAGCTGGTTGGCACTGCCAAACTTTACTTTCCCTGAATTTAATATAAACGCGATATTATTCATGATCCCAGTTGCGCTAGCCCCTGCTATTGAACATGTTGGTGATATTCTGGCAATTTCTAATGCCACAGGTAAAGATTATCTGAAGAAACCAGGCCTTCACCGCACACTTGCTGGTGACGGTGTCGCAACAATGGCAGCGTCAATGTTTGGTGCACCACCGAATACGACATACAGCGAAGTAACAGGTGCCGTAATGCTAACAAAGGCATTCAACCCTATCATCATGACATGGGCTGCAGTGATCGCGATTGTGTTGGCTTTTGTGGGTAAGTTAGGCGCCTTATTACAAACATTCCCTGTACCTGTCATGGGCGGTATTATGATCTTGTTATTTGGTACCATCGCAACTGTTGGCCTAAATACACTGATCACCAATCGCGTTGATCTACATAAATCACGTAACTTAATCATTGTTGCTGTAACACTGGTATTTGGTATTGGTGGTATGGCGTTTGGTATCGGCGATTTCAGCCTTCAAGGTGTTAGCCTTTGTGGTATCGTGGCGATTATTCTTAACTTAGTATTACCGAATGAATTAGGTGATAATCATGTTGTTGATAAAGTAGAAACGAAATAATACGACATTAAGTTAGGCACTAAATGAAAAAGCGCGTTATGGCATTGAACCTATAACGTGCTTTTTTATTAGCTATAAAGCGAGCGGTTTCGACGTATCGTATACCAACTCATAATAATGGTTGTTGTTATATTCAAATTCTTGAATAACAGTCAGACCTAGTTTTTTAGTATGTGCCGCATAAGATCGTGGATTAACCTTATTAATAAAAGTCACTAAAATAGGGTAACGCTTCGCCATATGCTCTCTAGCAAAATCAAAGATAGTTTCTAAGGCACCCGTACCACGGATACTTTTATCGATACACACTGGACCATATTGATACGAGTTATCAACCGTTAAAGTTTGACCTAAGTAACTTAAGTTATGCAGATCTTTGATCATATGCGCAAACATCGGCCAGTTAGACCAAAAGGTCCAAGACGCAGCCATGACATAGGCGACAACCTTGCCATCTTTACGGGCAATAAACAGTCCGCTTTCTTCGGTGATTAAGCGTGTTAACTCTGCTTTTGTAAACGGCGTAGTCACAAAACCATCCGCTTTGTCTTCCGCAGCAATCGAATCAACTTGGTATTTATAATGAAGTGTTAAGGTATCTTCAATATCACTTAATTCAGCTACTTTTAACTGCATGTTTACGCTTCCTTTTATTGCTATATCAGTCCAACTAGTAGCGCAAATATAACATCATCCCTATCACGGGATCCAGCGAACAACTAAATTAGCTATCACCAATACGGAAGCCGATTTTGAGCGTTACTTGAAAATGCCCTACTGCGCCATCAACAATGTGGCCACGGGTTTCAACGACTTCAAACCAATCCATATTCTTAACCGTCTTACTGCATTCGGCCAGGGCATTATGAATAGCGTCTTCAATACTGGTTTTAGATGAACCAACCATTTCGATCTTTTTATAGGTATGATGATTTGACATAACTCACTCCAATTAAACATAAAACAACCTCAGTGTAAATATAGCTCGGTATTGCTATGATGGTTACAACAAGGAGGTTTCATGTTTAAATCATTAAGTAAATTGTTAACCACAGCTGTCTATGCGCCCATTATTATTGCGCAAGGCCGTTATGTCAAAAAGGTAACACCAAAGCTACCTGAAGCATCTGGCGAACGCTCTGGTTCCGTCGGTGAAGGGCAAAAAATACGACTACTGATTATTGGTGATTCAGCTGCCGCAGGGGTTGGCGTAGCACATCAATCACAAGCACTAGCAGGACACTTAGTGTCTGCATTAGCCGATTCCTATCAAGTCGACTGGCAGTTATTAGCAAAATCAGGACACACCACATTAGATAGCTTGAAAATGTTATCAGCTCAGCCACCGCAAACGTTCGATATTATCGTGACATCATTAGGGGTGAACGATGTCACCGGTTCGTTATCCGCATTAACCTGGATAACACAACAACAAGATCTCATCACTCAATTACGTACGCAGTTTAATTGCCAACAGATCCTTATCACCCAAGTGCCACCTATGGGTCAGTTTCCTGCTCTACCGCAACCACTACGCCGTTATTTAGGCGGAAGGTCTTCGCAGTTTAACCGTAAACTAGCACAGCTCATTACAAGCCAAACTGATTGCCAGTTAATCGACATTGACGGCGAATTAAATCAACAAGACATGGCAGAAGATGGTTTTCACCCTGGGGCTGTTATCTATCAGCACTGGGCAGACATTGTCGCTGAGAAGATACATGCTACCGTGAAAATAAAAGAACAATAGAACAATAGAACAATAGAACAATAGAACAACAAATAATATATCCATCGAAATATAACAAAGCGATACAGAAGATTTTATAACATATGGTGTCATTAAGATGTAAAGCACTGTATAAACCACAGTGTAAAACACTGTATAAAGTACTGTGCAGACACTCTGAATCGCTCTAATCAATATCCTATTAACGTCCCTAGCCATAATTTCCCAGCTCTCCCCCCCTAAAACAATAACACCATAAGATAAACTTAAGCGAATGATAAATAACAACTAATACACATTAAAGCTGAATGGGTTAATATAATTTTGAATATAAAAAGTAATAAATACTTGCAAACACCAGCCTAAAATACTACTGTATATAAAACCACTGGATGTAACAACAGGTAGATGACAATGCAAACTAAATCTTTTATGTATAACGCGAACATATCTGCACAGAGTAATAATTTCCTTCATGCTGATGACACCGTAATTGAAGATAATCATGGTCAATGGACTGCAATCATTGCCCCGCCAATGACGCTTACCGCAGCACTGTTGTCACAGCAGGGTATTAGCGCAAATAGTGCACTAATCATCCACAAGGCTAAAATCAATAATAAGTTCCACACTTTGTTAAAAGCAGCCCAAAGCCCGACCATCTCGGCAGTCGTGACGTGGGATGACGAGTTAACTGCAGACGAAATATTCCAAGTTAAAGCGACGATGAAAAGCTATAACACAGAGTGTGTGATACAGAACAATAAAAAATTACACTAAAGAAACATATACTTGCTATATTTAGTTATTAAATCAGAATATGAATAACGACTAGATAGAGCAAGGGCTGCCGATGAAGATCCTCATAATCGATGATTCCAAGATTGAACGAGTCATTATTCGTTCGTACTTACAACACCTTGATCACGAAGTCTTTGATGCAGAGAACGGAGAAACAGGGATCGCGATGTTTGCTGAATGCAATCCCGATATTGTATTACTCGGTGTTGTCATGGTTGGTATAAACGGTTATCAAGTCGCGGCACAAATTAGAGATAAATTCACCGACTGGGTGCCCATTATCTTTTTGAGCGGTAAAACAGCACCTGAAGATATCATGATCGGCATTGAAGCAGGTGGTGATGACTACTTACCAAAACCAATTAAAAAGCAAATACTCCTCGCTAAAATGACGGCAATGGAACGTATTGCCGCAATGCGAACGCAGCTTTTACAAACAACCAAAAAATTAGAAATTGCAAATGAAGAATTAGAGCGTCTCGCGACACTTGATGGTTTAACAGGTATAGCCAATCGCCGGCACCTAGATATCACCATGGCTAAAGAGCTAGCACGAGCAAAACGCCATGCACAGCCACTCACCTTCATCATTGCAGATATCGATTTCTTTAAAAAATACAATGATCACTATGGCCATATCCAAGGTGACGAATGTTTAAAAGCGGTCGCATCGATACTCGATAGTTCACTGCGCCGCCCTTCTGAACTTGTCGCTAGATATGGCGGTGAAGAGTTTTGTATGTTGCTGCCTAATACCGACATAAAGAATGCTAAATTAGTTGCTGAAAAATTAGTTAATGCAGTTCGTTCACTGGAATTTAGACATGAAGGCATAGATAAACAGGCCATAGTAACCATGAGCTTTGGGGTAATAAGTCTTGTTCCAAGTCGAGATGTAACCGTCAAAGAGTTAATGTTACAAGCCGATGAAAAGCTCTACCAAGCAAAAGAGAACGGCCGAGACCAATGGATAATATAAAAATGTATATTCCACTTCTTGGCGAGATATAAAAAGGGAAGCACGTGTGCTTCCCTTTTTATATCGCTAGATTAATCGTTTATCTTAATTAATCATGGCCGCTCCACTACAAAGCCGCTTTAAACTCTGCAAACGCGATTTTAACGCGTTTAATGGATACCGGATAACTTGTCCCCAATTGCTGCGCGAATAACGACACACGCAACTCTTCGAGCATCCAGCGTAGTTTTAATAACTCATTCTGCTGAGCAAGCGTTAAGCGTGGCATTTTCGTCAGCTGAATATAGCTTGCAGTTAATGGTTGAACCTCTACCGCATTACCGCGATCGCGAATAGGATCAATCTTAAGCTTATTCAAGCGGTGTTCAATTGCACTAATGTAACGCTGTACATCGGCTAATTTGTTAACCCCTGTATGAGTCACAAAGCCACTGTAAATAAGCGCCGCTAATTGCGCTTTAATATCACCGTTAGCGACTATCATATCCAGCGACACTTTGCCTTTAAGCTGCTTATGCACTTGGTGAGCGGCGGTAAGAATTTTCTCAACCTGCTTGGCTACTTCCACCGTTTCATCCGCAATATTAGCACGCACTAATTCTTTTAGCGTTTCAAAGCTTTCGGCATCACTCGGCGCAGGTTGTTTCGCTATGATGCTATCTACTGCACAAGAAATACAATCGTGGATCAAATCCGTTACTTTACCAAATGGATTAAAGTACAGGCCAAGCTTGGCTTTATTCGGCAGTTTCTGTTCAAGGTATTTAATCGGTGACGGTACATTAAGTAAAATCAATCGACGTAAACCGGCTCTTGCAGCAACCGCCGCGTCTTCTTGATGATCGAACAGCTTAATTTCAACCGAGTTTTTGTTATCCACTAAAGCTGGATACGCTTTAACTTCATAACCACCGTGTTTTTGTTTAAACTCTGTCGGTAATTTACCAAAATCCCAAGTAATCAGATCTTTTTTCTCAATACCTTTATCCGCTACTTTCACTAAGGTTTGTTGAATATTACCTTGTAACTTTTGCTTTAATGCACCGAGATCATCACCAAAGCTGATCTTATTTAGATTCTCATCAACGATCTTAAAATGCATTTTAAGGTGTGTTGGTAACGTTAATAATTCCCACGCATCTTGCTCTAAACGCACGCCAGTCATACGCAACAACTGCTTAGTCAAACTCGCCACTAGATCACCTTGATTCGGATCCATATTTTCTAATGCAGCGCCTGCATAATTAGGGGCAGGTACAAAATTACGACGTAATGTTTTTGGCAATGCCTTGATCATCGTAATCACCAACTCTTCACGTAACGCCGGGATCTGCCAATCAAAACCTTGTTCATTAATTTGATTTAAGATCGCCAGCGGAATGATCACCGTCACCCCATCTTCAACGGTACCCGGTTCAAAGTTGTATTCCAATTTGAACTTAAAGCTGTTTTGGTTCCAAAACTCTGGATAACTCAGTGCAGTGATAGACTCTGCATCATGTTTCATCAAACGCGCTTGCGTGAGTGTTAATAGATCTGGTGTTTGCTTGATCTCTTTTTTCCACCAGCTATCAAAATGACGACCTGAACAAACGTGTTCTGGAATCACATCCGCATAGAAGCCGAACAGATCATCATCACTAACGAGAATGTCACGACGACGTGATTTATGCTCGAGTTCGTGAATACGCTCCACTTCAGCCATATTGTGCTTGAAGAACGCATGCTTCGTATTGAATTCGCCTTCAACTAAACCACTGCGGATAAAGATCTCACGGCAGAGCGCCGGATCAATTTGACTATAGTTAACCATACGCTTAGCTACAATAACTAAACCGTACAGAGTCACTTTTTCAGCAGCAACAACAGCAGCACGACGTTTTTCCCAATGCGGTTCACTGTAACTCGATTTATTCAAATGCGCAGCCAGTGGTTCAATCCATTCTGGTTGGATCTTTGCGGCAATACGACCAAATAAGCGCGATGTTTCCACCAGCTCTGCCACCATCACCCACTTAGGTTGTTTTTTAAACAAACCTGAACCGGGAAAGATATTAAACTTACTGTTACGTGCACCAGTATAATCTTGATCTTTATCTTTAAAGCCAACGTGGCTCAGCATACCCGATAACAATGCTTTGTGGATGTTATCACTGTTGCTGATCTCGCCCTCTTCATTAAGCTTGACGGGATTAACGATAAAACCAAGCTCTCTGACCACTTGCGACAGTTGCGAGTAAATATCTTGCCACTCACGCACGCGCATATAAGCCAGATAATCTTTCTTACACAAACGGCGGAATTGCGATGACGATAACTCATCTTGCTGCTGTTTGACGTAATTCCACAGATTCAAGAAAGTGATAAAATCTGATTCTTTATCATAAAAACGACGATGTTGCTCATCGGCCGCTTGTTGTTTTTCCATAGGACGTTCACGTGGGTCTTGAATCGACAAGGCCGCAGTAATAATCATCACTTCATTTAAACAACCATTGGTATTTGCTTCCATTACCATACGCGCAAGTCGTGGATCAATCGGCAACTTAGCCAACGCGATACCCACAGGTGTCAGGCGTTTATTATGATCGGCGTTACTGATATCAATCGCGCCTAACTCTTCCAACAGTTTTAAACCATCGGTAATATTGCGACTGTCTGGCGGCTGTACAAATGGGAAATTAGCAACGTCCCCTAACCCTAGTGCATGCATTTGCAAAATAACGGATGCAAGGTTAGTGCGTTGGATCTCTGGGTCGGTAAATTCTGGACGATTATTAAAATCTTCTTCGCTGTAAAGGCGAATACATATACCCGCACTGACACGACCACAACGACCCATACGCTGATTGGCACTGGCTTGTGATACAGCTTCAATCGGCAAACGCTGTACTTTAGTACGATAGCTATAACGACTAATACGGGCGGTACCAGGGTCAATCACATACTTGATGCCCGGTACGGTTAGTGATGTTTCAGCCACGTTTGTCGCTAAGACGACACGACGGCCAACATGACTTTGGAAAATACGGTTTTGCTCTGCATTGGTCAAACGGGCATATAGCGGTAACACTTCGGTATCGCGCAGCTTTAACTTGTTTAACGCATCGGCAGTGTCACGGATCTCGCGTTCACCATTCAGGAAAACCAGAATATCACCGAGGCCTTCGCTTTGCAGTTCATCCACCGCATCCACAATACCTTGAATTTGATCACGCTCGTGGCCATCTTCTTGCTCTGCTAAGGCGTTATAACGCACTTCAACAGGATAAGTACGACCAGACACTTCAATCATAGGGGCATTATTAAAGTGCTTGGAGAAACGCTCTGGGTCGATTGTCGCAGAGGTAATAATCACTTTTAAATCAGGTCGGCGGTTAAGTAACTGCTTTAAATAACCCAAAATAAAATCAATGTTTAAACTACGTTCATGGGCTTCATCGATAATGATGACGTCATATTTACTTAAAAAGCGATCTTGTTGGATCTCTGCCAGTAAAATACCGTCGGTCATTAATTTGATGTAACTTTTTTTGCTGACGTTATCGTTAAAACGGATCTTATAACCAACATGCTCACCAAGCTCTGAGTCAAGCTCTTCGGCAATACGATTAGCAACAGTACGCGCTGCCAGTCGTCTTGGCTGAGTATGGCCAATCATGCCATCAATACCTAACCCGAGGTCGAGGCATATTTTCGGGATCTGAGTGGTTTTACCCGAGCCAGTTTCACCCGCAATAATAACCACTTGATTATTTAAGATAGCGTTAGCAATATCGTTACGTTTCTGACTAATCGGCAGAGACTCAGGATAAGAGACTACAGGTAAGTTATCAATACGCGACTGACGCAGGCTTGCCGATGCTGCAATATCTTGCTGCAGTTTATCAACGGCTTTCTCTTGCTTTTCAGCAGGTAATTTTTGCGCAGTTTGCAAACGACGTTTAAAACGAAAACGATCCGCGTGCATACAGTTAGATAGCTCAGCTGTCAGGGATTTTAAGATACTCTGCATAATAGTTAGAAAGCGCCCATTAACTTTAGGATAAAAGCGAAATACTATGCCAGTATCTATCGAATTTCAAATGATTATTGGATTTCAAATGAAAAGCCTTATAGTTGCTCGTTTACAACCACTTTAAGACGCTGTTGCGGGACACTTTTTAGTCGATTAGACCGGTATCAAGGAAATATAAATTCAATCATAAACGGCAGTAATTATTTACACATTACATCAATAACATGCTTAGACACGCCACTAACACCCCTAAATGAGTAGTAACTACCTAGCCTTATAAGCTGTCACGTTTTATTTACAGATACTTGCACCACTAGTTTATTTATACATATTTATTAATAACTGCTATCACACTGATTTTAAACACATGTTTATTCGATCTATATCACATCAAAAATATTCGAAAGAAAATAAGATGATGGCGATTTTCGCTCGAACGAACATCACACCCTATGAAATGGTTATTAAAAACCATCAACACGTTGAAACTCGAGGTTATAAATGTTTGGTATTTTCAAACCGAAAGAGCACATCGCTCGCTTACCCGTAGGTCAAATTGACTCTACTTATAAATTCTTACGTTGGCAGTTATTCTTTGGTATTTTCTTTGGTTATGCTGGCTATTATCTCGTTCGTAAAAATTTCAGTTTGGCCATGCCATACTTGATTGAGCAAGGCTTTAGCCGTGGTGATCTAGGGGTAGCGTTATCGGCAGTCTCTATTTCGTACGGCTTATCTAAATTTCTCATGGGCAGTGTCTCCGACCGCTCGAATCCACGCTATTTCTTAACTGCCGGGTTATTAATGTCCGCCGCTGTTATGTTTACTTTTGGCTATATGCCTTGGGCAACAAGCAGTATCACCGCCATGTTCGTTTTATTATTTCTAAATGGTTGGTTTCAAGGCATGGGCTGGCCAGCTTGCGGTAGAACCATGGTTCATTGGTGGTCAAAGAAAGAACGTGGTGAGTTAGTTTCAGTTTGGAATGTCGCACATAATGTTGGCGGCGGTTTAATCGGCCCTATGTTCTTACTTGGACTATGGGCATTCAACGATGACTGGCATGCTGCATTTTATGTCCCCGCTTTCTTTGCTGTCATCGTCGCTGTCTTTGTCTGGTTTACTGTACGTGATACGCCACAGTCTTGTGGATTACCACCAATCGAAGAATACAAAGATGACTACCCTGATGATTACAGTAAAGATCATGAACAAGAAATGACAGCAAAAGAAATCTTCTTTAAATACGTGCTCAATAACAAACTGTTGTGGTCTATCGCCATCGCTAATGCCTTTGTTTATATGATCCGTTACGGCGTTTTAGATTGGGCTCCCGTTTATCTAAAAGAAGCGAAAGGTTTCACTGTAGATGGTTCTTCTTGGGCTTATTTCTTATATGAGTGGGCTGGCATTCCAGGCACCCTACTTTGCGGTTGGATCTCGGATAAATTATTCAAAGGCCGTCGTGCACCAGCGGGGATATTATTCATGGCATTAGTCACCATTGCGGTACTTGTTTACTGGTTCAATCCTGCAGGTAACCCGATGATCGATATGGCAGCACTTATCGCGATTGGCTTCCTAATTTACGGTCCGGTCATGTTGATTGGCTTATATGCTCTTGAGCTTGCACCTAAGAAAGCAGCTGGTACAGCGGCTGGATTAACTGGTTTATTTGGTTATCTCGGCGGTGCTGTCGCAGCAAATGCTGTGCTTGGTTATACAGTTGACCATTTCGGTTGGGATGGTGGCTTCATGGTATTAGTCGGCTCTTGTTTTGCATCTATTATTTGCTTGGCTTACGCCTATGTCGGTGAAAAACGTTTCCACAATAACAAAAATGGTGATGTAGCAGCTGCATAGCGAGGCGGTATTCTAAGGAGTATTTTAGTTACTACGCTAAGTACTACATATAATATAAATAACAATACAAAAAGGCTACAGCATTGTAGCCTTTTTCGACATAAAATTTAAATTAGCACTTAATTAGAAATTAACTGCTACTTTTCATAGCAAGCCTGCTGCTGTTTATCCATCGCTTTTAGTACGTCACGACGTGAAATAACGCCAACCACCACACCATGCTCGTTAATAACAGGGTAGCTCTTAGGTTTTGCTGATACCATTTTCTGTGCTAATTCAATAATACTGTCTTCAGACCGAGCTGTGAGCACATCAGATTTCATCAAGTCGCCAACAATCGCGACTTCTTCACAGTAATAACTCGATTCCAATAACGTTGCTAAACAATCCTGTTCCGAGACCCAGCCCACCAGTGTATCGTTATCATCCACAACAGGAGCACCAATATGAGCTGATTTCAATAGTTTATCAACGGCTGTTGCGACAGGCATATTTACAGTTAACTTGACTGGCCGTAACTGCATATAATCAGATACTTTTAAAGAATTCATTCCCTTACCCCTTTAACCTATAAACCAATAAACCAATAAACCAATTTTGAATAATACATAGCCATTACTTAACCTAAGCATAGGTTATATGGTTATTTCTACCATCAAGACCTTAAAATGGCTGAAATTAGTTTATTTACGACATTCATAAGCAGTAAAATAAAAAAATCTAACATATTGTAAAAAATAAATAACCCCATAAAAACCAAATACAGCCACATCTCAAACTGCATTTTAGTCATTAACCGATATTTAACACTGCAATTAGTGGGTACATCGATATTATAGGAAGACAGGCATTTAGAATTACAACGCTTTATGAAATTATGTTCTTGAAGAAGGTCACACAATTGTCATAGTATCAAGGCATAAGAAATACAAATATCTCGGTTGATGAGAAGGGAAGCAAAGCAATGAAAAAAACAATGTATGAAAAGATTTGGGATTCGCACTTAGTTCATGAGCCAGAGAATGGAACTCCAATACTTTATATCGATCGTCATTTGATGCATGAAGTAACAAGCCCTCAAGCGTTTGAAGGTTTAAAAATTCAACAACGTCCAGTACGTAACAAACACAGTATTCTAGCAACAATGGATCACTGCGTACCAACGGTTGATCGTCACTTACCAATTAAAGATCCAATTGCTGCTAAACAGATTAAAACAATGGCCGATAACTGTGATGAACACGATCTGCTAATTTATGACATGAACAATGTTAACAACGGTGTTATTCACATTGTTGTTCCTGAGCACGGTTTCATCCACCCAGGTATGACAGCTGTTTGTGGTGATTCCCACACAGCTACACACGGTGCATTCGGTGCGTTAGCATTCGGCATCGGTACGTCTGAAGTTGAACATGTAATGGCAACTCAAACGTTACAACAGAAAAAATCTAAAACGATGCTAGTAAGCGTTGAAGGTAAACTATCTAAATTCTCTACTGCTAAAGATATCGCACTTGCTGTTATTGGTAAGATCGGTACTGCAGGCGGTACTGGCCATGTTATTGAATTCGCTGGTTCAGCAATCCGTGAATTAAGTATGGAAGGGCGTATGACCCTTTGTAATATGGCAATTGAAGGTGGCGCTCGTGCAGGTTTAATCGCACCAGATAAAACAACTTTCGATTATATTGAAGGCAAAGAATTTGCACCTAAAGGCGATCATTGGGCTGCTGCACTCGCATACTGGAAATCGCTACCAACCGATGACGGCGCTGTATTTGATACTATTGTCGAATTGGCCGCTGAAGATATCGCACCACAAGTAACTTGGGGTACATCACCTGAACAAGTTTCACCTGTGACAGCAAACATTCCATCGCCCGCTGATTTTGACGATGTAATCAAATCATCTGCATGCAAAGGTGCATTGTCTTACATGGGCATTACTGCAGGCGCTCCAATCACAGATATTAAAGTAGATTTAGTCTTTGTTGGTTCTTGTACTAATGGTCGTATTGAAGATTTCCGTGCAATTGCAGAAATGACGAAAGGCAAAAAAGTAAGTGCTGCAGTTCAAGCAATTGCGGTACCTGGCTCTTACCTTGTGAAAGAACAAGCTGAAGAAGAAGGTCTAGATAAAATCTTAATGGATGCAGGTTGGGAGTGGCGTGAACCTGGTTGTTCAATGTGTTTAGCAATGAATGGTGATCAGCTGAGTGAAGGTCAACGTAGTGCGTCTACATCAAACCGTAACTTTGAAGGTCGACAAGGTAAAGGTGGTCGTACTCACCTAGTATCTCCAGCAATGGCTGCTGCTGCAGCCATTGAAGGCCATTTTGTTGACATCCGTAACTGGGCGTAAGCTTTAGCACATTAGTGATCAAGGAATTAAAATGAAAGCATATAAAAATCATACTAGTGTTGCGGCATTGATGAATCGTAGTAACGTAGATACAGATCAGATCATCCCAAAACAGTTTTTGAAGAAAGTAGAACGTACTGGTTTCGGTATTCACTTGTTCCATGACTGGCGTTTTCTAGATAACGGTGATGAAAATCCGGCATTTGAATTAAACAAACCAGCTTTTAAGGGCGCTAAGATCCTTGTAGCTGGCGATAACTTTGGCTGTGGTTCATCACGCGAGCACGCGCCTTGGGCTATTGAAGATTTCGGTTTCAACACTGTCATCTCTACAAGCTACGCAGATATTTTTTATTCTAACTGTTTCAAAAATGGTATTTTACCTATTCGTGTTAGCACAAATGAATTAGCGGCACTGATGGCTGAAATAGATGCGAATGAAGGTGTTGAATTCACCGTGGATTTACCTGCTCAAACAGTAACGACACCAGGCGGTATTGTTATTGCTATCGAAGTTGACGAATTCCGTAAGCAAAGCCTTATCGAAGGCGCTGATGATATCTCGTGGACATTAAAGCATGAAGATAAAATCTCTGAATTCGAAGCAAAAAATAAGCAACAGTTCCCATGGTTATGGACTGACGCGAGCTAATAATTCAATCATACTCAGCAATAGCGCCACCAAAGCACGATTGTTGACTTGACTGAAGGACGGCTTAAGCGCATACGCTAAAGCTGATAGCTATAAGCGGGTAGTATCTTCTATCCGCTCTTTCCCTACAATTTGAAGCAGGTAGCAAATATGGAAATCATGCGCCCTCGAGTCCAGTTAATGGACACTACTCTTCGCGACGGAGAGCAAACCCAAGGTGTCTCCTTCACCCCCGACGAAAAAGTCAGTATTGCCAAAGCCCTACTCCAATCCCTAAACGTTGATCGTATTGAAGTCGCATCTGCCCGTGTATCACTGGGCGAAAAACATGCAGTATCTTCATTAATGCAGTGGGCAGAGCAAGAGAAAATTGCACATCGTATTGAAATTTTAGGCTTTGTAGATCACACAAAAAGTGTTGATTGGATCAAATCTAGCGGGGCTAAAGTAATCAATCTATTAACCAAAGGCAGCGAAAAACACTGCACTGAACAATTACGAAAAAGCCCTGCAGATCATATTGCTGATGTAAGAGAAACGATCCATTATGCAATGGAGCAAGATTTAAGCGTAAATATTTACCTGGAAGATTGGTCTAATGGCTATAGCGATAACCCTGACTATGTTTACAACATGATCACGGCCCTATCCGATCTGCCAATCCAGCATTATATGTTACCGGATACGCTCGGAGTGATGTCGCCAGATGAAGTGCATACCAGCCTGTCTGATATGATCAGCCGTTTCCCGCAATTACAATTTGATTTTCACCCACATAATGATTACGGTTTAGCGACAGCGAATGCCCTCACCGCAGCCAAAGCAGGAATTAGCGCTATCCATTGTACTGTTAACTGTTTAGGTGAACGCGCAGGTAACGCCTCTCTTGCAGAGGTTGCCGTGGTATTAAAAGACAAGCTCGGTATTGAATCGTCAATCAACGAACAGCATATTCATCAGATCAGTCAAATGATTGAGAACTTCTCAGGTAAGATCACCCCTGCTAATGCTCCTATCATCGGCGCTGACGTGTTTACTCAGACAAGTGGCATTCATGCTGATGGCGATAATAAAGGGGGCTTATATCAAACTGTGTTAGGCCCTGAACGGTTTGAACGGACACGTACCTATGCGCTCGGTAAGATGAGCGGGAAAGCATCGTTAGAAAAAAACCTAAAAGATTTGAGTATCGATCTTAGTGCTGAACAAAAAACTAAATTGCTTGAACGCATTGTTAGCCTCGGCGATCAAAAAGCGATTATTACCCCTGAAGACTTGCCATTTATTATCGCAGACCTGTTAGAAAGCAAAGATTACTCACACATTGAGTTACTTAACTGCTCGATCACATCAGGTCTCAATGTCGACTCAACGGCGAGTATCCGCATTCGTATTGGCGATGACATATACAAATCAGCAGGTTCTGGTAATGGTGGCTTTGATGCATTCAGTATGGCGATCGAAGCCATTATGCAAAAAGTAGATTTTGAACTTCCTAATTTAGACAACTACCAGGTGCGTATTCCACCCGGTGGGAAAACGAGCGCTTTAACTGAAAGCTTTATCACGTGGCGACAAGGAGGTTCAACTTTCCGTACTCGTGGCGTCAGCTCAAATCAGGTATTTGCAGGAATACAAGCTACAATGAGAATGCTGAATAAGCTGCAGCATGAGGCTCTAACAGCATAACCTTTCACCATTAATAGACTACGCTCCCCCCTCATTGAGCGTAAGTCTACTCCTCCTACACCCAAAGTAATAACAGCTCTCCTACATGACTCTAAACCTACGCTGGTAACAGTAATTATAACGCGCTACTTTCAATAAAATTTAATCACATTGCAATTAAGCTATACTTTACTTATGTATCGCCAAACCAGAAATTAACAATATAAAGACCCACAGAATAACGCTTGCCAACACTCTTTCACTAACACACACGCTGTTCTCATGAACACACAATATTGCTACCAGGACAATTAAAATAATAAAACGCTTATAAAACCGCAATTTAATCACGCAGTTTTAAAATCAAAGTCTAGATTTAGAGTAGTAATAAGAAATAGTTCAAACTTGTCGATGCTAATTTTTGCGGATGCAAGTAATTACATTTGGGGGTTACCAATGGGTATTTTTGAACATTATCAGCAAAGATACGAAGAAAGTCGTGAAGAAGAATATACGATACAGGAATTTTTAAATTTGTGTCGTGACGATAAAACTGTATACGCATCTGCTGCTGAAAGATTATTAAACGCAATCGGTGAACCAGAAATGGTTGATACCGCGACAGATTCTCGCCTTAGCCGATTATTTTCCAACCGTGTTGTTGCACGCTACCCTGCTTTTAAAGATTTCTATGGTATGGAAGATGCCATTGAACAAATCGTGGCGTATCTAAAACATTCCGCACAAGGGCTAGAAGAAAAGAAACAAATTTTGTATTTATTGGGACCTGTTGGTGGTGGTAAATCATCTTTAGCAGAAAAACTCAAAGACCTAATGCAAAATGAAGCGATTTATCGCATCAAAGGATCACCAGTTAACGATCATCCATTTAGCTTATTTGACGTCAGTGAAGATGCCAACATTTTACGCAGTGAATACGGTATTCCCACGCGTTACCTTGGCCATGTCATGTCACCATGGGCTGCCAAACGTTTAAAAGAGTTTGGTGGTGATATCAGTAAATTCAAAGTGGAAAAAGTCCGCCCATCGATTTTGCATCAAATTGCAATAGCTAAAACCGAACCAGGGGATGAGAATAATCAAGATATTTCATCACTTGTGGGGAAAGTAGATATTCGTCAGTTAGAGCATTTTTCACAAGATGATCCTGATGCATACAGCTACTCTGGCGCACTATGTAAAGCCAATCAAGGTGTAATGGAGTTTGTAGAGATGTTTAAAGCACCCATTAAAGTGCTCCATCCCCTACTTACCGCCACACAGGAAGGTAACTATAACAGTACCGAAGGCCTATCAGCCTTGCCTTTCGAAGGGATAATCCTCGCTCACTCCAATGAATCAGAGTGGCAGACATTCCGTAACAACAAAAACAATGAGGCCTTTTTAGATCGAGTATACATAGTTAAAGTACCTTACTGTTTACGTATCAGTGAGGAACAAGCTATCTATCGTAAACTGCTGGAAAATAGTGCCCTGCATAATGCCAAATGTGCGCCAGGTACGCTCGATGCACTATCTCAATTTACCGTATTATCACGTATCAAAGACCCAGAAAACTCATCCATTTACTCTAAAATGCGTGTTTATGACGGCGAAACATTAAAAGATACAGACCCGAAAGCAAAATCATATCAAGAGTACCGTGATTATGCTGGTGTCGATGAAGGTATGTCAGGGCTATCAACCCGTTTTGCGTATAAGATTCTGTCTAAAGTCTTCAACTTTGATCATGTTGAAGTAGCTGCTAATCCAGTACACCTATTTTATGTGCTTGAACAACAAATTGAACGAGAGCAATTCCCTCAGGATGTTGCCGACCGTTATTTAGAGTTCTTGAAAGGTTACTTGATCCCGAAATATGTTGAATTTATTGGCAAAGAAATTCAAACCGCGTATTTAGAATCTTATTCAGAATATGGGCAAAACATTTTTGACCGCTATGTTACTTACGCTGATTTCTGGATCCAAGACCAAGAGTTCCGCGATCCTGATACAGGTCAACTATTTGATAGAGAAGCATTAAATAACGATCTAGAAAAAATTGAAAAACCCGCTGGTATCAGTAATCCAAAAGATTTTCGTAACGAAATCGTCAATTTTGTATTGCGCGCCAGAGCCAATAACAGTGGTAAAAACCCGACTTGGGTCAGTTACGAAAAATTACGTACTGTTATCGAGAAAAAAATGTTCTCCAACACCGAAGAGTTGTTACCCGTTATCTCATTTAACGGTAAAACATCCACTGATGAACAACAAAAACATGACAACTTTGTAGCCAGAATGATGGAGAAAGGCTATACCAAGAAACAAGTTAGATTGTTGTCAGAATGGTATTTACGCGTACGTAAATCATCATAATAGATTTTGTTAGGGGGTATGAGATGGCACATTTTATTGATCGCAGATTAAACGGTAAAAATAAAAGTACCGTTAATCGACAACGCTTTATGCGTCGTTATAACTCACAAATAAAAAAGGCGGTATCTGATGCTGTAAACAATCGCAGTATCCAGGATATTACATCTGGAGAAAGTGTCAGCATTCCAACTCGTGACATCTCAGAACCTATGTTTCATCAAGGGAAAGGCGGTGATCGCACGATTGTTCACCCAGGAAATGATCAATTTATAACGGGCGATAAAATCAGTCGCCCACCAGCAGGAGATGGTGCAGGCGCGGGCGGTGGAGAAGCGAGTGATAGTGGTGAAGGTAACGATGGTTTTAATTTCCAAATTTCAAAAGATGAATATCTAGATCTCCTCTTTGAAGATCTAGAGTTACCTAACTTACAAGAGAATCAACTTAACAGTATTGTAGAGATGAAAACCCATCGCGCAGGTTATACTTCAAATGGTAACCCAGGGAATATTGCGATTGTAAAATCACTACAAAACTCACTAGCAAGACGTACCGCTCTCGCAGGCGGTAAAAAACGCAAAGTAAAAGCACTGCAGCAAGAAGTTGATGAATTAGCCAAACGAGGCAAGGTTGAAGGTCAAGAAGTTGAAGGTCAATTTGTTGCTGAATTGAAAAAAGAAATTGCCGAACTCAAGGCACGGATCAGTAAAGTGCCTTTTATTGATACCTTTGATTTACGTTATAACAACTTTGAGCAATACGCAGTACCTAATAGCCAAGCTGTGATGTTTTGTCTCATGGATGTCTCAGGATCCATGGATCAACCAACCAAAGACATGGCAAAACGGTTTTACATTTTACTCTATTTATTCTTAACCCGTACTTATAAAAAAATTGAAGTCGTTTACATTCGTCATCATACGCAAGCAAAAGAAGTGGACGAACATGAGTTTTTCTACTCACAAGAAACTGGTGGTACAATTGTATCGTCAGCTTTGAAGCTGATGGATAAAATTGTTACCGATAAATTCCCAGCAAGTGAATGGAACATCTACGCTGCGCAAGCTTCAGATGGTGATAACTGGGCTGACGACTCGCCTCTATGCCGCAAGATTTTACTCGATAAAATAATGCCGCAAGTGCGCTATTTCAGCTATATAGAGATAACAAATCGAGCGCATCAAACATTATGGCGAGAATATGAAAAAGTAGCCGAAGAGTACTCTCAATTCGCCTTACAACACATTCGCCAGCTCGAAGATATATACCCTGTATTCCGAGAACTATTCAAAAAACAGGCCGCTTAGGGAGAATCTATATGTTAAAAGATGAAGTAAAGCAGCTTAGCGATGGTCCTGATTGGAACTTCCCACTACTTGAAGAATATCATGTCGAAATAAAACGTATTGCCGAACACTATCGACTTGATACTTACCCCAATCAAATAGAAGTGATCACTGCTGAGCAAATGATGGATGCTTATTCTTCAGTAGGGATGCCAATTGGCTATAACCACTGGAGCTTTGGTAAGAAGTTCATTCAAACCGAACAAAGCTACAAACGTGGACAAATGGGGCTGGCATATGAGATCGTGATTAACTCTAGTCCTTGTATCGCTTATTTAATGGAAGAAAACACCATCCCGATGCAAGCGTTAGTCGTTGCACACGCTTGCTATGGCCACAACTCTTTTTTTAAAGGTAATTATCTGTTTAAGTCATGGACTGACGCAGAATCAATTATAGATTACCTACTATTTTCAAAAAATTATATCGCTGAATGCGAACAGAAATACGGTATTGATGCCGTCGAAAACATTGTCGATTCCTGCCATGCATTAATGAGTTACGGTGTTGACCGCTATAAGCGTCCGAGTGAACCATCGTTAAGTGAAGAAAAACGCCGACAACAAGAACGTACCGATTATTTACAAACCCAAGTCAATGAACTGTGGCGTACCCTGCCCCAAAACAATGAAAAAACGGAACCTGTTGAACCAAATTTCCCAGTAGAACCACAAGAAAACATACTCTATTTTGTCGAAAAAAATGCACCATTATTACAATCTTGGCAGCGTGAAATTATTCGTATCGTGCGTAAGATAAGTCAGTATTTTTATCCACAAAAACAAACACAAGTAATGAATGAAGGCTGGGCAACATTTTGGCACTATACCATTACAAACCATATGTATGACGAAGGCCTAGTATCCGATAAGTTCATGCTGGAGATATTACATAATCATACCAATGTCGTCGCTCAGCCTGCGTATAACAGCCCTTATTACTCAGGTATGAACCCATACGCACTGGGGTTTGCGATGTTTACTGATATTAGGCGTATGTGCGAACACCCAACAGATGAAGATAAAGCCTGGTTCCCTGATATTGCGGGCAGTGACTGGTTGGATACCGTTCACTTTGCCATGCAAAACTTTAAAGATGAAAGCTTTATTAGTCAGTATTTGTCGCCTAAAGTAATGCGAGATATGCATTTATTTTCAATCGAAGATAACGAAAATAGTAAGCATATTGAAGTATCGGCAATACACAATGAAGAAGGTTATCAGCAGTTGCGTAGTAAATTATCAGCGCAATACAATTTAAGTAACAATGAACCCAATATTCAAATCTTTAATGTCGATAGAAAAGGTGACCGTTCTTTAACGTTACGTTATGTGCCACATCAGGATATACCGTTAGAGAGCAAATCGGCGCAAGAAGTGATGAAGCATCTACATCGCTTATGGGGGTTTGATGTGAAATTAGAGCAAGTACAAGCAAATGGTAACATAGAGCTGCTCTGCCAAAGTATAATGCCTACACCTTAAAAAAAAAACCAGTCATTGACTGGTTTTTTTATATGGCATAATTGCGTAGGTATTATTTAATGCGTTGTTCAAAAGCGACGCAAATATCATCCCATGTTTCATCACGATACTGCTGCCACAGTAGACCAGAATTCATACCGTAATTACGAATAACATTTAAACTTTCATCAGCTTGATTATTCTGTGCGATCTCTTTCAATTCACGATAGAAATTTTTCGCCAGTGCTCGTGCTTCAGGGTAATCAAAATATATTTTACCCAGAATACGATACATATTATCAAAACCATTCAAAATCAATGCATATACTAAATTACCTGATAAAAAGGCTAATTTATGTAACATACTATAATCGTATGCGGTATAGGCTTCTTTATCATCTGCAAGCAGTTCTGCTTCATTTAGAATTTCGACTACACGCTCAGGATCACGTTTGATCGCCGCTCGAATAAAAATAACACTAATATTTGTACGTGCAGACAATAAATCGCTGATCAACTCAGGTAAACGCTCAGGATCTAATCGTACTAAATCTTCTAGAATCGAAAGACTCGATGTTTCCCAAAAGTTATTAACTTGAGTCGGCTTTCCATGACGAATAGTGAGCCAGCCATCACGTGCTAAACGTTGTAGTACTTCACGTAGCGTTGTTCTGGTAACACCAATAAGCTCAGAAAGCTCTCTCTCAGCAGGAAGTATTGATCCCGGTGGGAAACGATTCTTCCAAATAGATTCGATGAGATATTCTTCCGCGAAGCCAGCTGGGCTTTTAGCTTTAATAATACCGTCATTCTGACGCTTTTTACTTGTTGTTTTACTATTAGTAATATCCATTTAACTTCTCATTTGGAAATATAACAGGTTGTATCTTTTTGAATGTTAGCATTCACAGGCACATCCGACCAGATTTAAATTAGATCCTATCATTAGAATAATTATTTTCCGACTTAAATATTAAAATAGCTTTATTTGCAAAAACAATAATCTGTATCAATAAAAAGAATGGCGCACGTCACAAAATATGCTTAGAATGGCGCAAATTTTCTTATTCTTTAACCTTTTTATTGGACACCTCTCATGGACATTAGTCTTAGCACGGCAGCAAAGCTAAACTTCTTAGGTAACTCACCTCAGTGGTACAAAATTGCGATCGTGGCCTTTCTTATTATAAACCCTATTATCTTTGCTATTGACCCGTTTATTGCTGGTTGGGTATTAGTTATCGAGTTTATCTTTACGTTAGCAATGGCACTTAAGTGCTACCCTCTTCAACCCGGTGGTTTACTTGCAATCGAAGCTGTTGCCATAGGCATGACTTCTGCAGAACAAGTACAACATGAACTGGTTAGTAACATTGAAGTATTATTACTGCTGATATTCATGGTTGCAGGCATTTACTTCATGAAGTCATTATTGCTTTATGTTTTCACAAAATTATTGATTAACATTAAATCTAAAGCATTGCTGGCTTTGTCTTTCTCTGTCGTATCTGCATTTCTATCAGCCTTCTTAGACGCACTAACGGTAATTGCCGTAGTAATTAGTGTTGCGATTGGTTTCTATAGTATCTACCACAAAGTAGCATCAGGTCGTGACTTTAAACATGACCATGATCATACCGATGATGCAACGGTTAATGAATTGAAGCGTCAAGATCTTGATGATTACCGCGCTTTCCTACGTAGCCTAATGATGCATGCCGGTGTTGGTACAGCACTCGGTGGTGTATGTACTATGGTTGGTGAACCACAAAACTTGATCATTGCTGAACAAGCTGGCTGGGACTTCGTTGAATTTGCATTACGTATGTCACCAATTACAATACCAGTATTTTTCTTTGGTCTACTAACCTGTTTCCTTGTAGAGAAATTCAAAGTATTTGGTTACGGTGCGGAATTGCCACCGGCAGTACGCACTATTCTGGTTGATTTTGATAAGTTTGAAGATGCAAACCGTAGCCAACGTGAACGTGTAAAATTATATACACAAGCAGCTATCGGTGTTTGGTTAATTATCGGCCTGGCAATGCACTTAGCTGCTGTAGGCCTTATTGGTTTATCAGTTATTATTCTTGCAACTGCATTTAACGGTATCACTGAAGAACATGCATTAGGTAAAGCATTTGAAGAGGCGCTGCCTTTCACAGCCTTACTGGCGGTATTCTTTACCATAGTAGCGGTGATTATTGATCAACAATTATTTATTCCACTGATTAATGCTGTACTGGCTGCTGACCCACATCAACAACTGCCGCTATTCTATTTAGCTAACGGTATTTTATCGATGGTGAGTGATAACGTATTCGTCGGGACTGTTTATATTACGGAAGTAAAAGCAGCGCTGGTTAATGGTACTATCACACGAGATCAGTTCGACTTACTGGCAGTCGCAATTAACACGGGTACTAACCTACCTTCAGTTGCGACACCGAACGGCCAAGCGGCATTCTTATTCTTATTAACCTCAGCGGTAGCACCACTACTGCGTTTATCATATGGTCGTATGGTTATCATGGCATTGCCATATACCTTCGTGATGACGTTAATTGGTCTTGGCTCACTGATGTACTTCTTAGAACCTGCAACAGCAATGATGCTGGATATGGGTCTAATTAGTGCACATGTAGACAGTGCAGCAGAAGTTGTTAAATCTGCGGGTCACTAGCTACACAGCACACCGATAATTAAATCTTCGGTTTAAAAACGTCGCTATACGCGGCGTTTTTTTTATGCTTGATGTCAATTAATACTGAGATAAGTTTTATTCTTACATAGTTTTACACTCTTGCGACAATATCAAAACTAACAATATGATATAACAGCAAGTAATAAATTAAATTTACTTGAGATAATATATGTACCAGTTTATTTCTAACCTACCGAAACAGCGCCTACCTTGGGTTTTACTCGCACTTACCGGCATGGGGTTAGAAGCATCAGCCCTTTTCTTCCAGTATGTAATGGAACTCAGCCCGTGCGTATTATGCGTTTATGAACGTGTCACGATAATGGGCATTATTTTAGCTGGCTTAGTGGGTGCAATTGCTCCAGCTAATCCATTCATACGTTTTAGTGGTTTTGCATTATGGTTTGTCAGCGCTATCTACAGTTTACGCATTTCCATGGAACACGTGGATATTCAGCTTAACCCATCACCGTTTTCGACATGTGACTTCTTCCCTAACTTCCCAAGCTGGGCGCCATTGCATGAATGGGCACCATGGATGTTCAATCCAACGGGCTTTTGTGACGAAATTAGCTGGCAGTTCTTATCATATACAATGCCACAATGGTTAATTGTAACCTCTGCCATTTATTTAACAGTTGCAGTGATTGTATTTAGTTGCCATATTATTGGCCTAATCAAGCCGACCAAATAACAAGGATAGAATAATGAGTAAAGCAGAATTAACTCAAGCTCAGCAAGACCAATTGGACGCGAAAGTATTACAACGTTTGTTAGCGCATTTGGACGATAATAAGCAAGTTCAAAATATAGATTTAATGATCCTTGCTGATTTTTGCCGAAATTGCTTAGGTAAATGGTATAAGTCTGCAGCAGATGAGCTGGAATTAGACGTATCTGACGATCAAGCAAGAGAACGTATCTACGGTATGACGTATACTGAATGGAAAGCTAACCATCAACTGCCAGCAACTGAAGAACAACTTGCTGCGTTTAATGCGAAACCTAAAAAATAGCATTTAGCATTGAGGGAATACCAAGCTCTCTGTGAATACTAAAAGGGGAGAATAAACGCGATGTTTATTCTCCCCTTTTCATTGATACTGTATTTAGCGATTAACCGTACTGACAAAGATAAGCGGTTTCTTGCGCGACTTTAACTTGAAATTTACTGTCGGCTGGTACGTTAAATTGTTCACCTGCATTAAATGTTTGCCATTCAACTTGTCCAGGCAATAACACCGTTAGGGCACCCGTAATAACAATCATCACTTCAGCTAATGCAGTGCCAAATTCATACTCACCCACAGCCATCACACCAACACTGGCTTCTTTGTCCGCTTCTTGAAATCCAATTGAAGCAACTTGACCATCAAAATACTGATTTATCTTAAACATCTAAAATCCTTTTATACGATTAATTTTATCTACAACTAAGTGGTCAGAATAACCGAAAAAAAAGCGGATTAACAGTACCCGACATGACTGATTAAAAAGTACGGATTAAACAGTACAAATTAAAAATTATAATAGCCAGTAAGTTGGATCATATTATCATCATTAAACGCCTTGTTAGCATAATCGTCATCACTGACATTGAACCACCAACCTTCGACACCAACAGATAGCGCTTTAGTCACATTTACTTTAGCCTGAACAGAGCCATGCTGAGAGCCAAAATCAAAATCATAATTATGGCCAATAAGTATTTCACTATCATTTAAACCATTCAAGGTGAACCTTACCCCGGCAAAGATGTCATTCTGAAAGCTATTATCAAATGCATTTTTACCATGTTCATCCCAACTGTATTCAGCTAATAAGTTAACCGAAATATTTTGATTTTGGATTAGCTTAAACTCAGAACCGAGCACCATCGCGCGTGTCGATTGATCGCCAACGACCTTATAAAGTATTTCCGCTTTTAATTCGATTCTATTCAAGTCAGCTTTTACATCAACGGATAATTGATCAATCAAGTTCACTTTCCAGACAGGATCTCCGACAGCTTGAGTTACTAATTCAGGCGTCCTTGAATGACCTCCAAAATAGCCCACACCCACATCGATATTCCTGACCTTTTTACTATAACGTAATGCCAGATCTGGGTGGTACTCCTCGCCCCAACCTTCATATTCATAACGATAATCAACCCCAAAACTAAAACGAGCTCCGGGTGTCGGCGTGCTTGGTTCACGATAACCAATCAATATCATTGCTTCAAGTAAAGCATCTTTAATATTCACACCTAGCCTAAACATAGGCTGGCCTAACTTATCATCCCCATTAGGAGATTCGTTATAGTCCGTTTGGTTAACGATATCGACTAAATGATGATTCTCCATAACCCCCCAATGTACTTGATCAAAACCGATAGATGCCTGCCATTTTTTAGTAACGACTGCGGCCTTCAGTTCTCTAAAATCAACATGGGTGCGTTCACTATCTCGTTCATCAAAACGTAGAAATGGATGTGCGGTATACACCATATTGTTACGTTGAGATGACGCTTCTACGTGTGGTGATAATGCCACAGAAACTTGATGATAAACCGGGTAAGGATAACTATTACCAATCGGTTGTGTGAGAGGGTCTGGACGATCTAAGAATATGCGTTGCTCCAAGCTTGCACTTCCCTTTACTTTTATTTCAGCGTTAACATGTGTAATAACGCTCGACGTCATAAAGCCGAAGGTAATTAGCCCGCAGCATTTGATTAATGATTTCAATTTTATTCCCCATCAAAGAAACCAGTCACTAGGGCGAAGTAATAAACAACGATCCTTGTTGCCTCTTTATACTTAATAAATATACGTTCTTAATGAGTATGTCTTTGTATGGTTATACGAAGCAATTAATTTATAAAAAACCATACTTCCTCAGTACTTACAATTAGCAGTCAATAGCCAAAAAGCATGAGGCCGATATAAAACTAAGCATTAAATCACTTAATAAATAAAAATTATGGCACAATTAATGCTAGAGGTTATTAATAGCAAATTATTACAATATCGACGTAAAAATGACACAAAGGAAACACCATGCGCTTTAAGTTATGCAGCATTATTTTATTGGCTTTCAGTCCACTGAGTCAGAGCTTTGCCAGCGGCTGGTTATTTGGTATGCATAATGATGTGATCTCAGATGAAGATGGCAATTATACTAATGCCGTATTTCTCAATTACACCTCAGAAGCACCCGCTTTAAATAATCAATTTTGGCAAACTTTGACAGCGTTCGATCCGAATGCCCTTAAATATGCCGTAAATTATCAGTTTGGTCAGCAAATGTGGACACCAAGTGATATTTCACAAACAACGCCTCAACCTGACGAACGCCCGTATGCGGGTTTGTTATTTGGCGAAGCCAGTGTCCTAGGTTACAGTACGGTGAGTTCTTATCGCCTGTCATTATTATTCGGCGCTGTTGGTGAACAATCAAGAGCCGGAGATACACAGAAATATATTCATGAATTAATCGATGCCACCACACCACAGGGCTGGGACAATCAAGTTGAAGACGAGCTTGTTTACCAAGTGACAGCAGAAGCAGATCAGCTCATAGGTCGTCCGCTCATGCTTATTGGTGAATCGGATCTATCTGTTTATCAACGTCTGGCAGTGGGTAATTATCAAAGTGAAGCAGCGTTTGGTAGCACAGTACGCTGGGGGGTTGATTTAGGGGCAAATTATAACAACCTAAGTCTGCACCCTCACCGCTTACAAGGCATGTTATTAGCGCCAAATAGTTCTGGTATCATGCTCTATGCCACTGCTGAAGTACGTTATCGCTTTAATGATATAACCATCGAAGGCGATACGCCCGATGTCGTCCCTGAAGTCACGTTAAATAACTTACAAGGTACGCTTGCTGCAGGCTTGCTCGCTTATTATCATAACGTCGGCATCAAATTCAGTGTGGTCGCGATGAGTCCGGACTTTGAAGAAGATAAACATGAGGAATATATTGTCGGTAGCCTGGGATTATTCTGGCAGTTTTAGCGAAACTTTATTCTATCATGTATGAATTGTGCACATTTATAAAAATACTAGAAAGTAGATATATGTTACTAATTTACCGTGTTAACATGCTTGCAAATTAGTTACTTTTCTGCCTTTAAGATATATTTACATGCATAATTCTTCGTTAACCTATACGCGCCGCCCTAAAGGCACCCTTGCAATGTGCAGCTTGTATGCTTTTACTGGCGCTGCCATTGCTGCATCCGTCATATTTTCATTGCTCTTATTTTTATCCATTCACGATAAATTACTGATGCAAATCTTATTCGGTAGTTTAGCGGTCATCTTCGAATTAGGTAAATTCTTTGCTTGGTATGAATTCGGTGAGCGAATCGCCCGTAAAGCATTTCACGCTGCCATCATTGCCCTAGGGTTCTACTGTATTCTGGCCATCATTTCAATCGGTGGTAGTATCGGTGGTATCAACAGTGCAACGAACGTAGCACAGCAATATGTTGATAAACGTGAAAGTAAGGTAAATGCGGTTAATCAGCAAATACGCGCTATCGACGATGAAATCGCGCTAAATAATAAAGCCGCAGATAAATACCTCGAATTAAAAATGATTTCGCTTGGGGTAACGCGCATCCAAAAAGAAAACCAAGTGCTGCGTGAAAAACAAACACAGCTTAGAATTGAGCGTGATAGTGTGCCTGTTGCTGAAAATGGCTCAGTGATTAGCTTGATTGCAAGCCTTGCTAAGATCCTTAATACCACGACTGAAAATGCCCAATCTTGGTTAGTTATCTTTTTATCGGTATTGTTGGATATATTCGCGGCCTTTTTTGTGGGCTTAATCGGTGAGGAATTACGTTTCCGTCATTCGATTAAACGTAAAAAAGAACAAGAAAAAGCCGATAAAGCTGAACACTTACGCTTGTTAGCAACACAAAGCTATATCGAGATTGAAGCACCTGCTCAATTAGAACAGAAATTATTGATTGAGAAACAGATGTCTGTCAGCTCGTCGTATATTTTACAGGCTGCACAAGCACAAGATTTAAAATGTTCTAAAAAGCACATAGCAGAAACCCTCGATTTAACACTAGAAGAAGTAGACATCGCGTTTGAAGAATTCTTATCGTTTGGTATCGTTGAAAGAAAACGTAACAACCATTTACGTTGGATAAGACAAGCAGAAGTCGCTTAACACGACGCCAATTTTACAATAAAGAGTTTACAACAATAAGCCAGTGCAGCAGTTACATATCCTTGCTGCGCTGCCCTCTAAATTACACCTTACACCCTTGTTTTTATTACATTAAACTCAAGTCTACATCACAATATGTCATTGTGGCCAATTCAAATATAAATCAATATGTAATACTGTCTTTTTATTTAGCTTATTATTTGACAGGGAAATCCAAATGAAATATTACATATTATTACTAATGACCATATTACTTAGTAGTACAAGCGTCTCCGCATCCGAATGGGAATTAGAAAAATATGATGAAGACAATGATATTAAAGTATATACCCGTTTAAAACCGAACAGTGATAGCGAATTTAAAGAGTTCAAAGGCGTAACCCATATAAAGTCACGAGTCACGCCCTTTGTTGCTTTGCTCGACAATGCCGAGTTAGCATGTGAATGGATGCATAACTGTGTGAAATTTGAATTCGTTGGAGAAACATCAGCCACGCAAAAAACGTCTTATAGCATTAATAAGGCACCTTGGCCGGTAACCGACCGTGATCTTGTCGTCTATAGTGAAACAATTCAAGATAAAGACAACTACGCTGTCACGATCTCCCTCTCATCTGCATTTGATAAAGTGGCTAATGATGATGATTATATCCGCGTTAAAGAGCTTGACGGTACATGGACCTTTACCCCGATGGATAATGGTGTTGTTGAAGTAAGCTATCAATTATTCCTCGACCCAGCAGGTAACCTTCCAAGTATGCTTGCCGCATCAACGGTTGTTGATACACCCTATTATACCCTGCTTAACTTGCGTGAAATTATTGCTAAACCTGAATTACAATCACAACAGTTAACGTACATTAGCGAACCACCAGCTAACTAATACCATTAACAAGGGTGAGAATATCGACAGCCTTTCTAAAAGCTGTATTAATATTTTCATCCTTGATAACATAGGACTGCATCCCAGCACCTCCTGTTATCGATTAATGAGTCAGCCCGAATGATTAAACAACAATTACACATTGCCCTCGTTGAAGACGAAATAAATATTGCAGAAAATTATCGTGATGCATTACAACGGATCGGCTACCGGGTTTCAATTTTCCATAATCGCCAAGATGCACTCGCCGCTTTTGCACTCGCATTACCAGATATGGCGATCATTGATGTCGGCTTGCAAGATGAATACGAGGGTGGTTTTGAGCTATGCCGCACATTACGCCAATTATCAGATACCCTACCGATTATATTTTTAACCGCACGAAACAGCGAACTTGACGAAATATCAGCATTGCGTCTGGGCGCCGATGACTACCTAACGAAAGACGTGAGTATTCATCAAGTTTTAGCCCGTGTGTCCGCACTGTTTCGTCGTGTTCAAGCACTAAAAAAACCCGTCTCGAATGACGAGCAAGTACTTAATCGAGGATTACTGCGAATCAATGTCGAGCGTATTGAAACATACTGGCAAGAGCAACCGGTGATGCTAACGTTAACCGAGTTTTGGATTGTGCATACGCTGGCTAAATATCCCGGCCAAGTTAAAAATAGAGATCAACTCATGGATGCGGCACACGTGGTATTAGATAACAACACCATCACCACACACATCAAGCGTATACGTAAAAAATTCAGTTATATAGATAGTGAATTTAACGCCATAAAAACAGCTTATGGTATGGGTTATCGCTGGGTTATTGAGTGAAATTTCACTTCAGTTTAAAAACACAGCTGTTATTAGTCGCCAGCTTAATGTTATTACTGCCTTGGGCTGGTTGCCAAAGTGTCAGTATTTTAGAAACTAGCTTACGCCAAAGTCATAGCCAATTGCTCGACGTACAAATGACCGCTGCGGCCGAGCAACTTCAGCGCAAACTAAACCAATCGCAATACAGTGATTTTAATACCAATCAAGGTAACTATTATGCCCCCCTCACCGACAGTAAAATGTTATTGGATGGGTTTGATGGTGAAGAAAGCGATTGGGATAATATTACTACCCCTTGGTTTCAGCTTAATAGCTATGACTACATGCCTGAACGTGACGAGTCTAAACCCCCCCTTGCTGAAGAACCTCCGACGTCGGCTAAATTTAAGTTAGCAGCCAATGATAAATTACTCTATATTTTTATTCAGACGAGCGCTCTTCGTCCACATTATTATAATCCAACTCAGCCGCAACGCCCTGCCGATCAGCTTAACATCCGCAGTATCAATAAAACGGGACTGGTTTCGCATTGGCAGATTAAGCCTCAAGGCTCTGGCCGTGTCGAGATGAACAATACCAGCCAAGTCACGAGTCGAAATGCAGGTTCATGGGTATGGCGCGATGATCATTATACGATAGAAATTGCAATACCAATTAATTTAGCCAGTGATGCTATAGGTTTTGATCTTATCCTTAATGATCAGCAATTAAATCAACATTTCAAATCTAAACCCGGCTCAACTTACGAACGTAGCCTTGTGCGTGAAACATTGGACTTAAACCAGCAACTCGCGACCTACCAACAACCCGGCCTGAGTTTATATTTACTCAATAGCCAATATTGGTTGATTGGGAAATTAAGTGCAGAACAAATGTGGAATGCCCTTGATGCAAGAACTGAAACTGAAAATAAAAGCGAAATAGAGATAGAAAGAAAAAGAGAAACGAATGAAAACCAAGTCGACCCGTCTTGGTTTAGCAACGCTATTTATAACAAATTATTCACCTCCGATTCGCTACCTTATTGGCGTGAACCAACAAGCTTAGGTCGTTGGTTATCACCTGCGCAACTCGGGAAAACAACCTGGTATCAAGACTCGCCAATTAATAAACAACTACACAGTAAAACAATGCTCGTTAACGGCCAACCATTCTATTTTGTCGCCGTACAAGACTCACGACAAAGCCTACTGTCAGCAAGTAAGGCATTAAACCAGCTGCTGATATTGCTGTTTACCATCATCGCCATCATCGTTTCAGTATTATTTACTTTTGCCTCGCTGTTATCATGGCGAATCGTCAAAATGAAACAAAATTACCGTGATGCGATTGATAACGATGGCAAGATTATGTCCGTACCAGACGCGAGTAAACTACCAGATGAGCTGGGGGACTTATCTCGTGTAATGCAACAATTAACAGTCAACCAAGGTAAGTACACTGACTATCTTGCTTCACTGGCTGATAAATTGTCTCATGAATTGAAAACCCCTGTGGCGGTTATACGAACCTCATTGGAAAATTTGGAACTATCCAATTTAAACCCAGAGGCAAGCAAATATCTGACTCGTGCAATGCAAGGGACCAACCGTCTAAGCCAAACATTAAACGCCCTTAGTGAAGCCACTAAATTAGAGCAAAGTTTTGAATACGCGCAATGGCAAATTGTACCATTTGACGATATGTTAGAAGAGTTGGTTGATGCTTACCGACAAATTTATAGCAGCCATCAATTTAAATTAACTTACGACAAGAGCCATACTGACAAAGACAATTACGCAATAAATTTAGCGCCAGAGCTCATCGTCCAATTACTCGATAAACTCATCAGTAATGCGGTTGATTATGCACCTGTCGATCAACCAGTAGGCTTCACTCTTAATAAACTCGACAACCAACTACAACTGCTCGTTGAAAATCAAGGCCCACATTTTAGCAGTGATAATATTCCGCAACTGTTTGACTCTATGGTCTCTAATCGCCAGCAGTCAGATACACCCCATCTTGGTTTAGGGTTGCACATCGTCAAATTAATCACTGATTTCCACTGTGGCCAGGTCAATGCAAAAAACCAACAAGGCCCTAAAGGCGTGATATTTGAGCTATTATTACCAATAGGAAAGTCATCCCAGAGGTAGAGTAAATGTTGATACGGCCGATTGCAAAACGTAATGGTATAACCCTTACCATGGTGGCAGGTTTATTGATTTTCAGTAGTATCATCACACTGCTAACAACGTCATCCGATACTAACAACGGGCTTTATTTACCGTTACTCGCAGCAGCCTTAATTATCGGCATTATCCTACTCATTATCGGCATAGCCAAAATAAATGACGTCGATTATCGTTTTTCACTCACCAATGAGGGGATACATTATTTCACTGCTCGCGGTGGTTTTACTATTCTTTGGCAGGATATACAACGAATAGATATTCCGAAAATAAACGATGGGTTAGCACTAAAAGAGCTGCCTTACATAGGTATTCGCCTCAACGAACGAGAACACCTCATTAATAGTGCTTCATTACCCACATTATCACACATGCTATTAGAACAGCGTGCGCTTACCATGCTGTCAAACCCCAACGCGTCACTGTATGGCAATGCCGACAACATGCTTTACCCTAACGTAAAAATAACCCATAAATATCAAGGGTTACAGGCGATGTTCATTAATAGAATGCGCTACCTTCACGATACTCTAGGCTATGACATTTACTTTCCTGTTGATGATCTCGACCGATCACCAGCAGAGTTTGTAACGCTATTACGCCAGCTTAAAGCAAATTGTCCTAGATCATTCTAAACAGTAATAATTATCAATTAGAGTTGCATTCGAGATATTTATATGGATAATACGAACTATTCTCATTAAGGCTATAAAATAATGTAGTCTATTATAAAAAATAAAAAGGATTTGTTGTGAAAAAATCTGCCCTTTGCTTTGCCATCTCTTCTGCGTTAATTACAGCTTCATTTGCATCACATGCTGCAAATGTAAAAGTACTTGATAAAACACTTTCTCCTGCAGCTAATTTTCTTGCTTATACAGAATTCGAATTGTCAGGTGAACCACTTGCTGAAGCGCTCGGTTTAGACCTTGATATTTTAGACCCAAACCAAGTTGATCAACCAACTGCATTCGATTATGCAGCGGGAATTGAAAGCTACGAATACTCAGAAGAAGCAATGTACGCGTTAAACTACCAGTCTACTATGGGTCCTCACCTAGTAAATGGTCCAGTTAACCAAGCACGCGGCGGTTCTCTTGCTGACTTAGGTAAACGTTTTATTTCGCTTGCGGGCTCTGTAGGCTTTCCAGCTGAAGAAATCCCATTAAACATGTACCCTATTTCTGTACCATACGTCTCAGGTAGCCCTGAATTTGTAGGTAAAGTAGATACCACAAAAGTAAATGGTGAAGAACTAGAAGTATTATCTGCAACAGGTAAAGCAGCAGTTCATAACACTGTCATTCCAGCTTATTTCCGTGACTACAAAACACTAGCATGGGATAGCGCAAGTTTTGATAAAGCCTTAAACCCAGGTGCAATCGGCAGCATCTTCCTGAAAGAAGTCATGTGGTCACAAGATTTCCTTGGTGGTATGCACGTTACAACAACAGATGAAGAAGTTGAAGCGACATCAAGCACGATGGATCAAGACGGTGTGCACAGCCTTGGTGTATCTGCTGCCGATGGTTTCAACGGCATGATCTTAACTGAAATGTCACTAGACAAGTTACTTATCCTGCAACAGCAACTTGGCTTTGACGGTAACAAGCTAGGCGTTAAATTTGGTCCTGATTATGATGCATCTAAAAATCCTATCTGGTTTGCACATAAAGTAGCCGTGAAAGAAACACAGAAAAACAACGTTAATAACATCGGTAAGCTAACAGTGACAGATGGCTCATCATCACTGCGTGATACATGGATGTTATTATGGCCAGTAAGTGAGTTCTATGCATTCACTGACCAACGTACTGCGAATACAGCTCAAAACCCAGCATTCAAAGCTGTGTTTGATGGCAAACCATTTGCAGCAGCACCGAAACAGAACATTGATAACAAAACAACGAACAATGTAATCGCTGACGATGCATTCTCAGTTGCCAGCAACGTGGCTAACCTATCGTTCCAAAACTTAGCAAACCTACATTTCAATGAGAAAGCGGGTACCTTTGTTACTAAATACGACGGTAAGCAAAATGCACAAGTTGATACATTCGACGCGGCATACAGCATCGTAGCATTATCTATTTACCAACGTTCACAAGATGCTCTGCCAGTAGGTTATGCTGCAGCAGACGGCGGTGATGTAGATTTAGCTACTCCTCAAGGTAAACAAGCGCTTGGTCTAATCAAAGCACAAGCTGATTACATCGTTAACACGTTAGTAGCTAAAAACGGCCTAGTATATGACGGCGCAACACTAAGTTCATCAAAAAATAAGTCTGGTAAATCAGTAGATAAAAACCAATCACTTGACGCTCAATTCGCTGCAATCCGTGGTTTAGTTGCAGCTTACCTTGCAACACAAGACGACAGCTACAAGCAAGCAGCACGTTCAATCTTCCTTGCAGTAGAGAAAAACATGTTTGATGCTGACCTAGGTACTTGGGCACAAACACCAGGTAAAGCAACGATCCACACACCACTAACTGCTGCAGCAATCTCGGGTGGTTTACGTGAAACAATGCTTCACCTTGCTAACGAAGAAGGCGAACATGTTCCAGCACTTGAACTACAACACTTAACTGAACGTTACACCGCTTGGTTCAAAAAAGTAGTTAACGGTGGCCAGCAGTTATCAGAATGGGTTGGTGATTCAGGTGAAAACTTACTGAAAGACAGCAATACTACCGATTCAGATAATGATGGTGTGAAGCAAGTTACAGCAGCTGGCGGTAAATTTGGTACAGCACAAACAATGGCAGCAAAAGTCTCGGTTAGCGCAAAATAACCGCCCTTTTGGCAACAAATAGCCATCTCGCAGCGTGCTAAGTTCACTTAATAAGTTAGCCTAATTCAGCTAAATAAAGCGCTGCGAAATTAAAATAAAAGTTGCAAAAAGGGATGAGATTTTACTCAGCCCTTTTTGCGTTTTCATACCGTCGATATGAATAAGGTTTTATCATGTCAGTTCAAGCAGCTACTCCAGCCGACGATAACGTCTGGTCACGTTTACAGCAATATTTCAAACGTCTGGCCTTTCACCACAAAAAAGCGGAAGCAATATTATATTTAATGTTCTTATCGGGACTTTTATTGTGGCCGTTTATCACTATCCCGTGGCAAGTAGAGCGCACCGTATTACTCATGCACATGCTTGCTGGTATTAGTATATTCCCTGTTTTTGTTGGCAGTTTCTGGTTATCGCACCGCAACCTGATTAAAAACAGTAAAAAGAAATTCTTGCGTCAAACCGGCACAATAATAGAATACTTACTTGTTGCTTGTACGCTTACCGGTATTTACCTGACTTTTTGGGGCAACACCGGTAATAATTTCAGTATTTTAATGCAAGATATCCATTTTTACAGTTCATGGTTACTCACCCCACTGGTTCTTCGTCACGCATGGCGCTGGACAGTCATTAAATTTTTTAGGAAGTCTTAATATGTTTGCCAGTTTTTTAATTACCTTCCGTGAAGGACTTGAAGCCTTCCTACTCGTTGGCATTATACTTTCTTACTTAGCAAAGCTGGGTGAATCAAAACACAACAAACTCATCTATATTGGTGTGGCACTGGGGTTAGTTGCCTCGTTGATTGTTGCTTTCATTTTCCAGTTTGTTGTTGACCAATTTGACTCCCATGAATACCGTAATTTATTAATGGCCGGCATTTTAAGTTTTGCTACGTTAGTTCTCACTTACATGGCCATCTGGATGCAACGCCAGGCTAAAAGCCAAGTCGCGAACATGCAAAACAACATCCGCGAAATATTAACCACAGGCAATGTGTTTGGGTTAATCTTTTTAGCTTTCCTTGCGGTCATGCGCGAAGGTTTTGAAACTGTGTTATTTTTCTCGGCATTGATGTATTCAGGTCAAGGCGACTTTTCATTACAAGATGGTTTAATTGGCGCTGGTGCAGGCCTTGTTGCATCGCTGGTGCTCGTGATTGTGCTAATGCGCGGCACCCGTAAAGTACCCATCCAAGCCTTCTTCAAATGGACCAGCTTGTTGATCATTATTATTGCCGCTGGTTTATTATCTTCAGCAACTAATATGCTACAGAGCGCCGACGTATTACCCGTATTCCAAACGGCGGTCTTTGATATTAGCCATATCCTTGATGACCAAGGTGTATTTGGCACTTTCTTACGCGCTTTATTTGGTTATAATTCATCACCAAATCTATTACCACTGGTTATTTGGGGGGCTTATTTAGCGGTCTTCTCTGTGTTCTGGCAACGTGGCTATCAAGTGCACGCTAAAACAGCCGCCGCGGGATAACACGATACTCATAGCACGAAAAGTATACCGAGTGGATAGCATAAACTAAGACAATTGTTGCTGGCATAGATGCCAGCCCAAGCCCCCATGGATGGGTTTACGGCGAGTTGACGTGCTTATGCTATCTGCTAGAAAGTCGCGATTAGTAGGCTGTCTACTAAATAAGACGAGTTACTTCATCAAACTTTCTATTTAAAAAGAACACTAATTTTAAAACTGAGCAAATAATGTCGAAAAAAATTGTAATTTTAGGCGCAGGTCCAGCTGGACTCATGGCCGCATGGGAATTTAATCAAGCTGGTTATGAAGTCACCATCCTAGAACGTGAAGAGTTTGTTGGTGGCATGTGCGCAACGCAAACATTCCAAGGTGAAAAAGGCGAATATCGTTTCGACTACGGTGGTCATCGCTTTATAACTAAAAACCCAAAACTTTTACAGTTTATCGATGACTTAATGACTGATGATCTGTTATATGCTGAGCGTACCAGTGTGATCCGTTTTAAAGGCCGTACTTACAACTACCCGCTCGCGATTGGTAACTTACTGCGTAATGCGCCAATCAGTTTATTAGCTGGTGCTGCGGTAGATTTAGTCTTTAAACTGCCTTTCCAAAAACGCCCAAGCGAACAAAGTACCAGTAACTTTGCCGAGTGGATTGAAACGCGTTTCGGTACGACCTTATATAAGAATTTCTTTGAAGGTTACACTGGCAAGCTTTGGGGAATCGATCCGCGTCAACTCTCGGCAGACTGGGCATCTCAACGCATCAGCTTGTTAGATTTAAAAGATGTCGCACGACGCTTAATACCCACTCGTGGGGCTACACCTCGTACTTACGCTAAAAAATACCGTTACCCTAAACTCGGCTTTGGCCAAATGTATACCAAGCTTGCAGAAAAGTTACAGTTGCAAGGCGTAACCATAGTTCAAGGCGCAAATATCACCGCATTACAGCAATGCGTCAATCGTATTGATGCTGTGACTTATGAACTTAACGGTGAAATGCATACGATTAGCTGTGACCATGTAGTAGGCACCATTCCACTACCAGTTGTGTGTACATTAACAGGCTTTGATTCTGGTTTAACCTATCGTTCACTGCGATTTTTCAACATGCCGATGGCAACAGAAAACGTATCACAGAATACTTGGCAGTATCTATCTGACCCAGAATTAATTGGTACTCGTTTACAAGAACCACGTCGTCGTTCCCCTTTCATGGCACCTAAAGGTCAAACATCAGTGATGATTGAGATCCCCTGTGACAAAGGCGATGATGTGTGGAATATGGACAACAATAAGCTACTAAAACGCGTTAAAGCAGATCTTGAACACCTCGATGTACCCGATGTAAGCACTGGCGAATTCTTTACCACTTATACTGAATACGCTTATCCAATGATGGATGTAAGCTACAACGAAAAACGTGAACGTGCAATTACGCACCTTAACCAATTTGACAACTTGGTTATGACTGGTCGCCAAGGTACTTTCCGTTACATCTTCACTGATACCGCAATGGAAATGGGTTTAATGGCTGCAGAAGGTATTATTAAAGGTGAAGATAATCGTCGTAAAATCTTTGATCACCGCAATGAAAAAACCGTCATTGAAGTGCAAAGCATTATGGATGATACAAAAACACCGGAGGGTAAAAATGTTACTTAGTTCGATATACTCATTTAGTGCGATCAACGCAAAAACAGTAAAGTCGTTCTTTTTCAGTTTCTTCGTATTGCTATTTAGTACGCAAAGCTTTGCTTACTCTTATGCCGCTGCGGGTAAAGAACCTTTAATTGAAGGCCGTGAAACCTTACTCAAAGCCCTGTCGGCAAATGATTACAATGCAGTGCAAAGCGCATATAACTCAATGCAGGCAGAGTTTGTTTACTTTAATGAGCATCACGGTCTTAATGTTGATGAGCAAATGCAAACGGCGATAACAACCCAAAACCAGCAAGGCGTTTCGACAGCCTTAACTACGACGATGAAAGCGGAAGTAATGCGTCGCCTTGAAGGTGCAGAACAAAACATTAACGATTACCAAGTTGCTAAAGTACTCGTGGTCAAAAGTAAGTTATTTATTGATTTACTGGCCGCTGATTTGACGGCTGATAATCGCCAGAAAGCAGATTTAGCCATCCGTGGAGCGCTTGCCTCTATCGGTAATCCCGGTGTATTTGGTGTCGGTCAAAAACCTGCTGATGTAACGCGCTTCATTGCCTTCAGAGCTGATTTACAAGCGGCACTGCAATTTACATTACCCGATGCTCCAACGAAGTAATAAGCCTTGCTACGCTGATTTAATTATCGGCTTTAGCGTAATAGCCTGCATTGCGGGCTATTTTGGCTTACTCAATTATTATAGTTTTGATATTAGCAGTGATGATGCACTGTATTTTCAGCGTGCATTAACTTACTTTTCGGTATTAGAGTTCAGCCCACACTTTCCCGGTTATCCCGGCTTTGTTTGGTTTGAACGCAGTATCGCCGCAATCACTTCCCACCCCAATAGTAATGTCTTATTAAGTTTTCTTTCTGCTATCGCGTTAACGTTCAGTGTCTTTGTCTATTGCTATCAACGTATGCAATCAAAGGGGTTCACAGTCCTTGCCGTTATGCTTTTTTTACTGCAAGGCAATATTGCTGAATTAGCCTTTAATGGCTTATCTGATGCGACAGCGTTGTGGTTCTTCAGCTTATATTTATTACAGGCTCACCTTTATACACAAGCCGCGACTGACGTCAGCACCAGAAAAACATATTCCGCGATAAGCAGTGGGCTATTATTAGCGGCATGCCTCGCTACCCGCCCCTCCTATTTACCTTTAGTCACGAGCGCACTGGTTTTAGAGTGTATTTACCATGCTCAAGGGCTTCAGCGTTTTCGACGACTCGGTTGGCAAATATTTAGCATCACAATCCTTGGGTTATTTTGTGCTGGATATGTCTTTATGCAAGACGGCTGGGCTTATATCGAAGAAGGTCAACGTTTTACCCAAGGTCATTTTACCATCTGGGGAAATACCACGAACACAACGGATCCGCTGTTACAACAGTGGCTAACAACCTTAAACAATACCTATTCAAGCTTAGGGTTAACCTTATTAGCCACCAGTCTAATCATCGGGATTTATATACCCAAGACACGAGGCCTCAGTATCATCGCTTGCTGCTGGTTTGCATGGATAATACGCGGGCAAAATCCAGAAAACATTCGCCATTTAGCAGTCTTCAGTTTGTTGTTACCCATCATTACGGCCCAACTAGTAGAGCACTTCTATACGCAAAATAGCTATCTGCAAAAAAGCATTCACCCTATTCTATACGTGGTTAGTATTATATTGCTGGTCACACTGGGGCATCACAGTCTAAAACAGTTCTCAACACAGAAAAATGCACCGGTATTACAAGCCACTCAGTTTTTTACAACAATGAATACGCAACAGATTATCATCAGTAATTATAATATCGATAATTTGCGCCACACGTTACCACAACATGTAATTTTAGATCGCCATTACCAAAGTAGCAGTAATTACCAAGCTCAACAGCAAGGATACTGGCGGCTGAGTAGTAATGCACTTGACACGGATAAACTGATTAATGGGGGTTTAGTCACGCAATTTACAGGTCGCTTTCTAGGTGAACGCAGTTTATACCTTTATTACTTTGATCCTAATCATTTAAGCACGCAATCCTAACCGCAATTATTGCACTATCGCACTAAAACTATATAATGATAACCATTCTTAATCGCAATACCCTTCACCTCTATCAAGATACTGTATCTATGAATATCAATATGAATATAAATACATTGCCAAAATTAATGCTTACTTTGTTATTGCTAATAAGTAGCTCACTTTACGCCAGCAATGTAAGTGCAAATACCAAAAGTAACAGCTTATTACTATCAACTGATAAAACGCAGTTTATTAGTGCAAATATGGATGCAGGTAGCGTCAGTATTCTGAATGCAGAGACAGGTGAATTAATCGCAGAGCAAGCCTTAGGTAAAGATCTTCGTCGACTCGCTCTCGACTCTGTTAACAACCAATTATTAGTCAGTGATTACCTTGCCAATCAGCTCTACCTTATTGATGCAAAGAGCCTAGCGCTAATCAAAACAATTAAAACCGGTGACCGCCCTTTCGGTATTGTTTACGATGAATATAATAAACAATATTACGTCACGCTCTTTGAAGCCAAGCAGCTGTTAACCGTCTCTACTGATGGTGATATTTCCGCAACGACACAAACAGCTGATACCCCACGTGGCCTTGCCCTTGCGAATGATGGACGCTTATTTGTCACTCACAGCATGACAGGTCAGGTATCTATTTATGATACCCGTGCTGCGACACTGCAATCAAACACGCTGCAATTAAAGAAAGTCATTCAGCTTATTGATACGCCAGAACATGCATCACGCGCTGTACCACAGGGGAAACCACGTGTTCTTGATAATATTGCAATATCACCCGATGGCACGCAAGCTTGGTTACCCCATGTGTTGTGGTCATTCTCGGATAATTTTCAATTTCAATCGACGGTCTTCCCCACTATTTCATTACTTGACCTGACACCAGGTAAAGAAAAAGAAATGGTTGATAAGCGCAAACAGTTATTCAAACAAATTAACATCATTGAAAACAACAATACCACCCGTATTGTGTCCAATCCACACGATGCCGCATTCCGAGAAGACGGTAAAAAAATATTCATTACCTTATCAGGATCTGAAGATCTGCTAGTCTTCGATCTCTCACGCCAAGGTGAAATTGGTAAAAAGTCGAAACGTCATCGCCGAACTAAATTACAAGGCGGCGTAAAAGCAACGCAAATATACCGTCATATACCCGGTACTAACCCGCGCAGCCTAATTGAAAAAGACGGTACCCTATATGTACAAAATGCCATGTCTCACGACTTAGTCAGTTTTGATGTGAGTGGTAAAGGTCCCTTTGCTAAAGTTAAATTAGCGAATGCGCAATTCGCTAATTTAATTAGTCACGATCCAATCGCACCTGAATTACGTTTAGGTAAAACGCTCTTCAATCTTGCAAACAGCGACAAATTTGAAAACTCTGCCATGGCGGGTGATTTCTGGATGAGCTGTAACTCTTGTCATGTCGACGGTTTTAACTTTACCAACAAATACTTATTAGCAGACGGAACCAAAGACGTTAAAGTCAATGCGATGACTGGTCATATTGGCTTATCTTCTATGATTGCTGGCGACCCTATCGAAGCTTATATTGATATGATCCAAAAGACCCAAGGCGGTATGGGCACAGATCCGAAAAAGCCGGAATTACCAAAAGTCGATCCTAAAGCGCCTTCAGTAGAGATCGTACGTTTAATGTCAGCATTAAACATGTACGTCACCACGAAAGAGAATCTGCCTTATCTATCAACTTGGTTACGTTTTGATGACGAGCGCAAGTTCACCCATAAATCAGAATGGCTAAACTCAGCAAGTTGCGAATCTTGCCATAGTACCCTGTATAAGCAGTGGTCAAATTCAAACCACGGCATGCACATGGATAGCCCTTATTATCGCTTCCAAGAAAATCTAGCGGCAGAATCAGAAGGCGAACCCTTTAGAAACTTATGCCGAGGCTGCCATGCACCACAAACGATCCTGAATAACAATACAGCGCCACTAACTCACCTCAACAGCATGTATGAGAAAGAAGGCCAGTCACTACGTGATGCATTGAAAGCAGGTCTACCTGTCGATGAAACTGGAACGAGCTGTGTATTCTGTCACCGTATCACCAAAGCAGAAGATGCCGGTGGTAATACTGATCTGACTGTTAACTTAAAAGACCGCGCTGAATACTTGTTTGAATTTTCCAGTAACCCGGCATTAAAATTGATTGCTGAAGCACAAATAAATGCATCGCCGCAACAACATAAAGACAGCTATTCAAATCCTGAATTGTACAAAAGCTCTTTATATTGTGCGACTTGCCATAATGAATTCACACCAGGCCAAGGCGCTAACGTGAACAACAACTATGGCGAATGGCAAGCCTCTAAATTTAATGCACCGGACAACCCAGAACAGAATAAAACCTGTATCGATTGTCACATGCGTATGGATATGACCGATTTTGATAAGAAAACACCGGGTCAAGCAACCGATAATGGCCCTATTAAGCCAAACTTAATTGCCCATAACTTTATTGGTGGTAACTACTACTTCTCCGACATGCGTTCGAAAGAACATGGCAAACTCAGCCGCGATATATTACGTAACGCACTGTTACTTGATGTAGCAATGAGTGAAGATGACCGTAATATCGACGTGAAGGTGACAAACCATAATACCGGTCATAAAATGCCGGGTGGCGCACGTCGTCAAGTATGGGTTGATTTAGTTGTCACAGACAGTAAAGGCGTAGAACGCTTAGTCAGCGGTCAGTTAAACGATGGCTATCTACCAAAAGACAGCCGTGTATTTGCCAAGAAAAGTGGTTATATGCACGGAGAACCCGTTGGACTGAAATTCTGGCGTGTAGAAAAGATCTTGGCTGATACGCGTATATCACCCGATGAAACTCGCGTGGAATCATTTGAACTGCCTGAGGGACTTAGCTATCCAATCACGGTCGTGTCTAAAATTAACTATCGCTCGTTTTCAAAACCCTTAACGAGTAAAGTGCAAGCCGCATTTCCAGAACAAAACATACCGTTTGCTGATGTGATTGAATTAAATAAAATAACGAAAGTATTCCAACAGCAATAATTTACACTTAAGCTGCATGCGTAGTAGATACTATCTGTTACGCATGCGCTGTTATTCTAGCTGAGCGAAATAACCATTTCATCAAAAAAACAGCACCAAAATAAAACAGTACCAAGTAATTCCTCACACATAATCATGAACCGGTACTTATATTAACTAAATAATTCGCCTTTTTGCTAATTCGGCATAAGCTTATAGATAACTTTGTTAATAAAGCACCCTTTATGCACGCATATATCGCTAAACAACCGATCCTAAATAGCAATCGTCAAATTGTCGCTTATGAACTTTTATATCGTGATAGTTTAGAGAATACCTTCCCCATTATTAATGCCGAAATTGCCACCCAGCGTTTAGTGCATGAACATTTATTAAACTCGAATATTAATAAACTCGTCGATAACAAGCCTTATTTTATTAATTTTACCGAACAAAGCCTGCTTGACGGTTTGCCGATTGAACTGCTCAATAAACCAATCATTATTGAAGTACTCGAAGATGTGCCGCCAACAAAGGCGATATTCAAGGCATTGACCAAACTAAAAGAGCACGGGTTTACCATTGCACTAGATGATTTTATTTATTCAGAAGACTGGTTACCTTTTTTTCCCATTATAGATATTATCAAATTTGATATTACCCTCACCTCATTTAAGGACATAAGCGTACTCAAACCCCTACTTGATAAGCATGGCATCAATATATTAGTCGAAAAAATAGAAACAGAAATGCAGTTCAAACAAGCCAAAAACTTACAAAGCACCTATTTTCAAGGTTTTTTATTCTTTGAGCCTGAGATTGTTTTGAACGAGATTAATAGGCAGGGTATAAAAGAAAAACAGCTGATAAGCGTAATATAAGCCGCTTACCAACTACAACATTCAACTAATTAGGCACTCGCGTTACCATTCATAAAGTGCTTACGACACAAGGAAACATAGCGTTCATTACCACCAATCTCAACTTGTTCGCCTTCTCGTAATACAACGCCATTATCATTCACTCTAGCGTTCATATGGGCTTTATTACCGCACCAACAGACTGTTTTAAGCTCTTCGACTTTGTCCGCAAGACACATCAAGTGATATGAACCTTCAAACATTTCCAATTTAAAATCAGTCTTTAACCCATAAACAATCACGGGGATATTTAACTCGTCCACAACTCTCGCTAATTGATAAACTTGGTCACGAGACAAGAACTGAGCTTCATCAATGATAAAGACATCAATTTTTTTATTCTCTGACCGTTCAGAAACAGTGATAAATAAATTGGTATCCTTTTCAAATACTTCGACTTCTAGCTTTAAGCCAACACGTGCACCTATAACACCCTTACCATAACGACTATCACACTCAGGAGTCATTGCGAGTGGATACATACCACGCTCGATATAATTAAAGTGAGCTTGGATTAATTGTGTTGATTTACCTGAATTCATAGCTGCAAACTTGAAATGCAAAGATGCCATTTTATACCCTCAAAAAAAACGCCTGTATCAACAGGCGTGTATTATTACTGACCATTAAATTCAAGACTGCTTGCTACAAACAGCCTCTTTTTAATGTCTTATTATATTTTACGGCTTACTCGAGCCATAATAGCAATCACAACTGTAAATGCAATTGCTGACGCGATAAATCCAGATAGTACAGAACTTGTAATACCAAGTACCAGGTAACCGATCGCACTGACTAACGCAATTGATAACGCATAAGGTAACTGAGTCATTACGTGGTCCATATGGTGGCAGTTAGCACCAGTAGACGATAAGATCGTTGTATCAGAGATAGGTGAACAATGATCACCAAATACAGAGCCCGCTAACACAGATGCTAGCATAGGTAACATTAACGTCATGTGCGTACCCGCAGCCATATCACCCGCGATCGGTAACATGATACCGAATGTCCCCCAACTCGTGCCTGTCGCAAATGCCATAAAGCCAGCAAGAACAAACATGATAACCGGCAGTAAATAAGTCGGAATCGATCCGCCAACTGACGCTGCAAGGTATTTACCTGTTTCGATAGAACCAATTGTCGAACCAATCGCCCATGCGAAGAACAAGATGTAAACCGCTGGTAGCATTGATTTAGCACCGTGGAAACTTGCTTGGGCTAGTAATGATACCGACACACCAGAAATAAGGCTTAATACCAAGGCGACAACAAGACCAGATAATGCACCGTATACCAATGAGCTACCTACATCTGTATTTTCAAATGCACCTAGAATATCGAAGGCTTTACCATCAGCAGCAAGTGATGAAGCACCAGAGTTAATCATGAAAAAGATAGTGGCAAAGATAAGCACAATGATCGGTAAGATAAGACCTAAGATGTTACCATCTTCCGCTTCTTTTAATTCAACCGTTGCGCCAGCTGGACGCCCTTTCTTATCATCGAATAACTTGCCCGCTTTCGCCGCTTCTTCTTCTTTTGCCATTAAACCAAAATCAAGGTTCAACATCACAACAGCAAATACCATTGCGATAGCAAAAATAGCGTAAAAGTTCATCGGGATCATTTGTACAAATGCAGCAAGTGGGCTGACATCCGTAATCGCATGACTTGCTAAAATACCACCAATAACGGCAATAATATAAGCACCCCAACTTGAAATCGGCATTAATACGCACATAGGTGCAGCAGTCGAATCCAGTAAGTAAGCTAATTTAGCGCGAGATACTTTGTAGCGGTCTGTCAATGGACGACTCACACTACCTACTGCAAGGCTATTGAAGTAATCATCAACGAAGATGAAAATACCTAAAAATGCAGTCAATAATGTACTGCCACGACGTGTGGTAATACGTTGTTTAGCCCAATCAGCAAACGCACTTGTTGCGCCGCTTACCATCATAATGCTCGTTAACATGCCGAGTATGAACAAGAATACGATGATAGATAAATTCCAAGTGTTGAATGAACCCACTTCCCAGAACGAACCCTTGCTCGCATCACCTGACTCCCAAACTAAGCTTAGCGCTAGATCTGAGATATGTTTAGCTGCATTAACAACATTAAAATCGGTTAAAAATAGTGCGCCAAGTAAAATACCACAACCCAGTGATAATAATACTTTACGAGTAAGAATTGCTAATGTAAGTGCAACAAGTGGTACAACTAGCGATAACGCTGAGTCTGAGTAATTAATGAGTTCCATGATCCCTTTGACCTAATAAGTTTTACAGGGAGCGACCGAACAAGACAGATGAGATGTGGATTAAGGCTATTTACATACGATGGACGTAAAGATAACACTTATAACTCTTCTATTTCAGTAGCGCCCCATAGTTAATTTAAAATTGACTATGACAGTGATGTCTCTATTCGAACACATCCCCAGAATAAATATCTTTAGCTAAATATCCATTCTTCGGCGCAATTCCCTTTGGTATCGTTATTACAGGAGCTACCTAAACAACACTAGTAATGAATCGCGCACCTCTACTTAGGAGGAAACAAGATGATAGCAGATAATTTCACCACTTCAAGACAAAGGCAGCGATAATGTTCAAAAAACACACAACTAGCAGACTTAAAGACTAAGGGTTAAGCCTGCTATTAATTCAACATAAAGTAACGCTATTAAAAATAGAGTCATTAAGTATTTTAAAAATAGTGCAACGCTATCACGGTAAATTACATTTATAATTTTAAATTAATACGCGAATTTATTCCCATTCCTACTCCTTAGTAAATAAATGTAAATACATTATAATTATTCCCGAGGTTAGTATATTAATTATATTAGAGTATTATTATATTTAAGCGTATATTAGTTGTAGTAGAGTACTAGACTAATTAAGAGTTACTCACCCTCTGTCTCAATTTAGGTATTAATTATGAATGATTTTATTAAAGTATTTTTAAATGCTCGCAGCCTGCGCGCTGCAACAAAAGAATTAAGTGTTGAACAACTTGAAGATGTTTTAATTAAATTTACTGCCATTGTAAATGATCGCAAAGAAGCTGAGGCCGCGGACTTAGAAAAGCAGCAAGAAAAACAAGCTAAGATGAATGAGATTTTATTACAGCTTAAAGAAAACGGCATTAGCCCTGAAGAATTAATGGGTTTAACAGATACAACGTCTGAAAAAACAAAAACGAAAACAAAACGTGGCCCTCGTCCTGCAAAATATGCTTATGACCTGAATGGCGATGCTAAAACATGGACAGGCCAAGGTCGTATGCCTTTACCACTTCAAGAAGTGATGAATGCAAAAGGCACAATTGAAGAATTCTTAATCTAGAGGGATCTTTGTGACACAATTTATATTACATCCACAACTTGCTGCAGATACAACTCTTGTTGGAGAGTTTCCGCTATGCCAAGTTTTATTAGCTAAAGATGGTAACTTTCCGTGGTTAATCTTAGTACCTAAAATCAATGATATCAGCGAATTTCATGAGTTGACTAACGAACAACAAATTCAATTTTTATCTGAATCTAACGCTGTCAGTATATTATTAAAAGACGGATTAAACGCTGACAAAATCAATATTGCAGCCTTAGGTAATATGGTGCCACAATTACATATCCATCATGTTGCCCGTTTTAAAGAAGATGCGTGCTGGCCAAAACCAATCTGGGGACAATTACCAGCAGTCCCTCGCACAGAACAACAGACGCTATTATTAACAACCCTAATATCGAATAAATTAGGCTCAGACTTTATCGCGCAACAAGCGTAACGCTAATTAAGCCGTTAAAGCATTAACATTCGTAACCTGCTAATGCTGATATTTCGATTTTACAGTGTCAAGTATCGGAACCAATCTGATACTTGACCTACTTACCTTATTACCTTGGCTATCCACTCTATTTCCCTTCACGGTCCAAAATGCGCGACTGCCTTTTTAATAACGGTACGAGCATTGATTCCAATCCATTTAGCTTAACTTCATAGATAAGTGCAAGCTGTTGCCCTAACTTAGAATCTGGAAAACCATTACTGTGGAACCACACTAAATAAGGTTCAGGTAATTCAAGTAATAGTCGCCCTCGATACTTACCAAATGGCATCTCGGTATTAATTGCTTCAATCATTGCTTGTTGTGACATATTAAATCCAATATTAATAAATGCTTTATTTTCGCTATCTATAATTTTTGTTAAATAATCCATCAGGCATTTGGGCTATTTGAAAATTAATCATATATTCAAATGCACTCATCAGGGGTTGATACTTCTTAGCATCTTGCTCTAACGTTGAGAGTAATAAAAATCCTGCTTCAACAGTCGATAGCCCACCTTCGATCTTAGTTTGTCTTATTGTATATTGACTTGCTTGCTGCGCATCTATTCGAACTGCAGGTATTGACTGTAAATTACGTGAAGATTGATACATTTTAAATGCTTTTCGCCACGTACCATCAAGTAAAATAAAAGTACGTTTCATATTCACTGTCGATTTCATCTTTTCAACATTTGTTGCAATGTCGCCGTGCTTATCATTAACCAAAGAATCTGCAGTGACGCTGTCATCACTTGGATAAAGTAAAAAACACTGTCTTATAGGATCATTTAATAGCGTATTTAACATGCTATCCTCAGTAAAATTTTCACCAATTATAATTTGACATTGTGGCAATGAAAGATTGAGAATACGGGCAGTACCAATCGCATTTTTCACTTCACTAGGGTGTTGTAATATAATTAGTTCAATATCAGAATCAATTGCTGTTATATGCTGACAGATACAAGCGGGTAATGCTTTGTCACATAGCGGACATTTTTTTCTCTTACTCACGACAAACCTAAACATTATGGATTAATAAAATATGCTAATTCAACATCGGTGGATAAATTGGCTAAGCCTAGGGCTATTATGCCTCATTATATTCGCGATTTCTGCCGATAATATGACCGTGTGGGATTATAACAGGGAATTGATAATAGGAGGTGAATACTGGCGCATCATCAGTGGTAATTTTAATCACACCAATATTTATCACCTGTTATTAAATTTAAGCGCGTTGACTGTCATGGCAGGCTTACATTATCGCTATTATAGTAGCATCGCGTACACGAGCATGATTTTATGCTTATCCGCTGGTGTCGGTATTGGCATATTATGGCTGTCACCAAGTACGCATTTGTATGTGGGCTTATCAGGAGTTTTACACGGCATTATTATTATCGGGGCAATCATCGATGTGAGTAAGAAATACTATTCAGGTTATGTATTAATTATTGGCACTGCAGCTAAAGTGATCCATGAGCAACTGTTTGATAGCTCCGCAGAAATGAGTCAGTTGATTGCAGCTAAAGTACTCACAGAAGCGCATCTATATGGCCTGGTGACAGGTTTTATCATCTCGCCTCTCTTTGTGTATCTAAACAAAAAAAAGAGCGCCTAAGCGCTCTTATCGATTTAACTTGAGAGAAAAGACAATTTAGCTCACTAAACTTTCATTTATCTCAGTTAATACCTGCATCGGAGATTCAGCTTGCGTGATAGGTCGTCCAATCACTAAGTAATCTGAACCCGCAGCAACGGCTTCAACAGGTGTCATAATACGGCGTTGATCGCCTGCAGCACTACCCGCTGGACGAATCCCTGGCGTAATTAGCTGGAATGATTTACCTAATGATTCTTTCAGCATTGACGCTTCTTGTGACGAACAAACGACGCCGTCTAAACCACTTTCTTTTGTTAGCTTAGCTAAACGAATCACTTGCTCGGCAGGGGTGATATTAACACCCATTTGCGCGAGATCTTCTTGTTCCATACTGGTTAATACAGTGACAGCAATCAAAATTGGCGCTTTATCACCATAAGGTACTAATGCTGCTTTTGCAGCTTCCATCATGCGTTTACCACCGCAAGCGTGTACATTTACCATCCATACGCCTAGCTCTGCGGCTGCAGCAACAGCTTTAGCAACAGTATTTGGAATATCATGAAATTTAAGATCTAAGAACACATCAAAATCACGTGCAACTAATTTACGCACGAACTCAGGTCCAAATAACGTAAACATTTCTTTGCCAACTTTTAAACGACATTGGCTAGGATTGATTTTATCAACAAAATTCAATGCACTTGCTTCATCAGCATAATCCAGTGCGACAACTACTTTACTATCTTGCAACATATCTCTTCCTAGGTCCGGTTAATCATTATCGTATTCTTGTTTTTATTAATCGTTATTATTTGCCATTAAGACATGGCTGACTTGCTCGCGTTATTCGCCATCTAAGCCACGAATTGGTTTAACACTTCCCCAACGTTTACACGATGGACAATGCCAATAAATGCTTTTGGTACTAAAGCCACATTTACGACAACGGTAAATTGGCTTTAATTTAAGTTGCTCACCAACTAAGTTTCGCAGCATGGTTAAGCTTTCTTTTGCTTTACCCTCTTCCGCTGCCTGCTCTTGGTATTGCATTAAATGATAAAAACCTTTCATCGTCGGCGTGCGAACAATTTGATTTAAAATTAACTTTTCAGCGGGCTCTAAACCAACGCTGCTAACAGTGAAATCAGCTAACTCAATGGCAACACTGATACCAGCTTTATTATTTTGTGCGTCATTGAGAAAATGAATAAAACCGTCTTCATCATTTAATTCAACATAGCAACTTTTCAATTTCTGTAATATTTCAGTGACAAAATCAATATCCTGCGTCATCACATGTTCAAGCCAAACGATGGCTTTTTTATATTCACCTTGTTCAATATGTAAATCAGCAAGCATAATACTTGCCCTCACACAGAGTTTGTCATGCTGCAAGGCTTTCTTAAGGCTTGTTAAACGTTTCTTGGGTTCATTAAGTAACGCTGGAGATTTGGCTAGCGCGCAATAGAAATGGGAAACTTTACGATCAATTTTAACATCACCCATTTTTTTGAGTTTGTTACCGACTGCTATCGCTTGTTCCCATTCTTTGGTTTGTTCATAAATAATGATGAGTTGCGATAATGCAATTTGGCGATGTTCAGGTTCATCAATCAATTTCAGAAATAATTCTTCGGCGCGATCAACAAGGCCTGCCGCAAGGTAATCTCGCGCAAGTTGTAATAATGCCAGGTTACGCTGTTCATGCGTCAATGACGGGCGAGCAATCAGGTTTTGGTGAATCTTAATCGCGCGTTGTACTTCACCACGTTGGCGAAATAGATTACCGAGAGCCAAATGCGTATCAATAGTTTCACTATCAACATCAAGTAAATCGATAAATAAATCAACCGCTTTATCAGGTTGGTCTGATAATAAAAAGTTAAGTCCAGTCACATACTCCCTAGAGATTGTATGCTGCTTATCTTGTTGTAAATAGCGACCATTTCTTCTACCCATATACCAGCCATACGCAGCGGCAACAGGAAGTAAAAGAAATAAAAGTTCGAACATACGGTAATTTAACCTTTAATATCAGTAATACGTAATTTCTCAAGCTCTGTTTCTTGACGCTTAGATTTACGTTTTAATTTCGATATAGATAGCTTTAACTTCATCATCAACAAAGCCATACATGTCCCTGCTATGACTAATCCAGCGACAAATGCACCTATAAGCAGAGAAGATAGTTTAAATGCGTCGAGTGCGACAAGATAATTAAAATCCACTAACTGATCGTTACTCGCAGCAAATGCAGCTGCTAACGCCAGTGTACAAGCGATAATTATAAAAAAGATAAATGATTTCATCGACGTCCTCTGTGATATAAATTATATATACATGGATTATCGCCAATAAATGAACCAAGTGCTAGTAATATATGGTGAAATCCAAAACAACTACACTCTGCTAGTATAGAAACAGCACAGTGAGGGCCTTTTGGCTATATAAATACAAGTAACCATTTTAAAAGATAGTAAAAAAAAGGTAAAAAAAAACGACACACCTAAGTATGTCGTTTTAGCAAGTATTAACTACTATAGCGAAGCGTTAACACGATCTCTAAGTTCCTTACCAGGTTTGAAATGAGGAACATATTTGCCCTCTAATTCAACCTTTTCACCTGATTTAGGATTGCGCCCAATTCGAGGTTCACGGTAATGTAGAGAAAAACTTCCAAAACCGCGAATTTCAATTCGATCGCCAGTTGCTAAAGTATCTACCATCTGATCCAGTATAGCTTTCACAGATAATTCAACATCTTTAGTAGCTAGCTGCGAATTTGCAGTGCAAAGACGTTCGATTAGTTCTGATTTTGTCATATAGTCTCCATTAAGAATATTATCGACATCGTGCTAATAAGGGGTGAATAAACACCCCTCAGGCTTATTATTCGCCTTTAGCAGCTTTAAATGCTTCTGCCATAGCAGAAAGACCAGACTCTTGCGGTTGGCTGTTTACACTAGCCATTGCTTCTTTCTCGTCAGCTTCATCTTTAGCTTTAATTGAAAGGCTGATTACGCGGTTTTTACGATCAACACCTACGTATTTAGCTTCAAGTGATTCGCCTTCAGATAATACTAGGCTTGCATCTTCGATACGGTCGCGAGAGATATCGCCAACACGGATGTAACCTTCAACGCCTTTAGCTAGTTCAATTGTTGCGCCTTTAGCGTCAACTGAAGTAACTGTACCATTAACAATAGCATTCTTCTTGTTATTAGCTAGGTATTCGTTGAACGGGTCTTCATCAATTTGCTTGATGCCTAAAGAAATACGTTCACGCTCTGGGTCTACTTGTAGAACTACAGCTGTGATTTCGTCGCCTTTCTTATAGTCACGAACGGCTTCTTCACCAGTAGCATCCCAAGAGATGTCTGAAAGATGAACTAGACCGTCAATGCCGCCGTCAAGACCGATGAAGATACCGAAATCTGTAATAGATTTGATCTTACCAGTAACTTGCTCGCCTTTGATACGTGAAGTTGAGAAGTTTTCCCAAGGATTAGCAATACATTGCTTAAGACCTAGAGAGATACGACGACGTTCTTCATCGATATCAAGAACCATAACTTCAACAGAATCGCCAACATTAACCACTTTAGAAGGGTGAATGTTTTTGTTAGTCCAATCCATTTCAGAAACGTGAACTAGACCTTCAACGCCTTCTTCAATTTCAACGAAACAACCGTAGTCAGTTAGGTTCGTAACTTTACCAGTCAGCTTAGTGCTTTCTGGGTAACGTTTAGCGATAGCTACCCATGGATCTTCGCCTAATTGCTTAAGACCTAGAGATACACGTGTACGTTCACGATCGAATTTAAGAACTTTAACGTTGATTTCATCGCCAACATTAACGATTTCACTTGGGTGCTTAACGCGTTTCCAAGCCATATCAGTAATGTGTAGAAGACCATCAACACCACCAAGATCAACGAATGCGCCATAGTCAGTAAGGTTCTTAACGATACCTTTAACTTCTTGACCTTCTTGAAGGTTAGCAAGAAGCTCTTCACGTTCTGCACTGTTTTCAGTTTCGATAACTGCGCGACGTGAAACAACTACGTTGTTACGTTTTTGGTCAAGTTTGATTACTTTGAACTCTAACTCTTTGCCTTCAAGGTGAGTAGTGTCACGTACAGGACGAACGTCTACTAAAGAACCTGGTAAGAATGCGCGAATTGTGTTCACTTCAACCGTGAAACCACCTTTAACTTTACCGTTGATAACACCGATAACAGTTTCTTGGTCTTCGTATGCTTTTTCAAGCTGAATCCAAGACTCGTGGCGTTTAGCTTTTTCACGAGAAAGTTGAGTTTCACCGAAACCGTCTTCAATTGATTCTAGTGCTACATCAACTTCTTGACCAACTTCAACTTCAAGTTCGCCAGCAGCGTTCTTGAATTCTTCAGCAGGAATAGAAGATTCTGATTTAAGACCAGCGTCAACTAAAACGTAACCGTTTTCGATTGCAACAACAGTTGCTTTGATGATGCTACCAGGAGCAGCAAGTTCTTGTAGTGACTCTTCAAAGAGTAAAGCGAAAGATTCATTCATAATGAGTTATATGTACTTATAAAACGTTCACATAAGCAATCCGGCTAATGTGGGTTGTTAATCAAAAGTCATCATCATCCTTGATGCTTGACTGCTAAATAATCGACAGAATATCGACTACCTTAAATTTTACCTTCTGCAAAAGCCAGCACACTTGCAACTACGTCTTCGATTGACATAGATGTCGAATCGATAACCAGTGCATCGTCTGCAGGCTTTAATGGAGCGACCAATCGGTTGCGATCTTGATGATCTCGCTTCTCGATCTCTTCCAGAAGGGCTGACATGCTAACATCGAAGCCTTTGTCTTGCAACTGATTAAAGCGGCGAACGGCCCTTTCTTCAGCAGAAGCGTCTAAAAATATTTTTACAGGCGCATCAATGAATACCACGGTACCCATATCACGACCATCTGCAATCAGACCAGGAGCCGTGCGGAAGTCACGTTGACGCTGTAATAATGCTGCACGCACAGCAGGGTAAACCGCTGCACGAGAGGCTGCAAAGCCCGCTTCTTCAGTACGAATTTCACGTGATACATTTTCGCCTTCTAGGATAACTTGTAACCCATCAGCAGTTGGGACGAAACGCACGTCGAGGTTAGCTGCAAGTGCAGTCAGCCCCATTTCGTTGTCTAAATTAACATCATGGTGCATCGCCGCTAATGCTAAAACACGATAAATGGCACCACTATCTAGTATATGCCAACCTAGCTTAGCCGCAAGTAATTGGCATAAAGTACCTTTACCAGAGCCACTCGGCCCATCGACTGTAATAATTGGTGCTACTGCGGTCATAAATTCTCCAAACTCAATATCTAACATGTAACTTTACATTGAGCTACATGGTTCTGGCCGCGATTATAACGGATCTTCATGAAAAATGTATGGAATAATAGCCGTAAACAAAAAAAAGCGAGATATCACCTTATCAGTAATATCTCGCTTTTTAAGATTGACACTGCCCTGGCAACATCAACTATAAGGCATTTACGCTTATGCTTGCACTAGACCAACAAAGCGGTCGAAATAATCAGGGAAAGTTTTTGACGTACAACCAGGATCATTAATCGTAACGGGTGTATCACTCAGTGCCACAAGTGAAAAGCACATAGCCATACGGTGATCATTATAAGTATCAATAGCAGCATGGATCAGCTGTGCTGGCGGAGTGATTTTAATATAATCATTACCCTCTTCTACTACTGCGCCAACTTTGCGTAACTCAGTCGCCATCGCCGCTAAACGGTCAGTTTCTTTCACGCGCCAGTTGTATACATTACGGATCACTGTCGTACCTTTTGCAAACAATGCAGTGGTCGCAATGGTCATCGCCGCATCAGGAATGTGGTTCATATCTAAATCAACCGCCTTCAACTCTCCCACTTCCGCTTCAATATAACTATCCGCCCAAGTGATTTTACCGCCCATGGCTTCAATGACATCAGCAAACTGAATATCGCCTTGGATTGATTGCTTACCAATACCCGTTACGCGGATCTTACCGCCTTTGATTGCCGCTGCAGCAAGAAAATAAGACGCAGAAGATGCATCGCCTTCAACTAAGAAGTCACCTGCAGCTTGGTATGTTTGCTGACCTTTAATAGTAAACATTTGATAATTATCGTGGCTTACCGTGATACCGAACTGTTGCATAATGTGCAGCGTAATTTCAATATACGGTTTTGAAACTAATTCGCCGATAATTTCAATCGTCGTGTCATTTTCAGCCAAAGGTGCTGCCATTAAAAATGCCGTTAAGAATTGGCTTGACACACTGCCATCAATCTTAATATGGCCACCTTTAAGACCTGTGCCTTTAATTAATACCGGTGGGTAATCAATATTTTTTAAATAAGTAACGTCTGCGCCAGCTTGGCGTAAACTATCAACTAAACTACCAATTGGGCGCTCTTCCATGCGTGGTTCACCAGTAAGTTCAAACTCACCGTCACTCAAACATAATGCCGCACATAAAGGTCGCATAGCCGTGCCAGCATTACCTAAAAACAACTCTAGCTTTTCAGTGACCGAAAATGCACGCCCTAATCCGGTGACGGTACAGATAGTCTTACAGGCAGACAAATCATACTGCACACCGAGCTTTGTCAGTGCGTTCAACATATGACGAATATCATCACTGTCTAATAAATTAGTTAAACGCGTCGTGCCTTCAGCTAACGCCGCAAGTAATAATGCACGGTTTGAAACGCTTTTAGAGCCTGGTAAGTTAATAGTGCCTGATACTTGGCCAATTGGTTGTAATGTTAATTTTTCCATAAATTTATTCACTTAATTTTTTAATATTTGATTCTCACACTCTGTTGATCATGAGCTTTATATAAGGTCTTAATATAAACCGTCATTAACGAACAACAGAATAAGGACTACAATCTTAACGACTATTACTGCGCGTCTAATTCAATCAACACAGCGAGTAAGGCTTGCATAAATGTTTCATTCTCAAGCGCTGTACCAATACTTACACGTAAATGCTTGGTTAGACCATAACCCGCAACAGGGCGCACAATGACCCCTTTATGCAATAATGCTTGATAAACTGCTGCAGGATCTTGAGTAAGTTCCACCGTAATGAAATTACCTTTTGATGGAATATAGCCAATACCTTGGTCACTGAAAAATGTTTCGAGTACTGCACGCTGCTGATTATTTAATGCCACACTCGCGGTTAAAAAATCATGATCAGACAAAGCAGCTTGCGCGGCCGCCAATGCAAAACTATTACAATTAAATGGCTGACGTACACGATTTAAAATATCAGCGATATCAGGGTGTGACATGCTATAACCCACACGTAAACCTGCAAGACCATAGGCTTTAGAGAAAGTACGTGTAATGATGAGGTTCGAAAATTCCGTTAACCAAGTAATCGACGGTGCTTGCAGTTCTTTATCTACATACTCGAAATACGCTTCGTCGAGTACCACGATCACCTCTTTTGGCACTTGTGTTAAGAATGCATATAACGCTTCCGCCGTTAAAAATGTACCCGTTGGATTATTTGGGTTAGCAATAAAGATAAGACGCGTGCGTTCTGTAATTGCTGCTAACATCGCCGGAAGATCATGCCCCCAATCTTTCGCTGGTACCGCAACACCTGTCGCGCCAATTGCTTGTGTCACTAATGGATACACGACAAAAGCATGCTGAGCAAAAATCACTTCGTGTTCAGGCGTCACAAAGCTGCGAGCGATGAGTTCGAGCACATCATTTGAACCATTACCTAAGGTAAACAGTGCAGGCGCAAGATCGTATTTATCTGCCAATGCTTGTTTTAGATAAAAGCCATTCGCGTCTGGATATCGTGTGATACCCGCTAACTGCTGCTCTAACGCTGCTTTAACTAACTCACCAACACCTAATGGGTTCTCGTTAGATGCTAATTTAACAATATTAGTTAACCCTAATTCACGCTCTAATTCATCAGTCGGCTTTCCCGCTTGATAAGGGTGTAAACCTTGTACCCCTGTATTTGCTAAAGCAAAAAAATCACAACTCATATTAAATCCTTATAGCCGGCATGGTAGTGAATCTCACCTGTATCCCTTGCCTTAATGCGTGTTAATTATGCTTTCTAAGCGTTGTATGTTCTTTCTATTTGTTATTCTTGATTAGCGCTGTGCGCGCTCAAATTTTTCCATAAAACCGATAAGCGCTTTAACACCTTCGATTGGCATAGCATTATAAATACTCGCGCGCATACCACCAACGATACGATGGCCTTTTAACGCCATCAAATTCGCCTCTTGAGATTGCTGCAAAAATGCCGTATCGAGTTCGCTCGATGCTAATGTAAACGGTACATTCATTTTAGAACGGTTACCTGCAGCTACATTATTTCCGTAGAAATCACTGCTATCAACATAGTCATACAATAATTTAGCTTTTTCCGCATTAATCTCTGCAATAGCTGTCAGGCCGCCTTGTGCTTTTAGCCATTTAAATACCAGTCCGGCTAAATACCAAGAATAAGTCGGAGGCGTGTTAAACATTGAATCGTTTTCAGCCATTAGTTTGTAGTTGAAAATTGATGGCGTTTCTTGTCTGGCTTTGTCGAGTAAATCATCACGTACAATGACCACACCTAACCCCGATGGCCCGATGTTCTTTTGTGCGCCAGCATAAACAATACCGAACTTGCTAATATCTAATGGTTTAGACAGGATATTTGATGACATATCAGCCACTAATGGGATATCACCAGTTTCTGGAATATCATTAATTTCAATACCTTCAATGGTTTCGTTCGGGCAGTAGTGAACATAAGCAGTATCTTTACTTGAAACTTGCCATTGTGATGCAGGCTTAACAGCAACCATACCATAGGTACTTGGCATGAGAATACTTGATTCATTCACTTGGCAATACTTCTTGCCCTCAACAACCGCTGACTTTGACCATTGACCTGTTAATAAGTAATCAGCTTGGTTTTTATCGCCAAGGATATTGAGTGGTACAGCAGCAAACTGACCGCGGCCACCACCTTGTGAGAAAATAACTTTGTAGTTATCTGGAATGGCTAACAAATCACGTAAATCTTGCTCTGCCGCAGTAGCAACAGCCATGTAGTCTTTACTACGATGGCTCAATTCCATTACCGATACACCGGTATTATTCCAATTAATAAATTCTTTTTGGGCTTGTTCCATCACTGCAGCTGGCAACATTGCGGGACCAGCGCAAAAGTTATATGTCCGACTCATATCAATTTTCCTTGTTAACAATGCAGCTTAAACGGTTTAAACCTTTATTGGATGACTATCTAATGTAAGCGATTAACGTTGTTTTTAAAAGTCTTTATTTCACTGTAAATAAATCGCTATTAATGAACTCATAGAGGGTATCAAAACGGGGATAATTGGCTGCTGAGGAATTACTTTAGGAAGGATTAAGTTACGCTAATGTCATTAACGTAACGCTATAGCTAACACTGTATACGTGTGACTTTATTATTTTGCCACTTTCTTAGGTAACGCCGATTTGGCGAAAAAGAAGATTAATGAGCCTGTAGCCATAGATAACATCGCCAAACCAAACTTGGCATCACTGCCCATGCCGATAATGAGTAGAAACAGGCCGATAATAATAAGCGATGAGCCCATAAACATAGCAGCACGAGGATGAGTACTAACAAAGCTCGTTTGTTTAATGCCATGTTGGTGTTTATGTGAATGTTTTGCTGCTTTACGTTTATGCTTTCTGACTGACATAATTTGCCCCCGACACGAATTAATTTAATGCGCAGTGAATAGTTAACGCCCTCATCACTACTTAACACCTTCAATAATATCCCTTTATACTTATACTTCGAGGTCTATACCTCAAAGTATTGATGCACATCATATTATTATAGATGATAAGTGAGCTTTAGACTTTTACTCCGCGGCGATTAAAGCTACCAAATACGTTAATTAACGCGCCGATAATAATCAAAGCACCACCTGCCCAAGTCCATATAGAGGGTACTTCACTAAACAATAACCAACCAAATATGATAGAGAACACCACTTGTATATAGGAATAAGCTGTCGCTTTGCTTGCGACTTCAGTTTTCATCGCTTTCGTTAATCCGACCTGACCAATTTGAGTAAAAATACCAATCAAGATAAGTAATATCAATGCTTCGGCATCTGGCATAACAAAATCATCCCCTAACAAAAATACGGATAAAGGTAATGCCATCAGAGGGAAATAAAATATGATCACCGAACTATCTTCAGTGTTACTAAGACGCTTTACGATCACATACGCAATAGCACTGCCTAACGCCCCCATGAGTGCAACAGCCACACTAAATAAAGGTAATTCGTTGCTCGCTGACAATGTTATTTCAGGACTAACAATAAGCACTAAACCAAGAATACAACACAAAATACACACAATAGTCGAGCGTTGAATACGCTCTTTAAGAAACACCAAGGCAAGTAACGCGGTAAAGACAGGATGTAAATACTGCAAAATAGTCGCCTCGGCTAAAGGCAATGTCGTCACGGCGTAGTAGACACAGATAAGCGCTAAAGAACCAACGGCACCGCGCGCTATCAATAATTGTTTATTATGTCCCCAAACGGATAACCCTTTTCGACGCACATCGACATAGCTAATAATCAATGACACGATCGCTCTTGCCGCTACAATTTCAAAGACAGGAATGCCATGGGTACTGACTAACTTAACGCAAGCCGTCATGATCGCAAACGCCAATGCAGACATCAGCATGAACCTGACACCGACGGGGACATTGTATATAAATTGAATAGGCATAATAAACGGATAACTTTAGATGATTAGAAGTGGTGATCCTATAAGACTAAGCATCTAAATGATAGCAGTTTTAAAGCGTTATCGAGTTGTACTTAATCTGTTGATGTAGTCGCACCATAACGTTGAATGTCGCGCAGGTACATTTGCGTCACCACGAATACCGAGTTTAAATTCAATCACTGAACGCCATTCTTGCGAACCTAAATCAGGTCCATGCCCTTGCCCATCACCAGTGATTAACTGACTATCTATTTCAGAATACCAAGCATGAGTGCATATTTGTGGCTTAACCTCTGTCGCAGCCAATATCGTATCTTCGGTCACAGTCGTCATTTCACTTTTACTGGAATTCGAACACCCGATTACAATAGTACTGAATGCTGTAATCAGTATTAATTTTATTACTCTCATCATAATAACATCCTTATCAAACTACAGTTTAGAGCCCATTATCTTGAAAACACCGTATACTGCAACGATAAAACGAATAGCGTTATGAATAGCTATATTAGTAACTCTGTTAATACCGACACGAATACAACGATGGTGCAACAAAATGATTATTTTTACCACAAACTTAGGTGACATTGAAATTGAACTCAATATGGAGAAAGCGCCTGTCACATCGAAAAATTTTATCCGCTATTGTAAAGAAGGCTTTTATGAAGGCACTATTTTCCATCGCGTGATTAAAGATTTCATGATCCAAGGTGGTGGTTTCACTGAAAAAATGCAAGAAAAGTCAACACGGCCAGCGATTGCTAACGAAGCAAACCGTGGCCTTAAGAACATCATTGGTAGCATTGCCATGGCCCGTACAGACTCTCCACATTCAGCAACATCTCAATTCTTCATTAACTTAGATGATAATAACTTTTTGGACCATACAGCCACTACAAATGCAGGTTGGGGTTACACCGCGTTTGGTAAAGTGACAGCTGGGATGGATGTGGTGAACATGATCGCCTTTTCTAGAACGACCACAGTGAAAGGCCATGAAGATGTGCCAAGCGAAGCCATTGTTATTAAGAAAGTGAGGATAAAGTAATTGCCGTTGTAAATAATCATAGCGGTGCCATTCATGCTTAATGGCACCCTATCAATTTCATTTAAAGCTCACATAATTCACTGAGATGTATAACCTGCTGATAATCACTGCTAACTTCTTCCCGTGGTGCATCAGGTGTATACCAGATCGCATTTAAACCAGCCTCAATAGCAGGTTCTATATCGCGATGTAATATATCTCCGACCATGGTGATCTCGCTTGCATCAATGCCAAGCGCATCAACGATGGCTTGATAATAAGCTGCCGTTCCCTTACCGATACCCAGATTCGATTGGCAAAAATATCCTAATATATATTCATCCAAACCAACACGCTTAAACGCAGCAACAATATCCGCTTCACTTGAATCACCTGCACCAGTCGCAACGTAAAGTTTACAGCCCTGTTGTGACAATAATGCCAACGTATCATGTGCACCAGTAATCGCTTCTACATGTTCCCACTCGCACATTTTACCTTTCATTTCAGGCGGGTTAACCATCAAAGTGCCACCCCAATCAAATAGATAAATCTTAGCCATCATGCTCTCCGCTACATTATCATCACGAATGGTTATTAAATCGCGCCATATGATAAACATTCACATATTGGCCATTTCTAAACGCAAACGCTTTCGACTCACCTTCAATGACGAAACCAAATTTTTCATACAATGCAATTGCAGAATGATTATCTGTATAAACCGTTAATTCAATACGCATAATATTAAGCCAGTTATCCGCCAAATCAATAATATTACCCAGTAAGGCACAACCTACACCTTTACCTTGGCAATGATCTTTCACTCCCATACCAAATGAGCCTACATGACGTCGACGCATATTACTGCATACTTCAAAGCCAATATTACCAACAATTTCACCATTGATCTCGGCGACAAAGGAATAGACGTTAGCAGGTACATTGGCCATACGTTCCGACCACCCCTTCACCGATGGATTAGGTAATTGCAGCGTGCCACTGTAAGCATTTTTACAGGCGTAAATATCACGAATGGCCAAGCCATCTTCGGGTTCTGAATGTCTTACTTTGATTTCTTCCATGTCACGCTACTCCATTACAGCTAAATTACATTATTAATCTTTGATATACTGATTCACTAAATCAGCCATTTCTAACGATTCAAAACCACCCTGAGCCACCAGCCCAGAAACAACTCCGACTTGATTTTCATGCGGTTGATTTTGACTTACTTTCCATTGACCCGTTATTGATACAATTTCAAGCTCCAAGCCAACAATAGCGGGTAACATTTTTTGGATATATTCAGGTGGCGCATCATTGATTGACCAAGGGCTCGCTAGGCCCGCTTCATGTTGGTCACTAAGCTTAGCTATGTGGTTTAAGATCCAGGTATCATCATGAATACACTGCATCGAGCCTTTTACATGAACAGCTATATAATTCCATGTCGGCACTGCCCTGCCCGTTTTTTGCTTCGTTGGATAATGGTTTGGGGAGATATAGCCGTTTGGCCCACTGAAAACAAGCAACACGTCCGCGTTATCGTTTAACGTTTTCCATACAGCATTGGCTTTAGCAACGTGACCTTGCAGTACATCTTCGCCCTGAGAAGTGGCGAATATAAAGGGAACATGGTTAGCCTCTAAGCCAGCATCCGAGTAACTGATTAGCGTCGCTAATGGATATTTAACAATAAGGTCTTTTAATGTATCGCTATCTGTTTGCTTAAACGTCCTTGGAATGTGCATTTTCTCTCCTTGAAATAAATTCATCACCAACATAATCAGCCAGCCTATTGATTATATTAACAATACCTTACTATGAATCATTCTGGAACAATTGATTGACTTGGAAAGGATATTTCTAAAACTAAACATTCTTGATCACAAATAAACGGCCCATGAACTTCTCCCGGAGGACGACTGGCGTAATCCCCCGCTTCTAACCACACATCAAATACCACATCGAAAAGACGCCCTGAGATAATGAAGATCTCTTCTGGATAATCATGATACTTACTACCAAACGCTGACGTATCTGCGCCCGCTTTAAAACGAGTTAACCGAGTATAATCACCTGTATCATCATCCATAGATAATGTCAGTTGTTCAAGTTCGCCATTCGTGTCCGCAATGACTTCCCATTGGCTTTTATTCGCCAAGGCTAATGTATTCCAATACTGAATTGTGCTTTTAGTCATAATACTTACCTCCCTGTTGTAAAATTCACCAAACTCTTTATTTTTGCGTCAAAATCAGAGAGCTGAAATATATCATCGCCGTACCAGACAACCTTTGAACCCAATTACCAATTTTAGAGTTTTTGGCTGATGACTTTATTCTGTCTATTGCGAAAGTAACACCAATGAACCATACGAATATGATGCTTGCATGAATTGAAACTAAAGAAAATGCATTCAAATATGAGAAGTTATCAGGTGATATAAATTGAGGAAAGGCTGCTAAATAAAACATAGATACCTTTGGATTTAATATTTGCGTTATAAACCCTTCATTAAAATAACTAAGACCCTTTCTTTCAGTCTTCGTTATGTTTTCCGTTTCGTTGTTATTATTGGTGGTTTTATAAGAGCTAATAATGGCTTTAACACCAATATAGAACAAATACCCTGCACCCAATATTTTCACGATGAAATATAGATCGGTAGATTGCATCAACAAGGCTGAAAAACCAAAAATGGAAAGTGCGCCATGGAAAAACGTCGCCACAGTTAATCCCCAAATATTAAGGATTGAAGCCTGCTTTCCTTGTGCCGAAGCGGTTTTTAAAATTAACACCCCATTTGGTCCTGGTGATATCACTAGAAGTAGAGCGATTAAGCTAAACGCTAATATGTCATTCACAATTAAGTTCTCCATTAATAACCATTCGGATATTGTACTAAAAACTCACGCTTAATACTTCAATCTCGAACACCATGCAAAGCTCACCCTCAGTTAAATCTGCCGTCGACGCCGTCATCTTAAAACCAGACTTCTCATAAGATCTGATCGCACTTTGATTTTCTGGATAAACCGCGAGTTTAAGCGTTGTGACATTAAGCTCTGTTGAGGCATATTGCTTGGCTAGAGAAAGTAAATGAACACCAATACTTTTCCCCCGATAACCTGATTCCACATACATTTGAATAATTTCCGCTACGTCACTCGACACCTCAGTAACACCGCACAAACCAACTAACTTATTGCCATGAAATGCGCCAAGCATGATGTTACTTTCGTAGCCATCTTGGATCAGCCTTTCAAAATACAATGTCTGGATATTAATTTGCTCTAAGTATTTAGCACCAAAACATTCAGGATGTAACTTGAGGCTCTCTAAGCGTACATGACGATACTGCAAGCTATCCTCGGGTTTTAAGGTTCTGTATTTAATATCCATATTTACCCTCTATTCGTTGATTTTTCTTGCGAGTAATAAGCCATGATTACTTGCTCCTAATAGAGACGGCTCATCACATGTTTTTAGATGGTAGTTCAACCATGTTTGGTACTGTTCGGTGGTAAAGTTATTAACCCCTGACGAGATATATCGATTAAAACCATCTGTCGCCACATGCCGTAATGTAGAAAAACCACCAGCAGTAATTAGTGTTTCCACTTCAGTTGGCGTTGCAAAATAGCCCACATTAAAAAAGCTATCAGCTAATGGCGTTGGCACCAAACCTGATTCTAGAAGTGTGGATAGAACCTCAGGAGTCACCAATTCCGGATATTGTTGAGCAAACATGCCAGCAACGAAATAGCGCGATATATAAGCAATTGCTAGTACTCCATTCGGCTTAAGAATTCGATAAGCCTCTGTGATAGCTTGCTCACGCAGTTCTTGAGTATGTAAGTGATATAGAGGTCCGAGAATAACGCAAAGATCATGTGAGTTACTTTCAATAAAGGGCACAGAACAAGCATTACCTTCATGAATAGAAAGTGTTAAACCTTGATCTTTGGCTTTACGTCGCAAAATATTAACTTGGTCAGGAACCAATTCAACAGCCGTTGTATCATAACCCATTTTGGCGAAGTTAAGCGAATAACGTCCCGTAGCAGCGCCAAGTTCAATGACTTTTACTTCAGGAACTAGATACGTTTTCAACACGTCCATCGTGGTATCAAATTCCATTTGCGCAATGAACTGCCGAGTAAGGCGGCTATCTTCATTAGCATCGGTATATTGTGCGATTAATCCTTGCAATAAAACCTCCATTTTAAATAATCAGTTATATAAACCAGAGCAGCCTATCGGTATCTGTGCTGTCTAAGCTCCTCCTATTAATCTACCTCTTTATTTATACATAAATAATAAAATAATTACTACGGTATCTGATTCAATACTCGGTATTGAGCAAGTAATCATTCATATACTGTATTACACATCAATGCATATAATTAAATACATTATGATTTATAAAAGGATAATAAATACAGTTTTAAACTCTGATTTAATATGGATAAACACATCATTCGTCCGCTTAAACGTCCACATCCACCATTTCTTTTTTAACGTATATGATAAGCTGAAATTAATATTGTTAATCGGCTTTCTCTATGTTTTATAAAAAACCTCCTTTTATTATTTCGGCCATTATATTGCTGTGCTTATTAGCCATGATTAATGTCTATCAACCCTTTGGTTTTGGATCGTTAGCCGATCTTTATTTTGAAAGCTGTACTTTTGTGGTACTTATTTACATCTATTTAACCGCTTTCCAAGCAATCAAGTCTTACATTTTCTTAAGGCTTGGCGGCATATCACTGCTATTTAATAAAATTTATGATCTATTAACAGAGATCCCTTTTATTGAAAACCACTCAGACCGTTTTGAAACGCTAGATACCATTTTTGATGACGGTTCATTGCTCGTTTCAGTTATATTTATCGCTATCGGTATTACGAGAATGACTAAAAATCTCGTCAAACAAAGCAGCAAAGATGAGTTAACCGGATTATATAACCGCAAGAAATTTCCTGAGATTCGCTTAGATGTTTTTGAACTCATCTATTTTGATCTAAATGGCTTGAAATCAGTCAATGATACAAAAGGTCATGCCGTTGGAGATCTCATGATCATTCGTTTTTCGCAAGTATTAAGGCAAGCTTGTTTAGCAAATGAAATGGCGTTTAGGGTAGGCGGAGATGAGTTTGTCGTGACAGTACAGCCAGAACGAGCCAATGAGTACATCAATCAACTTTATATGCTGCTAGAAAATGAAGCTATTTATTTTTCTTATGGGATTGAACGGGCCACAAAAACCACATTTAATGACGCACTAGTACGCTCTGATAAAGCGATGTATGCAATGAAAACACAGAGTAAAGCCAGTAACGTGACGATATAAGGTTCGTTATATAATATGAACACTCTCGGTATTAACTACTATTTAGTTGATGTAGCCAAGCCTACGCCGAAGCACATAAAAACACTGCCACTGACTTTATTAAGTACTTCCCTACCCTTTGGTTCTAGTAATTTATTTTTCGCAAAACGTGATAAAAAGGCATAACCACTATGAATAATAATCACTAATAAACAAAATGTTAAAGACAATGTAATAAACTGAGCAACATAGCTCCCTTCAGAATTAATAAACTGTGGGAACAATGACATAAAGAAGAGTATTGGTTTAGGGTTTGAAGCGGTAAGAGAAAGGCCTTCCAGATAACATTTGATATTCGATTTATCTTTCAATTCGACATGCGTATTTAAGGGCGCTTGGGCTCGCCACATTTTTATACCCAAATAAATTAAATAGGCTGCACCGATCAACTTAACAGCTGTAAATGCTACCGCTGACGTTGCTAAAATAACACCAATACTTGTTGCTGACAGTACAGATACGATGAACACACCAGTGGCAATACCAAATATGCCTGAAAAGGTATTGGCAGCTCCTCTTTGTATCGCATTATTAATCGTTAAAATAACACCTGGCCCAGGGCTCGCAATTGTCAGCGCTGCAACGAGCACATACATTAAATAATTTTCCATAAATTCCCTTACAGATATAACAGCCTCAAATGCGAGCTAGTTAATATACTTTTCCATGACAAAATTTATTAACTTTTGCCCTCTCACTTCGACTAATTGCTCTTTAGCTAACGTAAATCCGCAATGTTCATAGAACGGGCGAGCGGTAATACTCACATTTGAATAATATCTCATAACTCCCGCTTCCTGTCCTGCAGAAAAAACGTGATTCATTAATGCCTTGCCGACACCTTGGCCTTGATACTCGAAATGACAAAAGAAATAATCGATCAATCCGTCATCTTGTAAGTCTGCATACCCGACGATGATGCCATCAATTTCAGCAATAAATGGAGACAACCCTGTCACTTTATTTTTCCAAATTTCAAAATCAAATGACTCAGGAGCCCATGCTTCAACCTGTACTTGAGAGTAGTCACGGGCATTGATATTACGAACAGTATTAAAAAATATATCCCATAACGCATTAGCATCACTTTCAATGTAATTTCGAATGGTTATCACTATTACTTTACCTTATGATCAATTATTTGCATATATACTTAAAATTGGAAATTTATGTTCTCCAAATGAGAGAGTAATAGACTGAGTTTCTCGTCCACTAAAACTTGATTCATAGGCCAGTGGGGTCGAGCTATCACCATCAGCAAACAGAGCCATTAACTGGCTACTATTAAATTCTCGATGCCCTGAAGATAAATTCGTCAGTGTGATAACCGCCCATCGCTCGCCTGAATCATTACTCATCAGTACATAACTATCCACTTTGAAGTCACTGCTTCTAGGACTTATACCACTACGATTAGGAAAGGAAAAATCACTATTTTTCGAGACCACTCGGTCAATATTCAAAGCTCCAGAATCTTCAGCTTGAACCGACAACGACAGCATAATTAATCCTGGAAATAAAAATTTAAACACACCAAACCCTCTACGATTAAAGTCAAAAAGTACAATTGCTCTTAGTAAAATAAAACATATATAAACAAGAAATCACATAAAAACGTGTATAGTTCGTTGTTAAACAATAAATAAAGTTCAAAAAATATTTTATTTTAATATAGCCTATTCGTCTTAATGACCACCATTTTTGTCATTCAAATCCAAGAACTTTAATGCCAGTGCTAAGAGCAAAATAGAGATCGGTAAAATCAAGATCTCCCAACTTAAGTTATTCAAGTTGATTAAGATCATCTCCAAAAACTTAACAAACAAAATGATCACAATCACTTCACCCAAAATATTCTTTAGATGACCAATATCTGGCGTTTTAATCCAACTTAATACTGTAGGAATATTTTCTAGCTTTTTATCGGTAATGAACAACGTAAATACACCGTGTGCAAAGATAAATAACACCAAGGCAATCAGGAAGGTATCTAAACCTTTAATTAAATAGGCGGTGGCAATGTCGGCAGAATCAAGGTGCGCTAATGTCTCGTCTGGAATATAACCAAACGCAACAGCGGTAAAGGCATAATATGTTTTGATTGCACCCACGACAAACAATAACAAAGAGCCTAACAATGAACAGATAATAGCTATCCAGCTGATAAATCTGAAAATAAAGAATACATCCTTCATTCTTTTAATACTGTGGTTTTTCATTTTCACTCCGACTCTTTGTTATCACTATTTTATGTGCTCTAGGCAACGAATTATCACGTTTAATGGCGGCAATATATAGCGTTTCTAGCTGTTGAACAAGCCTAATTAACCTACTAATACAATTAATAAAATATCATAAATAGAGGCTTACTTTATTCACAGAGAAAATCGAAGTATAGATGATATTAGCAAGTCGCATTGTTACGCTTTGGTAATAATTCCGCTTGTATTTTATAGATTAAGATGAATTAAGTCAGATCCGATGTATGCGGCTCAGGTAATACAGGCTCTGCACTGTCCATATAGGTTAAGTATTGTGCCCACAATTCATGGGTTCGTTGTTGGGTAAGCTTAGTCCGACAACTTAGTGTCATCATCACTCGCATGGTTCCGTCTCTAAATAGCGTAAAGACCGAGTCACATTGTGATTTACTATAAGATTGCCAAGCTGATTGGGCGATATTAATCGACTCGACAACGCTTGTATCTGCAGTATATTGAGCAATACTTTTATTCAGATAAAGCTGCATTTTCGCTTCCGCTTTATCTAATTCCACTTTCGCACAGTAATTTATTTCTAATGTGTTAACCGCTTTATCGCAGTCTACCGAGGTCGCCATTGCCGTAAAACTACAGACGCTCATGATCAAAAATGTAATTACCTTTACCATTATAAAGTCAGCCTCGATGTGAATAAGCTGACAATATAACGATATCTCAAAATTAATCCAATTATTTCAGTAACTGGTTTGATTAGTTTGGCGTTTGTAACCAATTGTTATAAACGCGAATAATTATAGCGGCTAATGGTTATAAACAGCGGCAGTCATTAACTCTTATTCAGCAGGAATGCGTACCCTACCTTCCATCAGAATACGCGCACTCCGGCTCATACTCGCTTTAATCACAGTCCACTCGCCATTAACTTGGTTAGCCTGTGCACCAACCCGTAATGTGCCTGATGGGTGGCCAAAAGTCACTGTTTTACGCCCACAGCCACCCGCAGCTAAACTCACTAACGTACCCGGGATCGCAGCGGCAGCGCCAATTGCCACAGCTGCAGTACCCATCATGGCGTGATGTAATTTCCCCATTGATAATGCCCTGACCGACAGATCAATTTCATGGGCAGTAATCGCTTTATCACTTGATGATATATAATCCGCAGACTTCGCGACAAACGCCACCTTAGGTGTATGCTGACGCTGCACAGCCTCTGAAATATCAGTAATTAAGCCCATTTTAACCGCACCATAAGCTCGAATAACTTCAAATATAGCTAATGCTTCAACATCATTATTAATTACGTCTTGTAACTCAGAACCTGTGTAACCGACATCTTCGGCATTGATGAAGATAGTCGGTATACCAGCATTAATCATCGTCGCTTTTAATTGTCCACCAGCAACGACTGATTCCGGCACAACCAAGTCATCGATCAGATTTCCGGTCGGGAACATCGCTCCTCCACCATCTGCAGGATGCATAAACTCGACCACCACTTCTGCCGCAGGAAATGTCACACCATCCAACTCAAAGTCACCGGTTTCTTGCACCAAGCCATTTGTCATTGGCACATGGGCAATAATTGTTTTACCAATATTGGCTTGCCAAATACGGATAATAGCAATACCATTTTCTGGAATACGAGTCACATTAACCAAACCACTGTTGATCGCAAATGAACCCACCGCCGCAGATAAGTTGCCACAATTACCACTCCAATCCACAAACGGTTTATCAATTGACACCTGACCAAACAGATAATCAACATCATGATCCGGTTCATCACTTACTGACACTATAACCGTTTTACTGGTGCTTGATGTTGCCCCTCCCATACCATCTGTTTGTTTTCCGTAAGGATCAGGACTACCGATAACACGCAGTAACAACGCATCTCGAGCAGGCCCCGCGACTTGCGCAGCTTCAGGTAAGTCTTCTAGATTAAAGAACACGCCTTTACTGGTGCCGCCACGCATATAGGTCGCAGGGATCTTTAGCTGCGGTAAATGTTGTGATAAAGAAGTGCTATTATTTGTCATCGTTCAGTACTCCTTACTGAGCTTCATTCGATTCAAGGAAATCCTGTGCAAAGCGTTGTAATACACCACCAGCATCATAGATAGAGACTTCTTCAGCGGTATCTAAACGACAAGTAACAGGCACTTCTACAATCTCACCGTTTTTACGATTTATGATCAGAGTCAGTGTAGAACTAGGCGTTGGCTGGCCTATCACATCAAAGGTTTCACTGCCATCAATCGCGTAGGTTTGACGACTTTCCCCGGTTTTAAATTCCAGCGGCAGAACCCCCATACCAACCAAATTAGTACGGTGAATACGTTCAAATCCTTCAGCAACAATCGCTTCAACGCCCGCTAAACGAACACCTTTTGCCGCCCAGTCACGTGACGAGCCTTGACCATAATCTCCACCTGCTACAATGATCAACGGCTGCTTACGGTCCATATAAGTTTCAATCGCTTCCCACATACGGGTAACAGTACCTTCCGGTTCTATGCGTGCTAGTGAGCCTTGCTTAACTTGGCCGTTTTCTAACACCATTTCATTGTTTAATTTTGGATTAGCAAAGGTCGCACGCTGCGCTGTTAAGTGATCGCCACGGTGAGTCGCATAGGAATTAAAGTCGACTTCCGGTAAACCCATCTTATCTAAATATGCACCCGCCGCACTATCAAGCATGATGGCATTAGAGGGTGATAGATGATCGGTCGTAATGTTATCGCCCAATACCGCAAGAGGACGCATACCTTTAAGAGAACGTTCCCCCGCTAATGCACCTTCCCAATACGGCGGTCGGCGAATATAAGTGCTCATTTCACGCCAATCATACAAGGCGTTATTTTTATCCCCATAATCAACGCTACATTCTATCTCTGTACCGGTATCAGTACCTATATCAGAGCCACGATCAGAATCAACAGCAGTACCAAACATAGGGTTGTAAACTTGACGGAATTGCTCAGGTTTAACGCTCGCTTTAAGTACCGCATCAATTTCTTCATCACTTGGCCAAATGTCTTTTAAGGTGATGGCATTACCGGCTTGATCAAACCCCAGAGCATCACGCTCAATATCAAAACGTATGGTGCCTGCGATAGCATAAGCAACCACTAACGGTGGCGAGGCAATAAAGGCTTCATTGGCATGAGGATGAATACGACCATCAAAGTTACGATTTCCCGACAACACTGCAGTGGCATATAAATCACGATCTAAGACCTCTTGTTGAATAACCGGATCCAGCGCACCGCTCATACCATTACACGAAGTACAAGCAAACGCCACAATACCAAAACCAAGTTGTTCGAGTTCGGGTAATAATGTCGCCTCTTCGAGGTAAAGTTTCACTGCTTTTGAACCTGGTGCCAGTGATGTCTTAACCCAAGGTTTACGGGTTAGTCCTAACTTATTGGCATTACGGGCAATCAAACCAGCTGCAATCATGTTGCGTGGATTACTGGTATTGGTACAACTGGTGATGGCTGCGATGATCACAGCGCCATCGGGCATTTTACCCAGTTCATTATCAACTTTACCACTGATGCCACGTTTCGCTAATTCAGACGTGGGCACGCGGTTATGCGGATTTGATGGGCCTGCGATATTACGGCACACAGTCGATAAATCGAAAGTCAGCACGCGCTCGTATTCAACTTCACTTAAATCATCTGCCCACAAACCTGTTTCTTTGGCATAGGTTTCCACCAACTTAACTTGCTCGTCTTCACGACCGGTTAGTTTAAGATAATCAATGGTCTGATCATCAATTGAAAACAGCGCCGCCGTGGCACCATACTCAGGTGTCATATTGGAAATAGTAGCGCGATCACCCAGGGTGAGATGGGCGACGCCTTCTCCATAAAACTCCAAATAACTTGATACAACTTTCTGCGCACGCAAGAACTCCGTCAATGCCAACACGGTATCGGTTGCTGTCATGCCTGCGGGCGGTTTGCCTGCCAGCTCAACACCAATAATATCTGGTAGGCGCATATATGATGCGCGACCGAGCATCACACTTTCAGCTTCTAGCCCGCCGACGCCAATTGCGATCACCCCTAGTGCATCGACCATGGGTGTATGGCTGTCTGTACCCACTAAGGTATCAGGAAACGCCACACCGTTACGGGATTGGATCACTGGTGACATGCGCTCTAAATTGATTTGGTGAAGAATACCGTTACCGGGTGGGATCACATCGATATTTTCAAACGCAGTTTTCGTCCAATTGATAAAATGAAAGCGATCATCGTTACGGCGATCTTCAATGGCACGGTTTTTTGCAAATGCATCGGGATCAAAGCCCGCATGCTCAACAGCCAGTGAATGATCGACAATCAATTGTGTAGGCACGACAGGATTGACCTTAGAGGGGTCTCCACCTTTTTCAGCAATCGCATCACGCAGACCAGCTAAATCAACTAACGCGGTCTGACCTAAAATATCATGGCAAACAACACGTGCCGGAAACCAAGGAAAATCAAGATCTCGTTTGCGTTCAATAAACTGCTTTAAAGACGCGGTTAATGCTGCAGGATCACAACGACGCACCAAGTTCTCGGCGAATACTCGGGAGGTGTACGGCAAGGTTGCATACGCGCCCGCTTGTATATCATCAACAGCGGCACGAGTATCAAAATAATCCAGTTCACTGCCGGGCAGTGCTTTACGATAGTTAGTATTCATCATCCATTATCTCTCTGAAATCGGTGTGACAACTCTTGGCTCTGCACCAACATAATCTGCACTCGGGCGAATAATACGGTTATTACTGCGCTGTTCCATCACATGTGCAGCCCAACCGGTTAAACGTGAACAGACAAAAATAGGGGTAAATAATTTCGTTGGAATGCCCATGAAATGATACGCAGAGGCATGGAAGAAATCGGCATTACAGAACAGTTTTTTGTTATCCCACATAAACTCTTCACAGGCCACTGAAATGTCATATAACGCGGTATCGCCGTGTTCTTGCGCCAATTTTTCGGACCATTTTTTGATAATGACATTACGCGGGTCGCTAGTGCGGTAGATAGCATGACCAAAGCCCATGATTTTTTCTTTACGTTCCAGCATGCCTGCCATCTGGATTTTCGCATCTGCTGGTGAGGTGAATGTTTGGATCATATCCATCGCCGCTTCATTAGCACCACCGTGTAGAGGCCCACGTAAGGTACCAATCGCGCCTGTTACGCACGAGAACATATCAGACAAGGTTGATGCACAAACACGTGCAGTAAAGGTTGACGCATTAAACTCATGCTCTGCATATAAGATCAGTGATACATCCATCACGCGGCGATGTTGCTCTGACGGCGCAGTGCCACGTAACAATTTAAGAAAATGACCAGCCAATGATGCTTCATCCGTTGTACAGTCAATTTCCACACCATCATGGGAATAACGATACCAGTAACACATGATTGCAGGGAACGCAGCAAGCAGACGATTCGCGGCTTGATGTTGCGTGCTAAAATCAGCTTCAGGCTCAATATTACCTAAGAATGAACAACCCGTTCGCATCACATCCATTGGGTGGGTGTCAGCTGGAATATGTTGTAACACTTCTTTTAACGATTGCGGTATATCACGCAACGTATGTAATTGCGCTTTGTATGTTTCTAGCTGATCAAGTGTCGGTAATTCACCGTTAAATAATAAATAAGCCACTTCTTCAAAGGTGGCCTTTTCAGCCAAATCGGCAACGTCATAACCACAATAGGTTAAGCCGCTACCTGATTTACCAACAGTACAAAGCGCTGTTTCTCCGGCGCTTTGACCACGTAACCCAGCACCTGATAGTTTCTTATCTGTCATCATTATTCCCTTAATTTTTATTAACGTGAAGCGGCTTATAGCAACTCTACAGTCACCACTGCGCTAACGGCAATGGGCTAACCCTGCAACATCCTGTTTGCTATTGTTCGCTTGATTTTTTAGCTCTTATTTTTGTCTATCTTCTCTTTGAGACTATTATTTACTCTTTTCTTCAGCTTTGTTATTTATTCTTTCCTTCAGAAAACAGACTATCCAATTTTTGCTCATAGTCGTGATAACCAAGGTAATCATATAAATCCATGCGCGTTTGCATATTACCTACCACCGCTTTTTGGTCGCCATCTGCTAGCAAGGTTTTATAGACCGATTCTGCGGCTTTATTCATCGCGCGGAATGCTGATAATGGATACAGCACCATGGCGCACCCCCACTCACCCAGTTGTTCTTTATTCCATAGTTCAGTTTGGCCAAACTCAGTGATATTAGCCAAAACCGGCACATCTAATGCTTCAGAAAACGCGCGGTAATGGGCTTCGGTTTTGACCGCTTCAGCAAAAATACCGTCAGCGCCAGCTGCAACATAGGCTTGTGCTCGGGCAATCGCGGCTTCTAAGCCTTCTTGTGCGAATGAATCAGTACGCGCCATGATGAAGAAATCAGTATCACAGCGCGCATCAACAGCCGCTTTGATACGGTCGACCATCTCTTCTGTCGACACAATTTCTTTATTTGGGCGATGGCCACAACGTTTCTGTGCAACCTGATCTTCAAGGTGAACGGCAGCGGCACCGGCTTTTTCCATATCGCGGATAGTTTTAGCAATGTTAAATGCCCCGCCCCAACCAGTATCTATATCCACCAGCAAAGGTAGACTCGAGGCAGCAGTAATACGCTGCACATCCACAAGCACATCATTCAATGACGTCATACCCAAGTCCGGCAAACCATAAGATGCATTCGCCACACCACCACCTGATAAATAAATAGCTTGATGGCCTAATTGCTCCGCCATCATGGCGCAATACGCGTTGATCGTACCGACAACCTGCAGTGGTTTATTATTGGCCAGTGCTAAACGAAACTTAGCACCTGGTGATAAGCGTGATGACAATGATGTAGACATATTATTGCTCTCCTTGAACTGGGGTATATTCTGTTTTTATCGTTTGCTCTATCTTTGCTTCTATTTCTAATTGGCGTGCAATTTTACTTTCGATGTTTTTACGTGAAGCAGCGATATGACGGCGCATTAACATTTCCGCTAATTCCCCGTCCCTATCACTGATGGCTTCAATAATTTGGGCGTGTTCTGAAAAAGCGCGGCTGGCTCTGGGACTGTGCATGCCAAACTGGCACCGGTACATACGCACTAAATGATAAAGCTGACCACAAATCAACTGAATGAGTTGAGCATTATGGCTGCCTAAGATGACTTTATAGTGAAAATCTAAATCGCCTTCTTCTTGATAGTAAGCGACCCCATCTTTAAGCGCTTGTGCAGAGGCGTGCTGACTAAGCATGGTTTTCATGTCGACAATTTCAGCATCTGTCATTTTCTCTGCTGCTTGTCTGCACGCCATGCCTTCTAATGCTTCTCTTACAAAGTATAGGTCAAGTAAGCCTTGGGTCGTACATTGCACCACCCGTGAACCAACATTGGCTTTACGCTCAATTAAATGACATTTCTCTAGTCTATTTAATGCTTCACGTAAGGTAGAGCGACTAACTTGATAACGCTTTGCTAATTCAGGTTCACTGATCTTACTGCCAGCGAGTATGTCACCATCAACAATAGCGCGCTGCATTTGCTCAAAAACTTTATCCGCCGTGGTGACTGCGATTATTTTAGTTGGATCATCTAAAGGCATAGGATTGTCGACAATGTATGAATTTTATTCAATATCGCTTATTTTTTACATTTAGTCAACATACCCATAACTTAAACGTGTGATTAATGGCTTGATTGATAGTAATCATTCGATAATCTCAACATCTATTTAATTATTCTTTATCTATTAAGTCGCGTGACCGCTGGAGGTTGAGGTGGACAGGTATTTAAAGTGTTCTATACTCAGTAATGAAGAGCGTTTTCTACCAATAGACCTTAGAGGTGAAGTAGATATAGCAACCGCGTCAGTTTCTGGGCTTGAAACGTGGCCAACGGGAAAGAAGCAGAACCCTGTAATAGCTAATTCTCGACGCGCTTTTCGCACTTAATTTATGCCTATCATAGATATGATTTAATCGTATATTAATTTACTCATAATAATATATTTTAACCATCACTTACCCCTCTTATATTAGCCATTATTCACTTTTTATACATGTATAACCCCCTCTAAATAGATATTCTGCTGATATTTAGCGCTAAATTTGCTAAACTGACCGACTACAAGTAACTATACAAAATAGAACGGGACTGTTCTAACTGAGGACTAATGAGTATTAATAGGGATAAATACAGTATTGACAACACTGACTATACTGTCGGACAAGATAACGTGCAAAAATGGGGCTTTGATGTTCATAACCCCGTATTTGGTATAAGTGCATCACTGATCGGTTTATTCTTGGTTGCAATTTTATTAGTTGACGCCGAAACATCAAAATCTGTTCTTGATGGTATCAAATGGCAAATCATCGGTACATTTGATAGCCTCTTCATGTGGTCTGCAAATATTTTTGTTATTTTCTGCTTAGGTTTAGTGGTTTCACCATACGGTAAAATCCGTTTAGGTGGCGATGAAGCTAAATCTGATTATAGCCGTATGTCTTGGATTGCAATGCTATTTGCAGCCGGTATGGGTATTGGACTTATGTTCTGGGGCGTTGCAGAACCAGTTGCTTATTACACTGGTTGGTATGAAACACCACTTAACGTAGCAGCAAACACACCAGAAGCCGCACAACTGGCACTAGGCGCGACTATGTTCCACTGGGGTTTACACCCGTGGGCAATTTATGGCGTCGTTGCACTGTCATTAGCTTTTTTCTCTTATAACAAAGGCTTACCACTTTCAATGCGTTCTGTATTCTATCCGATCTTAGGAGATAGAACATGGGGTTGGGCTGGTCATATTGTTGATATCCTAGCGGTAATCGCGACCCTATTTGGTTTAGCAACATCACTTGGCTTAGGCGCGCAACAAGCAGCAAGTGGCTTCCACCATGTATTGGGTATTGATAACGATCTATTTTTACAGATTTCAATCATCTTCATCGTGACTTTGCTGGCTGTTGTATCGGTAATACGTGGTATTGACGGTGGCGTTAAAGTCATTAGTAACATCAACATGCTACTTGCATTAGTGTTACTAGTATTCGTTGCATTAGTGACTTTTGCAGTATCGATGGGCACGATCCCAACAACTATTATGGGTTATGTTGAAAACATCATTCCATTAAGTAATCCAATTGGTCGTGAAGATTCAGCCTGGATGCACGGTTGGACTGTATTCTACTGGGCATGGTGGATTTCATGGTCACCATTCGTCGGTATGTTTATCGCACGTATTTCACGTGGTCGTACTATCCGTGAATTCATTACTGCCGTGTTACTTGTACCTACTGCTGTAACAGTATTGTGGATGTCTGTATTTGGTGGCGTTGCAATTGATCAAGTAGTAAATAACGTGGGTACTTTAGGCACTGAAGGTCTAAAAGAAGTACCTTTAGCTATGTTCCAAATGTTTGACTCTTTACCTATGGGTGATGTGCTATCAATGCTAGCTGTACTATTAGTATTAGTATTCTTCATCACTTCTTCGGACTCAGGTTCACTGGTTATCGACAGCATCACTGCTGGTGGTAAAGTTGATGCGCCAGTACCACAACGTGTGTTCTGGGCATTCATCGAAGGTGCAATCGCTGCAGCACTTCTTTGGGTTGGCGGTACACAAGCAATTGAGGCCTTGCAAGCTGGTGCAATCTCAACCGCACTGCCATTCACTGTGATCTTATTGGTTATGTGTGTGAGCTTGATAATGGGTTTAAGAACAGAGCAACATAATCGTAAGTAATTAACGCATTCGATTTTCGACTGTGGAAATCTAATCGACGATATTGAAGCATGAAAAAGGCCACGCATTAATATAACGCGTGGCCTTTTTATTATTCTTGAAAAATAAATAACAGAATTAATAGCCAGTAAATATTTCACTGATCGTTAATAAGCCATTGAAGCAATTTTATAATCAAACAAACTGGCTATTGCGCTTTTAACAAAACTTGGTACTATTGCCGCTTATATAGTCGGGGGGCCTAAGGGCTGAGAGCGCAAATTGCGAGACCCGTTGAACCTGATTCAGTTAACACTGACGTAGGGAACTATCAGTCTTGCTTCTTCTGATTTGACCTACCCGTCTCTCAACCTTTGGCTAGATAAAGTTCCTATACGTCTGTACTAGGGATATTTATGCTAAAGGCTAAAACCAACACATCAACACCGCTTTCAATAAAGAAAAGATCACTTGAAAATAGCCAACCAACCCCCATAGTACTCACGATCGCCGGTTCTGATAGTGGCGGCGGCGCAGGTATTCAAGCTGATATCAAAGCAATATCAGCAACTGGCAGCTATGCATGTTCAGCAATCACCGCGATCACCGCACAAAATACCCAGGGTGTTTCCGCAATATTTCCTATCCCACTGGAACATATCAACAATCAACTCGATGCGGTCTTTAGCGATTTAAATATCGTCGCAGTAAAAGTAGGCATGCTAGCAGATAGCGAGATCATCAAGGTTGTCGCCGCGAAAATTAAACAATATAAACCAACATTCTTAGTGGTAGATCCAGTCATGGTCGCCACCAGCGGTGATTTACTACTACAAGAATCCGCTATCAATACCCTTAAATCTGAATTGTTACCACTAGCCGATTTAATCACCCCGAACCTTCCAGAAGGTGCAGCTTTGACTGGCGCTGCGTTGCCGACTTGTGAGGATGATATGGGGGCCATGATCAGCGCGTTACGCCAGCTTAACGTCAAAGCAGTACTGCTAAAGGGCGGTCATTTAGAACAAGATGAAAACAGTAACGATCTACTTATATTCCAAGATCATTTCGAGCTGTTAACGGCGAAACGAATTAATACCCACAATACCCATGGCACTGGCTGCACGCTGTCTTCAGCTATCGCATCCTATTTAGCGCAAGGTAATGATCTACAGCAAGCGGTAACACGAGGTAAGCAATACATCTCGAGTGCCATTGCCCATGCGGACGAATTAGACATAGGCAGTGGCCATGGTCCGGTCAATCATTTCTTTGCTGGTCACGCAAATGTCTAGCTCATCGAAAATGTCTAGCTCATCGAAAATCGTATCAGCGCCTACCGAGAGCCAGGACAGCTTTGAGGTCAATAATCTTGCGGTGAACATAACCATTACCAAAGGTTGTTTACGCTATCACGACAGTATCAAGCCTGTATTAAGCGAGTTTGATATGACGATGCCCGCAAAACACTGGACATGTATCTTAGGGCGCAGCGGCTGTGGTAAAACCTCGTTACTGCGTTATCTTGCTGGCTTGCTAGATCAACAAGTGATTTGGTCAGGTGCATGTTCCATTGACACTAACCAGCAAACGCTACCTGACTTAAGCAATCAAATTGCCTACATGGCGCAACAAGACTTACTGCTACCTTGGTTATCCGTGCTCGACAATGTCACATTAAGTAGTAAGTTTGGCTCCGAAACAGCGACAGTCAACAAGGATAAAGCGCGAATCCTACTTGCTAAAGTGGGACTTGCTGACAACGCTAACCACTTTCCCCAGCAGCTATCGGGTGGAATGCGCCAACGCGTAGCACTGGCAAGAACCTTAATGCAAGACAAGCCAGTGGTATTAATGGACGAACCCTTTTCAGCCTTGGATGCTGTAACACGTTATCGATTACAAGATCTCGCTTGTGAATTACTCAAAGATAAAACCGTGGTATTTATTACCCACGAACCACAGGAAGCAATTCGCCTCGCCGATCATATCTATATTATGCAAGGCACACCTGCGAGTGCAACACAATTACAAGTGCCTTCAACGCCAACACCACGTCCATACGATGCTGAATGTGCACAATTACAACAAGGTATTATGCATTGTTTAGCCCAAGACTCTGGCTCGAAACTGGGGCTCGAAATTGGATCAGGAAATTGGAACTGGAGCTGAAAATGAGTGAATTAATCAACACTAACCTTGCAGAGCCTAAATCCAAACATCACAACAATAACAACAGCAAGCAACAGATCCGTACAAGTCCTCTGTTACGTATCATCATTAGTACCTTGGTCATTATTGGCATATGGCAAAGCATTGTGATCATTTTTGCGATGCCCGCTTTCATTCTACCTGCGCCACTCGCGGTATTTGAACGCTTAATCGACCGCCATGAGGTTTTATTTAAACACACTTTAGTTACTGGCCAAGAAATTGTATTCGGCTTGTTACTGGGTTTATTTATGGGACTATTTTTTGCCTTACAAATGCTGCTATTTAAACCGGTTAAACATTGGTTATTACCCATCTTAATCGCTAGTCAAGCAATCCCGGTATTCGCGATTGCGCCAGTACTGATGTTATGGCTGGGTTATGGTATGGCATCGAAGATCGTCATGGCAGCCTTAATTATCTTCTTTCCCGTCACAACTTGCTGTTATGACGGTTTACGTAATACCCCAACTGGCTATTTGGACTTAGCAAAAACCATGGGGGCAACTAAGTGGCAGATGTTACGCCATATTCAACTGCCCGCTTCTTTGCCGACATTGGCATCCGGTATTCGCGTGGCAGTAGTGATCGCGCCAATTGGTGCAGTCGCAGGTGAATGGGTTGGTTCCAGTGCTGGACTCGGTTATCTCATGCTGCAAGCTAACGCCCGGATGATGATAGATGAAATGTTTGCTGCATTGCTGATTTTATCCGCCCTCTCCGTCTTACTTTATTTTGTCACTGACAAAGCATTGAAAAAACTGATCCCGTGGCAAAGCTAATGCCATAAACCTAATACTTAAAACCAAAACTAACTCGCCATTGTTAAAGGGCGTTTATTAAAAATATAAAAAGGACATTTATGAAAAACAACACATTAATCAAAGCTGCAGCGTTAACGGCAGCGATGTTATCGACTAACGTACTCGCAGAAACAAAGAACCTTACCTTGATGCTAGACTGGTTTGTGAACCCTAATCACGGCCCTATCGTTATTGCCAAAGAACGAGGCTACTTTACCGAGCAAGGTGTCAATTTGGTGATCCAAGAGCCTGCAGATCCAAGCATGCCACCAAAGCTGGTTGCAGCCAATAAAGTCGATCTAGCCATCACTTACCAGCCCAATCTCACCATAGATGTAGCGGCGGGTTTACCGCTTATCCGCGCAGCAACCCTGATCGCGACACCACTCAATACGCTGATGGTGCTCGACAACGGAAAAATCAATAAAATAGCTGATTTAAAAGGAAAAAATATTGGTATCGCTATAGCAGGTAACGAAGAAGCAACTATCGGTACCATGTTAAAAACAGGTGGTGTGAATTACGATGATGTCCAGATCATCAACGTTGGTTGGGCGCTATCATCCTCACTGGCGTCAGGTAAAGTTGATGCTATATGGGGTGGGTTGCGTAACTTCGAAACCAATCAACTTGATCTTGAAGGCTTTAAATCAAAAGCATTCTTTCCAGAAGAACACGGCGTACCAGCTTATGATGAGCTGATCTTTGTTGCGAACGCTATTACCTATGACAAAGTCGCTATTAAAGCCTTTAATAAAGCCATAGAAAAAGCCACCACTTACATTGTTAATCACCCACAAGCTGCATGGAAAGAATTTGTTGCTTATGCACCAGATACGTTAAACAACGAATTAAACCAACGCGCTTGGAACGATACGCTGACTCGTTTCGCATTGCGTCCCTCTGCTGTTGATTTAAAACGTTATGACGATTATGCGGAATTCATGTATTCACACAAGATCATTAAGACATTACCGAAAGCGCAAGATTACGTACCGACGCTGTAACACTGCCTATTGTCGTCACAATATAACCGTAAACGAGAAATATAATGAATCATCAAGACCTTATTAATGCTTGTCGTGAAGACTGGGATGCCTATACCCAACATGCTTTTGTACAACAATTAGCGCAAGGTACACTAGCACAGCCGAGTTACTTACATTATCTTAAACAAGATTTTTTATTTTTAAAGCAATATGCTCGCGCGCATGCGTTAGCTATTTACAAAGCCCGTACCTTAGCGGATATGCGTAAAGCACTGCCAAGTGTGCATGCACTACTGGATTCTGAAATTGGTCACCATGTTAGTTACTGTGGCAATTGGGGATTAACTGAATCAGATTTAGAAGCAGAACCAGAAGACTTTGGTACTGTCGCGTACACACGTTATGTGCTTGATGCAGGCATGGCTGGTGATATAGTCGATCTTTACGCTGCGCTAGCACCCTGCTCTATTGGTTATGCCGAAATTGGCCGTAACCTAGCCGTAGCAGCCAATACCAAACGCGTTGATAACCCCTTCGCAAGTTGGATTGAACTCTATAGTGGTGATGAGTTCCAGCAAGGTGTCGCCCAAGGTACAGCGCATATTGATGAGTTGCTCGCTGAGATTGACGTCAACAGTCAACGCGGACAGAACCTGGTCCATGTGTTTAGCACCGCGACACGCATGGAAATTGCATTTTGGCAGCAAGGGCTTGATGCTGATAAATAACGCTAAATAGTTAACCAGATATATCCCCTATCAGTTAACCAAAAACAGCCCGTTAATACTGTGATACAAGTATTAACGGGCTGTTTTGTTAAGTCTAATTCATATCAACGTTTAACTATAACCACAGCTTTTTAATCGGTGTATCAGCTGAAAAGTGATAATGGATCTGTGCTTGTAATAGTTCAGCAGTCGCAATCGCGTCTGTTAATGCATCATGCGGTGGATAAGCAGGTAAGTTATAACGCGCACGGCTATTACCCAGACGGATCGATTCTTGACGTTTTTTAGGCTTAAACAGACTGAAAAAACCCTTTTTTTGCGAATCTTGCAAGTCTGCCTCTAATTGCATCGTATCAATAACCGGAAAAATAATGCCTTCATTAATTAAGCTGCGCAGGTGATTGTCAAAAAAGTCACGTTCAATACGGCGATAATGTACTACCACGACTTTTCCAGCTAGCGCTTCTAATACCGGTTCTAAAATATGTAATAGATCCGGCGCACCTTTCAAATCGGCATGAGTAATACCATGAATAATAACTGAATTCTCTTTCAATTTATCTTCAGGTTCAATATACCAATGTTGTGCTTGACGACAAAAAATACGGTTCAAATTAAACGGGATTAAACCAATACTGATAATACTATTTTGTTCAGAATCCAGACCTGTCGTTTCAAAATCTAGCGCCACAAAATCAATATCACTTAACTTAGTTTCATCGTTGTACATGCCAACGCGATAAAAAGACTTTAACCGTTCATCCTTGCTTTGTTCTACTTTAACTTTATAGAACGCACTCCAGTTTAAAATCTCTTTATTAATAAAATTATGCATTAATGATCCCTACATTTTATTGGCAGTATAACGATACTTTAAAAAGTTCTGCGCGTTACTTAATACCAAGAATGCATCTTTAAGGTTACGACGCTCAAATTCAGACATATTCTCTGGTTCAATATTATTATCCGGTTCAATATCCGACTCTACATCTAGCGCTTGATGACGTAAGCGTACTAAGGAAATCAATTCCATCGCATGCTGTAAGTCCTGACCTTTCGATGCCGGTAATATCCCCGCTTCAATAATATCTTCGAGGCGTTCGAATGAATTTTGAGATTGTGAACCAATGGCTAATCCATGCACACGGATCAAATCTGCAAGTGGTGCTGTACCACGGCGTTTTAAATTAATAGAATTGTTATGACGACCATCGTTCTCCATCACAAAGGTTTTAAAGAAACCTAATGGGGGTGTACGGTTTAAAGCATTGCGGGCTAAACAAGCTAAGAATCGGTTATTTTTCTTCGCGCGACGCAAAATGAACGCGTTTAATTGTTCAGCCCATTTAACACGACCATAAACACCGGTTAAATCAAAGAAAATAGAACAATTTAATAGCGCTTGTGGATTTGGATTATCAATCCAATCAGCAAAACATTCTTCCCATTGCGCTTGCGTTTTTCGGTGCTCAGGATTCGTCGCCATAATATCGCCGGTACAATAGGTATAACCACAAGCCGCTAGTCCATCACAGACAAACTTGGATAGTTTTTCAAAATACTCACCATGCAGCGCTTCGTCATAGCTATTATCTAAAATAATACCGTTATCTTGGTCTGTTACGATCAATTGTTCATCGCGCGCCATCGAACCGAGCGCCAAGAAACAATAAGGTATAGGTGGTTCGCCTAATTCTTCTTCAGCAAGTTCCAGTAATCGCTGCTTAAAGCTGCGACCAATCTCTGACATTGCACTACCGATCATGTGTGAGTTTGCATCTTCATTCACCATACGCACGAAACAGTCTTTAAGCTGCTTGGAAAGTAGCACCAGATCTTCAATATTTTGTTGCTGAAAAATACTGCCCGACAATAACAAACTGTTTTGTGATTCATAACGAATAATATCAGCCACTTCAATAAGGCCGATAGGTTGTTTGTTTTTTAAGATAGGTAGGTGATGCACGTTATAACGTAGCATCATTAGCATGGCTTCAGAAATATAGGCGTTGTGGTCCAGCGACATCAATTCTGTCGACATCACATCTGAAACAGGGTTATCGACACTCATCCCCATCGCAATCACTTTGGCACACAGATCGTGTTGAGTAATAATACCAACAAAGTTATTACCCTCTTCATCAGTAACAGCAGGATCATTGATCAGCGCTGCAGAGACATGCTCTTCGGCCATCACTTTCGCCACATCCTGAATAGAAGTGGTGCTAGTCAACATAACTAAGTCTCTGCTTAGTAGGGTTTTTACTTTCGATGTGGTGAGTGAGTTCGCGTCATCATTATTATCTTCAACGGCTTGTTTTAAGCGGATTGTACCTTCAACTTCAGAGAAGTCTGAAAACGCCTCATAGCGTTCACAAAAGTCATGAAAGATAGATTCAGGGATACAATATACTAACGTATCTTTCATCGCTTTCGCCGGTAGGCGTACTTTATTATTGGCCAACAGTCCCATTTGGCCGAATAATTCGCCTTGATCCAAACGGTTGTATAATTCACCTTTACGGCGGTATATTTCCACCACACCACTGCGAATAAAATACAGGTCATGGATCTTGTGACCATACTCAATAATCATTGAGTCTGCACGGTAGTACGAGATCTCAATGCTTTTGACTACTTCGACTAATGCTTCTTCTGGCAGTTGGTCGAAAGGTTGGTACTGGCTTATGAAATTTTTAATTTCTAGTAATTCGATTTCCATTCTTTACTCTATTTATAATTTATTGATATGCCGATGCTCGTTCCATTAACGATTCGGCTTGTCGGCGTAACAGCCAATCTGCACCCAGTGTTATTGACTTTTCAGCTAATGAACGGGCTTGTTTATAATTACCTTGATTAAAATAGCGCTCACCTAAACGGTAATAGGTTTCAGGATAACGTGGAGCAATACGGATAGCGCGCTCTAAGGATGCGATAGCGCCAGGGTTATCACCACGAGCCACCTGCTCTTCAGCACGTTTCATCAGCGATAACACCGCCGCAGGCGCTTGAGCAGTTTCGTCAACAGCTGCTTGCTTTGCCTTAACTGCAGGTGTTGGCTTGCTTTGTTCAGCTTTACTGGTATTCGTCGAGCCTTGCACTTCAGTTCCATTGGAATTATACGTAGGAATGGTGCCACAAGCAGTCAGCAACCAAGGTAAAAGCAACAGACACAAGCGTTTAATTATTTTCATTTTACTTCCATTGTTAATATCACATGCATACTATTTGTAAAACCGTCCACGAATAATATTTGTTTCATTAACAAATATTATTCGTCCCTTATTTCCAGGCTAGCAGCCCTTATTCGACCAAGTCTCGAAACCATTCAATAACCCGCTTCACACCTTGGTTACAACGTAATTCAACTTCCGGTTCATAACCGCTTATAAAAGGGAGCGGAATCGAATTAAAGCAACTGCCTTGACTACCCTGGCCAGTCTCTTTATCTACCCAACCAACAGTAATGTTTTGTGGCGGTAAGTTTTGGATCGGTAAGGCCGAACGCTGGCGGAAAATATCAGCCCAAACACGTAATGCGCCACTTGAACCAGTTAGACCAATCGAGGCATTATCATCACTCCCCATCCATACCACCGCCATCATGTCACCCGAGAAGCCAGCAAACCAACTATCTCGTAAATTATTCGTTGTTCCCGTTTTACCTGCCACTTCAAAATCAGGCAATAGCCATTCTAGCGCTCTGCCTGAACCTTCATGCGTCACCGCCTGCATTGCATGGCGCAGCATGTACACTGAACCAGCATCGAAGCGCTTATCAACTGCTAATGGGTAACTTTTTAGTACTTCCCCTTTAGGGTCAACAACGGTACTGATCGCCAATAACGGCGTATAAAAACCATCAGCAGATAAAGTCTGGTACATCTGGGCCACAGAAAGCGGCGACATATCGACCGCACCTAATGTAATCGCAGGTAACTCAGGGACTTTTTGCTCGACACCTAAGCGCCTTAGCGTATCCACAATGTTAGCTAAACCAATTTCATTACCTAAGCGCGCAGTCGATTGATTATAAGATTTCGCGAGCGCACTATATAACAACACGTCACCGTGGTTTTTCTTATCATAATTTTTCGGTGACCAAACATCGCCATTAGGTAACGGTAAATTATATTCGTCATCGCTAATCACTGTCGCTAAGTTATATTGTTCTGGCTGCTCTAAAGCCGTCAAATACACCGCAGGTTTAATTAACGAGCCTACTTGACGCCTTGCATCAATAGCACGATTAAAGCCAGCAAAACGGGTATTAGCCCCACCAACGATAGCAATCACAGCACCAGTATTTGGCCGAGTAATAACAATCGCACCTTCTAGTTTAGCACTTAAACCATCACGTTTATGTCGTGCAATCGATTTGGTTAGGCTTAATTCAGCACTGCTTTGCACTAAAGGATCAAAGTGAGTAAAAATAGACAGTCCATTTTCACTTAAGTCTTCGACTTTATAATCACGCTGTAATTGACGGCGTACTAAATCGAGATAGGCAGGAAAACGCTTGGTACTACTCGCAGTCTGTTCGCCCATCCCTAATGGTTGTGCTTTAGCGGCCGCAGCAAGTTCGGCGTCTAAACGCCCTTCACGCACCGCAATATCTAACACTAGATCTCGACGTTTAAGCGCGCGTTCTGGATTTCTCCATGGATTGTAATAACTCGCACCACGTACCAAGGCAACCAATAACGCCTGCTTATCGAGCGCCAACTCGGCAAGCGGTGTTTTGAAATAATATTGACTGGCTAAACCGAAACCATGAATAGCACGAGGACCATCTTGACCGAGATAAATTTCATTTATATAACCTTGTAAAATAGCGTCTTTACTAAAGTGCAGCTCCAGTAAGATCGCCATGAGTGCTTCCTGCGCTTTACGGCTTAGGGTTCGCTCTGAAGTAAGGTAATAATTCTTGACTAATTGCTGAGTCAGCGTTGATGCACCTTGAGATATGCCGCCTTGTTTAATATTTGCCACTAAAGCACGGGCAATACCACGCACAGAAATACCATGATGATCATAAAAACTATCATCTTCAACTGCCACCAACATCGCTTGTAACGATTTCGGCACTTCTGATAGCTGCACTAATAATCGGTCTTCATTATGTGCCGGGTAAATACCGCCAATAACAACGGGTTCCAAACGTAATAAAGCAGCATGATCATCACTATCAAGTTTTACCACAGCGCCATTTTTCACTGTCAATGAGATATTACGGGGAGGTTCAAGGCCATCACTAAATTGAAAACCAGGAGTATAGAGATGAACTTGTTCACCTAGAATATTTGCTTGTCCTGGTTTGGTGGGATTGCCGACAAATTTATAGCCTAACAAGCTCAGTTCAGTCTGCAAATCTTTAACCGTTAACGCCGCACCTTCATATAACTCAAGCGGACGCGCATAAACCGTCGATGGTACCGCCCACTTATTTTCATCGTAAGTAGTACGAATTATCACATCTAAATAAATCATCACCGCGATACCAACAAGCACCGGAATAAGCAATAACGTCCACCATAAACGTTTACGGTTTTTAGTCTTATCGCTGTTTATTTTTTTACTCACAAGCACCTCTCGTTGTCATTTATTCGTTAAACAACAACTTATTTAATCTATTACTCAACACGGATCATACCACAGTAAATAAACACCCATCGAAATTAGGTTGTAACGTATGATGATTTTATAAAATACAAAATAATACTTTGAAATCAGTATTTAAAAGCCTTATTTATAAACTCAATTCAGCTAAAAATTTATCCCATAAATACAATTAACACTACTTCAACTACTTTCAAATGAAATCGCCAACGGTTATATCGCGAAAACGATATTATTCATTACGAGATCTGTTCACATCCCTTGAACACAGTTAATTACTATAACCAAAACAACACTAAAATAGCGCAACTAGTTAGATATTAGAATGATAATTAGTTCAGATTATAGCTAAATCAGCTGTTAAGACTATGATTAAAAAAACACGACATAGTTCACATAAGCAAGGAATCAATGATGAATAAATTACTCCCACTCATTTTATCTCTCAGTGCAATAGCTGTAACACCCGCCATTGCCAAAGATAAAACATCTGGTGATGTCGACTTTTACCTCGGTGCGAAAACCGGTTATATCTACACAGCCTTTGACGAACTCGACCCTAAAGTACCCGCAACCTTCCTTGTTGGTATTCAAAAAAGTGGTTTTGGTTTGGAATTCGAAGGTACATTTGTTGATATGGATGCTGGCAATGAAGATGCTGAATATGAATCTTACGCAATTTATGCTGCCTACCGTACTCCCGGTCAATATTATGCCAAGCTAAGGGCTGGCTATTTGGAAGAAACATTAAAAACAGATACTCGGAAATGGGAAGAGGATGGTTTTTCAGGTGGGATAGCATTCGGTATTGAACTCGGCGATGCATTTACCATCGAAGCCGGTTATACCGTTATTCAAGCAGATTTAAAATACTTTACTATCGGTGGTAATGTACACTTCTAGCAAAAAGGGATAGTCAATTGCTTGAACTATCCCTTTGACACAAATTATAAAGCGCTAATAATTAAGCTTTAGCAGCTTTTAATTTGCCTTCTTCTTTTGCTAATACAGCCGCTTTATCTACTGGCTTAGTAAAGAATGCAATAACAGTAACAAGAACTAATAGTGCTGCGAAAGCAAAATAAGTATTGTTAGTTGAACCTGCAACCGTTGCTAAGAAACCACCGAAGAAACCAGATACACCCCATGAAGAATAAAGGATACCGAAGTTAGTGCCGTAAGTTTTTAGACCGTAGTTATCAGCTGTGATCGTAGGGAATACACTTAATAATGCACCGTACGACATCGCACCAACTGCAATCGCAATCATCAGTGGGATTTGCGTTGTAATCGTCGTAAAGAACGCCATGTTAGCCGCTTGCATCATGAACACTAAAGCAAGTGTATTAATACGACCAATTTTGTCAGAAATTAAACCACCAACAACACGACCACCCGTGTTGAAAATAGCCAGTAATACGACACTGAATGCAATTTGCTCAGGCGTTAGACCAATTGATTGGCTGATGTTACCAACAGAACCAATAAGCATGATACCTGCAGCAGCTGAAACCATGAACATTACCCATAACTGGTAAAATTGACGCGTTTTCAGCATTTGTTGCCAAGTCAGATTAATGTCATCGCTTGACGCTGCCGCTGTTGTTTCTGATGCATCAGCAACATAACCAGCAGGTGGAGCAACAAGTAATGATGCTAATGGGATAGCAATGGCCAATAGACCAGCACCTAATATTTTGAATGTATCGTAGATACCATAGCTTTCAATCAGGCTTGTAGATAGCGGAGCTAAGTAAACAGATGCAAGTCCGAAACCACCAGCTGTTAGACCACTTACTAAACCTTTCTTACCCTTTGGCCACCATTTCATAGCACTTGGGCTAATACATGCGTATGCGAAACCGATACCGGCACCAACAATACCACCAAAAGTAAATTCAAGTTGCGTTAACGTCGTTGTGTAACCTGAAGCAATAAGGCCAAGACCTACTAGAGTAACACCAAGCATAGTCACTTTTTTAGGACCGATCTTGTCTTGTAAAATACCAGCAATAAGTAAACAAGTAGCAAATGTGAATACAGCAATTTTGTATGGTGATTTTACATCTGTAGCAGTCACGTTTAACGCTTCAGCTAGCGGTACAGTGAAAACACCCCATGCGTATAGAATACCAATTGTTAAGTTTATGCCGATACCAGCTAATAGGATTTGAAGTGGTTTATTACTCATTTTTGCCTCAAGATTACAAAGATTGCGGCAATTTACACGTTTTGTGATCTAGGTACAACTTTTAATTTAAAATATAAGGGATTTATTGATACAAACCCCATCATTATAGATAAATATCAAGAATAAATTACTTATATAAGCATTACTTGACACCATTAACCCTACCCTGCCTAGATTTAACGTTATTTACTATTATTCGATATTGAAATCACCACTACGCCTAAAATTACAAAACGTTAATACCCTGGAACGAAAAATGAGCGCCGAAGCACTCATTTTACAATCCAATACAGCACTGAAAATTATTTATTAATCGTGTAATAAATATTAAAGTACCGCAGCAAGCGCTTTACATAAAGGCTGCATGTTGTTTTTAGTCATACCAGCAACACTGATACGGCCTGAGCCCACAATATAAACAGCGTGCTCATCTTTCAATGTAGCAACTTGTTCTTTCGTCAGACCAGAGAATGAGAACATGCCGTTTTGACGAGTAATAAAGCTATAGTCGCCAGCCACACCCATTTCAGCTAACGTAGCGACAAATAGTTCACGCATTGCATGAATACGCACGCGCATCTCAGCTACTTCAGCAATCCACTGGTTACGTAATGCTTCATCATCAAGGATAATAGCGACAACTGCAGCACCATGTGCAGGCGGATTCGAATAATTAGCTCGAATACCTGATTTGATTTGGCTGAATGCCGCAGTAGCAACATCTTGATCTTTAGCAACCAGTGTTAAACCACCAACACGTTCGTTGTATAAACCGAAGTTTTTAGAGAATGAGTTAGCAACAAGTAATTCTTCACAGTACTGTGCGAATACACGCAGACCAGCTGCATCTTCTTCAACGCCAGTTGCAAAACCTTGGTATGCAAAATCAAACAGTGGTAATAATTTTTTGTTCGCGCACAGTTGCGCAAGCGTCGTCCACTGCTCCAATGTTGGATCAATACCCGTTGGGTTATGGCAGCAACCATGGAAAAGTACCACGTCACCCGCTTCCGCTTCTGCTAGAGATGCCAGCATTGCATTAAAATCTAAACCGCGTGTATCAGCGTCATAATAAGCATACTGCTTTACTTCTAAACCTGCAGTATTAAACACATTGCCGTGATTAGCCCATGTCGGGTTACTTACCCAAATACGATCACTGGTTAAATGACTTTTGATAAAATCGGCAGCTGTACGTAGTGCACCAGTACCACCCGGTGCTTGTGCTGTAATTGCACGCTGTGATGTTACAACTTCGCTATCTGCACCAAATAATAGTTTTTGTACTGCAGACGCATAAGCTTTATGGCCTTCAATACTCAAGTAACTTTTACTTTTTTCTTCATTAATTAGCTTCTGCTCTGCTAATTTAACTGATTTTAGGATAGGCGTTTGACCCGTTTCATCTTTATAAATACCTACGCCCAAATTAATTTTTTCGGCACGAGGATCTTTAGCGAATGCTTCCGTTAAACCTAATATTGGGTCTGCTGCTGCTGTAACGATTTTCTCAAACATGGTATTCCCTATCTGCTTGTAATTAAACTACGTATTAAACCTAAGGTTTGAGTTATTTATACCATCACAACCCCCAAATTCCTAGTGATGTGACGAAAAAAAACCAAGATATCAGAAATTATTACAGTGGCTAATCATCCCTTATTTTAAAACAAAAAAAGGAGCCTTTCGGCTCCTTTACTCTTCAACATATCTTGTATTATTTAACAAATACTGACATTGCAATTACATTGCTTTGAAGATTTCTTCTACGCTTTCTTTAGCATCAGTGAAATACAACGTACCAACACGTTATATTAAAGAGTTATGAACCATCACCAATCCAATATGATTCTTGATTGAATTCAAATGTTATTCAATCATAATCCCATTATCAGTGAATGCTTTTTCAACATACATCTGAGTTGCATGTGCGTAATCTTCTTTAAACTTAGTCGGTTTTGGAAAATTGTTCATATCAACTGTGATAGTCTGAAATTGATACTTTGGTGCACCAGCTTTGTGAACCAAGCAACCCATTGTTTCGTTAGAACCTATACTAGTGACAGTACCAGTACATTCATACCAAAATTCATTCCAATCATGTTCATCGACTTTGGTTGGGTCTACGAACATAGCAGCACTCACAACTACAGTATCGATAGTGTTGTCTATTATTGTATATGATTGTTTATCTAAACCACTTGTAAAAGTGTGATGATAATTACCAGAAGAAAAATAAGTAATATCTGTTACTTCATTTGCGTTAATGTAACCACCTAATTCATCTAATGTTAGATAATAACCACGGTATCCACGTTCCGCAGCTAACTTATCATGCGCTGCTGAACTAGATGGTTTTGCATGACCACCCTGATACATAATCAAATCACCATCTTCACTGAATACTTCCTTCGCCCAATTAATATGAACCATCGGCTTATCTACTTCGGCAACATCATATTCAACAAATAATTCTGGATTACATACAGATCGAACTTCTGCCACATTTACTGGAAGCTCTAGATCATCACGCATTTCAATTGAGTGAGTAACCATGTATTCATTGTCACAACCACTTACATCTTGAGCTTGCATTTCTGTTGGGATAGTTAACGTGACTGGTGCAGGAGCGATTACGCTATCTGGCGATGAAGAATCACAACCAACTAGGGTTGATGCGATGATACTTGCTAGTAATACTTTTTTAAATGACATCATGTTTCCGCTTGTAACTTATTTGCGATGGTGGAATTCAGATCTACTCAATCTCTAAAGATCAATCACATGGATAGAAACATAGTCGTCATCCTGAAAGTCTTAGAATCAACGCCGAGACGACTCTTTGAGTTTAAATTTCACGCTAATTTAGCGGAATTCAACTGGATAAGCAAAGTAAGTAATTGAAAACATTAACCATCTTTATTGATACCATACCTATCAATAATAATCCCAATGATTGGAACCAGCTACAGAAAATAAACTTAATATAATCAAGCACATCCTAGTTCATAATTAATTTATTAAAAATCCAAGATTAGACCCATAAACCTATTGCAGGTTCTTAAATAAACTATCAACCATAAAAAAAGGACATCAAATGATGTCCCTTTTTCGTATCTACTAATCAACTAACCAAACCCACTTACATTGCAGAAATAATCTGCTCGCAAGACTCTTTAGCATCGCAAAAATGTAACGCACCGAGATGTTAGAGATACAGCGTATCGGTATTGACGTGCTAAGTCAGGAGATAAGTTCAAAGGTAAGCAAGTGAGTACTGCATCATTTGAGGAATACGAAAAAGTAAACGAGTTAATAACTATAGGTAAGTTTGTTTTCTTTATTATAAATTAGAGAGTTTGAGGTCCTAACTTTTTGTTTTGCCTACTTAATGGTATTATTTCTAATAATTAACTTAGTAGATTAGGATGAAGCAATGAGTATTGAAGCTATTGACATTGAGGGTACTGAAACAATTGAAATACCGTTATTCGAAAATCCAAGTATGACTGACTTTGAAATTTCAATGAACAAATTCAATACTTCTATTAACTCTCAATTTATGAATGTAAGTACTGGCTCACAGAGAATTAATTTTAATGGTATTCTTTCTGTTGAAGGAATCGACAGTAAAGCTAAAAAAATAATAACTAATAGTAATTATGAAATAAATGCACTTGACGGTGAACTCGTAATTTTGTTTACCGATCCTTTATACGTATCAATGCTAACATGCCGAGGTAAATCCTTTCGAGATTCTAAGAGTTGCATGATTAGATTGATTTCTGGAGAGTTTAGTGAAAAGAAGTTTATCAGTCGGCATAGTGTAACATCTCATGGCCGTGAGGCTGAGTATAAGATAAATGATATCATCAGGGGTGTTATTTTATCACCGTCGACAGAGTTTAGTCACGCAAGTGCTATTGATTTTCCATTGTTTTTCTCAGATGACATAAAAATGAACTCTATTAGTGATGCACACAAAGGATTGTCGCTAGAAGCTGAAACATTAAGACAAACGATATTTAATCAAGTTAACGACGTGACTAGTTATTTGGATACAAAAACTAGTGATTACAAAGCTCTTGTAAAAGACATGAATACAGCAACAAAAGAAAAAGAACGATTAGAAAAAAGTAACGCTCAAAACAGTCTAATACTTAATCAGATCCAACATGACATAGCAAAAACAAGTGAAGAAGCAGCTAAGTATCAATTACTTAAAATGAACGCTGCTGCTGAGATCGATGGACTTAAAGCTTCAATTAATGAACATAAAGATATAGTTAAATCTGAAAGTAGAGAGTTTGATGTATTACTCAAAGACGTGGCAGATAAAAAAATAGAGCTTTTAGGTTTGAAAGATGAGATTAGAACTGCAAAAAAAGACATCAATTTAACAAGTTTAGATATGAAAGGCCATTCAACAGAAAGCCAAAAACAATTAACCTATTACTACCGTTTATCCTTAGCTGTTATAGTCTTCTTAGCTGCCGTATTCTTTTTCATATATAGTAATGCTGAGACTTTTAAAGTTCTTATTGATGCAAACTCAAAGGTTTCACCGTGGAACATATTACTTAGTCGACTACCATTAATCACGGCAACAACATTGATTATAGGTACGTTATCGGCATTATTATTTTATCTAGTGAATCACATAATTTTAGTGAATGCAGATAAAATGAACATGCTTAAAGCATCAATTTTGGCAGAGCAGATTACAGGTACGTTATCTTCAAAAGGTATGACCGATGAAGAAATTCGAGACTGCAAGCGAAATACTAAAATCGAGCTAGTAATGAATGTATTTACAACCAAACCAGAAAAAGTTAGTGAAAGTAAGCAACAAGATGTTTTAAAACAAATCTTAGAGGCCGTAAAGATAACAAAGTAACTGATATTAAAGCCCACCATTGAGTATTTTGATGGGCTTAACGACCTCCTATTTAATTTTAGTCCATTCTATTTTCAACATTATTTGGACTAAGTGCTGGAGTTCATTTATGTACTCATGAACCTTATTTACATTTCCTTGTGGGAGGAAAGTTCTATCACTATTAAACATTAGGTATTCTTCAATGTTATTTAACCTTTCGATGATTAAATCTTCAATCTTGGTTCGGTCAGGTCCATACATCAATATTATTCTTGTTTTCTGCTGGGTAATAGATGATTGTAAATCTTTGAAATCTCTAAGCTCAGTTTTATATCTCTCAAATCCGTTTTTTGCATTCGCCGTATTTTCAACAAAATCTTGATATTCTGATGATGCTTGTATCAGTAACTTATCACGTACAGAATTGGTAAGCTTTTGTCTATTTGTGACAGGTTCCGCTTTATATTCTTCTTCACGGATTTGCTTTGCTTCTACGCTTTTCTCTAAAAGAAATCGATCTCTAGCTCTTTCAGCTCTCTTCAAATTGTCCCAACTAGAAAACAAGCTAGATTCAACAGTATGAAAATCGATTAATGTAATCACAGTCTTTATATAAACGCTTATATAATCCCTAAAAGTATTAATCCATGCTTGTCTAAACTCTGCCATTTTGAGTAAGTGATTTGCTTTATTCTGTTCTGTAGCCACTGCCAATTGAGTTGAGATCTGAGAATTACTAAGTTTTGTTTCTTCTTGTAAATTCAGTTCAAATCCCTTTAGTTGCACATCAGTTTCTTTAGCTAGAGTTCTTTTCAATATAAGGAATGTAACAGCTATAGAACCGATTGCGATCAACAGCGCTGATGCAAAGTTCATCCAAATACCATATTCATCAGGTTCAAGACTTAGTGACAAATCAACTTCTTGTGCCGTCATATCTTTAGCTTTTTCAAAAGCATCTAAAATTTGATTATTCTGCACAGTCTTTACTCTTAAAGATTCATTCACAGCTTTGATTAAGTCTCTACTTTGATTTACCACTTCTTTATTGCTGTCTAGCGAACTTGTAATCCGATTGTTTAATATTTTAAGAGTACTGTTTGTTTCATTTATTTCTATTTTTAGTTGTTTAATTTCTTGTGGGTATTCTTGCTCTATCGTTGATGCCAATAAATTAAATGACACAAGAAATAAAACTAATATTCGTAACATTGGAGGTACTCTTCAATTTAAGACATAGCCACTATAACAGTCTAAACCTTTGTTATAAATGACCTTATTAAATTTAAAAGACTCTATACTATCAACTTGTCTTATCAATCGAGCATCTAATCAAGTTCATCAAAGCTGTGTAGCTGAGACTTTAAACAAGGGCTGCTCAGTGATATCATTACCTTATACTGATTTATCTATATATTTCATATAGCTATAGATTATCACCTTAATAGAAGTACTTATTTTTGTTCACTTTAGAATATATCAAATCAATAAAACTGGGCTTGTAGCATATCGCTGGTTATGAGTAGTAAATTTAACTGATCAGGCAGAGGTTTCATTTTGGGTAGCTATGCAGAGATAAAGATCAATGGTAATGGATTGATTGATTGGAAGAATACTTATGATGAGTGGTATTTTACTAAAGCAGATAGAGTGCGTTATATAGCCAACAAAGAAGATGAGTACGACCCAGAAAACATCATTGGTTATCGCACTAATGTAGCGACTCTTCGTCGAAGATTACAACTAGCTGGCAATGATCTCAAGTCAGTCGAGTGTGACTTCAACGATACTAGATCGATTTGGGTTCAGAACATGAAAGACATGCTTCTCTTATATCAAGAGGACAAGGAAAGTAAATACGATCAATTTAATTCTAATATGGTTGATAGAATAACATCTCAATTAGAAATAGTTCAAAACACAAGTTTTAATGACTGGAAAAAGGCTGTACCTATAGCACTAGAAATGAGTGATAACTACACTGAACAAGCAATAATGAATCGAGATGTCTATATTCCAGATGAACCTTTGCTTTCGCTGATGCTATCTCCACTTGCAGGTGTATACGATCACAGCTTAGGTTTCATGGGTTCTACTTTCCCATGCACCTATGTTGAGTCGTATGCCATTATATTGTTTGATATGTGTAATGATGACGACATTTGCGAATTAAATATTTCTGACCTCGTGTATGGCGGATGGGTAGATGATTTTGAAGATATAGCTCAGATTCAAGCTGGTAGAACTGTCTTTCATGAGCACTTCAAACAGTCTCTAGATGAATTGTCAACGCTGAACAATTCAAGTGAAAATAAAATTCTTCAGAGGATGATTTTCGCAACTGCAATAAGCACAGTTGAAGCATATTTATCTGATACTATGAAAAAACAAGTGCTGAACCGTCATGCAATCAAACGACGATTTGTTAAACACTTTAAATCATTCAATAAAAACGTAAAAGAGTCAGGTGTATTTGAATTTCTCGACACACTAGATGAAAGACTGAATGAAGAAATTGATAAGATATCATTTCACAACTTAGACACGGTAACAGGACTTTACAAGAACGTACTTCTATGTGAATTTCCCAAAGATAAAATCTCGAAATTAGATGCTGCCATCGATATACGTCATGACATTGTTCACCGTAACGGTAAGAAGACTGATGGGTCTTTAGTAATGGTATCTCAGCAAGATGTGGTAAATCTAATAGATCTAGTACAACACATAATCAAGGAAATTGATTATCAGATTATAGATGGGCTTTTAGATAATGTAGAATAAAAATCAGCATAATTGGTTGTAGTGTTAAAATAAATACTTTAGAAAAACTACAACCTAATTTAGACAATTTGAAATATCAAAAATACTTAAAACCAACAATCTTCCGCAGATACATAAACACCGTCACCAAGATAAACCCCAGGTCCGTCATCTGACATAGTTACCGGAATACCAGAGCTTGTACTCGCATTACCTAAAAATACATCACTCAGCGTTGCTTGCTGCCCACTTTCAGTGACAGCTCCTTTAATGATGATAGTTTCCGGTGTAATAACAATTTCAGTGCCTTTCATGCGACGCCAAGAACTATTCTCACCATCAGCACGTATACACTTATAACCAATATGAATAACTTTCCCATCGCTATCATCCGTCTCGACAGCAACCATTTGACCCAACTTAGGGCTAGGACAAGCTAGCGCCATCCGTCGTTTCCAACCGTTTAAATCACCACTTGTAAGACCCGAAGGTGCAGCTTCCCATTTCACATCAGCCATAATATATATACCTACTTTAAATCAGTTCGTTCAATATGATCATTCTAACTCAAATTGAGTACAGTTCAACATCATGATTTAATTAATATACTTAACTAGCCACATCCGGCAATATCCATAATTTTGTTTATGACAATGCAACTAAACGCATAATAATTTGGCATAAAAAAAGGACATCAAATGATGTCCTTTTTTCGTATCTACAAATCAACTAACTAAAACCCACTTACATTGCAGAAATAATCTGCTCGCAAGACTCTTTAGCATCGCCAAATAGCATAGTTGTGTTTTCTTTGAAGAACAATGGGTTTTGAACACCAGCATAACCAGTCGCCATACTACGCTTGAATACCACAACGTTAGTCGCGTTCCAAACTTCAAGTACTGGCATTCCTGAGATTGGCGAGTTTTCTTCTTTCGCCGCAGGGTTCACCGTATCATTGGCACCAATCACAAGTACAGTATCAGTGGTATTGAAATCTTCGTTGATTTCATCCATTTCTAATACGATATCGTAAGGTACTTTTGCTTCCGCAAGTAGTACGTTCATGTGACCCGGTAAACGACCCGCAACAGGGTGAATACCAAAGCGAACATCAACACCCGCATCGCGTAATTTCTTCGTGATAGCGAATACAGGGTACTGTGCTTGTGCAACAGCCATGCCGTAACCAGGAGTGATGATTACACGCTTAGAGCCCATTAGCATCTCTGCAACTTCAGCAGCAGATGTTTCAACGTGAACGCCTTGCTCTTCATCACCTGTTGGTGCAGCAACATCGTTACCGAAGCCGCCAGCAATTACAGAGATAAACGAACGGTTCATCGCTTTACACATTACATAACTTAAGATTGCGCCTGAAGAACCAACGAGTGCACCCGTTACGATTAACAGATCATTACCTAAGATAAGACCTGTAGCCGCACCAGCCCAACCAGAGTAAGAGTTCAGCATAGAGACAACAACTGGCATATCTGCGCCACCAATTGATAATACTAAATGAGCACCAAATACAATGGCAATAAGGCTCATGATAACTAATGCAGCAGTGTCGCCTTCAAGGCCAGCACCAACAAACGAGAACATTAGGAACACAATCACTAGCAATGCTGCTAAGTTCATTTTATGGCGGTGTGGTAACATTAACGCGCTCGATTTAACTCGACCGTTCAATTTACCCCAAGCAACTAATGAACCAACAAATGTTACGATACCAATAAATACGCCCAGGAAGATCAACGTTAAGTGAATGCTTAACATAACTGGTTCTGTAATACTGTGTTCGATATAGCTGTTGTAACCGATGAATACTGCCGCTAAACCACCAAAGCTGTTTAGGATAGCAACCATTTCAGGCATTTCAGTCATCGCAACTTTGTTTGCCCAGCGTACACCAAATGCACCACCAGCAAGCATAGCGGCAATGATATAGCCGATATTCGTTACGTCACTGCTAAATAAAGTTGCAACAACCGCGACAACCATACCTAGAATACCAACGAAAATACCTTTTTGTGCTGTTTCTTGCTTTGATAGTGCAGCAAGAGCAAGTACGAATAGTACCGCAGCAGCGATATAAGCCGCTTCTAAAATACCTTTACCACTTGTTGCAACAGCAACTTCTTGTACAGCTTCAATAACTACTGGCGCTTGTTCTGCAACCGCAGTTTGTGCCACTTGTGCAGCCTGTGTTGCTGCATCTACTGCTGCTTGTGCTGCGTTTATCGCAGTTTGTGCAGCATCGATTGATTCTTGAGACATTATAAAAATCCTTATTTACGGAACATTTTCAGCATACGCTCAGTAACGGCAAAACCACCGGCGATGTTGATAGTGGCAATAAATGTGCCTAGGAATGCGAGGAAGGTTACAAGACCACTCTCTGCGCCCATTTGGAAGAAAGCACCAAGGATAACAATACCTGAAATAGCATTAGTCACACTCATAAGCGGCGTATGCAGTGATGAAGCAACATCCCAGATCAAGTAATAACCAATCACACAAGCCAGTGCAAATACCATTAAGTGATTTAAGAATTCAGCAGGTACATAGCTTGCTAACGCTGAGTATGCCCAGATACCGCCACCAGCAAGTAATGCTTTGTAGATACCTGTTTTTTTCTTTTCTGGCTTAGCTGGTGCTGCTGTCACTTCTTCTTTTTTAGCTGCGGGAGCGGCTGAAACTTGAATTGGTGGCGCAGGCCAAGTAATTTCACCGTCTTTGATAACCGTCACACCACGTTGAACAACATCATCAAAATTGATGCTCATTTCACCGTCTTTTTCTGGTGTTAATAACTTAAGCAGGTTAACTAAGTTGGTACCATAAAGCTGAGATGCTTGTGCAGGTAAACGACGAGCCATTTCGTTGTAACCGATAATTTTAACGCCACCGTCAGTGGTAATCACTTTATCTACAACACTTGGTTCAACGTTACCGCCATTCACAGCCGCTAAATCGACAATCACACTACCCGCTTTCATCGCATCAACCATTTCTTGGCTAATTAGACGTGGCGCAGGGCGACCCGGAATAAGTGCAGTGGTGATCACGATATCAGCATCAGCAACTTGGTCAGCAAGCATTTTCTGCTCGTGAACCTTATAGTCGTCACTCATTACTTTCGCGTAACCGTCACCAGAGCCAGCTGATTCTTCAAAATCAACTTCTAAGAACTCAGCACCCATACTGGTGATTTGTTCTTTAACTTCTGGACGCGTATCGTAAGCACGTACAATCGCACCTAAGCTACCAGCAGCACCGACAGCGGCAAGACCAGCAACACCAGCACCAATGATCAACACTTTAGCAGGTGGTACTTTACCAGCAGCAGTAATTTGACCGGTAAAGAAACGACCAAATTCATTTGCAGATTCAATTACTGCACGGTAACCCGCGATATTAGCCATTGAGCTTAATGCATCAAGTGACTGTGAACGTGAAATACGCGGCACAGAGTCCATTGCTAAAACGTTGATTTCACGTTTTGCAAGTTTCTCTAGCAGTTCTTCATTTTGGGCAGGCCAAATGAAACTGATTAACGAAGTGCCTTTTTGCAATAACTTAATTTCTTTGTCATTTGCTGGCGCATTAACTTTAAGTACAATATCTGAAGCCCAAACTTGTTTGGTATCTGTAGATATTGTCGCACCTGCCGCTTCAAAAGTAGCGTCACTGAAACTAGCTAGTTGTCCAGCATTGCTTTCAACCAATACTGTGAAGCCAAGTTTCTGTAACTGCTCAACCGTTGCTGGCGTTGCAGCAGCGCGAGTTTCACCTTTGAGGCTCTCTCTTGGTATACCTATTTGCATCATCTGTTCCTGTCTGTTTCAACATCAAAGATAAAATACTACGTTCCATGTGTATCTCATAAAACATGAGGTACGGAGAAGCATCAGTACAAAATATCGAATTTAACCCACTCATAATAAAAATGAAATGAGCAATTTGTCACTAACGATTGTTCACAAAAATGTGACTTAACGCAACAACAATTTATTCTAACTTACCGCATTTTAAATGGAATTTGGAATCTAAAATGTGGATTAAAAGAAAAATAAATAATTATCTAACTCGAATTAAAACATCTTTGAAGTCACAATTACAAGAATAAATTGGTTTATTCTTCAAGGATTTACGTGACCAAGTCAATTGGGTTTCGTTTGAAATAAATGAGGATGTCAAAAGGTGATAAAATGTAAAAATAGCACCATGAAATAAAAAGACATAACTTGTTACTTTTTATTATAAAGTGTCATTTTTTTACATTTTAGCCATTTCAGCCATGATTGATGACTAATTTTACAGCAATAGAGGTTAAAAATTATTACTCTGGAAATAATGATTCGATAATTTACAGGGTACTTTAGTGAGGATTGATTAGATTTAACTATGGTATTGAATGGTTTTGTTTATCAAACAGGTGTTTAATTGGAGGTATACTCATCCGATGTCTAAACCATTAACGTTATATTTGCAGCGCCTTTTAGTTGTTTATCTTTAAATAATAACAATGAATGAATATTACAGTCATCATTGGCAACTGAAAATAACTCCATTTGATGATGAGATGATTCTATGTTCATTCGCAAAAATCCATTGTGAATATGCCATTCACCACGAAATTGGTTACTCATAAATAACGGGCATAAAATCGCATCTCGGGACTGCAGACAATCTAATTTAGCCGCTTGACCTAAATAGGTCGTTTCTAACCAATGTGAATTAGCCACCTCGGGATAATCAAAATCACGTTTACTCGATTCCCAGAGAATATATTCACCCGATGTTCGGATAAATCGCGCTTCTTCATCAGAGATATCAATGATTGACTCAGGTGCTAATTCACCTTGCGTTTCAAATTGGTATAACAAAATTAATTTATCACTTTCAGTTATCTGACCAAGCATGCTGTTACACTCTATTCGTGGGGTATAATTTAACGGTAGCCAAGATAAATAAAAATGCATGAATTAAGTTGCAGATGTATGATATCGATACAAGCAGTTATAAAAAACCCAACGTAGATCGCACTAAATAAGACGAATATGTTTTGTCTTCACAGTTACTATTACTATAAAACACAATAATACGATGGCTAAATATCGAATAGTATAAGAGGTAAGGATACAATGGATACACATGTATTGGTGGTCGAGGACCAGCAGGATATCGCTAATTTAATACGCATCAATCTAGAAATGATTGGTAATAAGGTCATTTGTTGCCATAACGCCAAGGATGCTTTTCAGCAATTAAGCGCACACACCTTCCAACTTATCTTGTTAGATCTCAATCTACCCGATATGGACGGTCTAGACATATGCAAAAAAATACGTTCAACCGACGCTATTGTACCAATCATGATGCTCACAGCACGTACTGAAGAACTAGACCGCGTACAAGGTCTTGAAGCAGGCGCGGATGATTACCTCGCAAAACCTTTCAGTGTTTTAGAATTACAGGCACGTGTTAAGGCGCTACTACGTCGCAGCAATGTACAAGCGGTGAAAAATGAGGAACCTGAGAAAATTAAGATTGCCGATCTGATCATAGATCAAGCGACACACAGTGTACGTAGAAACGACACGTTAATTACTCTCACCAGTACTGAATTTTCACTATTGTTATTTTTAGCTAAATCGCCTGGCCGCGTTTACAGCAGAGAACAGTTGCTCGCTGAAGTATGGGATTACCATAACGATTGTTATGAACATACTGTTAACTCACACATGAATCGATTAAGAAATAAAATAGAACCAAACCCAGCACAGCCGACATACATTAAAACAGTGTGGGGCGTTGGTTATAAACTGGAGGTCAACGATGTCACATAGATCCTTACTAGGACAGATAACATTCCCGTTGATTATATTGTTTGTCATCATGGCAACCGGCTTGTTTGTTATTTATTGCGCGATCACAGATACCAACTCTGCCCGTGTCGAACAAACGCTTCACAAGAACCTCGCTCAACAAATTATCCATTATTCTGATGATTTACAGCAAGGCGATATTAGTCGTTCAGCACTCAAACCGGCCTTTCATAGCTTAATGCTACTTGGCCCAAGGTATGAAATATACATTACAGATAACCGCGGTCAACTTTTAGTATACGCAGCAGAACCCAGTAAGATAAAACGTAATAACATTAACACCGCCCCCCTTGAGCGTTTCATTAAGGGCGCGGATTATCCGATTTATGCAGATAATCCAAGAAGCCCAGATCAACAAAAACTGTTCTCATCTGCACCAATATTTAAAAATAGCCAACAAATTGGTTATGTCTTTGTGATCCTCGGCGGTGATAAATACGACAGTATCGTAAAGAATTTAGCATTCGACAGTGACATGTATAAGATCCTTGCCGCCTTGATTATATTCTTTGCACTGGCTTTTGCATTGTTAGTCTTTATTTTTGCACGGCTTGTTCGCCCTATCAGTCAGTTAGACAAAGATATGGCTAACTTTGTGAATAGTGATTTCAGCACTGTTTCTAATTCAATTCCCGATCAATATGCCGCTAACGAAATTATTAATCTGCATAACAATTTCGGCTCATTAGAAAGTAAAATCAATAAACAACTGACACAGATAAAATCAACTGAGCAACTGCGTCGAGAAATGCTTTCACACATATCACATGACTTAAAAACACCACTGGCCTCATTAAAAGGTTATCTGGAAACTTGGCTACTGCAATATCCAGACGCTGCAGGAACTGATTTTATCCAAGTTGCGCAAAAAAATGCCAATCAGTTACAGCGTCTCGTTGAACAAATTATCGAATTAGCACAATTAGATAGCAATACCGTTAGCTTATATCAAGAGCCGGTAGCAGTCGCTGAACTTGCACAAGATGTGTTGAGTAAATTTCAACTTCAGGCACAGCAAAAAAACATCACTTTATCTGTTGAGCCTAAGGATCCTAGCCTACAAGCCATTGCCGACATTGCTAAATTAGAGCGAGTACTAACTAACTTAGTCGATAATGCACTAAGGCATTGCCAGTCTGGCGACAGCATTAAGATCCAGCTTAAACCGAAAGATAACCAACTTATCATTAGTATCGCAGACTCTGGTGTGGGGATCCCCAAAGAAGATGTCGACCATATTTTTGATGCGCATTTTAGAGCTAAAAATACCGTCAATGGTCAGCAAGGAAATTCGGGATTAGGGCTCGCTATCGTAGCAAAACTATTATCTCTGCATCATGCTCATATTTCGGTATCAAGTGTACTATCCCAAGGGACAACATTTAGCTTTAGTTTACCGACAACAAGCGTCAATATATAAATTTATTTCTGTAGTTTAGTCTTCACTACCTAAGCTGCAGAATTCATCTTAAGCAATTAAGATCCCGCACTTTATGTTTGATTCCCCCTCGACTTTCCCTCTTGATTTTTAAACCGCATAACGTCAGCACTTACCATTCTAGCTGCAAATAACCAAAGCATCGCTAGTCTTAAATGAGGCTCTGCAAATTTCCTCTAGTTTAGGACATACAATATGCGAATGTTAAAAATCACTCACACAGCTCTGCTACTCACACTTGTTACAGGTTGCGCTAGTTTCGATAATAAAGTGGCATCGACGGCTGAATTACAAAGAATAGCGGAAATCAATATACAGGCGAATCAAAGAGTAAATGATGCGGTAGCCCTAGTTGAACAAAACTATCTTAAAGCCAGTGATGAGAACTTCACATTTTATGCACCAAAGACTTGGAAATCGATCCAACAAAACATTACTGACATGCATGACATAGTGAACAGATTTGATCCTAGTGACCAAGGATTCTTTGGTGGACCTTCTGAAGAACAAGTATTTACCAGTATTCGTGAAGCCAGTAATGGATTAGATCGAGCAGAACAAACCAAAGCTAAAGTCATTGCTTTTTTATCTAAACCACTCGCTGATATTGAATATCTATCACCTAAAATAACACCGACTTGGCAGCGTGATTTTACCTACATTAATAAATCGATGAGTAAATTAATTCACAATATCGAAACGAATAATGCCTCATCAAGACAAGTCGCAAATCGTGATAAGCTACAGAAGAAACTCAGTGAACTAGAAATCAACATTGTCACTGCCGAGTATTACTCGCCACTAGAAGATAAATTTAAGCAATTAAATCAGCGCTTAATTCCGCAAAGCTACAACCGAGTTCAACAGGAACTACAAAACCTAACAACAGTCATTACCTCAAGTCCACGAGACGTAATAGCTCTAAATGACGCTGCAAACTTAGCTGATAAATATATTAAAAGTGCAGAGCATGTGAGCATTGATGTCAATTGGATTAATAAACTGAATAAAAAGCAACGCGAACAAATTGTGCTAAATTACCGTGCTACAGTTGAAGACTTAGGACATAAATTTTTAGGCCAAGATCTGTCAGATTTATCCTATAAGCAGCAAGTAAGTACCTTTAAACTTGAGCTATCAGCAATGCTAAGCGAATTTGAGGCTGAATCAGTTCAAGTCGCTAGTAATACCATCACACTTGAAAATGCACCTCAAGGTACAAATGTCACCAATACGACACTTGAAGATGTCCCTAAAGATGAGAATGTCACCAGTACAACACTTGAAGATGCCCCTAAAGATGAGAATGTCACCAGTACGACACTTGAAGATACCCCTAAAGATGAAAACACGATCGATGCGAACATTGAAGACGAACCTATTGAAACAACGCAGCTAACGACATTGCCAACAACTTTATCAACAACAAACACAAACACAGTTGAAACCAATTAATTCATACCATTCACTGATAAACACAAACCAAGCAGTCGTAACCGATTGCTTGGCTACCCCTCCCCACCTATGACGAAGAGCAGCTATTTAACCCACGCTGCTTATTGTGATTACGACAATCTAGCCTACGCAAGCAGAGACAGATAAAGAACCTACGGAAACAATAAATATCAACAATCAAAGTCACTTTTCATCACAGTAAAACTAGACTCTTATGCCAAGTCAGGATATTTTATACAGGCTAATTAGCTACATTCATCGGATATTAGTTAATTAGTAGTAATATAAACTTATATAAAAAGGAATAATATGAGTCTTGAAGTTCGTGATCTGTCTATTTTATTAATTGAGCCTTCGACTACACAAAATAAATTCATTAAAACGCAGTTGCAAGACGCCGGTGTTGATAACATCGAATGTGTCGTTTCAATTGCGCAAGCAAAGCAGAGTTTAACGGGATTCATCCCCGATCTAATCATCAGCGCAATGTATTTTGAAGATGGCTCAGGCGCTGAATTAGCCGAATTTGTTAAATCAAATCGACTCACTGAAAACATCGCTTTTATGCTCATTTCCAGCGAGCAACGTTTTTCAGTGCTTGATAAAGTAAAGCAAGCAGGCGCAGTGGCCATTTTACCTAAACCGTTTAAGTTTGTAGATCTGCAACGCGCGCTAAATGCGACACTTAGCTACATTGAGCCAGAAGAAATGGAGCTCGATTTATATGATGTGACAGCATTAAGCATCTTAGTCGTTGATGATAGTTTAACCGCCAGAAAACATATATGCCGAGTCTTAAATAGTATGGGTATTGTCGGCGTTACATCTGCCGAAAATGGCGTTGAAGCACTCGAGTATTTGGCACAAAATACCTTTGACTTGATCGTGACTGATTACAATATGCCAGAAATGGACGGTAAAGAATTAGTTGAAAAAATCAGAATGAATCCAGAGTTGTCTTATCTGCCCATCATGATGGTCACATCTGAAGAAGGTAACGCGCAACTATCAGCAGTCAAGCAAGCTGGTGTTTCCGCGCTATGTGATAAACCATTTGATATTGATACCGTCAGAATGTTGATTAAACAACTATTAGATGAGAAGTAACCCCCTGTTTTATGGTGTTCTCTATCTTTAGAATCAAGAATCTGCCGCGATAAAATGTGATAACAGTGAATAACAAAGGGAAATACACACGTTGTACATATTTCCCTTTTTAATATTTAGTATTTACTCATTAATCAGTTGGCTATTTTTATCCCTTTCAGCTGCTGAAAAGAACTCGCTTTAGCATCTTTCAAAAACTCACTCATGTAGGGCATTTCAAGTTGCTCAACACGGACTGCTGCATACAAGGTTGTCCAGCAACTCTCTTCACCAAGTGGCTTGGCAAGAATATAATCTTTCTCTAAATACTCGGTTAATGCCCAATTAGGTAATGCCGCGACCCCGCGCCCACTCGCCACTAATTGCAACATCATAATGGTTAATTCTGCATGGCGGATTGCATGTGGTGATACTCCTGCTGGGTCTAAAAATAAATTAAATATATCAAGACGTTCCTGCTCAACAGGATAGGTTATCAAAGTTTCAGTCGCCAGATCTTCAGGGTCAATATACGACTTACTCGCCAACATATGATGACGGCTTACCGCGAGCATTGGTTGATAGCTAAATAGCGGCTCGTAATGAATACCGGATAAAACTTGTGGATCGGAGGTCACGACTAAATCGACATCCCCCCGTTTTAGTGCCGGTAAAGGCGCAAAACTAAAACCAGAGGCCAAATCTAATTCCACCTCAGGCCACTGGTCACGAAACACGTCAATCGCAGGCATTAACCATTGAAAACAACTATGGCATTCAATCGCCATGTGTAAACGCCCGGCATTGCCTGATAGTAACCGGCTAATATCACGCTCTGTATTAGTAAACATAGGCATTACTGATTTCGCGAGTTTCAGTACCCGCTCACCAGCAACCGTAAAGCGCAATGGCCTGGTTTTACGGATAAATAACGGCGTATTTAAACGTTCTTCAAGATCTTTAATCTGATGCGACAACGCTGATTGGGTCATGTAAAGACTTTCTGATGCTTCGACTAACGAGCCTGTTTTTTCTAATGCAATAATGGTTTTCAAATGCTTAACTTCGAGCATCGTTAATTTCCTTTTAACCTGATGACTAAATTCAGCATAAAGCCAACTTCAATTAATTTCAACTTAATCAGTAAAAATATGAATTTGATTCACGTTAGATAATGATGAATACTTTAGCCATCTAAACGGCTTTACGTTTAAGAGTGTTTATAACACATCAAATAAATCAAATGGAGTTGCAAATGGCTAAATCACACATATTAGGTTTCCCGCGTATCGGAGCTGACCGCGAATTAAAAAAAGCAATTGAGTCATACTGGAAAGGTGATATTACTAAAGCTGAGCTAGAAACCGTAGGTAAAACCTTGCGTGCAAAACACTGGCAGCAACAAATTGATGCAGGTTTAGATTTCATCACTGTCGGCGACTTTGCTTGGTACGATCAAGTATTAGCATTATCGGCGACATTAGGTGTTATCCCTGCTCGTCATCAAGAAGAGACAATCACGCTTGATACCCTATTTAATATGGCGCGTGGTTCAAGTCCTTGCTGTGGTCAACAAGCTGCAGCGTGCGAAATGACGAAATGGTTTGATACTAACTATCACTACCTCGTACCAGAGCTTAACGAAGATCAGCAGTTCACATTAAGCTACAACCAATTAATTGAAGAGATACAAGAAGCAAAGACACTTGGTTTCCCAATTAAAGCGACGCTACTAGGACCGGTAAGTTACTTATCATTAAGCAAAACCAACAGTGATTTTGATAAATTAGCGCTACTACCTCAACTTGTTACAACTTATAAGCAATTACTCGCTAACATTGCAGCAGAAGGCATTGAATGGCTGCAAATCGAAGAGCCAATTCTAGTACAAGACCTAACCAATGACTGGCAACAAGCCTTTACCACCAGCTATGCAGCATTAGCACAAGGTACTAACAAGCTATTACTCACAAGTTACTTTGGCGCACTTGGTGATAATGCCGAACTTGCATTCTCCTTGCCTGTCGATGGTTTCCATATTGACTTATCTCGCGCGCCTAAGCAACTTGAAACGGCATTAACACTACTGCCAGCTAACGCAATTTTATCGGCAGGTATCGTTAATGGCCGTAATATTTGGCGTAATGATTTAGCCACATCGGTCAGTTCACTACAACAAGCAAAAGCGCAATTAGGTGACCGTTTGTGGGTCGCTTCATCATGCTCACTACAACATAGTCCAGTTGACTTAGATAATGAAACGAAGCTTGATAGCGAACTTAAATCTTGGTTAGCTTATGCAACACAAAAATTAACTGAAATCAGCAGCATCAATGCTGTGTTAAATGGTGTTAACAACGAGACCTTGACGCAACAGCTCAGAGAATCAACAGCAGTCGTATCATCACGTGCAACATCAACACGCATTCATAATACTGCGGTTAAAGCCCGTGTTGCAGCAATCACAGACCAAGATGCACAACGCCACAGCGAATTTACCCAACGTATTGCAAGTCAGCAGCAAGAGTTGAATCTACCACTGTTTCCGACAACAACGATTGGTTCATTCCCACAAACCAGTGATATTCGTCAGACACGTAATCAATTTAAACAAAATGTGATCAGCCAAGACCAATACATCACCAAAATGCAAGCTGAAATCAAAGATGTGGTAACGCGCCAAGAAGCACTGGGCCTTGATGTACTCGTACACGGTGAGCCAGAACGCAATGACATGGTTGAATACTTTGGTGAACTACTTGATGGCTTTGCATTTTCTAAAAACGGTTGGGTACAAAGCTATGGTACCCGTTGCGTTAAACCACCTATCATCTTTGGTGACATTTCTCGCCCTGCACCAATGACTGTTGCTTGGAGTCAATATGCTCAAGCGCAAACCAACAAGCTAATGAAAGGCATGCTTACAGGTCCAGTGACCATCTTATGTTGGTCGTTTACACGTGATGATATTAGCCGTGAAGAACAGACTAACCAAATTGCCTTAGCTATTCGTGATGAAGTCGTTGATTTAGAACAAGCTGGCATTAAAGTCATTCAGATTGATGAACCAGCACTACGCGAAGGCCTACCGCTACGTAGCTGCGAGCAACAAGCTTATCTCGATTGGTCAACAAAAGCGTTCCGCATCAGTGCGTCAGGCGTAAGAGATAATACTCAGATCCATACTCACATGTGTTACTGCGAGTTTAACGAGATTATGCCTTCAATCGCGGCATTAGATGCAGATGTGATCACGATTGAAACGTCTCGATCTAATATGGAATTATTGTCTGCGTTTACTGACTTTAGCTATCCAAATGACATTGGCCCAGGTGTTTATGACATTCACTCACCAAATGTACCGAGTGTTGAATGGATGACGCAGCTAATCACCAATGCCAGTGAATACATTGATGTTGCGCGTTTATGGGTGAACCCCGATTGCGGTCTTAAAACCCGCGGTTGGCCAGAAACAGAAGCGGCATTAAAAAACATGGTCACAGCGGCGCATAACTTACGTGTTACCTTTTCGCACAAGGCTTAGGCCTTAACCCCTAGCGTTATGTTATAAAATGCAAAAAGGAGAGCAAGCGCTCTCCTTTCTTATATTTATCGATTTAAAGCAAATTAATAATCTACGGCGGCGCGCTGACTCGTGATGCTTTTCATCATAGGTAATACTGCTTGATGTGCAGGATGATCTTGATACACATCTAATGTCGCACGAGAGTCCAGATCAGCAATTAATACTAAATCGTAAGAGCCTGCGCCTTGTAGAGAATCAATGCCCACTTCCAAATGTTGTAACCCAGGGATCTGACCATTAAGCGCTTCAAGTGCTTCTTTCGCTAATTTAGCATTTGTGCTTTTATCATTTCCATTAGCAGTGTCTAGCAAAGTCCACATTACAATATGTTTGAACGCCATGATTGTTCTATCCTTATTAACAAACGAATAATTCACCCAAGCAGCAACTCATATAAGCAACTTGGGAATTTGAAGAAGCGAAAGTATAACTTTAAATCCCCCATTTAGCTGGATGAATCTCAACATTTCACAAAATTGTCATCTAAGCATCAAAAATGTGTATTACATATGCCCTATATTTAGGCCCAGAAGGAATGAATCTCATTACTGCCAACAACAACCCAAATAACAAACCACTTTTATTAGTTACCAATGAAATCAGCGGTACAACCGGGGTGTATCAATTAAAAAAATAGCGATTACTCAGTAAATTTAAATGCATTACCTTGGGTAATGCATTTTTATTTTCTACTTCGACAATTACCTTACCCTGTCGTTTTATTTCAACTTCTATACATTTTTATTTGCTCTGGAATGTGATTTCTAAATAAAACTAATATGATTAACTCAACTGAAAAGAAACCTTAATCTACATACTTTCACTAGGAGTGATAACCATGGCTAACTTACTAAACCAAGTAGAAACTATCTACAATGTCGCAAAAGAAACAGCAAAAACATCTGTCACTGCAGGTTTTGGTGTTTATGGCACAATCGTTGATGAAGCATCAAAGTCATCAGATAAAGCAACACAACTTTTTGAATCTTTAGTTGAGCGCGGTACACAAGTTGAACCTCAAGTAAAAGAACAAGTTTCTGCGCTATTAGGTAAAAAAATATCTTTAGAAACAATCGAAACTAAAGCGCAAAGTATCACTAGTCGTTTTACAGGTGTTCAAGGTCAAAAACTAAATGAAGTTGAGAGCAAAATCGACCTGCTTGCACAAATGATCAGCGAATTAAAAACTGAACCAGCAAAAGTACAAAAAGTAGTTAAAGCTGCGACAGCAAAAGTAACTGCTGAAGCATAGTCATATTGTTATAGTCGTTTGACTATAACCTGACGACAAAAGTTACTATAAAGGGGGCTCACAGCCCCCTATTACATGCCTTCCAAGCAGTCCTTTAACCCATACGTAATAGTCAAAATCCCATAGTCCACTTCTATCTAATCTGCATTTTAGTTACTCAAAACTGTTTTTCATTTGTATTTGCACTTTGCAATGTAAAAACTAGTATTAAGTAATATCAATACACCGTATATGAACCTATGAGGACTAAGAATGAGCCAAGTCAGCTTAACTTATAACCCTGTTGAAGACCGCATGCTACTCATCGTTTCTAATAATATAAATCATCCTCAATGGTGGCTCACTCGGCACATGTGCAAAAAATTATTAGAAATGCTGAACGCAGAATTAACCCTGCAATATGAATTAGATAAAATTCAATCTTGCTACAAAGAAAATAAGGCCAATCAAGAAGCATCATTTGCAGATAAGCACCAACAAGCATTACACGATGCAGCAGGCAGAACAGAGATACAGAAAAAATCGACGCCAGCGCAACCAGATGCACTCTTAACGACACGTATATCTTTAGATAAAAAGCCTGATAACCTCGTTGCTTTATATATTTACTCTCGAGAGAATCACGGTATTTGTCTTGATCTAGACAATAACGGCTTACATATTTTCTTAGATATGATGCTAAAAGTAGCAATAAAAGGGGAATGGGGACTAAAGCAAGTTAAGTCTATCGAAAACAAGTTGATCTAATAACGACACACTTAACACACTATTAAGGAAATACTAGAAAGATAATATTGGTGATAGCTATGCATGATTAACTACCACCCTATTTAATTGAAGCAATAACGAATCAATAACTATTCGCTATCGTCTTCCGAGTTACTACGGCGAGTCAACTGTTCACGTAAATTCGGTGGAATACCAACAATTGTAAGAGTATCAGTTTGTGCGTTGTAGCTAATACGTTCGCCCATTAATTTCTGATCAAAGCTAACACTTAAACCACCGCCCTGTCCGACATACTTAGTTAGTTTACGTACCGCACCACGATCAGCAGGGAAGCTATCTTCAAGCTCATAAGCTTCAGATGCGTACTGATAAAAATCACGTGATGAAACATCCGCTAAATGATCTGACAGATCTTTAACTTCAATTTCACTGCCTTCTTTAATTTGCTCGTTGCAATATTGTGCAACTTGTTCACGCGCTTGAATTGCCTCATCAGCGTCTAGTTCGGCAACATGACAGAATTCATCGACAGCGCGCATTAGACCTGCGTTTTGTATTTTAGCATCCATGCCTTCTGTGCAGCCTAGGAAGTCGAGGAAAAAGTCTGACACTTTACGACCAGCACGGCCTTTAATAAAAGATAAGTAACGCTTTGAATCGCTATTTTGTCGCCATTCAGTCAAATCAATTTTAGCGGCCAATTGCACTTTAGACAATTCTAGGTAATGTGAACTGTTCAAATCAAGCTGCTCAGTCACCATCACACTGTCTTTATTTTCTAATAACGCCACGATCAGATAGTCTGAAGCCATCCAGTTATAATGTACAAATGCCAAAATACCTTGGGTCACAAAGTCATATTTTAATAATTCGCCAACCAATAAGCTCGACGCAGCGCTGGAAAAATCAACAAAGTTGCTCTCTTCATCGATAAATTTACGCAATTCGATCTCAAAAGGTAAACGACTATTGTCTTCTTCTGCGCATTTAAAATAACCAAATCCTTTTGCAGGCTTCGCGTTATAAATACGGTGTAATTCGCTCGCAAGCTCTTCAACAGGCTGTGAATTAGCTAGCTCTTCATTACGTGGGTAGCATTTAAGCTCACCTTCGGTGTTAAAGGCTAATGAATGTAGAATAATGTTATTTAATTTTAGCTGCATATATTTAAAGTATTAGAGTTAATGAATTCTGTGAGGTATTATAATCATCTTTGCCCATTCATACATTAAAAGATTAAATTATGCCTATAGTTTCTAAATACAAAAGTGATAAAGTTGAAAAAGTAATTGATGAAGTTATCGATGTACTAGAAAAACACGATGCACCCTTAGACCTTGGCTTAATGGTTCTTGGTAATGCAGCTGCGAACATCATCAACGCATCTTTATCACCAAAGCAGCGCCAAGCGGTTGCTGAAAAATTTGCTAAAGCGCTTGTTGCGTCAGTAAAGTCTAAAGATACATCACATTAATTTAAATGATAGGCAAGGATGCCTTGTCATTTATTTTTACCCATTACATTATTAAAAGCAAAATTAGAGACTGTAGTTCAACTTATGCTAGAAACAGGACATCATTACCGCGATCAAGTCTCCAAGATTATCAGTTGGGGCCACTGGTTTAGCTTAGCCAACATCTTACTGGCGATCTTACTTGCATCACGTTACCTTTTCATCGCCGAATGGCCTGAAACGATGCTCGGTCAAGCCTATTCTCTCATTAGCTTGCTTGGTCACTTCAGTTTTATCATTTTTATCATGTACCTTGTGGTGATCTTCCCGATCAGCTTTGTCATCCCCTTTCCACGAGCATTACGATTCCTCACCGTAATCTTTGCCACCGTAGGGTTGTCGTTATTAATTATCGATACCGAAATTTTTAAGCTTTATAATTTACACATAAATCCCATTATCTTTGAGATATTACTCGGTGAAAGTGAGCAAACACTTAATTCAGACTGGCAGACTCTCTTTGCTTTCGTGCCATTCTTATTCTTACTTGAGTTACTTATTTCCAGCTTACTATGGCACAGGTTAAGACCGTTAAGTCGTTTTAAACTCGGCCCTATTATCGCTATTTTCTTTTTCTGCTGCTTCTTAACTGGCCACCTATTACATATGTGGGCAGATGCAGCCGTTTATCGCCCTATCACAGCGCAGAAAGCAAACTTCCCACTTGCCTACCCGATGACAGCAAGAACCTTCCTAGCTAAATACGGCTGGTTAGATAAAGACGCTTTCAATAAACGTGTTAGTGACACCAAAAAACAATCCGATTCGCGTCTCGACTACCCTAAAAACCCATTAGACGTGAATGATGAAAAACAAGATTTTAACGTATTATTAATAAACATCAGTGCACTTCGAGCTGATATGCTTAATGATAGCGTCATGCCTGAAATGACTAAATTGGCGCTTGAAGGGCAACGATTTAATAATCATTTCAGCATCAGTAACAGTGATCTACTAGGTAATTTCGGCATCATGTATGGCCTAGCGCCACAATATTGGGATGATATAGAAATATCAGCAAAATCCCCTTTCATGCTCGATTATTTTGCTCAGGCTGACTACAACCTAGGTATCTTTAATACCGAAGCGTTATCAAGACACAAACAGAAACAAACGACCTTCATTAACTTGGATAGTCCTCAAACAACTATCGTAGAAGATACTGAAAACGATAAAGAAACAGTAACGAAAACACGTGAATGGATAAGAGATCAAGACGCTACAACGCCTTGGTTTGCCTATGTGAGCTTAGAATCAGTACAAAACATGGATACACCAGCAGGTTTCCCAGCCTTGTTTTATCCTAACATTCAAGACTTAAACAGCCAGGCAAACAATCGCCAAATTGCGTTATTTAATAGTTATCGAAACAGCGTGAGTTATGTTGATAAAGCGATCGCTAAAATTGTTTATCAGTTAAAACAGTCGCAGCAATATGCTAATACCGTGATCATTTTTACAGCAAACCACGGTAATGAATTTAATGAATCAGAGGATCATTCATGGGGTTATGGTAGTAACTATTCAATCTATCAGACTCAAGTCCCTTTATTTATTGTGTGGCCAGGTAAAAAACCAAGTGTCATAACACAAGACACCAACAGTACTGACTTGGTACCAACTATCTTGACTAATCTCAACGCGGTCAACAATCCAATTTCAGATTACAGTAGCGGTATTGATTTATTTGCTGGTGAATTTAAATCATGGCAACTACTCGGTGATAAGAATAACTTTGTGATATTACAACAAGACACGATCACCCAGTTCTCTTATCAAGGGTTATTCACTAACCAAGGTAATCATAACGTGAGAAATCGAGATAATTATAAACCGATGCCGCGTGGAGCAATGCTTGATACCCAATTTAATCAAATTCTGGCCGAATTAAATTATTTTTATAAAGCAACCCCAGCACAAGAACAGAAGTAGCTGTAGCACCAGCACAGAGCGAGATAGCTAAAAGACTAAGCAGTTACCATATATGCTTGCTGTGCGGACAAGACTGTTAATCGTCTTGTCCGCATTAATGTATCGATCCAAAGCTGATTTAAGTTCGTTGTTACCCGCGCGCAATTCACATGCCCATGCACCACAAATTTAACCCCTGAAATATTAAATAACTTCCCTTGCTTCACCTGTTGATATTGTTTTGTCGACCAAGCACAATCTTGTAATAATGCGATATCATCAACGGTTGCATTTTGTAATGCTGACCAATGATGTGGTGCATTTGCATGACAAACACCAATAGAGCCAAATTTAGATTCAATAGTAAACGCAAAAGGACAATACTCTTCGACCAACATTCTCAATCGATGCTGCTCTAATAATGAGCACTGGAAAAACCACTCACCACCAGCACTGCGATGAATACGCGCCAATTCGCTATCCTCATCAGCTAATAGCATTTCTTCATGATTACCACGAACAGCGAAAAACCAGGGTTCATGTAATAATGCCAAGCAAGCAATGGAGTTACTCCCCCTATCAACAAGATCACCAACAGAAAATAAGCGATCACATTCAAAGTTAAACTGACATTGCGTTAAGGTTGTTAATAACAAGTCATATTCACCATGAATATCCCCAACAAAGAAGTCCTGTCCTTTATGATTCATCGGCATATCTTTATGTATCAGCATTTTATACCTCGTTAGATATATTTAACAATGTTTTGCTTTTGTGATCTATTTCACGTGATGATTCTAATAAGTTAACGCTAACACGGTTTAATTGATGAAAGCGTCGCTAAACGTCACAGCCTAGTAATTTTACGAGTATTCTTTAAGTAAAGGTTAATACAATATTAACAAATCATTAAATCAGCCTCTGTCGGCTACCTAGAGTATGGTACATACAGCGGAGGCAGCATTTTGATAACATATTTAAGTCATTAGCATTAATTAACCTAATGAATACATCACAGATACTCTAAAATAAATATAGTGCTTGAAGCACAATCTTGATGTGAAATTAACGAATAGGCAGCAGGGGTATACATGTCGAGTACTAACTTTGATTTTGACCAGATTATTATCGGCTCTGGTTTTGGTGGTTCAGCCAGCGCATTGCGTTTAACAGAAAAAGGATTTCGAGTATTAGTATTAGAGCGTGGAAAGCGGATTGAAACGAAGGAGTTTTCACGCACCAGTTGGAATTTAAAGCGTTTTATGTGGTTACCTCAACTGGGTTTAACAGGGCCATTTACCTTCACCGTGACACGTAAAATCAGCCTAGTTCACGGCAGTGCTGTGGGTGGTGGTTCGCTCGTTTACGGTAATACCCACCTTATCCCAGAAGCGAATATATTTGCCGACCCATCATGGACAGGGATGCATGACGACTGGCATGCACGCCTATCGCCTTATTACGCATTAGCACAACGCATGATTGGCGTACAAAAAAATCGTTACTTTGGTCCTGCAGATCTGATCTTAAAAGACGTCGCCACCGATATGGGACGTGAAGATACATTTAAAACAGTATACAGCGGCCTACTCTACCCAAAAGGTGAAGACCAAGTATCACAAAATATCGATGTAAATCGCTTAGGTGAAGACCGTGGCGACCCTTACTTTAATGGCGATGGCCCACAGCGTAATAGCTGTACTTATTGTGGCAACTGTATGTCCGGTTGCCGCCATAATGCCAAGAATAGTTTGGACAAAAACTACCTGTATTTTGCAGAGCGTAATGGCGCAGAGATCCGTCCCGAATCAAACGTAACCAAGATTGAACCAATTGCTGATGAAAACGGCGTTAAAGATGGTAGCGCGGGTTATATACTCCATATTACCGAAGGTCTTGGGCTCTTTAATAAGAAAAAATACACGCTAACGACGCGTGGTGTCGTGGTTTCAGGTGGTGTATTTGGCACAATGCCATTGCTACTGAGAATGCGTGATGTCGAAAAAACCTTACCAAACCTCAGTCCTAATCTTGGTCAGAATGTACTCACAAATTCAGAAACACTGTTAACAGTTTCCCATAATCGTTTAACCCAACAAGAACAAAAAGAAGAAGTGTGGAACGGTACAGCGATCACCTCAATTTTTTCACCTGATGATGAGACCAAAGTTGAAATTGTGCGTTACGCCAAAGGCAGTGATGCAGCATTTACCGGTGGCATGTCGGTGCCACTAACATCAAAGCAATCCGGGATCCCCCGCTCAGTGACTATGCTAGCTAACATGGCCAAGCAACCCATTAAAACCCTAAAGATGCTGAACCCGGTTGGTAAAGCTAAAGACACCATTATTTTGTTAGTCATGCAAACGGCACAAAATAATATCCACATAGAGAGTAAACGTTCTTGGCATTCCCCGTTCAAACCAACTTGGATACCAGTACAACATAAAGGTGACGAAAAACTTAGAAACTACTTCCCAATCGCACAGAAGGTCGCAGAACATTATGTGAAGCACTCGGGTGGTGATGCTGGTAATTTGGCTTTAGAAGTCATCGCAGGCACGCCGATCACCGCACATATGATGGGCGGAGCAAGAATGGGGAAGGATCCGGAGACAGCCGTGCTCGATGATAGTGGTCAGGCTTACGGTTATAAAAATTTACGCGTTCTGGATGGTTCCATTATTGCGGGTAATTTAGGCGTGAATCCATCGTTGACAATCCTAGCGTTAACTGAGCATGCAATGGCACAGATCCCAGTATTTGATGCCGATAAAGCAGCGAAGATTAAACCGGTGAATTTCTCAGCTCCGCTTGATGGTAACCCTTCAGCACTGCAAACGGCGGGCGTACCAGAAATTTTAGCTAAAGCAGTTTAATAACATCTCTAATAACATCTCTAATAACAGTGACTCAAGACAGTGAGTCGCTGTTATTGTTCTAACTATAACTACATAACTACATAACTACATAACTACATAACTACAGGCTAAGACTCGCTGAATTAACTAAAGCGAGTTTTTGTTTACGGGGTAACTGCTTAATCGCGTACTCACGCTTACTTGCTGTACTTCTATCGGGCTGAGTTTCTGTATAGGCGATACGTATTGGTTTAGCACGACGAAAGAATTTAGCGCCCGTGCCATTGCAATGCTGTTTGTAGCGTCTTGCCATATCCGTTGTAATGCCACAATATAACCCCGCATCCGTTTCAATCAGATACACAACCCATAAACTCGATTCCGTTTTAGTCACAACATCACCTTTGTATTACTATTACAATTGTTATTCACATATTTGAGTGTTATTTAATGATTCGCATTCTATTAGACCACAATGTCCGCTAGAATAATCATCCACACCGCTTTGAATATTAAAAAATAATATGTTACGAATTTACCTTTATAGCCTTACTCTCTACTTTTTTAGCATGACAGTTCATGCCGATGAGCTGGCGTCTTTGCAATCGCTTTTACCTTCAGGCACCAACGTCGCTTATATGATCGGGCAGCCTTTTAGTGCCACCGAAGAAATAACCAACGACATCATCAGTCAACAGAATACCGAGTTATTGCTCACGCCTGCTTCAACCCAAAAATTACTGACCGCGTTAACAGCGAAAATTTATCTCACCGATAAGTATACCTTTAATACCAGTTTGCACGGCAATATCAAGCAACAAAGTATCAGCGACACTGAATTCAATTTCACTGGCGACCCAACTTTTACCAGAGACGACCTACGCGGCATGCTTAAGCAGCTTAAAGCCAAAGGGATCACGCGTATTAATGGCGATATCAGCCTTAATCAAAGCCGCTTTAATGGTTACAATTGGGGCAACGGCCAAGTCTGGAACGACCAAGCCGTTTGTTATGCGACGCAAGCATCAGCCTTAGTCATCAATGGTAACTGTGTATTGGGTAATCTAAAGCGGTCAGCGGATCTTGAAAAAGCCACTATCTACATTCCTGATTACGAACCGTTAAGCTTGACCAGCCAAGTCGATATCATGACCAAAGAGCAGCAACAAGCGCAATTCTGTGATTTAGAGGTAACTCGTCATCCAGATAATAATTACACCTTGTTCGGCTGCATAACCCCTTCTAAGCGTAATTTACCTTTGTCTTTTGCCATATCAGAGCCTACGACTTATTTTTCCGCCGTGCTTAAAGCGGAGTTAAGCCACGCCAAGATTAAATTTACTGGTGACATTGTTGAAAACCAGAAAACAGTAAAATCAGCTATAGTGCTTAATCACAAGTCTGTGCCACTGGCCGCGATTATTACGGAAATGATGAAAGAATCGGATAACTTAATCGCCGATATTTTATTTAAAACGATAGGTGCGGAGTATTTTCAGCAAGCTGGCAATTACCGTAACGGTGCTAAAGCCATGCTTGAGATCCTTGCAGATAAAGGGATATCCCTAAACTCTAGCCTCATCGCTGATGGCTCTGGTTTATCACGCCATAACTTGATCTCTGCTGAAACGATGTTTAGTGTACTTACGTATACCATCAAACATGATGACGCATTACAGCTATTAGCCGCGATGCCAATTGCTGGTGTGGATGGTACCTTACAATATCGCCGCGGGTTACTGACTAAACAACTAACAGGTAATATCGTGGCAAAAACAGGGTCCCTAAAAGGTTTATCCAACTTAGTCGGCATTGTAAAAACCCAGAAAAATCACAGGGTGCCATTTGTACTCATGGTCAGTGGTTATAACCCGCTACCAAACGATGCAGATCAACCGAGAAAAGCTTCAGCGTTAACACAATATTCAGCCGCATTTTTTAATATGCTCGTCACCGAATACTAGCCTCACTTAACTTAGATTAGTGAAGCGAGGCTCGACACTCAATACGTACTTTGTTCGAGTGAATGATGGGCATAAAAAATGGCGAGTAACTAAACTAATTACCTGTTTAGTTACTCGCCATTTTTAGTCTTTATAAGCTTGAATAGCGATAGCTAGATTAGCTGGCGCTATTGACTAGGTCTATTAACTAGACCAGTAGCCTTCATCTAATGAATCTTCGCGTTCAGGTAAGCCTTTAAGCAAGCGTGGCGAATGCTGTGCTAACACTTCATAACTTACACGATTTGCGTATTTACAAAGCTGTGAAAGTGATGAATAAGCCAAGCAACTTGCAGAGTGTTTATCTGAGTTTGGCACGATATCACGATGGTAAGAGTTCGCTAACATATCATGCAAGATCGCAGATAAAGCACCATCACCAGCACCATTGGTATTCTTAATTTCAACAGGCCCGCCTAAATACGGTGCAATGTGTGAATACATTTTTAGTGGTTCAGTTGTATCAGCTAAACGCATTGGACGGCTATATTCATAACGGTTAAATTCAGCGATAGCACCAGGTAATAATTGACCACTTGTTTCACGCTTGTTTGCTTCATCTGTATAACCAGCCATATACAGGCCTTCTGCACCAGCGGTACATAGAACAAGATCACACCATTCTAATGCCGCATCAGCAGCAAGCAAAGGATCAGTAAAGCCAGTTAAAGCCTCACCCTCATCTTCATTCATTGCAATAACAGTCACGTATTCGTGAATGAAATCCTGCCACCACTTCTCATTACCTTCAATGATGAAACGTGTACCTAAAGTAAGAATAATTGGGATATTAAGCAGTTTAGCTTGATCGACCATGTGCATAGCCGCTTCTTTAATTGGATCATCATCTGCACAACGTAATAAATAAGCAGAGATAAGTAACCCAGAGCTTTTTTGTAACTGATCAACCGGTAAATGCTCTTTGGTTAACTTATTCATTAAGCCAGCATTGATACCGAAGCTACGATCACCGTCCGCAGAGATGAAAGTAAAACAGCGGCCAATTGGACCTTTAACAGGCTGCAGGTAGTTAAGGTTTACTTTACTGCTGGTATTACATAAATATTGATACGCATAGCTGCCAATTTTAATCTGATCACACATAGTACCAAAAAGTAGTGATTGTGATTCAGATAGAATGGCATAGTTATGTAAAGTGTTCGCGACGGTACCGCCAGCAAATTCACTTACAATAAGATCTCTCTGTTTTAACTCTGTATAGATTTGCTCGGCGATGTCATCACTGATCATCAGTGATTCACCTTTTCTTAAACCAAAGCGAGTTAAAAAAGCATCTTCGACATGTGCTTCAATATCAACGAGGGTCTGATCAATACCACATAATACAGGCTGAGCTACATTTGCAATGTTTGCTGGTTTGACAAATGGATTACCTGTATTGACAGGGAAATAATGCTTAGACTTACGTTGACCGGGAAATTTCATATTTGAACCAGCATGAGAAAATAAAGGGGGCTGATTTTACCAGTCTAATTCTGAAATACCAGCAAAACCAAATTAATGATCCAATTATTAACCACATTTTAGTCGAACGGATAGATTTAATCGAAATAAATGGCAAAATCAGCTTAAGCCTGTCGGATCCTCACGACAAAATCACCGCCCATTTTATTTAAATCATGGCCACGAATAACAAAACTATTGCTCACGAGATCAAATCTACACTCATGCCAAGCGCAGGTGAAATTGAGCATGTAATCAATCTGATTTAGATCTTCATTCGGATCGAGGCGAATAGTGCCTTCACAATAACCAGCAAGCACAAAACTAACAAGCGTCTCGACATGACACTGATGTAATGGACTGGCATATTCAACGTGGGCGAAAAAAGTAGCGTTACCGAAGTCATTGGTGGGTAAATCATGGGCAAGTAAATACTTGCGCATATCTTTATGCGTTATCAAAATATCCTCCCTAATTATCTTATGCCATCCATGGCATTAAAGAGACTGTATTAAGGGTACAGTCTCTTATTATTGCGATTACTTATTACGACTTATTACTCATTTACGAGTGAGCAAAACTAAGCTGCATGTTATTCCATACTTTGCGTTGCTCGTGGAACGCTTCTCTAAGCTGGTTTAGCTGTAATTTAGTATCACGAATTTGTTGCTCAAATTGAATTTTATCTAATTTTTCATTCAAAGATTTTTTCTTCGATTCAAATAAGACGACTTTTGCTTTATAAAAAGCGTTAAGTTTCTCACATAACACATCGTATTCTTGATTCAGGCGTAAAATAACCTCTTCAGAATTTGGCAAGTGCTGCACTTTTTCGTGACGACGTTTTAGCTCCATTTTCAGTTTAGCTTGTTCTATACGTGCTTCAGGTACAGTACGTAAATCACTCGCCAAATTACACCAAGCTAACACGTTGATTAACCATTTCGTCGGATCGTATTGATACCATTTAATACCATTTCGGTAATCGGTTTCAAAAATATGATGGTAGTTATGGTAACCTTCGCCATGGGTAAAGATAGCTAATAAGGCATTATCACGCGCGGTATTACGATCTGTATAAGGCTGTGTGCCCCACATATGCGCCCATGAATTGATGAAGAATGTAAAGTGATGGCTTAATACCAGACGTAAAACACCTAGTAATAGCATACTCGCCCACACGTCTCCGTATAACAGGCCCACTAAAATAGGTACACCCACATTCATTGCAAACGCCAGTACGTTATAGTATTTGTGCTGCCATACTGCGATAGCATCTTTTTGTAAGTCTCGAACATTGGTGTAATCGGTATAAATCATCGCATTATATTCGCGTAGCATCCAACCTATGTGCGAGAACCAAAAACCATGGCTTGCTGAGTACGGGTCTTTATCATCATGATCGACATGCTTGTGATGACGACGGTGATCAGAACTCCAGTGAATCGCACTATTTTGTAATGCAAATGCACCACCGAGTGCAAATATAAGACGGACTGACCAATGCGCCTTATAAGTACGGTGTGACCAGAGTCTGTGGTAACCACCTGTAATAGATAAACCACATACAAATATACCAACAATCATAGCGACAACTTCGAAAGTTTCAAAGCCATATGTAAAGCCATACCAAGGTACTAAAGTTATAGCAGCAAGGAAGGTTGAAGCAAAAACGAATACGTTTAACCAAATTAGCGGTGGTTTTTTCATAATATGATCTTTCATAATACTATCTCTAAAGCCTGATGAAGTAGTTTCATTTATTAATAGCGCACAAGTGTAAGCTGAGTTGTTAATGAATGCAATCCAATGTTACGTGATTAGCGACTAAATCGACTATTTTATTTGCTTAAATTAGATATACGACACGGATCACATTTTAATTTAATGATGTCGATGGCTTGAAAGACGAGCATAAAAAAATCCAAGTGCTTTAGACACTTGGATTTTTGGTAACCGAGAATAGTCAATCTATCTGTTATTATTCCCAATCAAGGATAACTTTACCTGACATACCTGAACGCATAATATCAAAACCTTCTTGGAATTGATCAATTGGGAAGTGGTGTGTAATGATTGGCGTTAGGTCTAAACCTGACTGGATTAATGCAGCCATTTTATACCAAGTTTCAAACATTTCACGACCATAGATACCTTTAATAACTAAACCTTTAAAGATAACATTGCCCCAATCGATATTCATTGTGCTTGGTGGAATACCTAGCATAGCCACTTTACCGCCATGGTTCATCTTGTCTAGCATATCGCTGAATGCTGATGGAACGCCTGACATTTCAAGACCAACATCGAAGCCTTCAGTCATTTTAAGCTCGTCCATTACATCTTGAAGTGACTCAGTCGCTACGTTTACAGCGCGAGTAACACCCATTTCACGTGCTAGATCTAAGCGGTATTCGTTCACATCGGTGATCACAACATTACGTGCGCCAACGTGCTTACATACTGCAGCAGCCATGATGCCAATTGGACCAGCACCAGTAATTAATACATCTTCACCAACAACGTCAAATGATAATGCGGTGTGTACTGCGTTACCAAACGGGTCAAAGATTGCAGCCATGTCATCAGAAACATCATCTGGTAGTTTGAATGCGTTAAATGCAGGAATAACTAATAGTTCAGCGAATGCACCTTCACGGTTAACACCAACACCTGTGGTGTTACGACATAAATGTGTACGGCCTGCACGGCAGTTACGACAGTGACCACAAGTAATGTGACCTTCGCCAGAAACACGATCGCCGATGCTGAAACCACGCACTTCTTGGCCAATGCCAACAACTTCGCCCACGTATTCATGACCAACAACCATAGGTACTGGGATCGTCTTTTGTGACCATTCATCCCAGTTGTAGATATGGATATCTGTACCACAAATTGCCGTTTTACGAATTTTGATTAACAGGTCATTGTGTCCAAGCGTTGGCTCTTCAACATCTGTCATCCAAATACCTTGTTCAGGTTTTAATTTTGCTAGTGCTTTCATTTTTTTAATCCACTTTTATCGATAATATTAAGCTTCGTCACTCAGACTCTAATTCATAGATAAGAACGGCTTCGAAGCTTAATTAATTGTTTCTTTAGATAATGCCTAAGTCTTTACCGATACGGGTAAATGCGGCAATCGCAATATCAATTTGTTCTACGCTGTGCGCAGCTGACATTTGCGTACGAATACGGGCTTTACCATGTGGTACCACAGGGAAAGAGAAACCAATGACGTAGATGCCTTCAGCAAGTAAACGCTCAGACATTTCAGCGGCAAGTGCAGCATCGCCGATCATAACTGGTACGATCGCGTGATCTGCACCAGCAAGTGTAAAGCCAGCTGCGCTCATTTCATTACGGAAATGTTCTGCATTTGCTTTCACTTTTGCACGTAGGTCATGACCTGCTTCCATCATTTCGATGACACGAATAGATGCTGCAACGATTGCAGGTGCAACGGAATTAGAGAATAAGTACGGGCGTGAACGCTGACGTAACCAATCAACGACTTCTTTTTTAGCTGAAGTGTAACCGCCTGATGCGCCACCAAGTGCTTTACCTAATGTCCCCGTAATAATGTCAACACGGTCCATAACGCCACAATGTTCAGGCGTACCACGACCGCCTTCACCAACAAAACCCACAGCGTGAGAATCATCAACCATGACTAATGCGTTGTATTTGTCAGCAAGATCACAAACACCTTCAAGGTTCGCGATCACGCCGTCCATTGAGAATACACCGTCAGTGGCGATTAGCTTGTGACGTACGCCAGCAGCGTCTGCAGCAATCAGTTGTTCTTCTAATGATGCCATGTTGTTATTTTTATAACGGAAACGTTTGGCTTTACATAAACGTACACCATCAATAATAGATGCATGGTTAAGTTCGTCTGAGATGATTGCATCTTCAGCGCCTAACAATGTTTCGAACAAACCTGTGTTTGCATCAAAACAAGAGGTATACAAAATAGTATCTTCCATACCAAGGAAAGTACTGATTTTGCTTTCTAATTCTTTATGCTTGTCTTGCGTACCACAAATAAAGCGTACTGACGCCATACCAAAGCCGTGGCTATCTAAACCAGACTGTGCCGCAGCAATAAGATCAGCGTGATTAGCTAAACCTAAGTAGTTATTCGCACAAAAGTTAACAACTTCATTACCCGCCACTTGAATGTTGGCGTTTTGGGCAGAAGTGATCACGCGTTCGTTTTTATAAAGGCCATCAGCTTTAGTTTGCTCTAGCTGTTCACTGATCTGATTGTAGAATGTAGAAGTCATGCAAATATTCCTTTTTAACTTTATTTGAAGCAACTTGTAATTAGCAACTTATGATTAAGAAAAGCCGCACAAGCTATGAAATAATTTATACTATAAAACTATTCTAATTGATCTCATATAAGACTATTATCCCTGTGAATGGAAAAACATTAGTGAAACACAGGCACAAATAGAATGATGATATCGCAAAAATTAATCGCCTTATTACCCGACTTGGCGAGTTTTACTTTAGTTGTTCAAGAAGGCAGTTTTACCGCGGCGGCAAAGAAAATAAATGTCACACCTTCAGCATTGAGCAAAACAATTACCCGACTTGAGCACGCTTTATCGATTAAACTATTTGAGCGCACCACTAGAAAGCTGATCATTACCGAGGCGGGACAGAAGATTTACGATCAGTGTGTGCCTATGGTGAATGCGGCAAAGCAAGCGGTAGAAATATCCAGTGACGAACATACTCAAGCCGCAGGTTCAATAACAGTTGCGGCACCGGAGGCATTTTTGAATGTGGTACTACAGCCTTTTGTGATTCCGTTTTTAAAGCAATATCCGCAGATCCAACTTAAATTACGGGCGATTGATGGGCCAATCGATATCTTTGCACACGGTATCGATATCGCCTTTTTGCTAACGGATAAGCCAGATGAAAATTTGGTGTTAAAAGAGATAGGTAAAACCTGCTTAGTGCTATGTGCAAGTCCAGATTATCTAAAAGAAAAAGGCACCCCCTCTCACCCCGAACAATTAGCACAACACGATTGCCTGTATTTAGCAGAGAATGAAACCGACCACATCTGGGGTTTAATCAAAGGTGATGAATCCCATACCATTACCGTCTCAGGTCGTTACGCGGTCAACCATTCTCAGATGCGTTTAAACGGTGTCATTAATGGCTTAGGTATCGGTATTTTCCCCGATTTCGTCGTGCAGGAAGCAATTCGCAAAGGCGATGTAACCGAGGTTCTCTGCGGTTGGACGGTTAAAAGCAATTATCAGGGGATCATTGCGCTGCAGTATGCCCAAACCAAATATATGCCCACAAAGCTTAAAGTATTTATCGATTATGCTATGCAGCATTTGCGTTAACACCATTAGGCGTTTTCTATATGCCATAGTCATTTGTGCATGTCATAGATATTTTTGTTCATCCTATGAAAGTACAGCAAAGAGCCAATCGGGTATAAACAGACAGGCAACGATAGTCATTGCGCCAAACACAAATAGGCCGTAATGACTCGCTTTAGGTTTAGAAACAAGTGCGGTTTGATTTTTAATGAAATGTTGTTGCTCGATAGAATTACAGCCATAGAAGCGACTCGTCAACACACCAAAGAATAAGAATACCAAGGTGCCAATCGGGGCAAACCATGGCCACGATATATCGGCATAGCGTGCCATGAACACTGCCACGATACTAAGAATACTACCGACGATGACCCCTTTTTCATTGGCCTTGTGAAAGAACAGCCCGAGTACAAATGATCCCAATCGAATACCAACAAAAATAGACGTCAAACTTGCAATTGTTTTCAGCACCGATTCATTCGATATGGCGAGTAATGCCGGGACAACAACTGCTGCAGCGGCTACCAGACTCATCTTTCTTGCCACAGAATCATAATGACGCTGTGAACCATTTTTACACACAAAGCGTTTATAAATATCAAAGGTAGCAACAGTTGCCATTGAATTATAAGTTGAATCTAATGTCGACATTGCTGCCGCTGCTAATGCCGAAATCACCAGCCCAATCACAATTGGATTGGTGTGATTAAAAACAAAATCAAGAATGACTTCATTACTATTATCAAAATGTTGGTTTTGATAATAAATACTCAGCAACACACCTAACACAGAGAAAAATAGATATATAAAGAAAGCACTATAGCCACACAGCAACATAGACTTTTGCGCATGTTCAACGTTTTTCGTTGCTAACGTTCTTTGTATTATTAACTGGTTAGTACCATAGACGCTCAGGTGTAAGAAACTCACGGCAACAACGCCAGCCCATAGCGTAGTATCCACTCCAAGATCAAAGCTGGTATTGATAATAGTCAGATTATTTGGCGACAAGAACTCCTTGGAATTTATATCTATGAGCAGTATACAAAAAATCGCAACACTGCCGATCACCAGCACAATAGATTGCAGCATATCGGTCCATATCACCGTCGATATACCGCCAATACACGTATATAGCGCTGTAAATAAGCTGATATAAATAATGGCTTCAGAGATCGATATCGGTATCACTTGCACAAGTATAAGTGCGACCGCATATAAGATGACGCCTGCAGAGATACACTGAACAACAAGAAATACGAGCGAATTGATGGTTCGAGCATAGATCCCAAAACGCAGTTCAAGGTATTCATATATTGAGGTTAATTTAAGCTTATAAAAGACCGGAACAAAGAAAGTAACGGTAAAGAATATGACGATGGGATAGTTTAAATGGACACTCATCGCTTCCATGCCCGAATTGTACACCCAACCTGGCATACCAATAAACGTCATTGCACTAATATAAGTGGCCAAAATGGAAACGCCGGCTGTGAACCAACCAAATTGCTGCCCCCCTGTAGCGAAATCATCACCTTTATTATAACGAAAGTTAACTAAGTAACTTATTAATAAGGTAATAATAATATAACACACCACTACAGCAAGACTTGAGTACGTAACCATTTGTATATTACTAGTAACATCGCTAATAAATAGTAACAACATCTTATCAAAAAATGAGTTTTACGGAAATTTACACCGAGTAACTGCGATATTCATCACTAAAACAAGTCATAAATGACTAATAAAGTGCAAATGGGTACGTAATCATTTTAGTTTTGAAGTTGATCACAGTTCTTTTTTTCCTAAAAATCTATCATTCACCCGAATTCGAACGAAGTGGATGTTAAAACGGATAATCAACTTCCTTCCTAAATATAATTAACTATCCCTATTAAAGAGGTCTATCGGTCATGATTGAACGGAAACATATGAGCGAAGTGCCAATGATTCAGCGTATTGCTGCGTACATTGCCATTTTGGTGGGTTACTTTTTTTATTGTTATAACTTTGTAATTATTGATTACGTCCGCCCATATCTTGTTGAAGAATATGACAGTATTAGCTTAGCGGATACGGCTCAATTCTATACTTGGCAATCGGTTGGTGCGCTTATAGGGGCATTAAGTTGTGCATGGGTTGCATCTAACTTTGGTAAAAAGTCGACCTTGGTTGTCATTACCGCCCTAAATGGTGGCGCGACCATTATTAATATGATGTTTACCGATTACGCGACGTGGGCATTAATGCGTTTTATTATCGGTATTTCACTTGGGGGTTACTTTACCGTCGCTGTATCAATGATGATTGGCCTATTTACCCCCAGTGTTCGTGGTAAATTAACGGCTTTTGCATCAAGTATGTTCTCTGTTGCCTTAATGGCTATGGGTGCCTACGCAGCATTTATCACCAGCATTGACGCACCTTGGCAGAGCCTAATGTGGGTTGGTGGTATTCCACCGTTAGTTGCAGCCGCACTGATGATTTTCCTTTTACCAAACGACAAAAAAGTGATCGCATATGGTGAAGAAGAAGCCGCTGAACAAGAAAATGCTGGAGCAGAAAAGAAAAAAGGTTCTTGGGGCGAAATGCTCAGTGCACCTTACCGCAAGCTAACGCTCTCATGTCTATTACTTGCTGGCCTTAACTTCTATGGTTACCAATTCTTTAGTGGGTTCGTGACAACCTATCTAAGGCAGGTTCGAGAGTTCGATGGGGCTACCATCGGTATCATTTTCTCTATATCTGCATTCGGTTCATTATTCGGAGCTTGGGTATGGGGCGCTATTGCGGATAAATACGGCCGTAAAGTTAACGCGCTAGGGTTTATCATCGCCGGTGTCATGGCTTCAGTATTCTTTGTTGCACCAAGCGACGTCATGATTGGTAGCCTAAATATGCTCGCGATACTTGGCCTTATATACAACTTTGGCTTATCTGCGTCGGCAGTATGGGGTGGTTATTTCTCTGAATTATTCCCTCCACATCTACGTAACTTTGGCGCGGCTTTATTCCACGGTGGTCGTATCATCGGCATGTGGGCGCCAATGGTATTGGTTTACATCCAAGAACGTTCAGATCTAGAGACGGCAATGTGGGGCTCTCCAATCATCTGGATCATTGCTGGTCTACTGTGGTTCTCTCTGCCTGAAACATTGAAAGGCGGTATTTTCTACAAAGAAAAATCACTGAAACAAGCTAACGCATAGTAACAACCTTTATTTAAACGGCAGGCGCCTCGCCTGTCGATAATATGATTTATTTTTTCTAGCCCGTTAGAAACAGGCTCGTCAGCAAAAGAGAGATAAAATGTCTAAATATCAAGAAGCAAAAAAAATAGTTCGTGATTATTTCGATGCAATGGAAAAAGCAACGCACGAAAATGTAGCAGAAGTACTAAAATCGCATACTTCAGAAGACTACCTATGGCGAAGTGTGTACCCATTCCGTGAACAGCAAGGCGCACAAGCAGCAGCTGACATATTCTGGTCACCAATGATGAAATCGATGACCCGTATGCAACGTCGTCAAGATATCTTCATCGCCGGTGAAAATGAAGTCGCTGCAGGTGAAACATGGGTGATGAGTATGGGGCATTTCATGGGGCTATTCGATGCTGAATTCCTTGGTATGCGCCCAACAGGCAAAATTATGAATGTTCGCTACGCTGAATTTAGTTGCGTAGAAAATGGCAAAATCACCAAGACTGGTTTGTTCTTAGACCTTCTCGGCATGATGGATCAAGCTGGTTGTTACCCACTACCACCGTCAACGGGCAAGCACTTTGTATACCCTGGCCCACGTAATCACGACGGTTTATTATTCGAAGATGCAGATCCAGCCGAAGGTATTGCAACCCTAGCGCTGGTAAACAAAATGGTTGATGATCTATCAGCGCTTAACGATAGCGGTGCAATGGGCTGCCCACCTGAAGTACTTGCGAAAAGCTGGTCTAAAGACATGGTATGGTATGGACCTTGTGGTATCGGCGCATCGTATACGATCCCTCGTTACCAACAACAGCACCAACTGCCGTTCCGTAACAATTTAAAAGACAAAAAATTCAATGGCCACGTTTGTCGTTTTGCTGAAGGCAGCTTCTCTTGTTTCTTCGGTTGGCCAAACCTTTCAAATACGCCAACAGGTGGTTTTTTAGGTATGCCAGGCGGCGAAGTGAGAGCAAACATGCAAGTTGTTGATGTTTATTATCGCGACGGGGACAAATTGTCTGAAAACTGGGTGTTGATTGATCTACCTTATTGGTTACAACAGCAAGGCTTAGATGTATTTGAACGTACTCAAAAAATAACAAACCCTACTCTCTAATATTAATAAGCCTGGGCAAATTAGCTCAGGCTTATGAACAACTTGCCTAATTATGTTATTCTAGTTTTAGTCACCTTACTAAAAATAATAGCTCACTCATGAATATACCTAAAGCAAACGCTACCTCAAAAGATGTTGCAAAATTAGCCGGCGTATCTCAATCGACGGTATCTCGTGTCTTTTTGCCGGGTAGCTCAGTCAGTGAAAAGACCAAAAACAAAGTATTTGCAGCTGCCAAAACGTTAAATTATCGTCCCAATGCTTTTGCTCGTAGCCTAACTACCAATGAATCTAAACTGATTGGTTTAGTTTTTCCAGATACTGATTACCCTTTGCACATGAAAACGCTGCAATTAATATCTAGCGAATTACAAAAACAAGGTTATTCAGCGGTACTTATCCCATGGCAAGTTGACGATGAAGCACTCCACTCTATTCCCAATATTTTTCAGTATCGTGTCGATGGTGTGATCGCGGCTTCGGCGACATTCAACAAATCACTTTATGAAGAGTGTGCCGAATTCAATATCCCTGTTGTTCAATTCGCCAGAGTAGTTGAAGGTACAAGAAGTAGTCATGTGGTGAGTGACAACTACGCAGCAGGTCAAACAGCCGCAAAGCATTTTCATAACAATGGCGTAAAATCAGCAATCTACTTAACGGGTGATATACCCACGTTCACTAATAATGAACGTAAGGCTGGTTTTTGTAGTGAGTTTGAAAGCCTGACAAATAAACAAGCGCATGTTGTTGAAGCCAGCTTTGACTACACAGAGGCTCTAGATAAAATCAGAGTAGTGCTTAGCCAAGTTAACAGACCTGATGGCGTATTTTGTGCAACCGATAATATTGCTATGGCGCTAATGGATGTGGCTCGTCTGGAGTTTGGTTTAAAGATTCCAGATGATTTACAAGTGATTGGCTTTGATAATATCCCTCAAGCAGAATGGTTAAACTATCAGTTATCGACCTTTAATCAAGATTTTAAGCGTTTGGCACGAGAGTCCGTAAAAATCATTGTCGACCAAATTAGTCAGAATGATTCGACGCTAGTAAAGCTCATGCTTCCGGCTAATTTTATAGAACGCAAAACCACACGGTAAACTATCGCCCATCTATTGCAATAAAATGGCTGGGTTTCCATCTAATTCGCGAGTTGTTTACGTAACAACCGCGACTTAACATAGAGCAAATAACGCCGATAGATAAATCACTCCCCACAACTCTCAACTAAAATTACTTGCATAGATATACCAACCCTTAGTGACCGAAATCACTAATTACGTTAAACTAGCGGCAATTATCAGACTATTGCAGGAAATGTTTACTCACTGCTTTAGCAACCAACTTTCAAACCAGCACATTTTGTAGCTAATTACGTACAAATGTGACTGTAGATCAAAATAAAAAGGTTATATTTAAATGTCAATTCAGTGGTACCCAGGGCACATGCACAAAGCCCGTAAAGAGATCGCGGAAGTAATGCCGCAAATGGACCTCATTATCGAAGTGCTTGATGCGCGTATTCCTTATAGTAGTGAGAATCCAATGATCTCCGACTTACGTGGTGATACCCCTTGTATTAAGATTCTTAATAAGAGTGACCTTGCCGATCCGATCATTACAGCACAATGGTTAGAATATCTAGAATTAGAAGAAGGCGTTAAAGCCTACGCCTTTACAACGCAAGAAGTGCATGAGATCAAAAAAATCCCTGCCCTAGCACGTCAATTAGTACCAAATAAAGAAGGTGCGCACCAAGTCATTAAAGCGATGATCATGGGTATTCCAAACGTGGGGAAATCAACCACAATTAATATCCTTGCTAACCGTATTATTGCTAAGACAGGTAATGAGCCTGCTGTGACTAAACAGCAGCAGCGTATCAAATTAGACAACGGGATCGTACTATCTGATACTCCAGGCATGTTATGGCCGAAAGTACAAAACCCACTTTCTGGCTACCGTTTAGCATCAACAGGCGCAATTAAAGATACTGCGATTGAATATGATGACATCGGAATGTACGCAGCAGAATACATGTGTAAAGCATATCCAGAAGCAATGCGTGAGCGTTACAAACTCGATAATCTCGACAAAACAGATTTAGAATTGTTAGAAGATATTGGCCGTGGTCGTGGTTGTTTAGGTCCAGGTGGTTTTGTTGATTTAAACAAAGCCGCTGCGATTTTAATCAATGAATTGCGTACAGCTAAAATCTGTCGCTTAAGCTTAGAAACACCAGCAATGGCTGAAGCAGAAAAACAAGCTGTTATCGAGCGATTAGCGCTTGAAGGCGAGAAAGTTAAAAAGCGTAAGCCAAAGAAAAAACGTCGTTAATCAAAAGCTTGGCGATATAATACTGTCGCCAGTTTTACTAACCCCTTTAAACGTAAAAAGCCTCTGTTATCGAAACAGAGGCTTTTTTGTATTCAATTCAAGCAGTACGATTACTTGCTGAAAAATGTCTTACTTAATGATTAGACGTACATCGTCATCATCACCCAATTCAATAATGAACTGTTTCTTGTCTGCTTTAACAGAACGACTCACCCACTCCAATGGAATTGTGATTGAGCCCATTTCGCCATCAAAAATTTCATCTTGATTCATTTCGAAATCAGCATCGTTCTCTGGGTGACAGCCTTGTGCATACGCTAATGTGCCTCGCTCAATTGGCGAGATATCACTTGAAACATTGTTCATAATGAAAACGCCGTGCTCTGCCATCAAGGTTAATTGTGCTTTAAGCTTCTTAGGATTAAGCTGGTTAACATCTGGCCAAAAGTTAAGGCCCTTACTTAACGCTTCCACTTCAGTATTGCCATGTTCATCGACAACTTTAGATCCTTTGAACTTGCTCGCGTCCCAAAGATCGTCATAAGTAGGGGTAAAAGTCTTTGCAGCCAGTGCTTCCGCTTCAATCGGCAAAACTTCATCAAGAGAAAATATAATTCGTTTCATTTGTGTCCGCTCTTTAATGACAAAAGCACAAACCAAAGTTTGTGCTTTACAATATGCTAAGACTATATACCTAAACAGCGTTACAATGCAAGTCAGCTAATGCCCTTGCTTATTTAACAGCTCGGCGTGTCGCTACAGCATCAGATAATTGTGCCATCATCGTTTCAGTGTCAGCCCAACCGATACAAGCATCTGTGATACTTTGACCGTAAGTTTCAACTTTACCATTAACAAGATCTTGACGACCTTCTACTAAATGACTTTCAACCATCACACCGAAAATACCTTTATTACCAGCACTAATTTGACCAGCAACGTCCGTTGAAACATCCATTTGTTTTTGGAATTTCTTTTCGCTGTTAGCATGGCTAAAATCAATCATGATATTAACGTCTTGCTTAGCACCTTCTAACTGAGTCGTAATTGCAGCAACATCATCAGCAGAATAGTTAGTCGACTTATTACCACCACGTAGGATGATATGGCAATCAGGGTTACCAGCAGTAGAGATAATAGCTGAGTGACCAAATTTCGTTACTGATAAGAAATGATGCGGTGCGTTTGCACTACCAATTGCATCAATCGCGACTTTAATTGTACCGTCAGTACCGTTTTTAAAGCCGACAGGACATGACATGCCTGATGCTAATTCACGGTGAACTTGAGATTCAGTCGTACGTGCGCCGATTGCACCCCAGCTCATTAGATCGCCAACATATTGTGGTGTGATCATATCAAGGAATTCACCCGCTGTTGGTAGACCCATTGCATTCACATCAAGCAATAGTTTACGAGCAATACGTACACCATCATTTAACTGGAAGCTGTCATCTAAATACGGGTCGTTAATTAACCCTTTCCAACCGACTGTTGTACGCGGTTTTTCAAAATAAACACGCATCACAATTTCAAGTGTATCTTTATACTTCTCACGTAATGCCACTAGACGCGCTGCATACTCTAATGCAGCCTCAGTGTCATGAATAGAACAAGGACCAACGATCACTAAAAGGCGATCATCTGCTTGCTTAAGAATTTGGCTAATGCTATTACGTGATTCAAATACTGTTTTAGTAACATCATCAGAAGCAGGGTATTTTTCTAACACTGCAATTGGCGGTAATAATTCTTTTACTTCACGGATTCTGACGTCGTCTGTTTGATAATGCATACTAATAATATTCCTTTATTTGCCCTTTGGCATTCATACTCTAATGTTATATTGTCCGCATTCAATGTAACGCCTATTTCATTCGGAATCAATTAGAAATCACATAAAAATACAGTGGATATTGTCAGACATATTTTTATCTGATCGAGATTAAGGTAAAATCCAGTAAAAATACCCTAAATTTGGACATTCTATGCTATTAAAAACTGAAGACGAGCTAATCGATTTTGCCTATGACACATTTTTAGACGGTGCGCAAAAAGAATTAGAGCCAGCAGATCAAATCTTATTTGCCATGCAATTCGAAGATCGTGGTGCGGTGGACATCGTAGACTTAAGTAACGATTGGCCAGCAAGTGTCGCCATGGGGATCAATGACAATGACTATTGTGAATTACACATCGGCCTTGTTGATGGCCAAGATGTATTAAATGATGTATTCGGTCGTGTATTAGTAAAGAAGAAAGCCAACGACAAATTCATCCACATCCTTTGGAAAACTGAATAATCGATCGACTGCGACTTGATTTCATCTGTGATTTAAGGAATATTAGTTTCAAAGCTAATATTTAAAATACGTATTTAGAATAAGATGTTAAATCCAAGGAGATGGAATTGAGTCAACAAGATAACCAGTTAGTACGTTGGTTTCGGCAATCTGCGCCTTACCTCAATGCACACCGCGATAAAACAATCGTACTGACATTGAGCGGCGAAGCCATCGCGCATGCCAATTTCATCAATATCGTTAATGACATTGCCTTATTAAACATCCTCGGTATTCGTATCGTTTTGGTTTTTGGCGCTCGTCCACAAATTAACACCATACTCGCGCAGAATAACTGCGAGAGTCAGTTTCACAAACGCCAACGCGTCACTGATGAACAAGCTTTCCCGCTCATTAAACAAGTTATTGGCCAACTCCAATATGAAATTACCGCCGCATTTTCGATGGGACTGGTCAACACACAAATGCACGGTGTTAAAATCAATATCGTCAGTGGCAACTTTATTACAGCCCAGCCTATGGGCGTGGATGACGGCGTCGATTTTTGCCATACTGGGCGCGTACGCCGTGTCGATACCGATGCATTGGAATATCAACTCGCACAAAATGCCATTACAGTCGTTCCCCCACTCGGCTATTCAGTCACAGGGGAAAGTTTTAACCTCAGTGCGGAAGAAGTCGCGACTAAAATAGCCATTAAACTGAGTGCCCATAAACTGATTAACTTTTGTTCTTCGCAAGGTGTGCTGGATTATAACGGTGAGCTCATTTCAGAAATGTTTCCAGAGCAAGCACAAGAGCGCTTAGCGGAACTAGAAGCACAAGGCGGTATAAATAGTGGCACAGCGTCATACTTACGTGCAGCGATTACTGCGTCTTTTGCTGGTGTCACACGCTGCCATTTAGTCAGTTACAAAACCGATGGTTCTTTATTACAAGAGCTGTTCTCACGCGACGGTGTTGGTACTCAAATAGTACGTCAAAGTGCCGAACAAACCCGCCCGGCTAAGATTGAAGATGTGCCTGGTATTATGCTATTAACGCAGCCCTTGGTCGAGCAAGGTATGCTAGTACAGCGCAGCAGGGAACAATTGTTACGAGATATCGAGCACTTTACTGTCGTAGAGCGTGATGGCACCATTATTGGCTGTGCATCACTGTACTGTTTCTCGGGTAATATCGCCGAAATGGCCAGTGTGGCAACACACCCAGAATATCGCCGCTTGAGTCGTGGTGATTTATTGGTCAAAGAAATCGAACGACAAGCCAAGAAACAAGGCATGGAGCATCTTTTCGTGCTCACAACACACAGTATTCATTGGTTTAGAGAACGTGGTTTTGAACCTGTCGAGCTGGAACAGCTGCCTGTTGAAAAACAAGAGCTATATAACCTACAGCGTCGTTCAAAAATTTTGATGAAAGCATTGTAACATCAGGCAGTAACGAGTAATTAAAGTACTCAAGATTAGATTACCGTTATTGCCATTTTATTAACACTGCACCAATCCCCTTTAATTATCACCTCTATCAGCCATAGCTATAGCTATAGCTAACTTGTTACAATTCGGTACATTTACCTACTACTGCAACTAGAATATTTAGGTCTATAATTCCCTTTCATTCTAAAGCAGGTGCAATACATGTCATTACGGCTTAGACTACAACGAGGCTTCCACAAATTCAGTCAGCGCTTACTTGCAAATCTCGACAGTAAAAAACGCTTATGGATAGTACAAGTGGATGAAGGCGGACTAAAAAACCAGTCATTTATTGTTGATGAGGATAGCTTTCAGCAACCACTAGATTGGATGTTGAAAAGGCACTATTCTGTAATAGATTTGGAAAATGTAGACAAGATGAAATGTGCCGAAATGGTTAGCGTCCAACTCGAGAACGCTAAACACTGTTTGATCCGCGCTAAATAGCAATCAATCAACATCAGCTATTTTATCAACGACGTAAGTATTCACTCGCAACAGCATGTAGTGCGCGAATATGCGCTTCATCGTCATTTAAACAAGCAATGAACCGATAATCTTCACCGCCGGCTTCTACAAATACCTCTTTGTTTTCAATCGCCATTTCTTCAAGTGTTTCTAAGCAATCAACGGCAAAGGCAGGCGCAATAACATCAAGTGATTTCGTACCATTTTCAGCCAATTTAACTAACGTCTCATTAGTATACGGTTGTAGCCATTCAGCTTTACCAAAACGCGATTGATAACAATGCACAACCTGATCTTCCGTTAAGCCCAAGCGCGCACATAACAGTGCCGTGGTTTCAACACAATGGTCCGCATAGATATCGCCTTTTTCAACCAGGAACTTAGGAATACCATGGTAAGACAATAGCAATTTCTCAGCTCTGCCCTTTTCAGCCCAATGGCGCTCTACGCTTAACGCTAATGCTTCAATATAAGCGTCGTTATTATGGTAATGCTTCACTAAGCTCACACTTGGTACATCAATGGTTGCTTGCAGGTAGTTAGCCACTTGATCAAATACTGGCGCTGTCGTGGTTGATGAGTATTGTGGAAACAAAGGCAGTACCACTATGTGCTCTGTACCCGCTTGTTGTAACTTTTTAATGGCATTTTTGATGCTGCGCTCGCCATACGTCATGGCCAATTCAACTTGTACACCTTGCCCCGTACCTTGCTCTTTACCTTGCCCTGTACCTTCAAACAGTGCTGACAACGCTTTCTGTTGTAATAGGCTGTAGTGTAAGAGTGGTGAGCCATCATCAAACCAAATCGATTGGTAAGCTTTGGCTACACGTTTACAACGCAAAGGTAAAATGACACCGTTTAAGAGCGGCAACCAAAATAATCGAGGTATATTGACCACGCGGGTATCAGACAGAAATGGTCTTAAAAAGGCTTTAACACCGGCTGGAGTGGCTGAATCTGGCGTACCAAGGTTAACCAATAAAATACTTTGCTTAGTCATATTACACATAATCACTATATCGTTTAACGAGTGACTCTATTCTATGCGATTAAATCACTTGGATCCAATAACTCGCTGAGATTTAGGTATAAAAAAACCCCGAGCATGCTCGAGGTTTGATAACCGTCTACAGATTAATCGAAAGAATTAAACCTGTCGATTCACTTGTCGACTAGCCAAGTAATTCAGCTAATTGCTTGCTTACCGCGTCAACAGCTTGAGTGCCGTCGAATGTAACATATTTGCTGTTACCTGCTTCCGCTTCTTTGCCATAATAAGCAATAAGTGGTGCAGTTTGATCGTGATAGATACCTAAACGTTTACGTACAGTTGCTTCAACATCATCCGCACGGATAGATAGATCTTCACCAGTTTCGTTATCTTTACCTTCCACTTTTGGCGGATTGTAAACAGTATGGTAAACACGACCTGAAGCAGCGTGAACACGACGACCGCTCATACGCTTAACGATCTCTTCATCTGGCACGTCAAATTCAAGTACGAAGTCAACGTCGATACCGTTTTCTTTCATCGCGTCAGCTTGTGGGATAGTACGTGGGAAACCGTCTAGTAGGAAACCTTTTGCACAATCTTCTTTCTTAACACGATCTTTAACTAATTCGATGATTAGTTCGTCAGATACAAGTTGGCCACCATCCATAACAGCTTTCACTTTTTGACCTAACTCAGAACCTTCTTTAATAGCAGCTCGTAGCATATCACCAGTAGAGATTTGCGGAACACCATAGTTTTCCATGATGAACTGTGCTTGAGTTCCCTTACCTGCACCTGGTGCACCTAATAAAATAATACGCATAAATTGCCCTTAAATTGACTTAGCTTGTTTAAATTGCTTAAATTTCAGAACCGCTAGACTACACGGGAAATCCGATGTGTTCAAGTACGGCCCTGAATTGCCATGCATTAGTGTATAACTTTGTGAGTAGTTTAATAGAAAAACGTATTCACACTGTTAAATTTTGAAAACTGTACTTAACCGATTAAACGATTCATACGCGCAATAAATGCCGCAGGATCATCTAAACTACCACGTTCAGTCAGTTGTGCTTGTTCTAGCAATAACTGAACCCAGTCTGCAAATACGCTTTCATCTGCTTCATCAGCAACACGTTTGATCATTTCGTGCTCAGGATTTAGCTCAAAAATGTATTTTTGTGGTGGTACTGCTTGACCAGCAGATTCCATCAATTTAATCATTTGGCTGCTCATGCCATCTTCGTTAGTCACAACACAAGATGGAGTCTCTGTTAGACGATGCGTTAAACGTACATCGGCTACTTTTTCACCTAATGTTGATTTAGCACGCTCAAGGAAGCTAGCAAATTCTTCAGTCGCTTCTTCTTTAGCTTTCTTAGCATCTTCATCATCCAGTTCGCCAAGGTCTAAATCACCCTTAGTAACAGAAACCAGTTGTTTACCATCAAAGTCCGTTAAGTGTGATAATAACCACTCATCAATACGGTCAGTTAATAGCAATACTTCAATGCCTTTTTTCTTGAAGATTTCAAGATATGCACTGTTTACTGCTGTGGTGTAATTGTCAGCTGTAATGTAGTAAATCTTATCTTGACCTTCAGGCATGTTTTCGATGTATTTACCGAAACCAACTTCTTGTGCAGGACCGCCAACCGATGTTGAAGAAAAACGTAATAAAGAAGCAATTTTCTCTTTATTCGCCATGTCTTCTGCTGGACCTTCTTTCAGTGCTTGACCAAATTCATTCCAGAATTTCAGATATTTTTCATCTTCGTTCTTCGACATGCGTTCAAGCATGGTCAATACACGTTTAGTACAAGCAGTACGTAGTGATGTCGTGATTTTATTATCTTGTAAAATTTCACGAGATACGTTTAGTGGTAAATCGTTAGAATCTAATACACCCTTCACGAAACGTAGGTAAGTCGGCATAAACTGCTCAGCGTCATCCATAATGAATACACGTCGAACATACAGTTTTAGACCATGTTCTTTTTCACGGTTCCACATATCAAATGGGGCGCGCGCAGGGATATAAAGTAAGCTCGTATATTCTTGCTTACCTTCTACACGGTTGTGGCTCCATGTGAGTGGATCTTCAAAGTCGTGGGCAATGTGCTTGTAGAACTCATTATATTCTTCATCTTTAAGTTCGTTTTTCGATAATGTCCACAGTGCGCTTGCACGGGTAATCGATTCCCACTCACCTGGTACTGCTGGTGTTTTTTCACCGTCAGGACCGTCTGATTCAGGTTGTTCTTCTTTCCACATCTCAACAGGGATGCTGATGTGATCAGAATATTTGTTTACAATTTGACGCAGTTTCCATGCATCCAATAAGTCGTCTTCGCCTTCACGTAAGTGTAAGATGATTTCAGTACCACGACTTTCTTTCGTGATATCCGCTAGACGGTAATCGCCCTCGCCTTCAGATTCCCACTGTACTGCTTGGTCTGCTGCTGCGCCTGCTGCACGTGTATTCACGGTCATCATATCTGCGACGATGAAACCAGAATAGAAACCCACACCGAACTGACCGATTAACTGTGAGTCTTTCGCTTGGTCACCAGATAGGTTGTCAAAGAATTCAGATGTGCCAGAACGTGCGATTGTACCTAAATGCGAGATAACATCTTCACGTGACATACCGATGCCGTTATCAGCAATCGTGATTGTACGGGCTGTTTTATCAAACGTAACACGTACGCGTAATTCGCCGTCATCTTCATATAAGCTATTATCTGATAATGCTTTAAAACGTAATTTGTCGGCTGCATCTGCCGCATTAGAGACAAGTTCACGTAAAAATATTTCTTTATTTGAGTATAAAGAATGGATCATTAATTTAAGCAGTTGCTTAACTTCAGCTTGAAAGCCGTGAGTCTCAGTATTAACTGTATCAGTCATTACTTGTTCCTTTGTTCTAATGGGGTTATTCAGATTACAAGTTATCTGAATGTATTTGTTAATAGATAGATGGGTTTGTTATCCCTGTTTTCAAGGGCAATTAATCATTTTTATCTGTGAGCTCAGACGCAACTACTTAAACTCAAATGTAAAAAACCTATTCTTGAGACGAAAATACTTGCATATTCATATTGCAGCAATCATTATGTTGCGCGCAACCTATTTACCTATCAACTAAACTAATTTAGTTATCTACTAATTATCTCTACTATAAGAAGGTACTTACCATGACCAAACTTTATGACTTCGAAGTAACAACAATCACAGGTGAACAGAAAAAACTCAGTGATTATAATGGCCAAGCCGTATTAATCGTCAATACAGCAAGTAAGTGTGGGTTCACTAATCAATACGCAGAGTTAGAAGAACTTAATCAGACTTATGGTGATAAAGGATTAGCCATTCTTGGCTTCCCTTGCAACCAATTTAAGCAACAAGAAAAAGGCTCAGATGCCGATATAAACTCATTCTGCCAACTTAATTTTGGTGTCACTTTTGACATGTTCAGCAAGATTGATGTCAACGGTGATAATGCCGACCCACTCTATAACTGGCTAAAGTCTGAGGCGAGAGGTTTGTTAGGTAGTAAGGGGATTAAGTGGAACTTTACAAAATTCTTAGTTAATCGAGACGGTGATGTCGTTGAGCGTTTTGCACCAACCGTTTCACCAAAAGGCATGATTAAAGATATTGAAAAACTACTATAAGCTGAAAGCAAACGGCCAGTATCAGGGGTGGTACTTAGCCCTGCTCTGTCGTATAGTATGCGCAATTCATTATAGGAAGGTTTTACATGTTTCGCGACAATCCACTACTATCTCAATTAAAACAAAATATGCGCCAAAACACGCCAAGTGTAGAAGGAACTGTTAAAGGCACTGAACGTGGTTTTGGTTTCCTTGAAGCGGATGATGGCGAAAGCTACTTCATTGCGCCGCCACACATGAAAAAAATCATGCATGGCGATCGAATTAAAGCCTATATCGAAACCAACGGTGATAAAACATCAGCAGAACCGGATACGTTAGTTGAAGCTAAGTTAAGCCGTTTTATTGCGCGTATTAGTATTGCAAAAAACAAACTGACTATTGTTGCCGACAGCCCAGTGATCAACATGCCGATTAAGGCAAAACTAGTTGGTTTAGGCGAGCAAAAAGTAAGTAATGGCGATTGGGTTGTTGCACAACTTACATCTCATGCATTAAAAGATGGTAGTTTCTCAGCCGAAGTAACGAGTTTCGTTGCTACTGAAACCGATCCAAATGCACCATGGTGGGTTACATTAGCACGTCAAAATTTAGCTAAAGACGTACCAGCAATGCCTGATTCTGTTGAATTTAAAGATGATACGACGCGTATTGATCTAACAGATAAACCATTCTTTACTATCGATTCAGCGTCTACACAAGATATGGATGACGCACTGCTTGTTGAAAAAACAGCAGAAGGCAATTTAAAAGTGACTGTTGCGATCGCTGATCCAACAGCATATATCCCAGCTGATTCAGAACTAAACAAAATTGCGGCAGAACGAGCGTTCACTGTGTATCTACCGGGCCGTAATATCCCAATGATGCCACGTGAATTAAGCGACAGTGTTTGTTCATTAGTTGCTGGCGAAAAACGCCCAACATTATGCTGTACTTATACTATTCAAGAAGATGGTGCCTTAGCTGAAGAGTTTGAATTCTTCACAGCTTGGATCACGTCTCAGCACAAGCTATCTTATACACAAGTATCAGACTTAATTGAAGAAGTTTCAACGCAATGGCAGCCTGAAGCACAGCTTGCAGAACAACTACAGTCACTGGCTACGTTTGCACGTCATCGTCAACAATGGCGTAAGAAAAATGCCATCGTATTCCCTGACCAACCAGACTACAGCTTCGAGCTAGATGAAACAGGTAACGTACTTGCTATTCATGTAGAACATCGCCGCATTGCTAATCAAATGATTGAAGAAACCATGGTTGCAGCGAACATCACCGCAGCACGTTTATTCCGTCTACATGGCGATGTGGGTGTATTTAATACCCACGCTGGTTTTGATCCAGAGAAGATTGACTTAGTTGTTGAGTTACTGACTGAACACGGTATCGAATGCACAAAAGAACACATCCAATCTCTAACTGGTTATGTTGAATTACAACGTACCCTTGCAGAAAAAGCGAATCCAGCATTAGACAGTCGTTTACGTCGTATGCAAAGCTACAGCATCATCAGTGCAAGTGCAGAACGTCACTTCGCTATGGGTCTAGAAGGTTATGCAACATGGACATCACCAATTCGTAAATACGGTGACATCCTTAACCATCGCCTAATCAAAGCAACATTGACCAATGGTACAGCACGCTCTGCAACAGAAGATGAAGTGATCTTGATGTCGGAACGTCGCCGCCAACATAGAATGGCTGAACGTGATATCTCATCGTGGTTATATGTTGATTACCTAACACCTGCAGTAGAAAGCAAACAAGCATTCGAGGCGAGCATCATGGATGTTAACCGCGGTGGTTTACGTGTGCGTTTACTTGAAAATGGTGCGGTTGCATTTATCCCTGCAAGCTTATTACATGATAATAAGAAAGAAGTTAAATGCTTAGTCGAAACAGGTCAAATCAGCATTAAAGATCAAGTGGAATACAGCTTAGGTGACGTTATCTTCGTTAATATCGCCGAAGTTAACAAAGAAAAGCGTAACATTGTTGCGAAGCCAGTTGCGACAACGCCAGTTGTTACTAAACCAGTAGCAACTGCTGCAGTTTAACAACAGCTTATTTTTAACGAAGGCAAGCACTGCTTGCCTTCGTTAATAGCTCTTAATTAATCTAGCTAAATAATTAAGCCTGCCCCACCCCAATGCCTTTTTCGTTCTGTATGCAACTGCACAATCAACTTCAACGCATTATTTGGATCTAATTGCCAATTAGCATTAATATCTGGGTTTACCGCCATGAACTCCGTTAACATACTTTGTAAATGACTTAGCATCGCAGTGGTCACTTGCGCACGTTGTGGCATATCAATAACAAAATTAAACGCCTGTAATTCCATCATTTGATATTGTTGTAATACAAACTCTAAATCGGCCAACGTTGCTTCATATTTAACCTGCTCTTTTACCTCTGCGACATCAATGCTTGCTTGACGATCTATGTTGATCGCGTCAGCATGAATACCATCAATATTGACTAAACCTTGCGTCGCATTGTCATCATAAATAGTCAACGACGCCATATCTTGAGCGTAACTACTATTGGCATAACTGACAATAAAACGTGTTGTTGCCAATAAGAAAACAACAAAACAGCACAGTAATAATGATTGTAATAGTGACTGTAATAGCGATTGCGCTAATTGCTCCGACTGATCATCGGAGTGTAATTTCCACAATGTATTTAGTTTTAATATCTGCTTCATCTCAGCTACTCATTAATTATCAATGACGTCATTAAAACAAACAAGTATGGCGATTAAATTACCCTAAAATGATGAATAAAGATGAATTATGACAAAATGTGGCAATGTAAAATAAGTTACGAATACGGATGGACGTTAACCTTGCCATTGAAAAGATGACATAGGTATTAAGGCTTGGCTTTAATTGAATTAGCTTGAATTGAGTATAGATATTGAAGGGATGAATAAACCTAAACGACAGAGTGAATGCACTCGAGAATTGCAGTTTAGGTTTACGTAATCTGTATTAACAATTAACTAACGACAGTGTAAGAACTCAGCTCTTGTTTCTGGACGTGATTTAAAGATACCACCTAGCGACGTAGTTGTGGTTTCACTCGTTGCATCCATCACACCACGTGCTTTCACACAATAATGTGTCGCAGTAATGCTCACAGCAACATCCTGTGAATCAAGCAAGGTTTGCAGTGCAACTAAAATCTGTTGCGTTAAGCGCTCTTGCACTTGTGGACGGCGTGAGAAAAATTGCACAATGCGATTAATCTTTGATAAACCAATCACTTTACTACGTGGAATATAAGCAATTGTCGCTTTACCATCGATAGTCACAAAATGATGTTCGCAAGTACTCGTTAAGGTAATATCACTGACCTTAACCATTTCATCCACTTGCATTTTATTATCAATTAAAGTGATTTTAGGGAATGAGCTATAATCTAAACCTGAGAATATTTCATTCACGTACATTTTAGCAATACGGTGTGGCGTTTCAGCCAAACTGTCATCCGTTAAATCCAACTCTAATAATTTTAGAATTTCGGTAAAATGCGATTCAATGCGGTCTTTTTTCTCTGCGCTCGATAGCCCAGTTCCGATCATTGGTGTCTCTAACCCTCGCTCTTCCAATACTGAGCGAACTAATAAAGCTTCTTTACTTAGGCAGGTCATTACTTACTCCACAAACGGATCGACTTTAAAATAATGCCGCATAATAACACCTAACAATTAATAATATAAACAAATTAGCTTAAATAGCGTTAATTAAGCTTTTTATTGTTATAGATCCTATCGTCAATGTGTTGATTTTGTCATAATTGACGATATAACTAAAAAATAACCACAAGGGTATATGATGGGATGTTGTGACGTACAAGGGCTAAAACCACTGGATTTAGCGATGCAAGAAATGTTAGACAATATTGATGCAGTAACAGAAACGCTGACATTAGATTTAGCAGATGCACTCGATTATATTCTCGCAGAAGACATATCTTCGCCAATGAATGTGCCGCCATTTGATAATTCAGCAATGGATGGTTACGCCGTTCGCATCACCGACCTGACTCAATCAATGACCCTACCGCTTGCAGGTAAAGCGTTTGCAGGCCAACCATTTATGGGTGCATGGCCAATCGGTTCATGTATTCGCATTATGACCGGTGCACCAGTACCTGCAGGCTGTGAAGCCGTTATTATGCAAGAAAGCACACAAGTCGACGGTGATTTAATCACTTTTGATAATATCCCACCAATGTATGACAATATTCGTAATGCCGCTGAAGACATTGCTATCGGCCAAGCTGTATTAACCAAAGGTCGTCGTCTTACACCACGTGATATTCCGATGCTAGCAACGATAGGTGTTGATAAAGTCACTGTGTATCGTCGCCTAAAAGTAGCTATATTTTCAACCGGTGACGAGCTAAAAAGCTTAGGTCAACCGCTGGGTAATGGTGAAATTTACGACAGTAACCGTTACAGCATCAATGCCATGCTATCACGTTTGAATTTAGACATTGTTGATTTTGGCATTGTCCCTGATAACGAAGATCTACTACGCGAAACGTTTATTAAAGCCGATGCAGTGGCGGATGCAGTTATCACCTCTGGCGGCGTATCCGTTGGCGAAGCCGACTACACTAAAATATTGTTGGAAGAACTGGGCGAAATTGGTTTTTGGAAATTAGCGATTAAACCAGGTAAACCATTTGCCTTCGGTTCACTACCAAACAGTAAGTTCTTTGGCTTACCCGGTAACCCTGTATCAGCAACCGTCACTTTCCATCAGCTTGTTGTACCTGCGTTGGCAAAAATGACAAATCAAGAATTTACACCAACACCCCGCTTCAATGCCGTTGCGGCGACTCGACTTAAAAAAGCACCAGGACGTATGGATTTTCAACGTGCCATTTATAGTGTGAATGCACAAGGTCAACTTGAAGTTGTATCAACAGGCAGCCAAGGTTCAGGTGTATTCAGCAGCTTGAGTCACTCAAATTGCTACGCGATCATCGAGCAAGATCGTGGTAACGTCGAAATTGGTGAAACGGTCACGATTGAACCCTTTAACGAGATCCTAAATTAATGTCGACCCCATCAAATGATAGCTCTTCTTGCGAAGATATTCTGTCTTCGCAAGAAGAGCTACGCTATAACCGTCAAATCGTGCTTCGCCACTTTGACTTTGATGGTCAAGAAGCCTTAAAACAAGCCAAGGTATTGTTAATCGGTGCCGGTGGTTTAGGTTGTGCGAGTAGTCAGTACCTAGCTTCTTCAGGCATAGGACAGATGACATTAGTCGACTTCGATCATATCGAACTGTCTAATTTACAACGTCAGTTACTACACCGTGATAGCCGTATTGGAGAGTTTAAATCACTGTCGGCTAAATATGAGCTAGAACAGATAAATCCGCACTGTAAAGTACAGGCTATAACCACTAAACTGTCTGAAGATGAGATGGTTAAGCTGATAGAACAGCATGATATTGTGCTTGATTGTACCGATAACGTCGATACACGAGAGCAGATAAACCGAGCTTGTTTCGCACTGCGTACACCATTAGTCTCTGGCGCTGCAATTCGTATGGAAGGTCAAATAAGTGTTTTTACCTATGCTGATGATGAACCTTGCTATCAATGTTTAAGCCAATTATTCGGTAGTGGCACATTAAGCTGTGTTGAATCAGGCATTATGGCACCGATGGTTGGTATTATTGGTGCGATGCAGGCAATGGAAGCGATTAAAGTGATTGCTAATTTTGGCAAGCCAATGACAGGGAAAGTACTGCTCGTTGATGGGTTGACACTGTCTTTTCAAACCATGAAGTTACCAAAATTACCAAGCTGCTCTGTTTGTAGTCTGTAACACACCATGCCACACACCAAATAGCATAGATAAACGAGTACGATGATCTACTATATCGTGCTCGTTTTTATATTAGCTGTTCACTTGTGTTAAAACTATAAGAAAATGTGCGCCAGATAAGAGACTAACAAGCAATATACTAAGTTAGCAATCAAACTCGCTTCTAACCCTACAAACCAGTACAACAACCCCAGTGCAGAGGCTGTGATAGCCGATATAATAACGATAAATACAATCAGGTTTATCGAAAAGGTTGATGTCACCAGCGCGACGGATAACGCCATAAAAAAAGACAATATAATCGATGAAATGATAATTGCATTTGTGGTTAATTTCACCTTCGAAGGCTTAGTTTCAAAAACCATCAATCTTGACAATAAACTTGACAGCGGTAACATAAATACCGACAAGTATAATGCACTGGTTAACAATGCAGTTAAAGCAATAAGTATCAAATCTAACGAGCTAAATATTTGATGATATTGAAGAAACGCTTGTGGTAAATGTGGTTCTGCGATGACAAAAATTAGACTACATAAAATTGCCGTTAACAATCCAAAACAAGCACCAAATACGAGTGTTAAACGCAATTCCGATAAAAATCCAGAAACGTTTGTCTCTTGTCGTGATGATGGCGACAACTTATCAGTACAAATAATGCCAAAATAAGCAGTGCAAGAAATAGCTAACAATACGATCGCGACTAACGGCGCAATAAAGCTGTTTGTTAATCCAATACCCAGCGGTAAATTAGAAAACAAAAATGATGCTATGTTGCTTTGCTCCACACATAGAACAGCAACAACTACTAATAAAGCACAAATGAGCAGTAAACAGCGTTGCAATGTAGAGTAATTATTCAATACAGCCTCAAATAATGATATCTGTCTATTCGATTGTGATTCGATCATATTTCACTTACAAAAAATGGGTTTAGTGTTACTGGATTTATAATGTTAATGCTACAAATACGATTAACACCCAAAAGATCGTAACTACAAATGGGTAATGATATATTCTGACGTATATATCAAGTTTAATTGTCTATTGAGCCCCTAGATTTAGCCTATTTCTGCGTTACATCAATTATTACGCACGCGCTATATGATCACGCGCCCCCACAAAGCCCTTAACTAAAATTAGAATAATCATACTTATTTAAAAGTTATTAGTTTGAATAATAAGGATTTTTAATTATTTAAATACATACCTAAAACTGAAATAAAAGGATGTATTAAGTAGAAAATAAAGGTAACATTTGCCTGTGACCTAACTACTCATTAGTAGGTGCATTACGACATTGCTCGTTGTAATGCTTTTACTAATGAATAGTTAAGTACTTTTTGATTCAACATTTTAGATAAATAAAGGAATATAAAATGACAGACCTACGCGCTAAATTCGAAGCTACAGTAGACCAAGTTCAAAATGGCACAGCGAAGAAAAAACCTTCACAAGAATTAAAGTTAGAGTTTTATTCATTATTCAAGCAAGCAACAGAAGGTGATGTGGCAACTAAAAAGCCATCTATCTTTGATATGGTTGGTTTTGCTAAGTGGACTGCATGGGATAAATTACGAGGCTTATCTTCAGACCAAGCGATGGAAAAATATATTGCTCGTGTAGAAGAAGAGAATGCGGCTTAATTTTAACAGCCTTTAGTTAAGTGACTTGTTGTCAGTAAATAGCTTTATTTACTGACAATTTGTCGACATTTCCGACTCAATAAGAAGTACACATTAAATACCTAGTATGTATTTAATGGCATAATCTAATAACTTCACTTCGTTACTTACTTAATAAAAAATTTCACTTCTTTCTTTTGGCTGAAAAACCACTGTCTACGAACACCTTTACTCATTATCTTTCCTTAATTTTCTTTTGTTTATGCCTGCACCCTATTACCAGGATACGGTTACATTTATCTAAAACATTCGGTAAACCACTCATATAGTTTAAATATCAAAAACTTACACTTAATAACAAGTGGTAAACACACATCTAACCTAGCAACAAATAATAACTAATCAATCATTACAACCAAACAGATACTAGAATTTTAGAGGCAAACAATAATTGGCTGTTATATGAACTAGGATTGAATAAAATAGCGGTTACTACGACGGAAAAGCCAGCAGATGCTCACAGACAATGTTGATTTTACTAATGAAAACAGTAATTTTATAAAAATAATTCACGAGTGTGTTGCTATGAGTCTTTAACCATGTATAATTCGTCTTAAGAAATTAGGCTAGTTTATATCGGTAGAATAAGCTTTAGTTAATACTTGTATTGATTATTGTGTTTTGTATTGTTTATATAAGTTACACCCTGGTTTTTTAACAATTTTTTTAATAATATATATATACAGGGTTTTTAATATGTCTAATACAGTAATCGGTAAAGTAAAATTCTTCAACGAAGCTAAAGGCTTCGGTTTCATCGAACAAGAAAATGGCCCAGATGTATTCGTACATTTCAGCTCTATCTTAGTAGATGGCTTTAAAGTACTTACTGACGGTCAAAAAGTTGAGTTCACAGTAGGCCAAGGCCAAAAAGGTCCTCAAGCTGAGAACGTTAAACCTCTTTAATAGTTTACTATTAATCGGTTAAACAGATATCAAAAAAGGTGAACTTAGTTCACCTTTTTTATTACCTAAAATTTATGTCTCTTAGATTCATTATCGTTAGGTAATAAAAAAGCCAATGAGTTAACTCATTGGCTTTTTTTATACCCACTAGATTACGCTAAGCGTTCGTCTATTTAGTAATGACTTCTAATTGTTTCTCACGCGAATTAATACTATCTGTTAAGCTTTTCAATACACCGTTACTGATGTTAAAGATCCAGCCGTGTACAGTTAACTCAGCGCCATTACGCCAAGCTCGCTTTACAACAGTGGTATTACAAACGTTACGCACCTGCTCTACGACATTTAATTCACACATCCGATCAATCTTATCGTCTCCGCATACTCCCTCTAATTCGTCCATATGGAAACGTTCAACATCTTTGATATGACGTAGCCAATTATCAATTAAACCATGCTGGCCATCGCCCATAGCAGCCTTAACGCCACCACAACCATAATGACCACACACAATAATATGCTTCACTTTAAGTACTTCAACAGCGTACTGGATCACTGATAAACAATTTAAGTCTGTGTGGACTACAACATTAGCGATATTGCGGTGCACAAACACTTCCCCCGGAGGCAGGGCCATGATCTGGTTTGCTGGTACGCGACTATCGGAACAACCTATCCATAAGTAATCCGGTGTTTGTTGTTTAGAAAGTTGTTCAAAAAAGTCAGGGAACTGTTCATTGATCTGTTCTGACCATGCGCGATTACGTTCAAATATTGATTTAATAGTACTCAAGACTACGCTCTCTGATTGGGATAACTACATTTCGAAGCTTTAAACTAGCTTGTTTAATCAATATATTCAACTGATAAATAAGTCATCAGAGGATATAAGCAGATACAAAAAAGCACCCAATTAAGGGTGCTTACTATTTGTAACTCAAGTCTAGCGGACTATTATTTTGCTGCTGCGTCTTGTTTTGAGAGGCATGACTTCAACATAAAGAAGCCGACCAAACCAGAGATTAATGAACCTAAGATGATACCAAGGCGCTCATCAAACAATAAGTTGGTTCCTGTTTCTTCAAAGGCAAGTGAACCAATAAACAAGCTCATGGTGAAACCAACACCACATAGGATCGCCGTACTATATAAAGAACACCAGTCCATGCCTTTTGGCATTTGTGCAATCTTACATTTAATCGCCAACCAACATAAACCGAAGATACCAATTTGCTTACCAAAGAACAGACCTAACGCAATACCCATTGGCACTGGATGCAGGATTTGCTCTAAGCCAACACCCGATAAGTTAATACCTGCGTTTGCAAATGCGAAGATAGGTAAGATAACAAAAGCCACAACAAAGTGTAGTCCATGCTCCATCTTCTTCAGTGGAGAATGTGATTTATCTTTTGATTGCATCGGGATAAATAACGCAAGAATAACGCCAGCCAATGTTGCGTGAACACCAGATTTCAGCATTGCCACCCACATCACAATACCAACAATGATATATAAGGCTTTCGAATCAACATTACGTTTATTCAAATAAGCTAACACTGGGATACACAATGCAGTCACAATCAATGCAACCACAGAGATCTTCGATGTATAGAAGAATGCAATAATAAGGATCGCACCAATATCATCAAAAATAGCCAGTGACGTTAAGAATATCTTCAAGCTAACCGGTACTCGAGAGCCCAATAAACTTAAAATACCTAACGCAAATGCTATATCTGTTGCAGCAGGGATAGCCCAACCGCTTAACGCAGCAGGATCATCATAGTTAAAGTAAACATAGATAAGTGCTGGGAATAACATACCACCGATAGCACCAACGCCAGGTAGAATGATATTTCGAGGATCAGATAATTCCCCTTCCACTAATTCCCGCTTTAGCTCAAGTCCGACTAAAAAGAAGAATACAGCCATTAAACCATCGTTAATCCAAAGTAATAATGGTTTCGCAATCTCTAAACCGCCAAGTTTTATTTCTACTGGGGTTTCTAAAAATAGTGAATAGAGTCCCTGTAAAGGGCTATTAGCTAAAACCATAGCTAATACAGCCGAGAACATTAAGATAATGCCGCCTGCTGATTCTAGTTTAAAGAAACTAGATAAAAACGAATCTTGTGTCTTGTTCATGTTTTTCCTTATACCTGCATATTCATCTATAAAACGGTCGCTCAATACAATACAACGCTAGTCCATTACACCTAATATAGGATGAAGATATGTCAGTATTATCAAATAATATTGATTAAAGAGTAATTAAAGAATAATTAAAAATAATTATATTTAGTGCTATCAAGGTGTTTACTCACCTTCTCGTTAGACTCGACATAATATGACACATAACACTTATAAATCACACATATATATATTAGAACCAAGTCACAAAAATAACCATATTTGGCTAGTTACAAGCCTTAAATCAGTTTAAAACACTTTATTAACAATAAAAACACAAAGAATAGCAAAAAAATCCCCCTCACAAGGCACCTAATGAACTGTTTAAGCCACGAACTACATGTAAGACAAACTAATGCTAGCTGAATTTAAAATTGTTTCTATATAAGGTTGTTAAATTAATTTAATGAGGGGTAGGTTTTAGCCGCTGGTATGAAAAATAGACAAGTGAACAAAAAAAGACCTGCTAGCGTCAACTAACAGGTCTTCGATACTAAGAAAGCAACGTTAAATAGCAAATAAAATTAAACCGCTCGGTCTTATCTTAGCGACTAATTAATCTTGCTGCTGCTGCGTCCAAGATCCATTCAGTGTTACCCTGATTTGCTTTAACTTGCGCAGCTGGGTAAGCAAGGGCAGCATCATCCTTATCATGAATTTGCTTGATCACTTCAGCCTTACCAGCACCCAACACTAAATAGCTAATGCGCTTTGCATTCGCTAACAGACGCGCCGTTTTAGAAATACGGTATTGTCCTGATTCTGGATGTTGAGCAATGATTGCGATGTTTTCATCGTTATAATCAGTTTGGCCTGGGAATAAGGATGCTGTATGACCATCACTACCCATGCCCAGTAGGATCCAATCAAAACAAGGTAAACCATTATGTGCAGGAATCACGGTTTGCATCTCTTGCGCAAAACGAATAACTTCTTGCTCAGGTGCGTCTTCACCTAATATGCGGTGAATATTCTCTGTCGGTAATGCTACCTTCGAAAATAGCAACGCTTGTGCTTCACCAAAATTACTTTCGGCATCATCAGGTGCAACACAGCGTTCATCGCCCCACCAAAAATGTAAGTTAGTCCATGTGATGCTGGTTGCAAATGGCGCTTGTGCTAACACTTTAAATAAAAGCTTTGGTGTACTGCCGCCTGATAACGAAATATGTACAGGTTGCTCTTGCTGGCTATATTCAACAAGTGACTGAGCCAATGACTCAACAACCTGTTCTGGTGTTTCAAAAGTACGATAATCCATCATATCTCCACGCTACTGTTGTTTATTTACATGCTTAGTTAGTCACTTAGTAACAAATTACTCAGTGACTAATGACTGAGTGAAGCGTGATTAGTTAATCACTTCTTCACTCGAAAAACGCCATTCGCGGCCATCTTTCTCAAGCATTTCATCTGCTTTATTTGGACCCCAGCTGCCACACTTATAACCAAACAAAGATTTAGCTTCTTTTTTATAGTCTAAGATTGGCTGCACAAATTCCCAACATGCTTTCACTGCATCAGAGCGGGCAAATAACGTTGCGTCGCCTTTCATACAATCAAGTAATAAACGTTCGTAGGCTGTTAACAGGTTATTTTCTTCTAAACTATTATAGTCAAAGCTCATTGATACTTGCTGAGCAGTAAAGCCTGCACCAGGTTTTTTCAAACCAAAGTCCATTTGAATTGATTCGTTTGGTTGAATACGCAAGATCAGTTTATTTTCCGGCGCGTTCTGACCAAAAATTGGATGTGGTGTCTTTTTAAAGTGAACCACAATTTCAGTCAAACGTTCTGGCATACGTTTACCCGTACGCACATAAAAAGGTACGCCGTTCCAACGCCAGTTGTCGATCATCATCTTCATCCCCACATAAGTCGGAGTACGTGAATCTGCATCTACGTCTTTTTCACTACGGTAACCCGGCATCTCTTCGCCATTAACTACACTTTTTGTATATTGGCCTAACACGAGATTATCACGTAGATCTTGTTCTTCAAGCGGGCGTAAACTTTGGATCACTTTAACCACTTCATTACGCATCGCATCTGCGTTGATCACTGCAGGTGGCTCCATCGCAACCAGTGCTAATACTTGTAATAAGTGATTCTGTAGCATATCTCGTACTGCGCCAGAATGGTCATAATAACCGCCACGTTCTTCAACACCTAAGCTTTCAGCCGCTGTAATTTCAACATAGTCGATGAAACTACGGTTCCACAATGGTTCGAATAAACCATTAGAGAAACGATATACTAATAGATTCTGTACTGTTTCTTTACCTAAGTAATGATCAATACGATACACCTGACGTTCACGGAAACAAGTGTGCAAATGCTCATCTAATTCGTTTGCCGATGCAAGGTCATAACCAAATGGTTTTTCAACGATCAAACGTTTCCAACCATTACGATCTTTATTCAATTTGTGTTTAGCAAGGTTTGCAGAAATGGCTGCATATAAGCTTGGTGGTGTTGCCATATAGTAAATAGCATTACCAACTGTATTGTGCGTGACAGACAATGTTTCTAAGCGCTCTTTAAACGCAACGTAGCTATCTGCATCTGTCATATCCATCGAGATATAGTACAAATGTTTACTAAACGCTTCAGCTTGTTGCTGAGTAATGCCTTCACTTTGGATTAAATCATTAGTTACTTTTGCACGGAATGAATCGTCCGTGTATGCAGTTTTACTCGCACCCAAAATAGAGAAATCTTCAGGTAACAGTTCATTGACATAAAGGTGAAAAAGCGCGGGAAGTAACTTTCGTTTTGTTAAATCACCCGAAGCACCAAAAATGACAATACTGTTATTCTCAGGTTTTACCATGGTTTTATTTCCTAAAGATTTGATCGAAAAGATTAGAACATTTAGCGCTAGTCGGTTCATGTTATGGATAGATAACGGACTAGGCGCGGCATTATCACTCAAAATGACTGAAATTTAAAATGGTTTCAGCAATATGTTCAGCAAATACCCATAAATAGGCACCCAACTAAAAGTTTATTTCTAATTAAACAGATAGTCACTTTCGAATGAAAGAAAATAACGAAAGTTCTGAAAGTGAGAAGCGTTAATTAAGTGTTAACAGGTGTATAAATAATCAGCGTAAATTAAGTGTCAATTTACTCTAAACAATCACCAGTCAATTTAATATCAACATTAGCGATAGAGCCATTATGATAATAGGCTGTGTATGCCAATGCGCAATCTGTCGATTCAAGCCGATTCATTTTAATCCAACTCTGTTTCGGGCTTACATTTTTACAAGTATACATACCATCACTTGAAGTAATCATCTCGCCTTCAACAAGGGGGCCAGGGGTCAGCCCCAATATATGACAAATTTCAGTTGGATCTAGCAGCTTGCCAGATACTAGATAGGACTGTCTGACGTCATATTGAACATACGTTTTTCCACTAATAGTCTGTTTACGTGATTCAATGTTTGATGCTGTTTTCAAGGTATCAACGGCATTGATTAATTTGCCTCGTAAATCGGTCAATACAGCGACTTTGGCTTCACGATGTGTTTTGGTGTACTCGGGGATAGCAAACATAGCGAGCACTGAAAGAACCACTATAACAAATGTTAATTCCAGTAATGAAAAACCCATTTTTTCATTCATTAAAATACAATACCTTAAACTTGTGCGATTAACTCGAGTGGATACTAACATACCTACTGTATATACAAGACTAATAATATTATCATTTTAATGTATATATAGCGCTGATTTGATACAGTAAAACAAAGTGAGATAATTTAATCTCACTATCTTAAATGTTTCATGTTGGAGTCTATTAATGCGACCTACTCGCCCTGCTATTTTTTATTCGTTTCGTCGTTGCCCATATGCAATGAGAGCTCGACTCGCGGTTTGTTACAGTCAAGTTGAAGTTGAATTAAGAGAGGTGGTATTAAAAGATAAACCGATGAGCTTGTTAGCTTACTCGCCTAAAGGTACAGTGCCAGTTCTAGTCACCCAAGATAAGCAGATCATTGATGAAAGTCGCGACATTATGCACTGGGCGCTAGCACAAAATGACAGCCATGATTGGCGACGCCAAAATCAGCCTAATTTGCAAAAGCAGATCAGCTCACTGATCGATGAAAATGATAACGAATTCAAAGCTATTTTAGATAAATATAAATATGCTGACCGCCACCCTGAATTCAGCGAAGCGCAATATCGTGAGCAAGGTAGCCATTTTCTAACTCAGCTTGAATTGTTACTCAGGCTACACAATAACCTTATTAGTGATGATGTAAGTCTCGCAGACATCGCTATCTTTCCCTTTATTCGTCAATTTTCCAGTGTTGATAAAGCCTGGTTCGAACAATCTCCCTACCCTAGGTTGCGCGCTTGGTTAGATCGCCACACTAGCTCGACATTATTTGCTGATATTATGTATAAATACCCGCAATGGTCTGCTGGCGACAAAGCCGTTTATTTTGCCTCAAGCCACTAAAAACAAAAAAGCCAGCCCTGTATAAGCAGGCTGGCTCTGTATTTATTCTAACAACGCTTAGCTAAGCACTCAGGTTTAATTGCCTGATGTCACTAGCCCTAATACCACTACGTTTTGACCCGATTCAGCTTTCGCTTCACCAGTCACCGCATCAATAATGATAGCGGCACCAATCGCGACTAATAGTGGGTTTTGAGTTTAAGCAGTCAACATACGGCGAGCAGCATCAACAACAACTTTAATCGATCTTGTTTCAACAAGTTTCATTGCGGCTTCATCAGGGATCTCTTTTTGTGTGCGGTTAATAATAACACCAGCAACACAGCCCGCTTTAAGGCCTTGGCTTGCACACATAGTAAAGAGTGTTGCCGATTCCATTTCAAAGTTAAGCACGCCCATGTCTTGCCATTCTTGCATAGAACCTTGGAAACGACGTGTAACACGGCCCGAGAATGTATCGTAACGCTCTTGACCTGGGTAGAAGGTATCACTTGATGCAGTAACGCCCATATGTACCTTGATACCTTCAGCATCAACAGCCGCTTTCATTTCTGTCGCGACAGCAAAATCTGCTACTGCAGGGTATTCCATTGGCGCAAAATGAGAGCTTGCACCGTCAAGACGTACCGACGCTGTTGTTACAATCATATCGCCAACATTAATGTGTTCTTGAATTGCACCCGTTGTGCCAACTCTTAAGAATGTATTAACGCCAAGTTGCGCAAGTTCTTCAACAGCAATCGAAGTCGATGGACCGCCGATACCTGTTGAACACACAACCACTTTCTTACCTGCTAAATCGGCTAAATAAACCGTGTATTCTCGATGACTTGCTAAAAATTTTGGGTTTTCCATTTGCTGTGCGATCTTTTCGACACGCGCTGGATCACCTGGAATGATAGCCAATTCGGCACCTTGTAAGTCTGATTTATTGATACCAAGGTGAAAAACGTTTGCAGTAGTCATAGCATATTCCTTAAAACCGGAGAGAACCGTCATTATAAAGTTCAGTATTAAAATGGCGGTAAATATTAAAAAACAATGATAAAGCAGCAGGCTTGCCTATAAAGTGATAATAATCACATGTTTCATATATAAGCTTGTTATATTTCATATATGATCATACTTAGTAACACTAAGCCTCAATAAATAGGCTTAAAACGCTTCATTCACATTAAAGTAGAACCCTGAATCACCATTACCAAAGCCCATGTCTAAGCGTAGATTAACTTTGGGTTTCACTTCAAATCGATAACCCACGCCCGCCGTTGGCAATAGTTCATCTGCTGATAATTTATCAATGTTATCGGCAAGTCCACCAGCACCGCCCCAAAATACCATGCCATGACGACCTGATAGGTTTAAACGGTATTCAACTTGTGCCAATAACATTTGCTCATCGCGATAACGTCCTGAATTATAACCACGTAATAAGCCACCTCCACCCAGCGCTGAGAGTTGATCCCAAGGCACATCTCCTTGCGTAAAGCGGCCATGAACTTGCCATGCTAATACATCCCCGCTCTCACCAATACTCAGATACTCGCTGTATAATAATGATTGAACATTAAAATCAGTTTGGCTACCAAATTCTTGGCGATACCACTTTGAATCCAATTCGACAAGACGCCCAGAACGAGGACTTAGTACACTGTCACGACTATCGTAATTGACCAATAAGCTAGCCCCAACACTACGGCTGCTTTCCACCAACATACTGCTATCGACCATAGACTGCCCGCGATCAATGTCATCGGCTGAATTATAGTTAAAATCCATGCCGATACCAATAAAGCTTTGCGCGGAAATACGTTTGCGTAACGAAGGCGCCAGTGATACTTGCTGATTATCAAATGTGACTTTATTATCATCTTGTCTATTTTCATCATAACCGCGGCCATAATACACTTCAGGCGCATCAGCGATAACAGCATCAACATAAAACCGTAACCTATCTTGCTGTAAAAAGGTTTTGTTTGCGACAGCAATCCCTAGCGCACCATTGGCAGAGGCAAAGCCATTAATAATTAATGTCGATAACTGGCTCACCTGATCTTCTTTATCTACCTGATAGAGCCCTATTGCCGACACACCGACACCAAATGACATTTCCGGATTATAAAAAGGCCCGGGTAATACGCTAAAATCAATCATTTTGTCTTGGTTATATTCACCGTCCGCACCGAGATTCTCCAACAGCCCATCAATCCAGCCACCTTGTTCAACGTTAGCGCTTTCATCAGTTTGAGAACCAGTATCCGCAAAAGCACTTTGGCCCGTCATCAACAGCAATGAACTCGAGAGCAATAGGTGTGACCCTAACTTGGTTTTATGTTGCTTGGTTTGATATAGCTTAGCTCGATGCTGCAGCATTATTTATCACCCTCGCGCTTGGCTTTTAGCTGCTTGTCATCTTCAATCTGGTTATAAGCTGACAAGGCTAAAAATTGCGCACTGGTAAAACCGTTCGACCACAGCTCTGCAGGGATATGAGTAAAGTTAGCTTTAAACTTATCATCAATAAATAACCATAGCTTGGCTACTTCATCTATATCCACACCATGGCTGTAGCGCGGCAGGGATAACTGTTTGGCTTGGTGTTCTTGATCTTGTTGTCGCTTCTCTTGTAAATAGACAGGAGCAAGTAAAGGCCAATGCGCATGCGCTTGAGCAGTTTGTTTATCCACTAAATACGGAGACTGCATATCCCCCAAGGCATAGTGACGTTTCAATAACATAAATTTATTTGGTAATGGTTCATTTGAATCCCACCAATCGCCGTCAATCACATCAAACAACGCGTTAGTTTGCTCGGCTGTTACAGGTTCGAGTTGATTGATTGCCGCGGTTAACCAGCCATTCATGTGCTGATTAAACAAGGTTTTATTCATGGCTAAGTTATTACTGATTAATGCCACTGCGATCTTAGCGCCCAGCATATTTGAATAGATATCTTCAGGTGAATAAGCCGATACCTCTTCAGACCAAAGCGCCCAACTGCGATAGCCGTGCCATTGTGCTATTTCATGTGACTCAGCCATTAAGTAACCGAGTCTTGCAGCGATATCAGCCGCTAAATTCCAGCGCTGTAATGGGTCGAGATGCTCAATATCAAAGGCGTTTAACTGAATATAACGGGGACCGATTTCAGGCGGTAACTCAAGTTTTGTTTCTTTACCTAATTGCTTATAGATCTTATAAAACAAAATAACCGTATTATCCGCAGTATCGCGTACATGAGCTAAATCAATGAAGCCACCAAGTCGCGTGTAGATTTGACCATTGTTTTCACCACTGCTGCTACCACCTGGCGATGCTTTCACATAGCTAAATGTACCAGCATCAAACGCATGTGCGCCAATATCATCAGCTCCCAATGTATTGGCATAACGAAAGAATGGCACTTGTAAGGTACCTACTTTGACTTTTTGGGCATTACCGAACGCGCAGCAAGGTCTTACATCTCCAGGCATTTCTAGGCTTGCATAACCATTTAACTCGGTACTTGCAAGCACACGTTTATCTGGCTCTGCCGCTAATGCTTCTGCGACAGCTTCATCGGTTGGCAATGAGCGAACTTGCCAATCTTGACTGCAAGCAGTTAACAACATAGCGCCAAACACAAACATAGATACTTTAGCAAAGGACATCATATTAGAAGCGGTATCCTAAGCTAACCATCATGCTACGGCGAGTGCCAACACCCGCTTCCATAAGCAGATCGACATTGTTGGTGATTTGCGCTTGCCCACCGATTAAGGTATTCCATTTGTCTTCAAGATGCTGCTCGACTTCAAATTTACCAGGTAGGTTGATACCAATATCCTTAAGACTCCCCGCAAACGTTTGTTCTACATTTTGATACATAGCGCCAGTCCATAACTGCATATCATGGCCTTTGAACTTCCAGCGATAACCAACACGTGGTGATACGACGATTGAACTTATTTCACCATCAAGAATATCTAATGCAGTATTAGTGTAATTGACATCGAGTAACGCAAACCAATTATCAATACCACCAACGATAGTAGTACCAGCCCCGTACGTTATACCTTTAAAATTCAATTCAAAATCGTATGTGCCTAAGTCAATCGGAGGTCTATTAGGAAAGTTAGGTCGATGCAAAGTAGGATTAACTGCAGCAGTACTGCTGCCCTGAGTGTAACCTAGAATACCGTACACATTTAAAAACGGTAATACCCAAACATCACCACGTAAAGTAAGTGTTTCAGATTCTTGTTGCGCGGATGACGTACCGACTTTAACTCTGTCGTCAATAGGGCCCAAACCACTAAATGCAACAGAATCGACAACTAAAGGCTGTTCCATCGTCATATAGGTCAGACTAAAACCATATGGCTTAGGTAATTCATATCCTAAATCGATAGCATCTTGTGCCCAAATCGGAAAGTGACGTTCGTATCGGTCATATTCTTCAGCACTGAGTAATTCACTTTCATCAGCAGTTAACGCTGTCGATGCGACCTGCGTCTGTTCAATACCGACAATATGTTTCACGTTATTGTTGTTCGGTCCTGAATCTGTAGAGGTCAATAGATGATCATTCGCGGATACAGAAAACGAGCTGCTAATAAGTGCCGTCATTGCCACAGTGAAATGCCTGTTGTTGTTCATCATACTACCTCTAAAGACCAATAAGGCGCGGAGTCTAACAAACATGTTAAGGAAAACAATTCATCGCACAGTCAATTACAATAACTTACAGTAAATTACAATATCGAATTATTAACATCATTATATTATCGCGCATTAACTTTATGTTTATCAAAAACCTACGAATTAAAATTCAACAGTGCAGTACAGTTAAGGCGACAAACTGTCGGGTAATGACTTAGTTATTATACGAAATACCTTAAACACCTTGTGACAAACAATGACATAAAACTTACTTGCCCCATCCCGCTAAGCTTGTTATAACCGTAACAGTTGTTTTCTCTATATTCTGGTATTCCTTACCTATGCTAAAAATTGCCACCTTCAACCTGTTCAATTATATCGAACCGCCTTATGCTTGTTATGACTTTGACCGTATCTATGATGAGCAACAATGGCAGAAAAAGCAGACATGGATACGTGATTACCTTAGCGAACATCAGCCAGACGTGATTGGCTTTCAAGAAGTGTTTAGCCCTGATTCTCTAAAAGCATTAGTAGCAGAATGTGATTATCCGTATTTCGCCGTTGTCGATAGCGCCGATGTCATTGAAGACTATATCTTTCGCAGTCCAGTCGTCGCACTGGCATCACGTTACCCAATAACCGATATCACCGCGGTTATACCAGATAGCCAACTTGCAGCAGACATGGGATTGTCACCTGAGTATCAATTTAGCCGTAAACCACTACGCGCCAGTATTGAATTGCCACACTTAGGTACAACAGATTGTTATGTCGTACATTTCAAATCTAAACGACCTATGTTAGAAAGTGACGATAACGAGCTCGCAACGACCAAAGCCGTACTAAATGCTTTTACTAAACAAATGTGCGGCACTTGGGGTTCATCGATACAGCGTGGTTCAGAGGCAGTATTACTATTCCAAAAAATGATCCAACGTCGACTCGCAACAAACAATCCAATGATGTTAATGGGCGATTTTAATGATCGACTCGATAATGATCGCGACGGTGTGCTGTCTCATTTAACCATGGACACTTTACGCTTTAATTCAGACCCACAAGCACAAGACATTGTTAAGCAATTTAGTCTACAAGATAGCTGGCATTTATATCAGCATGCAGCAAATGGAGTAACAGCAAGTTGTACCCCAGCGCCTCGCCCGCCGACACATTACTTTTTCAATAAAGGGTCTGTGTTAGATTATATTTTACTGTCGTGTGAGTTTAATGCTGAATATCAGCGTAGCCTCTATGAAGTCAGTGATTATCACACCTATGACCGTCATCTGATTAATCCTATCTATGCACGTGATAGCGAAAGTACTGACCATGCAGTGGTACAAATTAATTTACAATTGAGAACTTAACGCTAACTTTAGGTTTAACACGAAAAATTGAGTATAAAGTGATAAAATAAAACGATGATTCATCGTCGATGAATCATATTGCAAATGACGATATAAATTACTGTGTAATTAAATTACAGTTTCTGCTTGCGTTAACCTAATTCTATTTTATAATGCCCGCATCTATTCGAGGGAGTAGTCGCTTCACCACGTGAAGGAATACATCAACATAACTGACCCACAGGTCATGGTGTATTCAACCTAGTTCGAAGTTAATAGTTTAAAGCTAATAACCCGGTACTAAGTTTGATGAGACTTGAACAAGTAAACACCTACTTTCGAGGGCAGGGTGTCGCTTGTTTATGTCTAAATGCCCTCGTACGAGAATCCTATGTCTTTATTACTACCTATCATCGCTGTATTAGTTGGTTTTATCTTACTCACAGTAAGTGCTGACCGTCTCATCCTAGTATCATCAACATTAGCCAAACAGTTTGGTGTGTCTGTCATGTTTATTGGCATGACCGTGATTGCCTTTGGTACTTCATTCCCGGAATTAGTTGTAAGTGCAATTGCCTCATTTAATGGTGCAGAAGGCCTTGCTGTCGGTAATGCTATCGGCTCTAACATTATCAACTGTGGTTTAGTATTAGCGCTTTGTGCCTTGTTTATGCCGCTGGTTATTCAAGTACGTTTTATCAAACGTGAATTACCGATTTTAGTTGTTGCGCTAATTGCGACTATCGCATTAATGTCAAACGGTTCAATTACCATGTGGGACAGTCTTGTACTGATCCTATTACTTGCACTTTACTGTGTATACTTGGCAAAATCATCGTCTGCTGATGATGTTGAAAACGAACTCGAATTTTTAGACGTGAGTAGAAATAGAGCATTAGTCGAAACGATTGCTATGTTGATCATGCTATTAATCAGCTCACAAATTATGGTTTGGGGCAGCGTACAACTTGCTAAAGCAATGGGTGTAAGCGACTTATTGATTGGTCTAACGATTGTTGCATTTGGTACTAGCTTACCTGAATTAGCAGCTGCTATTGCTGGTGTGCGTCGTGGCATGCCTGAAATTGCATTTGCAACTGTGATCGGTTCAAATACCTTTAACTTATTAGGTGTTCTGGCATTCCCTGGTTTGATTGGTGATGGTCTACAACTACCCGCAGAAGTATTAACGCGTGATATCCCGATGCTTTCAATCATGACTGCATTTATGGTGATCTCATTTACATTTACTTATTTTGTCGTGAACAAGCGTCGTTCTAATTTGAAACCTGAACAACAAACAGATGCACTAATCGCAGCAGACAGTAAACTGAACTATAGCTTCGGTCGCCTATCAGGTGCTGTACTCTTGATTATGTTTATTGGTTATACTTGGGTGCTGTTTACCTCTTAAGCTCAGTTACTTCTTAAGATAAGTTACCTCTTAAGTGCATTTAGTATTTACTAAATGCACTTATTTAAACAGTCATATCTAAGCAATTATATCTAAAATACTAAGTTAATAACGCCTCATCGATAGCCTTGGCTATATCACGATAACGACTACTCACCTTAGCCATCAACACAAACAAATAACCAAACTGCCCCACTATCGCTAATGATAACAACCAATAATATTCAGGATTGTATAAAGTGAGAGCCAAAGAAAATAAGCTAAATACATGACAATATAGTAAATACTGCATTCGCGTTTTACTTAATAGCTCGTGCATATTAGGCAATAACGCAAAGGCTTGCAGATGAAAACCGCATTGACGTTGTAGATGTAAGTACGCCAAAAAAGGCACAATCTTGATGATCATTGCCATGATCACACTTAATATCCAGCCATAGATAAACACCGATGCGAGCGTTAACGGTGACCAACCAAAACTCAGTAGCCAAACTTCCGCTGTTACCACTGAATTCCCCCCTAAATTCATGACCAAATTCATCACAAAACTAATCGCACAACACATCAATAAGCACGTTAAGGCGATAAACCAGCAAGTGACACTCGCATCACTAATTTTTCGCTTACGTCGATATAAACAATGCATAGCCGTCACAGCATACACCATCAAACTAAGCTGCAATAAACCAATACAAATCGTCTGCATTAACGGCCACACCGCAGTATCAACAATGGATTCAAGTACAAGGCTATCAATAACAACAGATTGGGTTATAACCAAGGTCACTAACGTATAAATAAGTAAGGTAATAAAAAGAAATTCAGGGAGATAACGCGAGCACCAGCTCGGAAAAGCAGGCGCAACATGAAACATAGGCAGTACTTGAAAGCTCACACCGATAATCACTAAACTGATCCAACCAACCAGCCCCCAACTAGCATGGCTATCAGTCAGTTGCTTGGTGATATTAAATTGGCTAGCGAATAAGTAACCGGCTAACAATAAACTGGCAATAATGCCAACCACCAGCATAGCAATAAAACCTAAGCGCATTGTATTGATTGATACGCTGGCCTGAGTTCGCTGCCTAATCAACCATAATATTGCGCAGATAAAACTACCCAAACCAAGGGTAAATGAGATACCTGAAATAGCGAAAAAGGAATTGCTGTGGCTTGAGTCCAAACCGAACTCCGGCATATTCGCTAAAAATGCGCGAATTAACGACAATGTACCGGTTACCATCAAGATCATCGTTAACGTTGAAATAAGTTTAACCTTGGGAAAAGATTTACCAGCCAATACCGGCAGCAACTGTAAAATAGCACCACACATGATCATGGTAATAATACCCAGCACAATAGCATGGGTCACAGCGAGTGTGGCTGGGTGCCAGCGCGTTAGCCACATTGACTCGCCAGCAACAGCAATAATCAACGCACTAATGAACGCAAACAAAGGCGCGACAAAAAAGAACCGCATCGGCACTGAAAATGGCGGTATGTTATCAAAATCTAATCCCGCAAGGTTCATGCTAATTCCAGCTCAGAAAATACGGCCAATGCCGACTCATCTGCCTTAAAAGCAACTTTAATAATAACGGCTAAATCTTCGCAACTGCCACTGTCATGACTGTGATTATTAACAAGCGCCGATGATTGGCTAAAACCATGATCAATATCCACTCGGTAAACGAATCCTAATTCAACTAACTTAGGATATAACGGTGTAGGATTTTTACGGTGATAGATAATCAAACACTGACCAGGAGATAATGCCGTTAACGCCAGTAATACCTGGCGCATAGGTTCAGGCATAGGTAATTCACTAACATCAAGCTTAATAACTTGCAGGCTAGTCGGTGGTATTTGAGTCGTTCGAACGTCGGTTGATTGTACGTCGGTTGATTGTACGTCGGTTAATGATACGTCGGTTGATGATACATTTGTTGCTCGTAACGTTATCGCCATTATGAATACGCTTTAACTTGCTGTAATACCGCATCAGCATCCGGTAAATGCGCTTGTGTCATAGGGTATAACATTTGCTCTTCTTTCATATTATGCTGCTGCATTAAAATCATTAAGGTTTCTGACAACCCTAAGAATTTCGCTTTATTCTGCGCAGATAATTGTTGTGTCATTTCTGCCACCAATTGGCGCATTTGTGCATGTTCAGCACGCATCACTTGCGTTGGCCCCATAGTCATCCCTGTCGCTTGTTCAAACGCGGGAAATAAAATCGTTTCTTCTTGTTGTAAGTGCGTTTCAAGATCAGTGGTAAATAACGTCCACTGACTATCAGCTTCTGGCCATTTACTTGCAGAAACAGATGATTCAGCAGCAATAAAAGCATCATCACAATGGCGATGTTGCGCAGTCATAAAATCAGGAATAGTGTGCATAAAGCCTCAAAATAAGAAACAGTCATAATATGAGTGTCATAGTAGCGAGGCATAAGCAGGCTGTAATTGATATATGTCTATTGCTACCATAAAGATTGAGTGCACTTTGCTTAGCAATAACGCACAATAATGACTTAACAACAAAAAAGCCCCTCTAGGAGAAACAATGAGCGACTGGTTTATCATGAACAGCAATGCACTGCGACTGAGTGCATTTATCGGTTTGTTTATACTATTAGCCCTGTGGGAACACTATCAGCCAAAACGACCGCTAAGCGTTTCTAAACTCCAGCGTTGGGGCAACAACATTGCCATGGTAATACTGAATAACCTCACGCTAAAACTACTGATGCCATTTTTGGCTATTGATGCCGCCTTGTATGTCCAAGATCAGCAATGGGGATTAGTCTCCTTAACGGCAGATGCAAACTTAATAACGAGTTCGTTCATCGTGGTTTTGACCATTATGCTGCTTGATGCTGCCATTTATTTTCAACACCGCGTATTTCATAACATACCCGTACTATGGCGTTTACACCGTATGCATCACAGCGATCTTGATATCGATGTAACCACTGCGATCCGCTTTCATCCCATCGAGATTTTACTCTCTATGGTGATCAAAATTGCCGTCATTATTGCATTGGGTGTCCCTGTCATTGCCGTGGTATTATTTGAAATGTTATTGAATCTGACGGCGATGTTTAATCACAGCAATATTAGATTATCCATTAAGGTCGACCATTATCTGCGCTGCTTATTGGTGACCCCCGATATGCACCGGGTACATCACTCGATCAATGGCCGTGAAACCAATCATAACTTCGGTTTCTGCTTGCCCTGGTGGGATCGTTTATTTGGCAGTTACCAAGCGCAGCCAAAATTGGGACACCAGAACATGCAGATAGGTTTACCGTATTTTCGTAATACCAAGGAATACCAAATACAAAATATGCTAACGCAACCGTTTAGAAATAAATAACGCGCGATACATCACCAGGCGACATAGCCACATTACATCACAACATTACATCACCAAATTGAAAGGTAAAAATAACGTGACCAATCCTAACAGCAATTCATCTACAATATCTAACGATGACGCACGTAAACTCAGCCGTAAAGTAACGGCTGATATTGCTACTAAGCAGCTTGATGAAATATTTATCGACAACAACGTCTCTATCGATGTACAGATCGCTGTCACAGAATATCAAGGCAAGGAACCAGAGCAATACTTCACGGTATTAAGCACTCACCTACGCCCTGCTTATTTACGCGTTATAACAGAGTCACTACAAACACAAAATTTAGCGGCATTAGATCTTAATAGCCACTATCTTAAGCTCAGTAAAACGCACAAAAACATGCTGAAAACGTTAAAACAACAAGACCAATATAAACAGCTAAACGATACCCAGATTATTGAACTAGCCTTGTTAGCTTTATTAAGAAGTTAGCTTTATTAAGAAGATAAAACGAAAAAGCCCTGTATCATCGTTCGCCGGCAACATAAGTTGATAATACAGGGCCTGCCGTTAAGTAATTATGGACAAGCAGTTTCTAGCACATTAGCCGTTAGTGTCGGGCGAACGCGTATTAAAGGCATATCAGTGACATAAATCGCCACTTGTTCAGCACACCAATTACCAGCTTGTTTTTTATCTAAAATAGGCGTATCGCTAGTGAAGCAACTTGCTAATTCTTCATTTTTATTCGAAGTGAAGACCGTCGTGCTCGTTGACGTCACCTGACAAGTAATATATTCAGGTAGCGCTACCACAGGGGCAAATACTGCCACACTTTGCGAAATACTATTGGTAATATCTTCTTCTGAAGTCACCGTTAAACTAATAGTATATATACCCGCATCAATAAACGTAAACGTCGGATTAGCGTCACTCGATGCACCTAAGCTATCAAAATCCCAGGCATAACCAGTAATAGGACTGGTTTCATTGGCAGCGTCAGCGGTAAAGTTAACGGTTAAACTTGGTAATTCAGCTAAGGCATCAGACGTAAAGCTCACCGTCGGCATAGTCGGTTCTACCGCAGGATCATAAGCAGTAACGTCCTTACTGTTACTGGCTGTCGTACCATCACTACCCGTCACATCAAGTCTTACCGTGTAAGTGCCACCAGTAACATAAGTATGGCTAGGAGAAGCGAGTGCAGATGATGTATTATCACCAAAGTCCCATAGATAATCAGTAATATTACCATTATCTACACTGGTTAAATCAGTAAACGTAACGTCTAAATCAGTAACAACCGAGCTAAAGTCAGCCTGTGGATTAACAGGGTCAATAACATTATCAGTGACGGTCACCTGATAACTCACCGTCGCGGTTTTATTACCCAGCTCAGACGTAATATCTAAGGTCACATCATAATCACCAGAGGCACTGTAAGTATGTGATGGTGAAGCAAGTGCCGAGGTATTACCCGGTGCTACATCGCCAAAGTGCCAACTGTAATTGGCGATGGTATCGTTAGTCACAGCCGAGCTATCAGTAAACGTCACCGTTAAGCCATCGGGAGTATAAATAAAGTCAGCCGTTGGGTTACCAGGTATTTTCGCCACACTAACATCACGCGTAATACTGGCACTGCCGCCATCTTCAGTCGTCACAGTAAGTAGCACGCTATAGGTATCAGCCGTTGCATAAGTATAAACAGGATTGATAGCAAAACTAGCTGCTGAATCATCGCCAAAATCCCACAGATAACTGTCTATCGGGCTATCGGCACTGGTCGATGTACTCGTGAAAATCACTTTAAGATCATCTTTCTCTGTAGAAAAATCGGCAGTGAGGAGCGGAGAACTCAATTCTTCGCTATCGTCCGAGTCACCAAAACAGCCAGATAATGCGCCGAGTGTCATTACAAGTAATAATTTTTTCATTATTCAATCTCCTCAATAGTAACAAGTCCCGGACAATCAACGTCTTCATCAAAGCTTGCTGCAGCGATTGTCACTTGCGCACTAGAGGAACACGGTATAATGAAATTACTGTCAGCAAGTTGGACATCAATCCCGTTTAGATCGAGATCCCCTGATTCATTAATGTTCATCTCAACAACACTATTCGTGGCATTAATAACGCCAAGTACATTTTTATCATAACTTGCAGTAGTGATTTGAAGCTGTGCGATGGCAACAGTGCTCGCACTCATCAATGTCATTACAAGAAGCAACTTCTTCAACATAATAAATATCCTTATTTAATTTTACGATGACTTATTTATTTTGGATGATGAACAATCCCTATTCACCCGCAGCAAAGGTTAACACTTAGAATAAAAACAAAAGTGCTAACGACAAAAATACAGTATGAGAAGGAGGAAAGCTGAAGTATGAGATATGTAATTTGGGAAGGTAATGCACGCAGTGACAACAAGGCATAGGTGAAAACTGACGCCAAACTAAAGTCGTAAAGGAGCCATTGAACTCATTGATACAGTAAGGTTAAAAACGTGATCCATCGCGTAGAATAGTGTCCGTTATACCAGCGCGAATACTGACATAACGGGATAATTAGAATTATTACTTCAGCTTTATAACCCGAAGTATTAACTATTAATCTGACGTACTTGCAGTAAATACTTTAACCAACCTTTCGCACTTGCAGAAGGGGCAAGGTGCTGGGCTAATTTGGCATGGGTGATAGCACGGTCAAACTGCGCAAGTTTATAATAAGCACGTACTTTCGCTAACTCGATTGCAGCCTGGTCTTTGTTACTTTTATCTTGCTTAATTTGCTGATGATTCAATTCAAGCAGCGCTGATTCATATTGCCCCTGTTGTAACAGCAGTTGTGCCAGCGGCCAACGATACTCAGCAGACTTATTTTGTGCCAAGCTAATGACATGACGCCACGTATTAATCGCGTGATCCCACTCTTTGGCCATCTGCCAATATTGCGCTTGTTCTGCTAATAGCTTTTCGCGCTCATTATCGTCAGTTGCATCTTGCGCTAACAGGCCTAACTCGCGGGCAGCTTGCTCTGGAATACCTTGTTGTGCGTACAACTGCGCGAGTGTGCGACGCTCTGCTGTACTTAATTCAAGTCCTTGACGTTGCGCCAAGATCAAGGTGGTTAACGCTGCTTGGGGCTGTGACACGCGTAATTGTAAACCCGCTAGCTGCTGCCACCACAATAATTTATCCGGCTCTACTGCGATAATACGATCTAGGGTAGCAATTGCAGCAGGCCAGCGCTGTAATTGTGATTGCGCTGTTAACTGTAAATTCAACGCTTGTACCTGATCACCTTGGGTATTAACACGTTCATATGCGCTAACAGCACTCAATACTTTATCCCATTCACGTAGCTGATAATGCGTTTGTGCGATACGCAACCACAGTTCAGTAAACTCTTTTGGTTTAACATTCGATGCTTTATTCTTACCGGGCGCAGCGGTTTGATCACGACGTTTTTCCCCTGCAATAACCGTATTCACTAATACTTTATCCACTAGCGCATAATCACTAACGAGCACGTAATAATGTGGCAGTGCCTGTTTATACGCTTGCTGACTTAATAGGATATCGGCAACCATACGCTGCGTCATCCAAGTCTGCTCCGTCGGTAATAACTGGCTCTCTACAGCCAAGGATAAGTACTTCACCGCTTGCTCGGTATTTTCCTGCTGCCAATGAAATATACCTAATACCCGTTGCACAAACGCTTTGTCGTACGCTTGTCGTGGGGTCAACTCTGCCAATAAATCAATAGCATCACTGTAACGCTCTTGCTGCTGCAGCGCTTGCGCCGCTTGGATCTTACCGGCTATAAACTGGGTAAGTTGCGGCGGATTGGCATAAGCAGCTGATGTAAACAAGCACATCAAGGCAAACAACCAGTTAAATTGTAACTGATTGATACTGACTTTAGCACCACAGAACTTGGCTTTAGATTTAGCTAAAAATACAGTTAAAGATAATAATTTCATCGCTCTAATTTAAACTCCAAGGTGACCGTTTGGTTAACTTGCATTATCGCTTTCCCCTCTTCCAATTGGGGTTGGTACTTCCATTTTCGTAATGCTTTCACTGCCGATTTATTAAATAGACGTCTTGGTTTAGCGTCCATGATTTTGATATCAACAGGTCGACCTAAAGTATCAATCGTAAACGACATTTTAACCCAACCTTGCGCACCTTGTTTCATTGCGCGAGATGGGTAACGCGGTTCAACACGATATAATGGCATAGCTTGTTGATTCGCACTAAACTCACCAATAACAGGTAAGCCGACTTCAACACCAATACCCGCCATATCAATACCAAGTACCGGCATATCCGGTAAGGCTAATGATTTACTCTCGGCATTCGCCACTGGCACACTGTCTGTTGGTGGCGGTGCATTTTTAGGCTGCTCTGGCAATGCACGTTGACGACGGTTAACATCACGTTCTTGTTCAACCATAACAATATCAAACGCTTGCGCATTAGACTCTTCAGGCTTACCAGAATTGCCGTTATCAACCATCCACGCCATCAAGGTGAATAAACCTAACGTGACAGCCAACGCCAGCGGAATAGCCAGTAAAAAACGTAACATTAAGACTTCTCCGCCGCCAACGCGATACCATTAACGCCCGCACCATTCGCCGCATCCATCACTTTGACCACAGTGCCGTTAAATGCATGCTCATCAGCTTGAATAACCAAAGATGCATCAGGTTGAGACAGTAATAAATGCTCTAATGTGGCTTGTACACGCTCTACATCGACCATGCGTTTATCGATATAAATATCATTGTTTGATGTTATTGCGATAAAGATACCTGCGCCCGCTTGGCTTACCACATTACTCGCTTGCGGGCGGTTAACTTCAACACCTGATTCACGTACAAACGAACTTGTTACGATAAAGAATATCAACATGATAAACACAATATCTAACATCGACGTCATATCTATTTGTGCGTCTTCACGCGCTGCTGAACGACGGTTAAATCTCATATACATTCCTTATGAATAGATTGTCTCAATAATTTTTCTAAGCTGTTATAACGTCTGTCACAAGATTTCGTTAATCTTGCGTGCGCAAACATGCCTGCAAGTGCAGCAACCATGCCAGCCATCGTCGGTAGCGTCGCTAATGAAATACCAGCAGCCATTAGCTTGGGTTCACTGCTGCCCAATGTTGCCATCACATCAAACACACTGATCATGCCCGTCACTGTGCCTAACAGCCCCAGCATAGGACAAATAGCCACCAGCACTTTTAAAAAGTTAAGGTTCTGCTGCAGCGCTTGCTTTGCCTGTAATAACCAGCCTGCACGAATAGCTTGCGCATGCCATGAGCCTTGCTCTTCACGTGCAGCCCAACGCGTTAATAACGCCTGTTGCTGCGCAGGAAAGTAGCCATACAAGAACAACAAACGCTCCATTACACAAAGCCAACACAGCATAACAACAGCAGCAAGCCAATAGAGTATCGGCCCCCCCTGCGTCATAAAATGGTTGACGCTTGCCAACCAATCCACCAAAGTAAGATCAAACTGCATCCGTTAGCCTGCTTGTTGAGTTAGAGTGTTAACCTGAGCCTTGTCATTACCAACAGTCTCAGTATTTGCAACAGCGACAACCGCTAATTTTTCCGCTTCTTCTGCAACTAAGCTAATCCCCTGTTTTTCTAACGTATCGCGAATATTGTCGGCTTGCGTCGTTAGCATGTTATGCGCCAGCAATAGCGGCATTGCCGCAACAAGACCTAAAACCGTCGTAATCAGTGCCATTGAAATACCACCTGCCATCACTTTCGGATCGCCATTACCAAACTGCGTGATCACTTGGAAGGTTTCAATCATACCTGTTACTGTACCCAGTAAACCCAGCATAGGAGCCAGAGCAGCCAGTAGTTTCAACATAGATAGACCTTTTTCTAAGCCTTGCTGCTCATCAACAACGACTTCCATTAAGCGTAGCTCTAACGCTTCAGTATTATGATGTAATGCAGATTTCGCGTTGCTATCTACATACACTTTTAAAATACGACCTAATGGGTTGTTACCGATTACGCTAGGATCCGCTAATTGCTGTTTGATTTGACGACGGGTAAATACTAATTTCATACCTTGAACAGCCGCGATCAATAAACCAACCACCAGTAAGGAAATGATCACATAGCCAACTGTGCCGCCATTTTGTAAACGGTCTTTTAGTGTCGGCGTATTTTCTAACTGCGCCAACATCAAACCACGTGATGGGTCCAACACCACCAAATTCCCAGTCACCTCGGGCGTTGCGAAACTAAGCGCTGTAGGCGCATTTTCAGGTTGCTTTAGGTAAGCTGTCGCGGTTTGCTTATCGCCGTTCCAAGCTAAATAACCTTGTTCATCAACAATCCCCATACTACCTAAGCGTACAACAGGTTTAGTGGCTAATTGCCCGGCACCATCAATAACAGCAACGTTCACTGTTTTAATTTCACCACTGGCTTTTATTTGCTCTGTTAATCCAGACCACAGCCCTGTTAATTGCACCATTGATGGTAGTGTTTTAGCCGCAACAATATCTGCAATCACCGGTGCAAACGTCGCGCTATCAATAGCCGTAACAGCAGTGTTAATTTCGCTACTCAATTGTTTTGCTGATTGACGTACAACGCCAAATAACTCCCCTAAGCTACCCGTTTCTAAACGTAAGCGCGTTTCTTGCTTAGCGAGTTGTTCTTCATTTTCAGTAAACTGCTGGCTCAAGGCTTCTGTTTCATTTTGCAGTTGACGTTGCGTTGCTAATAATGTCTTACGTTGTTGCTTAATTTGCTGTTCGGTTAATTTAAAGCCAGCTTCACGCTGTTTTAACGCTGTAGTCAGCTGCTTATTATCTTGTTTAGTATCGTCAAGTAACTGTTTACTCACTGCTTGCGCGTCATTATTTTGCGTAGCAGCCAGTGCAGGATTAACAGTCAGAGAAAATGAACTGGCGGTGATCACGCTTAATAGCAATGTTTTTGTTAAGAATTGTTTCATTGGGTATTACCTACACGTTGCGCAGTTGTCACAGGAAGAGAAATTAAGCTTGGCGCAATTTGTTTATTGGCCATTTTGAAGGCTTTGTCGATAGCATCAGTCTGTTCAGTGATAGTCACCCACTCTTGACGATCATCACGCCACTGCCAATAGCTTTGGCTGTCTAAGCTACGCGCCACAAAAGCGATACGACCGAGGTGGAGTAAATCAACAGTGATAGGTTGGCCAATTGACGCCAGCGTGATATCACTTTGGTACACACCTAGCTTAGTGCCGTAATCAATCTCGATTTGGTACGCTTCTAAAATGCGGCGGTATTTCTCAGCATCACTGACGTCTGCCTGACCCATCATGGTATTTAACTTGGCAAGGCGTGCTAAGCGTTGCTCTTTCTTGATTGGCTTGCCGGTATTGATGATGTCATCTAAGCCCGCGAGCATTTTGTACATCAATGGCACTATGCCTTGGCGTGTCGATTTAATCCCTTGTAATTGTTCTTCTAACGAGTCCAGTTCTTGGTTTTGATTGTTCACTAATTTAGCTAGGTGATCACGATATACCGCTAAGTTATCAACCTCTTCCTGTAGTCGCTCAATTTCTGCTTGCATGCTTAAAGTACGATCTGCACTGTTATCAATGTTATGCTGACTGTGGGCCGCAGTTTTATTCATTTTTTGAGTCAGTGCTTGTGCACTATCAATTGCTTGCGCGCTGCTCGCTGACACTAAAGGACTAAAGGTAGCACTACTTAATGCAGCCACCAGAACGAGAGAGTAAGATTTATTTTTAAGCATAATTAATCAACATTCGAGTTAAAATTTAAAAGGAATAAAACCACAAAAAGCAACAACCGACATCTATGAATAAAGAGTCGATTGCTGCTGTTGAGTCAAGCTTTAACTATCGAGCTTGAGCCTGTGTTATTAATAACGTAATTGGATTGAAGCCATGTAGTTACGACCTTCGCCAACGATAGTCTTAGTTTGGCTACCACCAGCTAAGTAGTCCGTATCAAACAAGTTTTCGATGTTGAAACGTAATACTAGATCCATGTCTTTATCGTAATTAATGGTGTGGGCAATACCGGTATCAAAACGTGTATAAGCGTCTTTCTTGTACGTATTTTTCTCATCACCGAAACGTTCACCCACATAGATAGCACCTAAGTTAACATCTGTGTTATTAGCGAAAGAGTAACGGCTCCAAACACTGGCAGAAAACTCAGGTACATCTGCAGGGCGGTTACCGTCAATCTCAGGATCAAATTCATCATGAATCGTTGCATCTAGATACGTCATTGAACCACTAAGTGAAATGGCTTCAGTCACATAACCCATCGCGCTAAATTCAGCACCACGGTGAACTTGTTTACCTGCTTGTGTTGTTTCAGAGTCCTTACCAGGAACTGTCGTTACATCTTGGTTAATAACGATATTTTCTTGAGTAATATCGAAGATTGCACCCGATACAAACAATTGATTATCCATTAATTCCCACTTCGAACCAAGCTCATATAACGTGCCTTTAACAGGATCTAGTTCCATCTTATCGTTGATATCATTGCTATCATCAATCGCATCTTTTGGCTCAAAACTTTCAGAATAAGTCGCATAGATAGAACCATTCGATTTCGGATGATAAATCAGACCTAGCTTCGGTAATAGATTGTTGTAAGTATCTTTATCATTAACTTCACGATCAAAACGTAAACCCGCAAGCACTTGCCATTGATCGTTAATCGTTACCATATCTTGTACATAGATACCGTAAGAATCACGCTCAGTTGGATCTTTCACCGAACCATTACTATAATGCAATCCATCAGGTTTCTCTAAAGCATCGCCTGGTTTCGCTGTTTGACCACCTATTTTATGAGTTTGACCAAGGTAATAATAACCTAACCAATTTGCACCGATAAGAGTCTGGTGCTGCATACCCAACGCATCAAATTCGCCTACAAAATCAATAAAGGCAGTATTAAACTCCCAGTGATCAAAACGATCATAACCACTATACGTAATATCACCTGTAACAGGATCTGGGATTGGATTAGTAAAGCTCTCAATATCTCGGCGTTTAAAATCTTGGTTGTTGTAACCTAACTTCATATTCCAGTTATCAGAAATTTCCGCTGCAATATCAAAGCCTATATTTTCAACGTCATTCTCAATCGTAGACCAGTCAGCATCCCAGATAAACTTATCACCGCCAACAGGTTTACCATCAACTATGTAAGCACCTGAATCAACGCTACCGTTATCATTGGTTTTATCGTAATGCACTGATACAGTTACTTTGTCAGTTACGTCGTAATCAACAAACAGACCACCAACAAAACGTTCAGTTGACGGTGTAGACCCGTCGCTGTAGGTACGCCATGAATCGTAGCTCTGCTTTGATACAACAGCACGTGCACGTAATGTTTGTGCATCATTCAATGAACCACTTACGTCAGCCGTTGTACGAGAATCATTGTTAGAGCCTAAATCTTGGCTGATGTTAACTTGCGTCTCGTAAGTTGGCTTCTTAGCAACCATGTTTACTAAGCCGCCTGGCGCTGATTTACCGTAAAGTAGACCTGCAGGACCTTTTAATACTTCAACGCGCTCTAGTAGTTCGATTGGCTGACGGTAATGCGACCAATGTTGCTTGCCATCACGTAGGAAGCCACTGCTGCTTTCTAAATCAAAACCACGTAACTTGAACGATTCACGGTTACGGCTTACACCACCAGCAGAAATACTTGAATCATTTTTAAGTACATTACCGAGTGTGCTTGCTCTTTGCTCATCAATTAGCTGCTCGTCAATAACAGTGACTTGCCCTGGAGTTTCAAGCTGTGTTGCTTCAACACGCATTGCAGTACTATTAGTATCAACTTTAAAGCCATAGTCACGACCGACAACTTCCATGTGCTCATCTGTTTCTACCGTTTCAGTAGAGTAAGCACCTGGCGCTGCAAGCACCGTCGCAATCACGACAGCTAATCGAGTTTTACAAAACATATTCCGTTATCTCCGGTTCATTTTTTCATTAATTTAATTTCTACGCCTACTTAAGCAGGTCGACTTGATGAACAGGATTCTAATTGATAATCATTACCATTTGCATGAAATTTACATTCTTTGCATTTGAGCGCTTTGTAAAGGTGAACGAGATAGGTTAACTGCTGATTTATTGTGCGCCATTGCATACTAAAACGGCTTATTTCATAATGAAACAAGCCGTTTATATAAATACGATGTAAACCAGGGGCATAAATACCAATTACTGGATATAAAATCGTAATTTTACCGTGACGCCATTATTTACATTAAGTTCCGCAACGGCTTCGCCACGCATGATGATCATGGCTTCCTTTACAATCGCCAACCCAAGTCCATATCCACCAGCCTGTTTCGTTCTTGCTTGCTCAATACGTACAAAGGGGTCGAAGACCCGCTCTAATTGCTGTGCAGGAATACCAATACCATCATCTGTAATAATCACTTCAACGAATTGAGCTTGCTGCATTACAGCTAACTCAATCCGAGCATGATCACCTGCATACTTAATGGCATTCTCCAGCACATTTTTAATCGCTCTTAGGCATAAACGGTTATCCGCAAGTACCATCTCTGTCGCATTATCCAGCTCCACAACTAAAGATTGCTGTGGTTTAAGATCCAGCTCGCTTTGCATGACCAAGATCTGGCACAGAGACTCAAGTTGTGTTGGCACGAGTTTTACAGAAACATGCTCATGACCTAAGCGGCTAAATTCTAATATCTCGCTAACCAAGTTATTCATTTCAGCTGATTCATTGTCAAGCTTATCGAGTAATCCACTCACCTCTTCGGGGCAACGTTTACGCAACAGGTGTAAAAGTAAACTGTGTCTGGCAAGCGGCGTTCTTAATTCATGTGATACATCAGTGATCAATTTTTTCTGTTTGCCGATTAACTTGTTAATATGCTCCGCCATATCATCGAGATCTTGTGCTAGTTGGTTAAACTCAGTAACACTCTTGCCCACTTGCTGAGAAGCGCGAATACTAAAGTCCCCTTCAGCAAGGCTACGACTTGCAGCCTGTAATCGATGTAAGGGTTGTTGTAAATTACGAGCAAGTAACAGTGAAAATATGGCCAGCAATATACTGGTGATCACAAATTGAATAGCAGCAAAATAATAAGGGAAGTAATGTGCCGGATGTAGCTTATCGGAAAACTGAACCACTAACTGGTAACCAGGGCGTAGTGGTAAGGCGATAACGGGTTTGTTGACTTTATTTTCTAAGATTGTGTCTAATGGACGAATAAAGCGTAGCTTAAATTTAAAATGCGGATGCATAACCCGCGTACTCACCGCTTCAAAATCATCAGTCAGCACAAATAAATAACTCGACTGTGCACTTTCCCACTCTGCAAGTTGGGTGCGGTCTAAGTTACCTTCAGCATCTTTACGATCCAGTAACTTGTTCGCTTGCTGGGCAAGGTCTAGCATTTCAACTTTAACATTGCTAGGCAGGTGCAGCATCACCCGCACTAATGCCATTTCAGCGATACTTTGTAAACTCAGGATCAGCACCAAGGTAATAGCGAAGTAACTGAATAAACGAAACGCCAATCCTTGGCGATCACCTAAAAAAAACAATTGCCGCGCCTTTTTTACATGCATTAGGTTCATACAGCCATACTGCCTACATGTTCAAAAAAGCTATAACCTTTACCACGTACCGTTTTGATATGTAATTTAGATAAACCTGATTGCACCATCTTACGACGAATATTACTGATGTGCATATCGAGGTTACGGTCAAATGGACATAAGTCTTTTTTCAATACTTGTTTTTGGAGTTCACCTTTAGATACCACAACTTCATGTCGTGATACCAGGTATTCAAGTAGCTCTGCTTCAGTACCTGTCAATGCTAAACGGGATAATTGCGTCAGAATAGAACTTTCATTACCTAACTCATTGCCTAAGTGCTGTCTTTGTTTTTCTAAACCAACGCGACGTAACATCACCTGAATACGTGTTAATAGCTCCACCACATTATAAGGCTTCGCGATATACTGGTCAGCGCCCGCCTGTAAGCAATCTAACATAGCCGTTTCATCTGCTAACGCCGTTAACATGAGAATTGGCGTCGCAAAGCGCTGACAAATACGTCTCGCGACTTGTAAGCCATTAAGGTTCGGTAACATGACATCAAGCAAAACCAGATCCACAGGTTTGGTCTGCATATAGCTAAGCGCACTTTCACCACAATGCACGCTATGCACTTCATAGCCATCTTCGATTAACACTTCGGTTAATAATTCACATAATTGAACATCATCATCGACAATGAGAATTTGGGACACAGCTAAAACACCTTAATAGAAATAATTCGTATTAGTATTTTAATGAAGTTCTGTGTTCAGTACAACAAGCAATATGCATCACTTGATTAAGATCAATAATTAATCCCAATCTTCGGCGACAAACTGCATTATCAGTTCATCATTCTGATACATATTTAAAAACGGCCACTGTACTTTAATGGCATTCACTTCACCGAGCGCTTGCTGTAGCTTTTGTTCAACAGTATTACCATTAGGATCCGCACATGCCATTAAGGTTGACCCAATAGGTCCGAGCTTTAATAATGAATTGTTCACTTGTTCAGCTTCAAATAAGTGCTGGACTTGCCCAAAGAAATTATTACAGCCTGAAAAACCCGACAAACGCTCGCCAGCAATTGTAATATTCGCAGGTTGCTCTAACATCATCGGATTAACCTCACCTAAACCGGTTAACTGCTTCAAATTCCACTTTCTATTTTCAGTTAGCATGGTATTCGTGGCGTAATGGTTTTGTTTTTTATCCATTTCTGTAAGCAACTTATACGATAAACTTGAAGCATCAGCCGCGGGGTTAGCCACTTCCGTCGTTTCTAGCGATAATTTATAAAACAAGCCAGGTGTATATTCAAAACCAGCAATGTCATTATAAAAATACTGCCACTCTGTGGTTTTTCCATCAACGACCTTGTTCACAATCAAGCATTGCATCGGGACGATACCTTGACAAGGAACACGTTCAGGCGCTACCCAATAGATTTCCTTTTTCACGGCTGCAGTGTCGATGCCGCCATGTTCAGAATCCGCCCCCTCCCCATTAGTACAACCAATGAGTAAGCCGCTTAACATACCCGTTAATAATAAAGGTGCTGGCAATTTAAATATCATATTAATAAACCTTTTTTTGTTTTCCACTAAACTTAATAAGAAAATAACAACATGGACCAGACCTTTGCTGAGCGAATAACACGCTTTTGACAAAGTACTTTTAACAAGGTGCTTTTGGCAAAGTACTAAGGATTGTTATGCTGCTACGATTACGTTCAATTATAAAACTGTGTGTATTCTGTTATTTTTACAGTATGGCATCGTATGGCTACACAAGTTCACTAATGACTAGCTCTGTGATAAATAAAAACAAACCTGTTATAAACGTCGGCAGTTATCACTGCCCACCTTTTGTGATGAGTCAGCACCCAAATGGTAGTCCCCAAACCACTCCTTCAGGATTAAGCATCTTATTATGGCAGCGCATCGCCAATAGCCTTGACTTGCAATACAAGATACAAAATTATGCCTTACAAGATCTACTCGATGAGATTGAATCCGGTCGCGTGGAAGTCGGTATATCCTGCATATCCATCACGCCAGAACGCGAGTTAGTCATGGATTTCTCTCATTCCTTCTATGAAACGCACTTAGCTATTGCAGTCCAAGAAAAAAGCTACCTCAGCTCATTTATCGATTTAATCACCAACAAAACCCTGCTGATTATCTTAGCTATTATAGTACTGCTTGCTGGTATTATTGGCGTCATATTTTATAAACTCGAACACCACATTAACGATAAACTTTACTCGATGCCATCAAAGCGAGCACAATGGCTAGAAGCCTTCATTTTAGGGCTATTATTTATTACCAAAGGTCCCTTTAATTATTTTGAATTTAAGACATTAACGGGGCGTGTTCTCACGGTATTACTGGGGATTAGCTCAACACTGTTTATTGCGGGTGTGACAGCGATCCTTGCCAGTACCTTTACGTTAGGGTTGATGAACAGTGACATTAAAGGCCCGTACGATCTCATTCACCTTAATGTCGGCGCAAAAATATCAACCACCTCGTCTATCTATCTGACAAATTTAGGCGTGGTGCATCAAACATTCAGTAATATAGATAACATGCTTATAGCCTTAGATAACGGCGAAATAGATGCCATCGTCGAAGATAATGCGATATTAAAATACAAACTCAAGCAAGCGAAACAAGAAGGACGCTATCAACGTTTATCGGTATTGCCCTATCAGTTTGAAAAACAAAATTACGGTTTAGCGATTAAAGACAGCAGCCCTTACACAGAACAATTAAATCGAGCGCTGCTCAATGTACGTCAAAGCCCAGAATGGCAACAAGCCCTTAATCAATATTTTGCCGACTATTAATAAAATAAGACGAAATAACACCGTTATCCCCCCTACCCTAGTACTTACTTATGCTGCCCTAGCGCCCTTAAATACAAGATGACAAGCGCTTACATTTGCTTACATTTAATCGACAAAGCAAACTAGACTTAGTGTATGTTTATAATGATAATGCCCGCGCTACAGACTATTCCAGTCATTTTCCGATATATACAATGGACATATAATGAAAAAACTTATTCTTCCTGTACTTACTGCAACCCTCATTTCAGGTTGTGGTAGCGTTGCGTTGATGACCAAAACCAGCGAGCTAAAAGCACAGCCAGAAATGTTAATAAAAACAGATGGTGATTTTTGGGGCTTAGGCCAAGAAGGCAGCTTTGATATTGCAGGGAAATATACCGGTAAATACGATCGCAGTTCGTCTGGTTCAACTTGGTTTAACACCATCAGCACCACTGAAGGTGACATGGTTGCAGAGATCACGCGTACTGATAATGGTAATACTTGGACATTAGTCTGCAGCGGTGGCGGTACAAGTGTCAATTTCGGTGGTCTATCGTTCGGCGGCAACGACCCATACCGTTGTGATATTAGCGTTGATAACAACACCGTTGGTGAGTATGAAATGAAACCATCAAGCGCTGCAATTTCACTTGACGTAGCAAAATATGAAGCGGGTGTAGTCCGTATCAACAACGAACACTTGAATGTAAAATCAGTGCATAAATCAGATGATTTGTTCATGACTGTTGAAAAACCACTGGGTTATGTTTTTGAGCAAGGCACACAAAGCATTGCCGCAGTACAAACCAATGGTTTACTGAGCTTACAAACATTACCTGATTTATCGGCTGACAAGCAAGACTTGATCGCCGTGGGCTCTATCGCGAGTGCACTAAGCTGGCGTCCAGAGTAAACTAAATAATCGTCATCATGTGATGTATTAACATAAAAGGGCTGTTATTCGCAGCCCTTTTATTTTTCCATACTCATAATTAACGGCCATTATCGCTCCGTGTTCACCACCGTTATAATCGCGACTAATCCGTTAGATTATTCAGTAATGCCTCACAACTCGCTTTCATCATCAGCAACTCTTCTTTTGGTAAACCAGCCTGACAAAACATATTCAGTGGTACAGCTTTAGCCTGCTCTTTTAATGCCACACCAGCAGCTGTTAAACACAATATGCGTGCACGCTCGTCGTCTTTGCTACGGTCACGGCGAATAAGTCCTTTTAACTCTAAACGTTTTAACAAGGGTGTTAACGTACCAGAATCAAGGTGCAGTTGCTCGCCTAATACCTTTACGCTGATTTCATCTTGCTGCCAAAAAACTAACATGGTTAGGTATTGTGGGTAAGTGAGATCAAGGGCTTTCAACATTGGTCGATACGCGCGTATCATTGCATTTGTCGCGCTGTATAAAGCAAAACAAACCTGATTATCTAAGTGTAACATCGTCTCTTCATTCAATTGCGACATCAGGGTAACCTCTCTTAATTGTCTTGCGCACAATATACTTAACTTTTTATAAATGTCGATAGATTTAAACCTAAGTAAATAAATAGCACATAATCACTAAACAAATAGCATGGGCTGCCGATAAGCTCTTAAGCGACTCTTTGCGCATGCTTTGGCGATACGGCCTAATTATTGCTTAACCGTAAATAGCGGATAAAAAATTGCCGCTATAAATTATAAACGACTCGAATAAGGCAGACTCAAGCTATGTTTAATTTTTTCAACTCTAATAAAGTCCCTCTTGGACAAGTTCTTATTTCAGAAACAGACTTAGCTGCACTGCAAAGTAAAGCCAAAATTTTAGAGCAATTACAAGATAGTGGCGCACTATCTATTGCTCAAGAAATTACCCAGAATGCACAAAAGGTAAATACATCTTCAGCAAACCGATTAGGTAACATTGAAAGAAACTTTGATTTAGTTCAAGGGTTTATGGAGCAATCAAAGGGTATTGAGAGCCTATCTAATGATTCTTTCAGTTCTGCACAAAGTACAGCAAGCATCTCTCAAACCGGTATTCAGCAACTTGAGGAATTAACTGGCAACATTACTGATTCTGCACGATTTATCGCCGAGTTCACTATTTTGCTAGCCAACTTAGACGATAACAATAAGAACATTGGTCAATTAGTTGACTCAATCAAAGGCATTGCCGATCAAACTAACCTGTTAGCGCTAAATGCGGCAATTGAAGCGGCACGTGCGGGTGAGCATGGCCGTGGTTTTGCCGTGGTTGCCGATGAAGTACGCGCGCTAGCAAATACTGCAAATCAATCAGCGGATCAAATCCAGGGTGAAATGAAAAAAATCATGGATATCTCTGCAGCCATTATCAATAAGCAAAAACAAGTCACCAATATTATTGATGACAGTGTTGATATCGCGACTGTAACAATGAAAAGCTTACAAGAGCTGGTATCACAAGCTAATTCAAGCTCAAGCTTGGTTGAGCAAACGATCAGTCAAGTTCAGCAACAGCTAAGCCATTCAAACACGATCCAAACGGGTATGGATGCGTTGATCTCAGATACTCGTGAAGCACTAACCGGTTCATCAAACAACGTACAGTTAGGCGAGCAACTGGTTACCAAACTGCGTTTTTAATATAGCTACGCTTTTAATATAATCAGCCTTGGGTGAAATCGATAAGTGCTCTGTATTCCAGTGCACTTATCTCTAACGCGTCAACCTGTGCACTATCTGGGCCTTCTCTTAACCATAAGATCAATTTATCTCGGTTAATCTTGTCACCAAATACCTGCACTTCGACATCACCATTATTTAGATTGATAGCGTGTCCAGTCAGCCCAAGCTGCCGTGCTTGCTGTACCGTAGCATAACGAAAACCAACCATTTGTACCCTACCATGTACTATGATCTGATTGCCTTCTTGTAACATAACCCCATATCCTTAACCAAACTTGATCAACTATTATTGAGTATATGACTACATTCGCAATTTAGACCATGTTGATTAATTCAACAAACTGATAAGGTTCACAAAAACACGTTAAATATAAATCCCAGATATGAAAAAGCCCGTGAGACAGGGTTAACAGTCATTCACGGGCTTGTGCCGTCAGTATTATTTATTCAGCTAACGCTGACAAATTAACGTAAATCGTCAACCACAGCTAACATAGCAACCAATGATGCTTCACCCAGCTTAATAGAACGCTCTGGTGACCAACCCATCATAGGATCAGGTAAGTTATCATTGTCTTTAAATGGCATTTCCATGGTATTTGCTAGGCAATCAAACTCTTCAGCAACCCAGTTAGTCGCAACAGTCATGTTTGCAGTACCTGGTGCGTCAATGTCATAACCAATTTCAGCTTGGAAATCAGCACTTGCCAGTTTGAACACTTCAGAGAAACGATCACGTAATGTCGCTAATCTGTCGTTATAGCTTGGCGTACCTTGTGAACCCGCTAGGAATACGAAAGGTAATGCTTCATCACCGTGTACGTCATAGAATAAATCCACGCCAGTTTCTTTCATCTTATTGATGGTATGGAATACTTCTGGGCTTTTTTCTAGGCTTGGATTTAACCATTCACGGTTAAGGTTTACACCAAGTGCATTGGTACGTAGATGACCACGTGCACTGCCATCTGGATTCATGTTTGGCACGATGTAGAAGTTAGCTTTGTCTAATAATGCTTTACCCGTTGGGTTGTCACTATCCAGTAAGCTATGCATTAGGCCATCAACTAACCATTCAGCCATCGTTTCACCTGGATGCTGACGCGCAGTGATCCAGATGTTACGTTTGCCTTCAGCGCCATCACCGATCTTAACTAATGTTAAGTCGCGCTTATCAAGCGTTTCACCAAGGTGCTCTAAGCTTACTAATGGGTGCATTTGCACTGCCGCTAGTAAGTCTTGATGACGTTCGTAGCTGTACGGGGCAAAGTAAGCAATTTGCATTGACTCACAATCCATATCAGCAATGATCGTTAATTTGCCATCTTTATAAAAAGTCGGAATACGGAACCAGTGCTGGCGATCATACGATGCAACGGCTTGGTAGTTTTCCCAACCTTCGATGTAAGACGCTTCACCAGCATTAAGGATATTCAGTGTGTATTGCTCACCCACTACACCTTCAACACGGAAGTTAAACCATTGGAAAAACTCTTCACCTACGTCCGGACGGATCGCAAGTTGAACATCATTTTTGTCATCTAAATTAATAACTTCAATATTACCAGCATCAAAATTGGCGGTGATCCGCATACGACTTCCTTAATTCATATTTAAAATTGACTTAAGCATAAACGATCCCAGTGTAACTGTGTAGGGCAGATCTTTATTAATAACACTAAATACCTTATTTAATTTCCATTTTTTGACAAAAATCAGCACAAAAGATCCCGAATTTGTATCGCAGTAACCATAATCAACCACAACAAATAACATCGATGGCCCCCCTAACGCTACCACCTTAGTTATATTTTATGGCTATTACTCACCATGCGCTGGCATTAAAAGAACGGTCGTGCTAAAAATGTCATCATTGATAAAGCGAACCAGCACACTAACAAGCCTAAAGGATAGTCATGAGTAAAGGTCGTATAACACGCGAACATATTCTCAATATAGCCTTCACTATCGCCAGTGAAACTGGGCTAGAGAGTTTAACGATTGGTGTACTTGCCAAAGCCTGTGGCATGTCTAAAAGTGGTTTGTTCTCGCATTTTAATTCCAAAGAGAACCTGCAAGTTGCAGTGATCGAATACGCTGGTGAATGTTTCAACGAGCGTGTGATAGAAGCGGTTAGACGTGAACAACATAGCGACGTTAGTACACGCTTACAATCACTGCTACATCACTGGCTAGACTGGAATCATTCATTTCAAGGCAGTTGCATGTTTATGGACGCTTGGAAAGAAAGTAACTGTAGCCAAGATATTTTGCAGCAAACATTACGTAAGCAACTGCACACGTGGATCAGTTATTTAGAAATACAAATTAGTAAGGGTCAACAAAGCGGTTTATTTCGTGCAGACTTAATTCCCAGACAAGCTGTGTTTCAATTTTACGGTTTGTATTTAAGCAGTCACCTGTTCCATTCCATTGAACTTGAGAATGATGAACGCACACTATTTTGGCAAGGCGTCAAACAGCTGTATAAACAGTGGCAATAAATTGTCATGAATTCACCATGATTAATCGATAATAACGAATGGGCGGCAACGCCTTTAAAATACAACATAAATAGCACGACCGTTCGATTTAAGGGTGTTATTTTAGGAGTTTACCATGAGCAGTAACATTTATTTTAATACCCGTGGCAAGTTTACTATACGTCGTAGCATGATTAATATCGGCACACGATTACATCACAGCATCGCGCCGAAACACGCCCTTAAAACAGCACGTAACTTATTGCTTACGCCAGTACGCAGCACCTCAAACAGCGATGATCCTGAAGGGCTATTACGCTCGACCCATTTGACCTCTGAAGGTCGTTTAAATACCTATCAAATAGGTAATGGTCCAGTTTGGATATTAAGTCATGGCTGGTCTGGCAGTGCGAGCCAATTCTTCCCATTAATGGAACATATCGCGGCACAAGGTTTTACTGCGCTAGCTTATGATCACCCCGCTCACGGACAAAGCGAAGGTCGTCATGCTCACCTGCCCGCTTTTGTACAAGCTTTTGATGAACTGATTGATAACGTAGATGATGTAGTTGGTATTATTGCCCACAGCATGGGATCTGCATCCGTACTGGAGAGCCGTCACCCTAAGGTTGATGCGCTGCCATTGTTATTAATTGCCCCCGTACTTAACTACGTAGATAACTTATATGACATGGTGGGTAAATCAGGGTATTCAATGAAACTATTCGGCGCGATGATCACCCATATTGAAGATAAATATGAATACAGTTTAGACACGATAAATCCGTATCAAAAGCTCATATCTCGCCAACATGACACGACGATAGTACATGATAAGCGTGATCGATTTGCAGACTTTAGTACTTCAGAATCAGCAGCGAATACAACGAATAATATCAATTTAATTGCGACAAAAGGTCAAGGTCATGGACGTGTCATCAAATGTGATTCAACCATGGCAGCTTTCGATAGCTTAATTTAGTTCATCGTTATATTTAGTCAACAGTTTCGTCAACAGTTTCGTCAACAGTTTCGTCAACAGTAAACATCGCGCTTTAGCAGGGGTTCAAACTACTAAAGCGCTGATGAAATTCACTTAACCTGTCTTGTATTAATGGACAAAACTATGATCATCCATTTCTTTCCTTGCCTTACGTGAGTCCCGACGTGAACGCTGTTCCTGTTTACGTATTTCAATACCTACCTCATTATCATCATCAAATCTAAAGACTGGTTTTTTCTTAAATTTAAGATCTAATTTAGCCACTGCATTTTCCTTAGTAAGAAGGTGTTGATGTACTACACCAGATACAAATACTACACCTCCTTAAGCAAAAATATAAATCAATCTTTTCATCGTCAGCAGCAAATTTTTTTGTTGTACAAGTCGTAAAAACTAAACGATTATCTGCAAAAAATGATGAGGTCAATACAATGAGAAATATGGGTGTATTCTTAGATGAATTACATTTTCCAGCTGGCTTTAATGCCAATGATAGTTTCAGTTCCGAAGAAACGCTCACGCTAGAAAGCTATGGTTTAACCATGCGCCAGTTACAAGAAGGGAACTTACTGCCACTCACTGCCGCAGAATACTATTTCTTGGCGGAATTAGATGGTGAGATCCCAATCACTTCCCACTTTTCTAGATGCTGGCGTAAATACAACAGCAAGATCACGCGTTTCGATGACAACTCAACCAAACGAGCAACATCCAAACGCGCTGCTACAGTACGTGATGATTCAGATCTAACGGTAAACACTGAAGAAGACAATGACGATGATGATGAATACGGGAATTTAGAGTTCGACTTGTGACAGGAAACGCCATGTAAGCGGTAATATCCACCTAGCAATGGTTGTGGATATTACCTATTATAACGGCTAAGGATTACTTAGTGATTGGCTAGATTTGCTTCAATATAACTAATGATTAACTTAGCAATATCAATATCGGTAGCATGCTCAATTCCCTCTAATCCAGGTGACGAGTTGACTTCCATGATCAAAGGTCCACGCTCAGAACGTAACAAATCAACACCTGCTACTTTCAATCCCATCGCTTGCGCTGCAGCTATAGCGGTTTCACGCTCTTCCGAAGTGATATCAATCTGGCAAGCATGACCACCGCGATGTAGGTTCGATCTAAACTCACCTTCGGGAGCCTGTCGCTTCATCGCCGCGACCACCTCATCACCAATCACAAAACAGCGAATGTCGGCGCCTTTCGACTCCTTGATATATTCTTGCACCAGTATGTTGGCTTTCATGCCCATAAACGCTTCTAGCACACTCTCGGCAGCCTGATTGGTTTCTGCCAACACCACACCAATGCCTTGGGTACCTTCGAGTAATTTTATCACTAAAGGCGCACCGCCTACCAAGCTGATCACATCTGGGATATCCGTTGGTGAATTAGCAAACCCTGTCACCGGCATGCCTATATTTCTCTGACTGAGTAATTGTAACGATTGTAATTTATCCCGTGAACGCGTAATCGCTAATGACGGGTTAATCGTAAACACCCCCATCATTTCAAATTGACGCAATACCGCACAGCCATAAAAACTAACGTCCGTACCAATACGTGGGATCACCGCATCAAATCCTTCCAAGCTTTGACCATCAAAATGGATAGAAGGTTTGGTGTCGTTAATATTCATATAACAACGTAATACATCAATCACCACAGGCTCATGCCCATGTGCTAAACAAGTTTCCACAATACGGCGTGTTGAGTATAACGTTGGGCCTTGCGATAAAATGGCTATTTTCATTTTAACTTTCTCTATTTATCTTTTAATAACATCTAAATTAATTCGATACCTTCAGGTGTTGTAATACCGGGCAGATAATCGATGACACATAAGCAGCGGTTTTATGGCTGTAATCCAATTCTGGATTTAGTGTGACAATATCGAGCATTTTCAATTTGCCACTACGCGCAATAATCTGTAACGCAAAAATCAGTATTTCAAGGGTTATACCCTGGGTCTGACTTGAATGTAAGTGACTATCCTTGGACGCTAATACTTGCTCATAAATAACCGCTAAATCGACACTCAAATGAATATGGTCTACTTGCTCAATGAATCGTTCTAATGTTTCTTCAATAAGTTCACGATGCGTAATGCTCATGTGTTTATCCAATAACCAATCACAACCGAGCTCCTTTGCATACTCAAACGTGTCTTCGGAGTTTGTGCGTTTACAAATGCCTAATCCTAAATAATTAAAAATTCTAAATGTCTCTAAGCAATATTGATTCACTGCATTAAATACAGAATCGAGCTTAGGAGACGGTGTTAACCGCAACTCAAAGTTAGGGTCGAAGTTGATAATACCTATTCTATTATTACCCGCGACATACTCACTGCCATACCACTTATTATGTTGGTGCTGGTGATATTGCTGTTGGTATAAATGCGCCGATAACGCTTGATAATTCGCGATGGAAATGGAATCAGCACTGCCTATTGTAATAGGGAAATGACCCGCCATTAAATACACAAGCACTTTTAGGTATTGTTCCAATTGAATATCATCGACATCCAAATCATCAAAACCGTCGATATCATCGAGCATACCCGCGTTATAAACCGGTATATTGGTTTTAGTGAGTGCCGCATGCATAACACTGCGCGCAATACTTTCTAAGCCACCCGGTTTTGATAGCAGGTTAACAACACTATTATCCGCAACAACATTACTCGGGAATCGACCATCCGCCGCCACACCTAATAAAATAGCACCGGGCGTCGATTGCTGTTTATAAGGTCGTAACACTTTAATCGAACAAAACCAAAGATTTAAATTCTGACGTAATCGTTGAGAAAATGTCATTTCCGCCTATCCCCTTTTAGTCGCGAAAGAATGCGATTAAACGCTTTGAGACCAGGTTTGGCAAATGAGTTCTTTTTGTCGTGACGATGAATAAATTTTATCGAAGCACAAAAATGAAATAACAAAAAAGCGCATCAAGATTGATGCGCTTTAAGGTGTTTGAAACCAGCTTATATGATCGGTTGTTATGCGCGAATTTTAACGGCCAATAACTATCTTACGTGGTTGTAATGCTTCAGGTATTTCTCTATTTAAATTAATCGTTAGCAACCCTTGATGCATATCCGCATTCACGACGTGTACGTGATCAGCTAAGGCAAATTTACGGCTGAAATTAGTTTGATTAATTCCTTGGTGTAAAAGTGTAGAGGTTTGCTTTAAGGGCAATTTTTCACCAGTAATAACCAATTCACTCGCTGTCACCGTAATATCGATTTCCTCGAGTGAGAAACCAGCTAACGCCAGCGTAATTTGGTAATCGGTCTCACTCATTTGGCTAATATTGTAGCGTGGATAAGTCGTATCAGCCGACGATTTAACGACTTTACGATCTGATTGCAGATCTGTTTTAGCTGTTATTTTATTTGCTGCCATCGTGTTTTTAGCATCTTCGTTGTTAGCAGCGCGCTTTTTAGCTTTGCAAGCATCAGATATACGTTGCGCCGCTAATTGCTGTTCAACTAACTTCTGTGCCATATTAGCAAAGCGATCGAAGCCAACTGCGTGGCGGTATAGTGGAGCGAAGTCAAATTTTGTCATTGTAGTCATGTCTATTTTCCTCAAACAATAGATAGCGATAAGCCTGCTGAGCAGCACTTATATACCCAAGTCTTTTTTAAAGATACTTAGGGTTACAGCTTAGCGAACGCATGCCCGCTAAGATAAATGTGGTTTATTTCGGATAAGGTATTACAGGTACTGCTACTGGTCTATCACCAGTATCTATAGCGAACTACTCAGCAGATAAGGTTTTAGCACCGTTTATTTCAATTTTACGCGGCTTCATGGCCTCGGGTAATTGACGTTCCAAATCGATGTACAGTAAGCCGTTCTTCATGTCTGCCCCGTTGACAAAAACATGATCAGCTAATTCAAATTTACGTTCAAAGTTACGCTCTGCAATACCACGATGTAAGAAGGTGCGTTTATCGTCTTCTTTGGCGACCGTTACTTTCGTGCCTTTGATAAGTAATTCATTATTTTGTGTTGAGATATCAATTTCTGCATCGTCAAAGCCTGCAACAGCCATGGTAATACGGTAATTATTATCATCGATTTGTTCGATATTATACGGAGGAAAATTGTTGCCTGATTGGCGATTTGATGCAGCCGTTTCAGCAAGCGCTGCTAAACGTTCAAAACCAATTGCACTGCGGTATAGGGGAGTAAAGTCAAAAGTACGCATAATTATATTCTCCATTGAGCAATATTATCATAGTCACTAAGCCAAATTAGTTTGCGCCTAGCCATGATGTATTTTATTTCTATTGAGTGTCATTTTCATTAAGTACAACAAACTCCGTTAGGCAGTTGTTAATACTTATTTTTAGTCTCGGCCTCGAAAGCGCCTAACTAATAGATGTGGATGCAGGGAGGTGTTTTCAAGTAAAACGCTTAATTATTAAAAAAAAATTAAGCGCAATTGTGACACCTGATTACAATTTTTTTTTCATTGTCATTAAACTGTCAAAATCCAACGTTAGTTTAGAGAACAATTAAATCAGTAGTTAAAATGTTCAAGACACAGTTAATTTAACGCAAGGTAATCGATATGAGAAGCATGGGTATATTTTTAGATGAAGTGCATTTTCCGCTTGGTTTTCAACAACAAAATGCATTTAATGTAGATGAATCACAATTATTAGAAAATTATGGTTTAACGATGCAGCGACTGCAAGAAGGCGAGCTTTTACCCGCCACTGCTGACGAACATTTCTTTCTCGCCGAACTCGATGGCGAATTCGAATTAACCTCTGATTTTGCCCGTTGCTGGCGTAAATACAGCCATAAAATAACGCACACAAATACAGCTCGTCATGCAATAACGAAGCGCAACGTAAAACAGCCTAGCCGAGATTATTTTGTCGATGAACTCTCTACACTCGAAGACATAGATAATACTTATGATGAATTAGACCTCGATTCATAATCGGCTAAATCACCTCAGTAAACCTGAGATGATGACCTACTGCAAACAATAAAAAGCACTTAACTTTAAGTGCTTTTGTACACTAGCAATCAGCCCATCATAAATAACACCACCATAAATTGCATATCCCCCCAATGCAATAAAGATAACGCCCTGAAAATAAAGCCTATAATTTATACTATAATCATATCAGCCCTGTCTTTCCTAGATAGTGTTGCGCCATCCGCATTGCGATGAACAGACGTAAATCACACGTACTGCCTCGGGCTTTATATAACAAGGAATGTTTATGTCAAAAAACACCACTTTTTCAAGCCAAACAATTGACGTATATATAAAAATAGCCGCGATATCGCTACTCATTTATTGGTGTTATTCCATTTTACAGCCATTTTTCCTCATGGTGATCTGGGGAGCGATTATCGCGACTGCATTATACCCGATAGCGACTTGGGCAAATAACAAGTTTGGCATAAGCAAAAGTAAAGCCAGTTCGGCGCTTTCAGTTATTGGTGTATTACTACTATTAGTGCCACTGATTGTACTTTCAACAGGAATATATACAGGTGGTTCAGCATTAGTCACAGGTGTTCAGGCTGGAACAATAGTGATACCAACGCCAAATATCAGTATCAAAGATTGGCCCATCATAGGTGAAAAAGTATATGGGTTTGCTCTACAAGCATCATCAAACTTAGAAAGCATGCTAACCAATTACAGTGACGAAGTGAAAAGTACAATAACTAAAATGGCCTCATTTCTAGGCAGTTTGGGGGGCAGCTTTATTCAATTTATTATCTCAACGGTCATCGCTGGCGCTTTCATGGTGAATGCTGATAAATGTGAACAAGCTTTCGTACTCGTCGCGAGCCGTTTAACCGGTGGTGAACAAGGTAAAGAACTAACCACAATATCAAAAACAACGGTAAGAGGTGTTGTACAAGGCGTTATCGGAGTCGCTGTTATCCAATCTATTTTGGCGGGAATAGGCATTGCTTTTGCAGGTATTCCAGGCGTTGCTATATGGATGTTTTTAATATTAATCGTTGCGATCATTCAACTTCCGCCAATCCTAGCATTACTACCCGCTATCATTTATGCGTTCACAGTCGACACAACTACCACAGCCGTTATATTTTTAGTCTGGTGTATTCTGGTGAGCGCGAGTGACGCGGTTCTTAAACCTATGTTATTAGGCCGTGGATCAGATACACCTGTACTGGTTATTTTATTGGGAGCACTGGGCGGTATGGTCATGTCAGGTATTATCGGTTTATTTGTCGGTGCCGTAATATTGAGCCTAACATACAAGTTATTCACCGTTTGGTTAGAGAACGAAGCACAGCACAATAATGCATAACACTGACCGCACACAACACTAGGCCACACACCACACTAGACAACAAAAATAGCTAACGCCCTTTATCGTCAAAATAAAGGGCTTTTTAACGACTTAGTGAGACATAGCAAGCGACTGCTTAGTATCAAAGGTTAATCCCTGCTTCAATTTAAAGTCATGGAAATTAAAGCTATCACTAAATACCGCACTGCTTGCTTGCATGGTTAACGCTTCAGTAAATACCATTGGTTTTGCGAACACGCTGCGATCGCCATGTGGAGACCAACTACCAGTGATAGCAACTTTAGGCGTGCCCTCTTTCATGCCCAGCATTTCATGATCCCAATAAGGACTGTGAAAATAGACATTACCCGCAACTGCAGTATACGTTTCACCATTTAATAACCACTGCGTTTCACCACCAAGAATATAATAAAACTCCGGCGTAGCGTGGGAATGAGTCACGTACTTGCCTTTTGGACCATTGGCAATATAAGACATATTAAAGTCATACAGTTGCTCTGGTACCTTCGCTTGGAAAATGCCTTTCATCCGTACAATCTTATCCCAAGCAGCCAGTAAATCACCGCCTTTGGCAGCATCTTTAGACCAGAAGAAAGACTTTGCATCTATCTTCGTAAAATCCAACCACTGCACATCTTTCTCGTTTGAAAATAGCGGCGTCAGTGGATAGCGTAACAATACCGAATCCTCTTCATGCTTCATTGCAGTTAACTGCTGAATTTGAACACCATAAAAGCTGTCTTTTGCAGGCTCAGCCACCGCGCTATGTTGTAAATGCGTAAAGCGCTGACGCTCTGATTCATCCCATTGCTCAAAATCAGCAGGCATCACAGCTTCTAAAGGTTGCGCATGGAAATTACACCCCGTTAAATAATAGCCATAATTTAAATAGGTTTGATCGCCTGCAGGTGCCCAGCGAAACCACAGTATTTTAGCTGGTTTATCTGACACCACTTTCATACGGCGTTGTGATAATGACTCTAACTTCACCGATGTTCCAGTGTAAGCCGCGATCGTCTCAGCATCGACAGTTACCTCAACAGCACCCTCTAATACATGGAAACTACCGGGTGCAGCATCCGAAAATCGTGGTAATAATGCGCCTGGTGCAAGTGCCATTTCAATTATTTTAAAGTCAGGATGATTCATGACTGTTTTAACTTTTACTGCACTACGTAACTGTGCTAATTCAGTGGCTGATGCTGCTTTTATCCCATCCCAATCACTCGGGAATACCGCTTCTAACGCCTGCCAAGGTGAGGTTGAAGAATTAAACTCTGGTTGCACGAGATCTGTCCCGCTAAACGCTTGTGGCGCATTCGGATTAGCAATATCCACTTTGCGCTTTTCCCGCATCGCTGCAAAGATACTATTCGCAGGATCATTCTTTTTGTTCTCTGCTTTTTCTGCATAAATGTCTTGGGAGATATCTTTATAAGAAAAAACCTCGCCTACTTTGGGAATATACTGCTCCGCGAGTACTAAAACGGGTGATACTGCTAACGCTAATGCCATGGTGATAGTTGATAATTTCATTTTATATCCCTTAAAATATTCATCGTTATAAATGGAAAGTCTGATACCCTTAACTAAAAAAAGAATCGTCTTATCTTGAGTTTAAATATATCGTTCTTGACTAACCCATCACTCATCCCATCAAGCGACAGCTCTTCTTCTGTATGGCTATACTGTAAAATATACCACCACTTCTTATCGTCAGTGATTGTCGACCCCCAAGATAAGTTAATGTTCTGTTTCTCGTATTCCACCCCTTCACCAGACACTTTGTAGTATTCTGGAAATAACATAAAGTAAGAGCCATTATCACCCACATATTTTGACAAATAAGCCGCTAGCATGGTTCCCAGGGTACTACGCACACCATTTTGTTTAAAATCAAATGTGGCGTCCAAGTAAGTCACTTGCGGGAATAAATTTATTTTCCAACTTTTACTGATCGGAATTAACGACACAAAACCAATGGCATGCATATCAACATCTAAATAGTCATTATCTTCATAGATACGAAAATAATCATAAGACACGCCTGCTTTAGGGGCGAAAGACACACCTGTATTCATTACATTATAAAATTGGTAGCGTGAAGCTGAATACTCTTGCTTATCATTCCACTCCCCTTCGGCATGCAACATATACGACACATCGGCACTGTACTTTCCAGATACCTCCATGCTAAATACACCGCTGCTATCATCTTTTACAACGAGTGTTAACGCCGTGCTCACTTTCGTTAAATCTGCTAAATCCGGTTCGTTTTTAGTTTCAGTAGCAAACGCAGCCAAAGGTTGAAATAAGCTTAACGCGAGTAATGTTTTAGGTAATGTCATTTTCATTTTTTAAACCGTCCATGTATAAATGTGTCTCTACAGTCACGGTTAGCGAATAGGATGACAACCTGAAAGTTTCTTTACTGTTCCCCATAAATTATCGACAAAACAGTATGTTAAGATAATGTGACTACCTGACGCTTATTATGTAACATTTGACCTACATCACATCCAGGAGTAGTTAATACAAGGCGTTAAGCGTTATAATTCAGATAATGAAGATAAACAATACGTTCACAACTAGATGAACTTAGGGATACTCATGAAAAATAATCAGAAACAAAATTATTTCAAAGAGATACATAAACTTAATGAGTATTTTAGATTAAGTGCAGAAGTGTTATTGAAAAAACGTCACTTAAATTATGGCGCCTATATTGTCCTTAATAGCATTTTTGATAACCCAGACATCACCCAATACAAAATAGCCAAAACCACCGGGTTTTCAGTACAACGCGTGCATCAAATTATAAACATGCTAGAAGAACGTGAACTTATTATTCGCATCGGCATATCAAAATACAAAAAACAGCTGCAACTAACACCGCAAGGCAAAGACGTAGTTGATACCACAGAGTCCGAGTTAACAGCACAATTTCAGAGCATGTTTCGTGATCAGCAAGTACTGGTCGATACATTATCTCAATCAATAAAAGCCATGAACGATTATCTAACGAGTAAAAATGTCGGTTCACTCGCATAAGAAATTGTAAACGACAGCATTTTAACCAATACAAACAATCAACATATGTATAAAATACTATTGTAAACCATAATAATTTAAGCATTACCGCATTGCTAACTACCGCTTTCTATGCGAAACAGGGATCACCATGGATTTAATTGAAGTACCGCTCAGCATATTTTTAATCATCGTCGCACCGCTGTGGTTAATTTTACATTACCGTAGTAAGCGCCAAACCAATCAAGGGTTGTCAGAGAAAGATCAAGAAAACCTGCACTCCCTCATTGAGCGCACGGAAAAGCTGCAAGCTCGTATAATCTCGCTCGAATTGATCTTAGATGAAGAGTCGCCGAAGTGGAGAGAAAGATGATCAAAAAACAGCTATATCGAGACACCCAAAATGGCAAACTCGGTGGTGTATGTGCCGGTTTAGCAACAGCATTTGGCGCAGAAGTCTGGTTAGTTCGGCTGTTGTTTGTGTCTTTATTTTTATTTACCGGGTTCTTTCTCGCGATCCTGATTTATATCATCGCTTGCCTGCTATTAGAAAAAATGCCTATCCAAAAGCAACAACAAAACAGTGTTTATGCTAATCATTCGATGAAGACAAAGCCGTGGCAGCAAGGGCATTCAGCCGAGAAAATACTCGAAAATATTACAACAGAGCTCGATGAGATCGACCAAGACCTGCAAAAAATTGAAAATTATGTCATCTCATTTTCATTTAAAATGGATCGCGAATTCAACAAACACTAGAAATAGTAAAAGTACTAGAAATGCTCATGCTCGCATCAATAATGAAGCAGTAATGGTAAAGTGTTTTAAACAAGATCGAGACACATTGATAACGGACTATCAAAGGAGAGTATGATGATAAAGCTAACCATGCCATTGCTTGTGGCTACATTACTCGTCGCCTGTACCACGAGTGAATATCCGATAAGCAATGGCTACAACAAAGTAAATCAATTGACGAAAGTCGAGACTGGCGATCTCACGCAATTCACCCTACAAAAATCGACCTTTGCTTGGTATCCGGGACGCGGTAAAACATACCTTCCCGAAACCAGCAACAAAGCTTTATTTACTCGCTATACTGAAAAAGCCATCACCCAAATAATGCAGGATAAAGGCTATACTTTCACAAGTAATATACAACAAGCGGACTTTCTCATCGGTTATGGTTTAGCGGTAGAATCTGAACTCTCTGATGAGCAAATTTTTAATAAAGTAGGTTCAAACCTGGGTTTATCAATGAGTCATTTAGACCCAGATAAATTCCAAAAAGGCAGTGCCCTTATCGCCTTTTACAACCAACATACTTTTCAAACAGAATGGCAGGTACTCGCACAAGGTATAGCCAAAGTTGGGCTATCACAACAAGACCGCAAAGAAAAAATTGAAGCGGTGATGTTCTCTATGCTAAATCACGTACCGACACGTATCGCAGAATAATCGAGAGCAAACTAGTTTTATCGACTACCTGTAGCTAAAAAATCACACAGATACAAGACTAATGAGTGATTAAACAAGCGATTATTGACAATATAGCGCCAAGTTTAGTGTATTTATGCTACCTTGGCGTTTTCTGTATCTACTTCTATTTAACTTGGAGAAAATCATGTCGTTATCTATCAAACCAGTCGCTATTGCGGTACTCGGTGGGCTATTGACTATGGCTGGGCCTGCTTATGCGGAAACCATCAAATTACGTATTCTAGAAACGACGGATATTCATACCAACGTAATGGATTATGACTATTACAAGAACAAACCAACTGAAAAAACCGGTCTAGTTCGTACCGCGACATTAGTACGAGAAGCCCGTGCTGAAGTAAAAAACAGCGTGTTAGTTGATAACGGTGACTTATTGCAAGGTAGTCCAATGGGCGACTACATGGCAGATAAAGGCCTGCAACCAGGTGATGTACATCCGGTTTACAAAGCCATGAATCAACTGGGTTATGAAGTGGGTAACCTCGGTAATCACGAATTTAACTACGGGTTAGACTTCTTACAAGAAGCAACCAATGACGCTAACTTCCCGTATATCAATGCCAACGTTATCGATCTTAAGACCGGTAAAAACATGTTTACCCCGTACATCATCAAAACCAATACCTTTACTGATACTGACGGTGTAGAACATCAAGTTAAAATTGGTTACATCGGCTTTGTACCACCGCAAATCTTAATCTGGGATAAGAAAAACCTAGAAGGTAAAGTAGAAGCGTTAGACATCAAACAAACAGCTGAAAAATTTGTACCACAAATGAAAGCCGAAGGCGCAGATATCATTCTAGCGATCCCGCATTCAGGCGTATCAGCAGACCCGTATAAAGTCATGGCTGAAAATTCAGTTTACTATCTAACACAAGTACCGGGTATTGATGCTATTGCGTTTGGTCATTCGCATGCAGTATTCCCAAGCGAGAGCTTCTCGAAATTACCAGGCGCTGATATCGAAAAAGGCACAATCAACGGTATTCCAGCTGTCATGCCTGGTCGTTGGGGCGATCATGTCGGTATCATGGATCTCGTATTAGACAAACAAGGTGATACTTGGAAAGTAACGAACGCACAAACTGAAGCACGTCCTATTTTCGATAAATTTACTAAAAAACCATTAGTGAACGCTGACGAGAAAATGGTTGCAGCAGTACAAGACGACCACAAAGCAACACGTAACTTCGTTAACCAACCTATCGGTAAAGCCAATGACGTGATGTATAGCTTCCTTGCGCTAGTACAAGACGATCCAACAATTCAAATTGTTAACTTGGCGCAAAAAGATTACGTTGAACGCTTTATCCAAGGTGATCCTGATTTAGACGGTATTCCCGTACTTTCAGCTGCTGCACCATTTAAAGCTGGCGGCCGTGGTAACGATCCAACTAACTTCACCGAAGTTGAGTCGGGTCAATTAACCTTCCGTAATGCAGCCGATCTGTACCTTTACCCAAATACCCTAGTGGCAATGAAAGTGACAGGTAAAGAAGTAAAAGAATGGCTCGAGTGTTCTGCTGGTCAGTTTAACCAAATCGACTTAAACAGCACTGCACCACAAGGTTTAATCAACTGGGATGAATTCCGCACTTACAATTACGATGTGATGGACGGCGTTAAATATGGTATCGATTTATCACAACCAGCACGTTATAACGGCGATTGTAAACTGATTAACCCGAACTCAAGCCGTATTACAGACTTAACATTTGAAGGTAAACCGGTAGACCCTGCGCAGCCGTTCCTTGTAGCAACAAACAACTACCGTGCTTACAGTGCGAAGTTTGCAGGTACAGGCGAAGCGTTTGTTGCATTTGCATCACCCGATGAAAACCGTACTGTACTGGCAGATTACATCAGCCGTGTAAGTAAAGAAAAAGGCCAAGTAACGCCAAGTGCCGATAACAACTGGTACTTCACACCATTACAAAGTGATAAGAAACTGACTATCACGTTTGAAACAGCACCAGGTGAAAAAGCCGCACAGTTCATTAAGGACAAAGGCCAATACCCAATGCAGTTTATGAAAGAAGATAAACTTGGTTTTGCTATCTACAGCCTAGATTTACAAAATAACAAATAACTTATTTTGGCAGACCTATTATTGATGTAAAAAATACCGCAGCCTGTCTGCGGTATTTTTTTAACTAAAATTTGCTAAACTGATCGCTAGAAGCATTCGCATAAACCATCATCCAGGCAGGAGGCCACATGGATAACAGCACTAACGCTTACAATACAAAGCTAAAGAACAACATAAACAGCAGTCACGAGCACGCACTAACACCTTGCTACTATGAACAACAAGGCAGTAACAATAACAGTCCCATTGTGTTTATTCACGGCTCTTACGCAAGTACATCAACGTGGAAGAAGATAGTGCAACAGCTTGCACTCACCCATCACTGCATTTCGATTAAATTACCCGGCCATTGTGGAATGCCAGATCCCGATGATTTCAATGCTCCAAATATCAGTACTGAACTTGATATCATCGAATCTGTTATTGCGGAGTTAACGAATCAACCCATCCACCTTATCGGTCATTCTTTTGGTGGTGTCGTGGCGCTAGCGCTAGCACTGAAAGGCTCGGTCAATATAACGCAGTTAACCCTGTTCGAACCAGTATCAACCTGGGTATTTAAATCCGTTGGCGATCTCGACATGACGGCGCAAGTAAATACCTTCATTCAAGACTACCGTGAAAGTATCTCAAATAACGAAGTTTACGCCTGTGGGCAAGTTATCGACTTCTGGGGTGGTAAAGGGTCGTTTGAACCCCTCCCCGATTTCATCAAAGATGGCATGAAGCCTCTGACCAACAATAACAACCGTCATTGGAGTCTGTGTGAAAACACGTATCACCACAGGTCAGCACTCAATGCATTAACTATCCCTACAAAACTTATTTGTGGCTCGGCATCCAATCCAATTGCACAAAAAATTGTTCAGTACTTAAGCCATGAATTATCTAACGCCAAGCAATATAGCATAACAGGCGCGAGCCACTTTTTAGTCACCAGCCATGCAAACCAATGTATCGATATAATTAATGACTAGATCATAATCATTAAGTAGTAACTCTAATTAGGGGCTAGATCGCATTATCACACTAAAAATAAGCCATTTTTACAATGCGCACTATAATAGTCAGCACTCACGATTTGTATATTTTTCACCTTATTGATCTTTAATAGATGGTTGAACCATCACCTTGGAGTACATGGATGTTGCCTCTTCCAACAAAAAAAGTACAGGATATTGTATTCAATGCTTTATCAGTAACCAATGATGGTTTAGCTATTTTTGATAGCAATGATCACGTTATATACTGTAATGATAGTATGGCGACACTCTTTCATCACACCGCAGAACAGGCATTAGGCAACACTTTTGATCAACTCATCAAGCAATGTTTTCGCAACTCCGTTGGCATTAATATTCAATCAGACAATATCGATAAATGGCTAATCGCCGCCAATAATAAAAGGCGCAGTGTCCCCTTTCGGAGTTTCGAAACTGATACACGGGATGGCCGCTGGCACTTGGTTACTGAACAAATCGTCGGTGATGGGGTGCTATATGTTAGTAGTACCGATATCACTGAAAAAAAACAATCTGAAATTCAATTAGCGCTTTTATCTAAAGAATTGCACAAGCGCGCATCAACAGACGAACTTACCACGATCAGTAATCGTCATAATTTCTATGAAATGGCTGAAATAGAATTTCACAAAGCACAATTAGAACAGCAACCACTGGCGTTGATACTCATTGATATAGATAATTTTAAATCGATTAATGACAATTACGGTCATGCAGCAGGGGATACAGCACTCAAGGAGTTCGCTCATCACATCAAGAAAAAACTACGGGCTACAGATTTGTTTGCACGTATAGGCGGCGATGAATTTTCAATCATACTGCCTAATACCGATACCAGAGACAGCTTACTCATTGCAGAACGACTACGAAATAGCATAGCAACAATGCCCATCCAGCATCAAGATCACCCCATTCAACTCACCGCTTCAATCGGTATAGTCCAAGCGTCATTAACAATGCAGTCTATCCATGATGTCATTAACGCTGCAGACAAAGCACTCTATCAAGCAAAATCAGAAGGCCGCAATAAAGTATGCAGTGACCTCGGTTGTTCTAATGGCTTAATCAATCAATATGAATTAACGCCAACCAATAAACAACTGACCTATAGCTAAAACCGACTATAGCGGCCTTAACGGTTTTATCAGCTGTATTTAGTCACCTTTGCTCTAAATATATCTTTCTTAAAAGGTTTAGGTAAGTAATCGTCCATGCCGGAATCGAAACAGCGGTTTAGTAATATAGCCATCTACTAAATCTGCATAATTAAATTGCTCACTGTGGTTACTGCGTGCAAGTAATACCGGTATTTTACCTACCTTTTGGCGCAAGGTTTGTAATTCGATTTTCGCTAATTCAACTTCTTGCTGATTATAAATAATTATCGAGTTTGCTTTTACACTGGCCGCGACACAATTAATGTCAGCGCACTCGGTTGATGTAATACCTAATTTAGCCAGTTCAAACTGTAAAAATTGCGTATCATTAGCATTGACGATAATGGCTTGATAAGCTGATTCGGCTGGCTTAGGCTGGTTTTTTTCAATACCAACAGCGATGGTAAAATGAAAATCACTGCCCTCGCCTTTAATCGACGTGATGGCAATATTACCACCCATTAAGCTGATAATCTTAGCACTAATCGACAAGCCTAAACCGGTACCACCAAAATTACGCGTGGTATCATTATCTTCTTGCTGAAACGCTTCAAATATTTTGCCATGCTTGCCGGATTCAATACCAATGCCTGTATCTTTGACCGAAAATGATAAGGCGATATTGTCAGCATCTAAAGCCTGAGTCTTCAAGGCCAGCGTGATCTTACCTGCAGCAGTAAATTTCACCGCGTTGGACGCCAAATTCATCAACATCAATAAGGTTTGTGACGATGAATCAATCGTCATCAGATAATCTTTTTGGATTGGCGATAACTGTGAATCTTTTAAAATCTCAGCCATGCCGATAATGCCATTGAGTGGTGTGCGTATTTCATGTGACATATTCGCCAAAAATGTACTCTTGGCTTTATTCGCCTTATTGGCAATGTCTTTTTCTTGCGTAATAGTGGCAATATTTTGTTTTAACTCAGATTGCAGCGCCGCTAAATACGTAAAAGAATCACTCATTTCGTCATTAATGTGGTTCACAATTCGCTTATCATGGTCGCCAGTTGCAATAAAGCCAATATTACGGTTTAGGTCATTGAGGCGAGCAATAATACTGCGTTTGATCAAAGTGTAAATACAAACTATCGAGATCAATAAAATAGTAAAGACAATTAACAACCAAGTAAATGCTTTAAATAAATGCACATGAAAGTCATTAACCGCTTGTTCTGATTTCGCATTAATTTGGTCAAACTCTTGATTCAAACGCTTTCTTAATACTTGAAACTCTTGATTAATAGCCCAGTGAATGATGATTTTTTCTTGCTCATCATGGCTCTCAATATAATCTTGGGTTAGTTGACGCCACTCAGCCATTAACGACAGAATATTGTAATTATCACTCGCCGTATTTAGCTCAATGTATTTACCGTATCGGGTTTTAATTTGATCTAAATTGCTGTTAATCACCGAAAATGCTGCGACATCACCATCGATAATATACTGTTGAAAAGCCGAATAAGCCTGGTATGCATCACGGTCTGCGTTAAGAATAAGCGTGCTAGCATGACGATAAATGTTTGATTGCTGGTCAACAGCTGTTTTACCGTAATCAATCAGACGAGAACCCTCATAAATAGAAAACAATAAACAGAATATGAAAATGGCCATGAGTAAATTTAATTTGGCACGTATCGAGGTAAACATAAAAATCCTTTTCATTGTCATTTAACTGCCCTGTTAAAATCAAATATGCTGATGGTGGTACATAAAACAGTACTATAGTACGGCTAAAGTATGACGTTAAGTGTATCACTGCCTTTTTAAATTAGTATGTATAACGCCTTTTAGGAAGCGCATTTGTGAGCGGTAGCCTATATACACACAATAGGGTATGTAATAGGCTATATTTCCATCACAACAGCACCTATTAAAGCACTTGCTCAGATGGCATTAGCTTTATCTGCATTGGCTTTATGCCCAGATTTTATCGATGGTAAACTCAACTCATCCACTGCGACCGGTCTGGCAAACCAAAATCCTTGACCGTATTCACAACCAAGTTGCGCTAAAAATTCACATTCACTTTGTTCTTCAATGCCTTCGGCGACGACTTTCAACTCAAGTTCTTTTGTCATCGCGACAATCGACTTAATCACCTTACGTGCATTGTCATTATCACCAATACGAGCAATAAAGCTGCGATCAATTTTTAAATAATCAACCGGGAAGTTAATCAAGTATTTCAACGATGAATAACCAGTACCAAAATCATCAAGGTGGATACGCACACCCAAATTACGCAGTTTCTGTAGCGTGTCAGCGACTAATTCAGTGTTCTCCATAAACACCCGTTCGGTGATCTCAATATGTAAATATTCACCCGGTATATTATATTTCTGTAGCTCACTGGCAACCAATTCGACTAATCTTTCTGCGTGTCCTGGTGCAAATTGCTTGGATGAAATATTAATCGCTGCATGTATATAAATCCCTGCAGCTTGCCAAGCTTGTAGCTGTAACACTGTTTGCGTGATCATCAAATTACCAAAATCAATGACAACCCCAACTTCTTCAGCCAAGTCAATAAAATCTCCTGGATACACCAAGCCTTTCTCGGGGTGATTCCAACGGATCAACGCTTCCACACCAATCACTTTTTTACTGTCTATTTCAAAAATAGGTTGGTAATAAGAGATAAATTCATCACGCATTAAGCCACGATAAAGCGCTTGCTCTAGCGCCATACGGGCAGTGACTTTTTTGTTTAATTCTGGGGTATAAAACTGGCTATTATTACGACCCAGTTCTTTCGCATGATACATCGCGGTATCCGCATTTTTAACTAAGGTTTCTACATCAGAGGCGTCATCAGGCGTTAAAGTAATGCCAATGCTGGCAGAAATAACACCATCATGTTTCTCTTGTAACAAATAAGGCTTTGATATTTCTGCAATCAATTTATCCGCCAATACTTTAGCTTCATTGACATATTTAATTTCAGACAAGATCACCACAAACTCATCGCCACCTAAACGACACACAATATCGGTGGCACGCACATTTTTTCGTAAGCGTTCACTTACATGACAAAGCAGTTCATCACCCGCGCTATGGCCAAGGCTATCATTAATCAACTTGAAGTTATCAAGATCGATAAACATCACCGCAGCCATAATTCGGTAGCGCTTAGAATGCTCTACAACTTGTTTCAACTTCTCTAACCCCATCTCACGGTTAGGTAAATTGGTCAGAGAATCAAAATTCGCTTTTACCCAAATTTCATCTTCGTACCTTTTCCATTTATCTAAATTTTTCAATAAATAAATATAGTGGCTGATATTCGCGTCTTTATCTTTCACTACCGCCACGGAAATAAATACCGAACTCGTGTCATTATTTTTATCGGTTATTTTAACTTCACTTTCCCAGCAACCTTTGGCTATCAAAGTTCGCATGATGGTTTTATGTGCAATCTTTTGATCATACTTATCAACCAAGAAATATAAGATACTCTTACTCAATACATCTTGCTTAGAAAATCCAGTCATGCGGGTAAATGCTGGATTTATCATTTCAATATTATTGTGCTTATCGCTCACCACCATGCCTTCGCCAGCACTATTAAAGAATGCACTCGATAACAGATGTTCATGCTGAGTTACGTCAATGGAAGTAACAATATCATTAAAAGTATCAACAACATCGGTAACCAAATGTGAATCAGTGTGAATATCGAGTTTTTTATGACAGCCTGATGAGTTAAGACTTTTCATCTTGTCAGTAAACATACGTAGCTCTTGAATCACTTGATTAACCGTACGATAAGCTAAACCGACCCCCACTAACAAAATGGTCAAGATCAACGTGATTTCAAGCCACAACTGTTGTTGCTTTTTCCTTTGTAACCCCTCTAAGGTACTGATATATTGGTTACTCGTTGAGTCAATGATCCCTTCAATAATGTCAATCCGTTGTGTTGACCCTTCCCACCAGTCTGTAAAACGAATATGTAAAATATCATCTCGCACCAAATCCATACTTTCGATAGCACTATCTTCTAATACTAGAAAGGTTGCATCTATGCCGCTTATTTCATCTTTATCAATAACCACTTTATCTAAGCCTTCGATAACCAGTCTATAACGCTCGAGAGTATCGAATAACACTGCGATTTGAGGATTAGCATAATCCATCTGCTTATACGCAGATAGCATGCTAAAGGCGTCTTGGTAAACCGCCATAAACTGCTGGTAATAAACCTGGTCACGACGTAATAAATAGCCTTTAAAATAGTGGTTAATCAAACCAAAATACGATCGACCTTCGTTTAACAAATCTTGTTTTTTACTTTCAAATTTGGCTTGATTCATGATCTGACTTAACTTGCTATCACGTCCGTAAGCTGCAATCTTGCTCAGGTCATCTTTAAGTGCACCGGGTATTAAGCGTTGTAGTTGTAAAAAAATCAGCTCTTGCTTATCACGTAAACCAAACAATCGGGCAAGTGCTACTTGATTGAAATCTTTGGCGTTATAAATACCATGAAATGAACCGCGCTCTAAACTGGCAAATTCTTTAAACCAGATTAAAGGAATGTAAAACTCCAAATTCAACAATAGTTCACTATCAGAAACTGCTTCTTGTAGTGCACTGATAACATTAAGGTTGCTGGCGACGGCTTGTGTGTAATTGTTAAACTGGTCACGATTATCTGCATCTATAGCGTGACGTATTGAGGTGATATGGTGCTGCAGGTTAATGACATTATGCTGTTGTGCTAATCGCTTTACCGCTTTATTATCAGCGATTAATTGATTAAATAAGATAAATTGCTGATCGGTTTGTTGTCGTTGTGCATCAAGCCTTTGTTTTAAGCCTTCATCCTTGCTCGTGAACAAGGATGCGCTAAGGCCCCGCTCTGCTTGTATTTCATGCACTAAAGCATTAATCAACATTGATTGTTGCACCACGACAATAGCGGCATCAGCATCCCTTGCCGACTTAATGTGCTGAGCAATATACATCGCGATAATGACACAAACAAACAGTGTCGGAATAGCGAGAGATATGATTAATTTTGCTTTAACTGACAGGGTTCTCATAATGTAACTTATAACTCTTTATAATCATTTATAAAAAAGTGTATTAACACCTAATCCATTGATATTACTGTGTAATAAACATTCAAGATTAACCACATAGTAATACACTCAGAGTTGATAAAGCAAAGTATAAAAGCGCCCCCAAAGCATCCAATAATCATCATTTTTTATACCAAAATAATCCTATAATATTTAGTGGATCAGGTCAGCTAGGTAAATGAATAAAGTGTGCGATATCACTCACTTTAGTACCTTATTAACTCATTTTAACCCCTTGCCTACGCACTGTTATTTCCTTTACTTGGCAATTGAGGGATAATTATCTTCTCCCTATCTTTAAGGCCCATAGCGATGTCAAATATCCTCTTACTTGCAAACCTAAACTGTGATCGGGTGTTACAACTAGATAGGCAACTCGCCACGGGTGGGCGCCATTATTATGCTGATAATGGTCGACGCTTAGGGGGTGGCGGTGCCAATACCGGATTAGGTTTAATTTATGCAGGTCACAAAGTGGCGTTAGTCAGTCAAGTCGGCAATGATAAGACCGCCGATTGGTTATTGGCTGAAGCCAGTATTCAAGGATTAGACTGTAGCTTATTGCAACGTAATGATCTCGATACGCCAGAATTATTATTAATCATGACACCCGACGGTGAACGCACGATCATACGTCCACAACGCCCTGTCTTTACCTTAGGAACCGCGCCCGATTTTAGCCAATGGCAGGCGTTATATATTAATTCGTCTGCAGTAGGTTGTGAGCAATGGGCACAAACCGCACTAAAATCAAGCTTAGTCGTCGCACAATTAGCCAAGGATAGTCGACCTCGTCCTTGCCATATATTGATTTCGTCTAAATCGGATATGCGCAATCACAATATTAATAACAATAGTAATAGTAATGCTCAAGATCACGCCTCAATCTGGCAGTATGGGCAGCAGATAAGCGGTAAGCAATTACGTTATTTTGTTATTACCGATGGTGAGCATGGCGCGGTGGCATACAGCCAAAGCCAGGCTATTACCGTGTCCGCAGTCGATGCAAGTGTCGTTGATACAACTGGTGCTGGTGATGCATTCGCATCGGGGTTAATACATGGATTACTGGCACAACAGGATATTGCCGACGCGATGACAACGGGGTCTCAATGGGCCGCTATCGCGGTGGCAACAGCCAGCTCCATCCCAGGTGTCGAGCTACAGCAATATTTAATTAACAAATAACCTCACCACAACATTTCCGTTCTTTAAAGACTATACTTGTTTTCCTACACGCAAATATAAATGATAATTATTATCACTTATATTTGCATTTTATTTTATAGTTATTTATTATCCTCCCCCTATATTTATAATAAGACTATAAAAAATGAAAAAAACAGCATTATCTATAGCTTGCATTAGCCTTTTGATTAGCGCATGCGATGATTCAAATTCAACGGCAGCACAAGTAACGAATAAAAAACCACAACAAACCACAACAACAGCTGTCGAAATTAAAGCCAGTGACATAACGCCAATCTCCGCCATGTTGATTGCATTTTCGGCGCCAGGTGTTACCGCTATCAATGCAGTGCAAGTTATCAATATCAAAGCCAACTTTGGTGACGCCAGCATCGATAGCACAACGGGAAAAATGCATTTTAAACCCTACGTATCTGATAGCCGGACTGTAAATGCTGAGATCTCCGCCGCTCAACATAACTATCAATTTGAAATTAATTATCAAATTGATAACAACATCTACACTCTTAATGGCAGTGCATTGCCGCTATACAACGGCAAATCCAATAAACCTATGGTTCGTTTTAGTAAAGTTGCTTTAGACGGCACTGTACTATCTAGCGAAGATCAAGCGCGAGCAGCCAATGCCAGTGACTGGAGTTGTGTCACCGATAATAGTAGCGAACTGATGTGGCAAGTACCGCAAGCAAATGGCAAATATGCATTTGATGCAACTTACTACTGGGGCGATCGTACAATCAACAATCGTGATTACAGTGAAGCTAGCTGTATACTCGGTAACGACTGCAATACCGATAATCTGGTTGCCGTAGCAAATACAGAGAAACTGTGTGGGCGCTCTGATTGGCGTTTAGCGACGCAAGCTGAATGGCAAACACTATTAGATAAAAAACTATTCGATGAAGATGCCAAACAATCGCCAATAAACAACTTTTATTTTCCTTATGTCGATTCTAATTTTGATGAAGCATATTGGACTAATTCATTTACTATTTATGCCAATGGCCACGATATCAGTCCTGTCGACGGTGATTGGCAAGGCTCAAATGCCCTTGTTGGCGATGCACATGTGATGTGGATGGGTGAAGATTTTGACTTTGCTAATATGCCGCCGCGTTCAACCAATGAACCGCACTTCACTATGTTAGTAAACGGTACTGTTATCCCTGATAAAAAAGATAATGAAGTTCCAGAAATAACAGCACCATTAACACCACAAAGTATTGCTAATGACGTCGATGAAAATGCCAACTGGAAGTCACGTTTTGTTAAGCATGGGCCACTCGGCCAAGCACTGGTAAAACAAGAGAGTGCAAACTGGACTTGTACATCGGATTTAGCATACAAATCAGCATTACCAAACACGCAAATTTTATGGCAACGCATCAGTAAAACTGAACCACTGAAAAATCACGCGCAAGCCGTAGAATACGCTAAGCAAATCAATCAAGCGAATGAATGCGGACAAACCAACTGGCGCTTACCAACTCAAAACGAATTAAAAAGCCTGCTTATTAATGTTGAGCCATTCGCTTTTGAATTTTATCGAGCTGGCTACATAACCAGTGTACTTAATGACACAATCGTAGAAGAAAATAGTTATTACTGGACTTCGAGTGTCGATTCATACAAACCTGAAACAAAGCACTGGGCAGTCGCATTCCAAGATATTTGGGCTGATAGTGGTCGAGTGCAGAATACCGAAATGCACCGCGTGCGTCTGATCTCAACAACGAGATTACAACCATAATGACAACACATACATTAAAGAACATGCGACGTCAGCTCATGCTCATCACCTGCTGTACGCTACTGGCTGCATGCGGTAATGACAGCTCAAGTGAAGCAGTGACAAACTCTGGTACAGGCTCAAATACTGATACAGATTCGGGTAATAAGCAGACTTTACTGTTAAACCCGCGCATCCAGTTAACCCAAGGGCTGACAACCACAAAGCAGTATACCTTAACCGCAACGCAAGAATTACGCCTGATCCAACCAGGATCACAGGGTAATGCCAGTGTACAAGGTGATACCTTTACCTACCAAGCTAACGCCGACGCCCAAGGGTCTGATCATGTTAAAATAGCTATCATTTCAAACGATAAAATTGAAACGATAAACTGGCTTATCAGAGTCAATAAGCCAAGCCCCCGCTTCACTACACTAGCGCTCGGAGACTCAACTAAAGATAAAGTTTGGCAATGCGTAGCGGATACTCAAACACATCAGGGCGTGGTTTGGGCGACACCGTTACAGCCAACATCACAGACCTATGCTTGGGGGAATTGGCCACCGACCCTGCCCGCCTTTCAAGCACAGTGTCAATTTTCAGAAAGTGATGATAATAGCCAAGCATGTACCACAGATAGGCTCGTTGAATACGCTAACCAACAGAGCTGGTGTGGACGTAACGACTGGCGCTTACCTTCAAGTTACGAAATGAAGAAACTGATTAGTGAGCAAGATTATGCACTCGATAATAATCAAGCGGCAATTGACCCTTACTTTTTTGCCCCAACAGGTTTTGAAACTTACTGGTTAGCCGATGATGATGGCCAGCCACACAGTGACAATGTCGCGCCAACACTCGATTTTGCCACAGGGCGATATGCAACTGTGATGGCAAACAAGCGAAAGCCTAAATCAGCAATGCTTGTCAGTGGCGTCAAACGTGATACAACATTACCCGCAGAACAAGAAAAACCACAAGCAGAACAAGACAGTTTTATCCGCTTAGATAATGACGGTCAACCCTTAGCGAAATCGCTACAAGATTCAGATTACAGTGATAATCCTTGGCGCTGTTTAGATGATATGCGTGGTTTAGTTCGTGATAATCTGTATTTACGTGATAACCAATTTTCTAATGTCTATTGGTTAACACCTGATCCACAAGATAACAGCAACACTAACCAAGTATTATCGATACAGGTTGATGTACCAGCAATTATCGCTGATATTAACCAAGCGCAGTATTGTGGTCGCAATAATTGGCGAGTCCCCACAACCGATGAACTGGCGATGTTACTTTATAAAGGGGAACAAAAAAGCGATTACAACTTGTTATATACAACCTCATTAAATCAACCGAAATCTGGTGATTATTGGGTTAAAAAAACGGCAGGTTATGGTTTATATAGTTTACCGACAATGACGGATTTACACACTAAAGTAGCCACCGATACTGACACCGCTCGTATTTTGCTCATAGCCACTGAATTTGAACAACGCGCAAGTGAAGATCCACGTTCAGTAAATAATCACAGTAAACCAAATTTCAACCATCTAAGACAAGCTTACGCCAGTAATTCTGATCACTGGCCACCCGCCTTTGTCGATGATGAATTGAGTTACCAAGAGTTAGGTCTGATGCCGAAACCCAGCTTTCCTCATACCAACCCTTACAATGAACGAAAGGTTAGCCTAGGCGAAAAACTGTTCTTTGATCCAGTCTTATCACAAGCCGGTGATGTGAGCTGTTCGAGTTGTCACGATCCTAAATTAGGCTGGGGCGACGGACAAGAAGTGTCTATTGGTCATGATCGCCAGCGTGGAAAGCGTAACGCGCCAACGATTGTCAACAGTGCCTTCCTACCGACTTTATTCTGGGACAGTCGCGCTGCAACATTAGAACAGCAAGCATTAATGCCGATCCAAGATCCGGTCGAGATGGCTGAAAGCTTGCCTAATTTACTCTCTCGGCTCAATGCGCATCCACAATATCCGGCTCTGTTTAAACAAGCCTTTTCCGAGGGTGGCATAAACTCCGACATCACAGAGCAACAACTCGGTATGGTACTGGCGACTTTCCAACGTACTATCATTAGTAACACGAGTCGCTTCGATACGTTTGTCAGCCAAGCGGATAGTGCGGGAGATACCAGTGCGCTTTCAGATAAGGAACTGTGGGGGTTAGATATCTTCCGTCGCAATGGTCGCTGCGTTAACTGCCATATGGGCGCTGAGTTTACCGATCATAAAATGCAAAATGTCGGACTGACTTATTATCAAGGTTTCTATGAAGATCTGGGTCTATACAATATCGATGGTAAACCAAGTAGCGTCGGTAAATTTAAAACACCGTCATTACGCGATGTAATGAACCATCAGCCTTGGTTCCACAATGGGTTACTAGATACCATGGAAGGTGTTATATCTATGTACTCAGCTGGTATGGCAGACAATGCCCCATTTGGTTGGAATAAGTATGACCCTACTTACCCGGTATTGTCCAAACAGATAAGGCCGTTAAATCTAACCGTCGAGGAAGCCCAAGCATTACAAGCTTTTCTAACGACGATAACGGCTCCAACGCGCCAAAAACCAGCCTCCAGAACTGAGTTAGCATTAAATTAAGGGGGATCTTAAGCAGGTATTAGCAATTAATACCTGCTTATTTATTTTTGCCGCCGTTTAATATCTTTTAAGGAAATTAACGCTCGCCAACCAAATAGAGGTACGTATGCTTTGCTGTGTATTTCGGCGACATATGCACGCCGTAATAACAAGGCACCTTGTGTTCACAGACTTGATTTATCACCGCAAACCCAGCATTTATTTTGCGTATTGAAATAGGCTCTTTAGTCACAATAATCATCGCCGCAGAATCAGCCATACTATCGTTGGCTGCAATACTCAATGAATCATCTTCACACGACGCTTCAAAAAAGCGTAACGACTTCGAATTTGATACTAATGAAGAGATATCACTGATATTAAATTTAAGCAGGTTATTCTGATTCAGCACTGTTGCCATATGATTAATAAAGCGTAATGCAGCCAGTGTATTGTATGCACCCATTTCATCAATATTTAACCATATAGTGGCGATATAATTGTCATCAATGATTTCACGCCTAGAGACATAACCCGCAGAATCGACATGCGCTCGTTGATAAACAACGACCACTAAATCCGATTGTAATAATAACTCGGACTGTACTGATAAATTTGACTGTAATAAATGGCTATCATGCGTTACTTCATGTTCCGCAGTAATAGTATGCAGATTAATATCCTCATTATTTTCGATATCAACCAGCAGAGGGTGTTGCTCCATAAATGATAAAACGGTAATCCGGCTCAGCTCATCACTTCGCTGCTTTTTATTCGCCACTATTTTTGGTATAGCTTGCGGCATAGTTTGATTCATGATTTCTCCCTTTCATCTCCTCAACTATTATTAATATTATGGAATGAAACAAGGACGATCGTTAAAAATAAATGCTGTTTTACTCTATTTATTAGACATTAATCTCTTTATAGGTAGAAACATCTCGCCGCCCATAACAAAAAAATATTAACGTTATAATAAGATAAAGATATATATTTTGTTTTATTTAGAGATGAGAGAAATAAGCCGTATTTATATAAAAACAATGAAGCCTGCACAAGGCAGGCTTCACATATAACGCGGCTAAAGTGAATTAGACTTACGTTTCATCATTGATATAGACACGCGCTTTTTGCTCACGCTTTCTAGCAAGGCTATTCAAATGTAAGCCTGACAAAGTCAAAGCAATACCGGTAATTGAACCAATCAACGCTAATGAACCAAACCAAACTAAACCAACCAGTGTTAAGGTCTCGGTTTTCACTTCTTTATAGTGTTCTACATTATCGATATAAGAGGCCATTCGATAAACTTGATTAGATAAAGCCATCGTATTTGCTTCAATCTCAATCACACGAATATCGTAACGTAACTTCATATTCGTTTGCTTGATCTCTTTAATGTAGTCTTTCTCAGTTAAGAACTGAACATCAGCCTGATCACGTTTCATTTCTAAATTACGTAACGCTGTCGTTTTATTTTGAGCGAGTTTTATTTGTTTCACAGCTAGATTGCTATTACTCGCACTCACCGCATTTCTATAGCTACGGTTAAGCTGTTTTACTTCGTCATTTTTTTGCTGGATCATGTCGTCTTTCAATCCAAGTAAATCAGTATAATAATCATCGAGGAATTGAACAGACTCTAAATCAGGGCTGTTGTCTTTAACAATAATCGTATTGTTATTAATGTTGTTTAGCTGAGTTTCAACATGGCGAATTTTTTCATCGTAATCTTTTTTCACTCCAGGTGAAGTAAAGAAGTTAGAATCATCTAACGCAACAATCTTGTCAGCATTTAGTTTATCAAGCTGTGCCAACAAACGCGTACGCTCAGCTTGTACTAAATCAGCATTACCTTGAGTTCGTTCCATCGAAGATTTAAAGCGTTGTTCTTTCTTCAATGATAGCTCTTGTAACAGCTCTGACTTTTCTATTTTAAGCTGAATTAACTCTTCTTTTTTCGCTGCCAAGGCTTTACTTAACTGCGGAATATTTTTTGATAAACGCTTATTACGTCTTACTTCATTGGCGTATTGCGATTTATAATTAGCATTGACTACCGACGTATCATTGTCAATTTTCTGAGTCTTCAGATTGTAGTCCTGCAATGCTATCGCGATATTTTCTTCATTAATTTTGATCTGATTTTCAATTTTACTGATCTCAATCTCGCTGATGTTAATTTGACTATTAATCGATGAAAATGCACGTTCAAAACCATTCAATAACGTTTCAAATGTAATCAAACACAAAAAACTAATGATCAACAAATACATCGGAAATGATTTACGTGAATGCCAAAGACCAATGACAAACGGAATTTTGGTCAATTCCACCAGCGAAATCATCACAAAAGGCGCAGCGAGTGTAAACGCGCTCGTCAAATTATTGTCACTTGTCATTAATGAAACTGAAATACAAAGACCGATAAATACAACAATGATCTCAACTAACCAGGCGATTTTACGTAAAAATCGACTATGTTTGCTCAGCTCTTTAACATCCTTATCGTCTACATTACTGGCACTTTGACCAGTTCCCATAATATCGCTCATTTGCTTAACATACCTCAATAATAAAATGACACTTTCACTGCGTTACACCGAGTAACTAAGCAGTAAAGAATACAACCACTGAATTTTCATTCAAAAACGCATTAACGTCACACATGATAGGTTTTAATTATAATGATTAATAATAAATTATAATTAAAACCTAAAATATATAAATTCTAAGCGCGCATATTAACGCTTACATAACAACAACACTATGTCGTTTACGACAAAAATAGAAAATATAACATATTGCTAAAATACCTATTCACCGCGTCAATAAACCACAACAACTTACAAAACAAAGCAATAAATATGCCATTACACACTAAGTTATTGATATTAAATATTCGTATCGATGAAAAAAAATAATTATATTTTATAAAATCTTGAGCATAAAACCGCATCTTGTTTGAGATTAGATTGAAAAATGAACAATCACCTATTCTGACCTCTCCATAATCATAAATAACATGTTTCAACATCTTTTATGTGAACTCACGCAGTGCCAAGCATCCCGTTAACTATCAACATAATATTACTGTTTTACTATGACAAATCAGCTACACTCGAATATTCAACGCGTAATAATACTAAAAACCACAGGATGTGATGATGAACACAACGCTGACAGCGACGCCAAGTACGTGGCAACAACGAATTAAGTCTTTAGGCCCAGGGATCATGATGGCGACAGCGGCCGTTGGTGGGTCACACTTAGTGGCATCAACCAAAGCCGGTGCAACGTATGGTTGGCAACTGATTGGATTGATTTTGCTGGTAAACTTGTTCAAATATCCCTTCTTCCGCGCAGGTGTGCAGTACACCTTAGGCACAGGTAAAAGCTTGATCCAAGGTTATGCCGAGATGGGTAAAGGCTATTTATGGCTATATACCGGCTTAAACGTCATATCTGGGATTGTTAATACCGCCGCATTACTGCTCTTTAGTGCCAGCTTACTCGGCTACTTTTTGCCTTGGACTATCCCGTTAACAACATTAGCAGCGATTGTATTAGCTATTTGCTTAGTCATCTTACTTGCAGGTCATTTTAAAGCACTGGATAAGTTATCCAAAGTGATCATGGGCGTCTTAGTGGTGACCACAGTCGCGGCTGTTGTCATTGCGCTTAACCAAGGTCCAGTAGCGCCAACAGATTACGTTAGCCCTTCGCCTTGGCAGGTATCTGCGATTGGCTTTATTGTGATCATGATGGGTTGGATGCCAGCCCCGATTGAGATCTCGAGTATTACCTCACTGTGGCTGAAGAACCAACAGCAAGAACAACAGGTCACAGCTGATTCAGCCTTGTTTGATTTTAACGTCGGTTATATCGGTACTGCATTACTCGCTGTGGCTTTTGTTATTCTTGGCGCATTAGTGCTGCACGGTAATGGCGCCGAGCTTAAGAGTTCAGGCATTGGTTTTTCGCATCAATTAGTCGGCATGTATGCACAAACGATTGGTGAATGGTCTGGTAACTTAATTGCACTTGTGGCTTTCTTTTGTATTTTCGGTAGTACCATCACCGTGATCGACGGTTATTCACGTGCATTGGCTGAATCGCAACTGTTAATCACTAACAAAGCGTTAGGGCAACGTAAGTACCATCAAGTGTGGATGATTGCAGTGAGTGCGTGTGCCTTAGCTATCTTGTTATTCTTTACCTCATCACTCATGGATATGCTTAACTTTGCCATGGTATTAGCGTTTATGACTACGCCTATCTTTGCCCTGATTAATTACCTGTTAGTGACTCGTACAGAGCTGCCAACAGAATTAAAACTCTCCACCAACATGAAATTGTTATCGTGGGCAGGTTTGATTTATCTGTTTAGTTTCTTGGCCGTGTTCATTTGGTGGAAGTGGTTCATGTAACGTCAAGATAGCGCAAGAAAATAGCGCAAGGTGTTATGATGGCCATATCACCTTGCGATTTCACTATTAACATTCACTACTGGAACAATTACCATGTTTAACAAAGCCTACATCATTGCCTTCTGCTTACTATTTTCACTCAATGCTGCCGCCAAAGAAATGAGTCGAATGACCCTTGAAGACGGCACCGAGATTATGCTGAATGACGATTTCACTTGGCAATACGTACTATTGACAGAATCAGAGCCTCTAACTGCGCAATTAACCCCTGCTGTCATGGCGAACTCAGCATTAATGACCAGCACGGTATCGCAAGGCGTGCGGGTGACATTCAAATCTGCGCAGTGGGATGATGAAGAGCTAGGGCTGGATTTCAGTATTGATAATACCTCGGCATTAACCGTGCTTAAGGTGACAGTTGCTGCAACATTATTTGACGATGGTGGCAATAAGATAACAACTACCGAGTTTAACGTATGGCAGGCGCAAAATAGATTATCAGAAACCTATTTACGTAAAAATCAGCAGCGTGATAGCCGCACTTTCAAGCTTGATGGTATTGACCCCGCACAATGGCAAAAACAGTTCATTAGTCTTAATATCATTGCTGTAGAAACGCGATAACACACCACGTTTCACAATTTAAAACAAAGGCTTAACTATAATCCGCCACATTTTATGTTTTACACTATACTCAAATACATTGTTAACGGAGTACACAATTTTCAATGTATGAGGAAGAAATTAGCATGAATAAACATTCTCGATTTATAGCCAGCATCATTTCAGTCTTAGCGATAACAGCCCCTGCACAAGCTTATGCCGACGGTTTTTATATTGGTGCAGGTGCTTATCAAGCCAACGCCGAACAAGGCAGTTTCGATGACGATGATGTGGTGCCAGCACTTTTTGCCGGTTATAACCTTATCGATTCAAATATTTTTATGGTGTCTGCTGAACTCGGTTATTACGACCTCGGTGGCTATAGCGGTTCTGCACTGGGCAGCAATTATGATATCGATGCCTCAGCCTTTACACTCGCTGCTGTTGGTTACCTGCCAATAGGGCCATTCTTTGAAGTTTATGCCAAAGCCGGTGTGGCGATGACTTCGATTGATATTGAAGTCAATGGTTCGAAAGATGACGCCGACGGCGAAGAGTTCTTCGGCGGCATTGGTGCCAGCGTAGATGTATTAGATACGATTGATATTTATGCCGAGTACTTAATGTTTGATACCGACATTGATACGTCAATCGCCGGTATTGGTGTTAGGTTTGCTTTTTAATACTGATATCGCCTTTAGCGAACCGCATGTTCAATAGCTCATTTTAAATAGCTTGGTGACTGTTCATTGCCCCAGTCGCCAGCCATTGTTGCAATTCCCCCCAACAGGCTTGCGCTTCAGTCACCCCTTCTTCATAACGCAGTTTGACCTTGTTTTTGTCTTTCTCTAGCCGCGCAATATCTGACGGTGCTTGCGGGCGAATAACAAACACTTTACCTTGTCGTTGCCATTCGGCGATCTTATCCAAAGCATTATTATAATGAGTATGGCGGGCATGCAACGCTTGATATAACTGCGGGTATTTATAACAAGCAATACGACAAGCCAAGTCCATTTTCATGGCTGATTTTCGGTAGCTTTCATGCTGACTTAAAATAATGACCAAGCGGTCGCACCCTGACTCAAAAGCATGTTCAGCAGGAATAGGATCCATAATGCCACCATCAAGATAAGGCATGTTATTGATCATCATAGGTTTGGAAATAAACGGCAAACTTGAGGTCGCGATAAGGCTGTCTAGTACCTGATCTTGGGTGGTTAATTGCTGGGAAGAAAAGTAATCTGTCTTGCCGGTTTTACAATTAAACGCACCTATTTCAAATACTTCTTTCATATTAAACAACGTATCAAAGTCATACGGCACCAACTGCTTGGCCATGGCATGAAAAGTAAAAGGCGTGTTGACATAACTGCCGGTTTTAAGCAGATGTTTCATGCCCATATAACGGGGATCATCATGGTATTCAAGCTGAATATTCAGATTGCGTTTATGCTGCTTAGACACATAGGATGCGGAATAAAGCGCGCCTGCAGAAACACCCGATACATAGGGAAAATGCACCGCACAGGTAAGGAAATGATCTAATACTCCTGCGCCAAACATGGCTCTTAACCCGCCGCCTTCGACGATTAACCCTACTTTATCTAAACTCACGTCACTCATTACCGACTCCATTGATTACAACCTGTTACGAGCATATCTATTATGGACATATCTATGCAACACATTATCCTTCACTCACAATAAAGTCTAATAGTTTCAGCTAATACCAGTTACCAACACAATTAATCAGCGCGATCTACAAACAGTATCCGCCAAAGCTTTGCCTACTCGTTCATTTTTAAAGTGCATGTGCCCAGATGAAAACGCGGATACATCCAGATTAATGACTTGCTTGGTATTATGGCTTTCAATTTTGGTCAGTCCGGCTGGTGTATGAGGGAAGATACCTTCTGCCCCATTGGCACCTTTCAATACATCATCATTATCGCTATAACAATTAATCAATTGTAGTTCGGTGTGTTTTGCCAATATAGGAGCCCACTGCTCAGCGTCTGCAGATACAGCACCCGCCAACAAATAACAGCTAGAAATGGTATTCGCATCAAGGTTTTTTAACGCCTCACAAGCCACCTTGGCACCTAAGGAATAGCCCATTAATATTGCGCCATGTAATTGCTTATCAGCTTGTACTGCGTTGGCTAAATCAAGGCCAGCATGTAATGTTTCATTAAACGATTTATGCCAATGCCCGACCAGTTTATCTGCGACTAAACCGCCAATCAAAGCGGCAATACCCGCAGGGCTCATATCCCGTGCAACCTTGGCCGCGGCTAACCATTTATCAGCGCTGTTATCGTCGTTTACGGTAGCCATACTTTCATTAGCACTGTTAATAGTACCGTCAATAGCAGCACTGCCATTACGCGCTATATCAATAATATCACCCGCATTCCAGCGTACATGGATAACCTTGTTTTCAGGGTATAATTCATCAACCACACTTAGCCAATCAGCTACCACTTCCCCCTCTTTAGAAAGGTAACCATTAATAATCAGAATGCAGGGTAAACGCCCTTCCCTCACGGTGACGAGCTTTATAGATGTTGCGTCCCTAACAACAAATTCTGCGCTACCTTGTGGTGTTAACAAGCCTTTTAATTGTTCACGTACTAGGTTTGATTCTGCATCTTCAGCTGCGTTAAATGTATCGAATAAACTCTTCACTAAAATATCCTAAGGTAATGACATCCATGTTAAATCTCGGCGGTCATTATAGAGATTATTATTAGACTGATAAGCCTATTCATACCAAAGACTGGGGATTATGTGATGGGTGGGAGGATAAATCAGTCGTTCGTAAGATCGTAACCACAACCCAAACAGTTCGCCATTAAGTTCGGTGGCATACAAATGATTAAGCCACACTTTGGGCAGAGATCGCCTTGATTCAGACTAGTGATTGATTTGATGTTCATGTGTTTCCTTTACTCTGGTAGTTAAAATATTGATGCTCGAAATCATTGACGTAAAACTAGCGCCTTGCGGTAATAGCAGTCGCTCTTGTCCTTCTTCTATTACAAACGGTACGACCCACAGTTTTAACTCGTCATTAAAATCAAAGCTATGCTCAACAGCTTCTTTGAAACCATTATGCTGCGGATAAATCAGCACGATATTACCTTTACCAGCGAGGTACTTATGCCCATAAGCAAACATTTGATACATATCTGCTTGCGAGATACCGTATTTATCTTTACCACTGCCATCAATCAGTTTCCATTTGGTATCTAATACAACATGAACACGCTGTTCTTTGTAAACAACCAAATCAGGCTTAAGATTAAACATATTTTTAGTATTATGAGTAACGAGATATTGCTGCTTAACCTGTCCACGTAATGTGAAACCATCAGCCATCTGCTTTTTCAATATACTTTCAACATAAGACTCAAAAACTGCTTCCATGGGAAACAATAAAGAAAAGGCGCTGTTAGTGTCTTTCATTGTCAGTGGTGAAAAACCATCGAGTATCAATTGTGCCCACGCTAACGGGCTTTGATAATACGACATGCCACGATCAAGTTTAACCTGCGCAAAGTCCTGTTTGATATTACGACTCACAGGCACTTCGTCAAATACAAACGTGAGTTCCCGTAACAGTTTTTGATTACGGGCTGAGCGAGTATATTTAGCCACTTTTTGTAACGCCGAGTGTACTAAGCGATTAACAGGACGGTCTTGTAAGAATTCATCGTATTCTACATAGAACTTGTGTTTGTTAATGCTGTTATGGCGGAGCTGTTTACCGACCAGTAACTTACCTTTTAAGAATCCGAGATTGTCTTGTTGTTTGACATAGTCACTGCGTAAACCGCGCTTAACCAATGTATTCACTGAGTCTAAAAACTGCGTGATAAACACCTCTAACAACGGCATCTTAGATTTACTGATATTGGCACTGCTGGTTTGGATATGGCGAAACGATCCCAAGGTTTTAAGCATGGTTAATAATGTCTGTCGGGCTTTATCCTCACCAACTTCACCTTCAAGGCGTTTAGCTATCTTGGGCAGAACTTCAATCTGCGTACCATCGGGCGTAAGGATCACACCGGCATAGTTATTCAGACGCAAGACTTCGGTACTGTCGATAATCTTTAGACTAAGAAAACGACTTTCAGACTCATCACACAGACACAATTGCTTAAGGTATTTAAACGCAGATTCAGAGATCTGCGTTATACGGTTTGATTTCGCCGCCTTTTCACCTTTACCCAGATGGCTATATTCAAAAACAGTGACGTTTTGTTTTACTTTTGTCACCACTATCTAGCCTCTCCGACACTAGTTAGTTTTGCAGACTCTTTAGGATATATACCTATGTATGCTTTAGGAGCATTCCATACTGAATTGTCACCATCAAACGGAGCTAACGCGTACGTGGTATTTTCAGTTTCATAACTGTCTAAGCCATGATCCAAACCAAAGATATCTCCGTATGATTGTGTTTCTTCCGTTATAAATCGTAGTGATTCATCTTTCTGGTTATCACCAAGTACTAAGCGGATCTTGTTCCAATCTTCAAAGAAGTACTCTTCAAGCAATGGAATGATTTTGTTTTTGAATACCGACTGTAATTCTTTAAATGCGGCAGCTTGATCGTCTTTATCCACCAGCGCTTTAACAGGCATAAAGAAAGCATGACCTAATGTATGCTCACGGTCGTACAGCACTTCAATGCGCTTGTTCATGGTTGCCAGCATGCGTTCTAAATCAATACCGTTAACGTTAATACCATTAAATAACGCGGTATTTGGCATCATTTCAACAAAGTCAAAACGGCGGCGTAAAGCGGTATCCATCATAGCCAATGAACGGTCGGCAGTGTTCATAGTGCCTATGATGTGGAGGTTGTTTGGTACTGAAAATAGTTCTTTTGACTGTGGTAACGTGACATCTAATTCTTCATCTCTACCTTTACGCTTTGATGGTTCGATTAACGTAATTAATTCACCAAATATTTTAGAGATATTACCGCGATTGATTTCATCAATAATCAAAACGAATTTATCATCCTTTTTTTGATGCGCATCTTCGCAAATAGATTTAAATACACCAGCTTCAACAGAGTAACTGACTTGGTCGTTGTCATTGGTTTTGGCGCGTAAACCTTCGACAAACTCTTCATAGCCATAGCTTTGATGGAAAGTCACAAAGCGAATACGATTCTCAGCAACGAGACGTTCATATTCTACTTTTAGTTCTTTACGACTTTCAAAAGTGAAACTAGGCTCAGCCGCTTTAACTGCTGCTTCAATAGAGTGATAAGTCTTACCTGTGCCAGGAGGACCATAAAGAATTTGGTTTAGTGTACTTGTTGACATTAATTCGTCCTTAGGTTCAATAAGACCTAATTGTTTACTAGCATCGATATATTGCTCATATAACTTAGGGAAATGATTAATACTCCAAGCCACCAATTCATCGAAGGACATTGCTAAACCATCTTCAATTGCAAGTAGATTAACTATCTCTGAACTCTGGTATTCACCACGAATAGTTTCATAACGCTGTCTTAAATCGCCACCAGTATTTACTGTATCAATTTTTAAAAACAAATTATCTGAGGAGATACCGAGCGTGATAGCAAGTTGTTCAGGACTAGATTGTTTGGGATAAATTTTAGCCCAGTTGTAATCTGCAAAATAGTTCCCCTGATTGACAGGGCTTCTTCTAATTTTAATATACCCTGCTGGAAATATTTCTTTCTGAAGCGCTTCAGCCCATTTCCCTGTAATGCTGTAAGCATCAACCAGTGATTCATAAGCTTGCTTTTGTTCACTATCTTCATGACGCTTGTTTGGTGTTCCACCATAACGTTTCAACAGCTCAAAGTGCTCTAGTTTATAACTCATATCTTCCTCATACATCGAAATACCAGCCCATAACTCGATCACACGCTTAGCTATATGGCATGTTTCTGTATTTAATTCTTTAATTTCAGTCCAGCCATTACTTTGAACTTTAATTCCAAAACCTTCATTACACTTTTCTTGTAAATACTGTTGAATTTTCACAGTTTTTACACCATGTTTTTGTACTTTATCTCTCGTTGAAAACTCTAATTTTAATCCACTGCGAGTTTTACATAAAGCACCTAGATCATCCAACTCCCTACTTTTGAAGATAATATTAATATTTTGAGGATCCGATCTAGCATTTACTGCAATGCCACCTAATTCACCAACTCGTTTTAATAAACGTAAATAATCAGTCTTTAAAAAATCAGTTCCCTGATCACCCACACGATCGAATATAGATAGCTGTTTATCAAAGTCTCTCCATTTTTCCCATTTGCCATCACTGACTTGGTTTTCGATATTATACTTTTCAAATTGAGACTGTAGCCAAAAACAAAAGTCATTCATTACAGGGATACCTTAAGATACAAAATATGATTTAAAAAGATGCTAACCTCATCCCTTTAGTTCTGGTTATACACTGTTTACATCACCCAGAAGGCAACGACATTAAAGAATAATGTTCGCTATAAAAAAGTAATTGGCTAGCGGTTAACTGATGCGTAAGAAATTCAGCTACACTTAATCACTATCTTAGTGTTTACAGATCATTTGCCTATTTCGTTTATAAAAAAAATCATAGAAATGATATATTTAATAAAAATAATTTAATGTTTTGAGTCGTACTGAGGTTGGAATAGCCGTAGAAGAATAAAATGGAAGGCATTATAGGAGCTATTTTAAATTAACAGCCCCTAGCAATATAAAAAAACTATTAACCCCACTCTCTTAACTGCTGCATTTCTTTCAGTCGCCCGCGCTGTAATTCCAGCGCTTCGAACAGATCATCGATTGAGGTGTTATTCGTCGTTAGCCCCGGCAAAGCTATATTAGCTTCAGCAAAGAAACGTATTGAGTCAGTTTGATCATCATTCCAAGCTTGCTGCCACCAGTCGGTGATTCGAGATCTAGCATCTTTAAGCTTGTTTGCTGTTGGTAGACTATCACTTTTCTGACCGTTAACTTTGCTGTCACTTGGGAGCAGATTCCACAGATCGTTATTCGGCCAGCGTGCGAACGGCATGCAATGATCAATGGCAAATTCTTGTTTTAAAACTTTACCAGACCAAACACATTGCTGGCTTTGTGTTTGTCGTAATACGTCAAAACGCTTTCGACTCTCTTCTGTAGAGCGTTTGGCCTCTAACCAATCTAATGAGCTGACTATTGCAAGTTGCTGCTCAGGGCTCTTATTACCTTGGTAACCTTGCATGGTTTTCATCCATTCACTAACCAGCACAGGTTCAACCCAACACGCATAACGTGCAAAGGCATTCCATACAGTTTCTGGTAGTGAGAACTCGCCCCATTGCGACAAGGACTGCATATCTAAAAACAAGCTATCTTTGGCGCGTACTGTTTTACTTTCAACTTCAAATACACTGACATCACTATTAGGCAAGGTTATATATTTGCAGGGCATGTTTTTTATGTTGCTCACCGCTGCCGTTAACGTCCGGTGTAATGCTTTAGCATCATCGCCGACAAACAGATGACCAATACGATAATCAGTTGCAGAGCGATGCGTTAGCTTATGCCAACCATCATCTTTCATGAAGCCCATATTCGGGCTTTTACTTGGGGTTTGGTATAAACCATGCTGGTCGATAAGTACTTTGTATTGATGGCACCAATATAACGCCACCAGCCCGACAGGTAATATCACTCGACTACCTTGCAAAGTATGCTCGCGACGAATAACTGCGCCAGGGTGTCCATCTGCAATCCGTAACAACACCCGCATTAATGCCAGTTTATGTGTAGCTGACTTACCATCATTTAATGCCACATGACGAATGAAAGGGAACGCACCCGAACCATCATCAGGTAGCTGTAATACTACAGTTTGCCAATGCACGGTATCACGACCAAGTTTATCGCTATCGTGTTCTGTTTTAAGCACAACAGACAAACCTACAGTCTTAGCCAATAACTCTAACTCTTCGGTACTGACATCATGCATTTTACGTTCATCACCACTAGGGCCATGACGCAGAGAAATAACTAATTTTGCACCGGGTTTAAGGAGATTGGCTAATTTGCGAATAGCGCGAGGACGGTCGCTTTTAGGTATATGCATCCACACAGCACTGAGCAAGATTAAATCGAAGCTCACTTCTTGGCGACTAACAACATCTAGCGCAGGTAATGAATCTTCCACCCACTTTACATTCAAGCCTTGAGTTTGTTGCTGGCCTATTTCGGCTAATAGCTTGGCAGGTTCAACAGCGACAATACTGATGTCGTTGGCTTCGCCTTGTTCTGCGAGGTATTTACTGTCACGCCCTGCCCCTGCACCCAAATCAAGAATTCGGGCATTAGATTTATTTAAAATGGCAGGTAAGAATTCAGCCCATGCGGCATGTACTTCCACAAAGGATTTTGATAAGTATTGATCTGCTAATTGTTGCGCATTAGCGTCATAGAAGTTGGCGTGCATAGCTAATCTTAACCTCAGATTTGAACACGTGAAGACCGAGATAGATTAGCATAATCAGTATTCTAAATATATATAGGTAGTTCGCTTTACTGTTAACGTAACATGTTCAATTTCCGATATATCTGCATTTCGGATAACTACTACAGCCAATAAAATCCTCGCCCGTTTTACGGTTCTTTCTTGCAACTAATCCGCTATCACAGCGTGGACAAATTCGTTTCACCACTGCTTTATCTTTAATTTGATGACTCTGTTGTTTATATTCGACTATTTCTCTCACATGTTTTACGTGCTGTAAATGGGTCTTTAACCCAGCTTGTAATTTCTTAGCCGATAACTGGTGAGCAAGTTCCATCATCTGCAGCTCACTGAAACAGACTTGCTGATGACTTTGAATAAAGCTTATTGCATCATTCACATAGCCGACATTGACAGGCATATCCGTTTTAAATTTAGCTCTAGCAGTAAAAACAACCACCGAATGTACGGACTCTAGCGGCAGTGCCAATAGGTCACGTAATGTCTCAGTATGTTTGTAGTTCTGCCTTAAGGGATTTTGAAATGATGATTTATGCTTATAGATCTGCTGTGTCCATTTAGTCTGTCGTTCAGAGCCAAATATCCAACCTTGCATATTTTTCGTTTCAATAACAAATATACCAAAGGGGGACAGTAAAATATGGTCTATTTGAGTCGTTCCATTGGAAGTTGGTAAAGTGACATTTTTGAATAATTGATATTGTTGGCGCTCAAGAGCACGCGTTAGCTTTAGATTGACGTACCACTCTCCGATCATACCTTTAACTACAGGTAGGCGGAATAGATTGACGACTAATACAAAAATAAGTACAAACCAATATTGGGATAGCGCATTAAGAAATAAATTAACGAAAAAATAAAAGTCCATGTACCCACCTAATAGAAAGCTTAGTGCCATTAATTACATAAAAATCACTTATCACCACAATATCATAAGCTAGATACTTTCTCTTGTTACTATCTGATATTATAGTGAAATATACTTCAGCAATGATTTTACATAGAAGGCTTTCATGAATAGCACTGGAATCTACGAACAACTCATCACCCAGTTAATTGAGCAAAATTTAAATCGAGATTCATTCTATGTAGGCGAGCGTCAACTCGAGACTGGAGAAGCTACGACTTGGTTATCACGTTTCCTTACAAAGTTAATCGAAGTTGTTATGGAATCAGTGCCACAAAGTCCTGACCGTATCTCTGAGCAAATCGAATTAGCCAATACTATTATTCATTGGTTGAGCAAGCATATTAAAGATCCAGAACTAATCTCTGACAACCTCCTTGATAGCCAAGGCCGGATCCTGACAGCCCTATTTGATAAAAAAAATCCTATTTCCGCTGATTTACCTAAATATGTTGAATCAATAATGCCATTAACAGGTCTTAGCCAAAGCGAGCTATTTAGTGGTAGTAATGCAGAGCCATCTATTGATAATGAATTACAGCGTGAAATAAAATCTTCTGACAAAATTTATTGGCTAGTTTCTTTTATCAAGTGGAGCGGCATTCGTATATTTAAAAGGGAACTTGAAGAGTTTGCTCGTAGTGGAAAGCAACTAAAGGTTATTACAACGTCTTATATGGGTGCGACAGATGCAAAAGCAATTGAGTTTTTAGCCGCACTACCAAATACTGAAGTTAAGCTCAGCTATAATACAAATCGTGAACGGTTACACGCTAAGTCATATTTATTCCTACGCGATACAGGATTCCATACCGGTTATATCGGTTCCTCCAACTTATCGCACTCAGCGTTAACCAGTGGTTTAGAATGGAACCTCAAAATAACGTCTCAAGAAATACCCCATATTATAGATAAATCGGTGAGTACCTTTGAAACCTATTGGGAATCCCCTGATTTTGAATCATTTGACGGTAAAGCAGAAAGTCGGGATAAATTAACCCAAGCATTACGAGAAGCAAAAGGTCACTTTGACTCTAGTACCACACAATACTATTTCGATATTAAACCCTATTCCCACCAGCAAGCTATTTTAGCTAAGTTACAAGTTGAACGAGAATTACACCAGCGCTATCGAAATCTGGTTGTTGCTGCGACTGGGACAGGTAAAACTATTATTTCTGCTTTTGATTTTGCGCGTTTTTATCAAGCGAATCCCAGTGCCAAGTTTATGTTTATTGCGCACCGAGAAGAGATCTTAAAGCAAGCACAAGGCGCATATCGTGGAGTGCTTAAAAATAGTACTTTTGGTGAACTCTGGGTTGGTAATAACAAACCAAGTAAATACCAACACTTGTTTGTCTCGATTCAAAGTCTAAATAACCAAATAAATACATTACAGCTTAGCCAAGATTACTTCGATTATATTGTTATTGATGAAGTTCATCATATTGCTGCCAATAGTTACAGAAGTGTATTAACGCATTTCCAGCCGAAAATTTTACTTGGTCTAACAGCAACACCTGACCGCCATGATGGTGAAGATATTTTAACTGACTTTTGCAATGTCATCGCGGCAGAGATCCGCTTACCGGAAGCGATAAATCAACGTCACCTATGTCCATTCCAATACTTCGCGATCGATGATAATACCGACTTAACTCGTATTCCTTGGTCACGAGGTCGTTATGACGTAGCGGAGCTAACTCGTTTATATACCTATAATGACCATAGAGTTATGCAGATCCTACAAAGCCTTGACGAGATTGTTACCGATATAAGTCAAATGCGAGCGCTCGCATTCTGTGTCAGTAAGGAACATGCCGTATTTATGGCACAGAAGTTTACTCTAAAAGGTATTGCTTGTGGCGTGCTGACTAGTGATAACAGTGGTGAGCGTGAGTTACAACAACAACGCCTAAAATCAGAACAAATCAATGTTTTATTCGTTGTAGATATGTTCAATGAAGGCGTTGATATTCCTGAGTTAGATACTTTATTATTTTTAAGACCAACAGAAAGCTTAACTATTTTCCTGCAACAACTTGGACGAGGCTTACGACTTACTGAGGACAAAGAGTGCTGCACCATACTCGACTTTGTTGGCAATTCACGTCCTGAATATGACTTCACACAGAAGTTTAGAGCGCTAGTCGGTAAAACCAATCAGTCTATCGACAAAGAGATTAAGCAAGGATTCCCACATTTACCTATAGGTTGTCGTATTGAGTTACAAGAAAAAACCCAAGCGATGATTTTGAAAAATATCAGCAATGCCACGCTCAATAAAAGTAGGTTAATAAACTTAATCAATAATTATCCGCATATAACGAGTTTGCCATTAACACTGACTAATTTTTTACACATTAATCCGAATTTTACTGTTGAAGATATCTATAAAATAAAACTCGGTAAGTTCGGTGGTTGGTCACGATTAGTAACACAATGTCACTCCATCATCGAACCAAATTTAACAGACGAATTAGCCAGTGCCTATTATCGCGCAATCAACAATCGATTACTGATATGCACCTCGGTATCTTATCTTCGATTTTTATTAAAGTTATGTAATAACAACTTTACCTTTAGCGAAAAAGATAACAGTGACAAGCAATTCCAATTATTTGCTCTTATGTGCCATTATGATTTTTGGGATAAATCAGGTCCCACATTAGGCTTTGATTCTTTATCTCAAAGTTTACAAGCACTAAGGCATCCACTTTTACAGGATGAGTTAAGTGAGGTTCTTTCACTATTAATTGATCGATTAGATATCAACGAGTTTGATATGCCTAATATGCAGAACTCAAGAATGCCATCATCGCCAATAAAAATGCACGTACGTCATCCAAAAGAACACATTCTAGTGGCGTTTGGTGATAGTCGTTTTGATAAGAAGTCATCAAGTCGTGAAGGTGTATTAAAAATTGCAGATATGAATGCCGAGTTGCTGTTCGTAACGTTGAACAAATGTGAGACTCAATTTTCTCCAACAACCATGTACCATGACTATGCAATCAGCCCTTGTTTATTTCATTGGCAAACACAGAACAGTGCTAAACCAACATCAGGTAAAGGCCTTGGTTATATTCAACAACAGCAGACCAATAAAACCATTTTGCTGTTTGTTAGAGAGCAAGCTAAAGATGAAAATGGTCGCACTATGGGGTTTGTTAGTTTCGGTCCTGTTACATTTGTTAAATCAGAAGGCAGTCAACCAATGAATATTACTTGGAAGTTAGCGCATGACATGCCTGCTTACTTATGGCATGAAACAGCCAAGTTAGCGGTTGGTTAGATAGACGCTTAAGCAAATACCCAACTTATAGGGCTCTCAATCCAGAGCCCTATAAACACTAATCCTGAATAACCTTAACTCTACCAACATCACCACTTTCTAAACGTACTTTAATACCGTGCGGATGATTCGCTGACTTAGTTAAAATGTCTTTCACAATCCCGTCAGTCAAGTTGCCGCTGCGCTGGTCTTGTTTCAGTACAATCGATACCGATGAACCTATTTGTATGTCTGCTCTGTTTGTTCCGCTCATGCTGTGTCCTGTTTAATCCATATTGAAGTGTACTGCTTGTGAGTTTGCCTTACGCTTGAACACGGGTCAATAACATTGACCTTTATATCGGTTTTACGATAAGTTGAATACTTAGCCCGCTAAAAAATGGATAGATAGCCGCCATGAGTAACGACATCCCCAATTTTAATTTATTGGCCGTGTTCGCCGCAGTCATAGAACAAGGCAGCCTGAGTAAAGCGGCAGAGCACTTAAACACCAACCAATCAACCATTAGTACCGCATTAGCCAGATTGAAGAAGGACATAGGCCAAGACCTGTTTATCCGCAGTGGCCGTGGCGTGGTGCCTAGCGCATACGCAACAAGTTTATACGCACAAATCAAAGATCCCATTCAACAACTGAATGCTGTATTTCAAGCGCTAGGCGAGTTTGATCCCGCAGAATCCACGCGTCAGTTTATGATGGCGGCACCAGAGCATTTACAATTAGCCATGCTCAACCAGTTAGCCCAACAACCAAACAACAACCTGACCTTAGAAGTATTCGAACAACCCTACGACGATGAAGACGTATACGAAGGGCTGTTAACACAAAAGTTCGATGTCATGATTGATATCTTCCCACCCCATCACCCGAATATTGCCTCGGTGAAACTGTTTGATGGCGAATTTGTGGTGCTGTGTCGCCAAGGCCACCCCAGAATTAAACATGCACTAACCGAAACGCAATACATGGCAGAAACCCATGCGATATTAGACCGAACGCGAAACAAAATGCTTAGCCTGAGCCACTACACCACCCTCGACGTCAGCAAGCGTAAAGTCGCCTATCACGGCGTATCCATGTTCAGTAATATGTTGTTGTGCAGCCAATCAGATTATCTCACTGCAGTGCCGCTCTCGATGGCATTACAATTTAAAGACCAGTTAAAAATGCAAATGTTCAAACCACCATTCGAATATAAAAATATATCCAATTACCTTATTTGGTTGAAAAAGTTTAATCACGAACCCAGCCACAAATGGTTAAGAGAAGAGTTAATCAAAGCAGCAAACAGTTTGTCGTAAAACTATCGTAAAACAATTTATCTTAAAAAATGTATCTTAAAACCGTCTATCTTAAAATAACCTATCGTAAAACCGATAGATCGAATTCGTATTAGCCTGTGTTTTCACATGAGTCAGGTCGCTATTATTAGCCTCATAAACTATTCAATTGTGAAACACACTATAAGGTCACTATCATGGCTAATACATTTAAGAAAATGGCTCTCCCTCTTGCGATTACTGCGGCATTATTTGCATCCGGTTTTGCTAACGCGACGCCTGTTACAGAAGCGACGTCAAAAGTAGGTCAAGAACTGCAAACGAGTTCTGCAGCGCAATACCAAAACATCGATCTTAATGCTCGCTACACAAGCGATGTGCTATTTGAAAATGAATCAAACCTATTTTGGGGTGAAGGCAAACGTATTAAAGTATTGTCTAAAACAGGTAAGAATATCGCTTACACTGCTGAATCTGAACACGTACACCCATCACTCACAAAACACAGCCGTAAAATGGATCAAGCAGTGCTCCAAGTAGACGACAATGTTTACCTTGGTTACGGTTTTGGTCTTGATACACCCGTGATGATTGAAGGTGATGACGGTATTATCATTATTGATCCAGGCGAATCAGTACAAATGGCCGAGTCGGTACGTGAACAGTTCCGTAAAATTACCAACAAGCCAGTAAAAGCAATCATCTACTCACATAACCACATTGATCACATATCTGGTGTGCGTGCTTGGGCAACTGATGAGCAAGTAGCATCTGGTGAAATTCAAATCATCGCACAAGAAGGTCTAACTGCAGCGGTTGCTAACTGGTCATCAAACCTAGGCACGTTGCTTGGTCAACGTACGTCTTTCACCGGCGCTAAGCACGTTGAAGAAGGCGAGCACGGTACTGTAAACGACGGTCTAGGTCCTCGTTTCATGCAAGGTGACATCTCGTTCATCGAACCAAACGTACTTATCCCATCGCTAGAGACGTTAGATATCACTATCTCTGGTGTTAAACTACAGATTGTTAACGTGCCATCTGAAACAAAAGATGAAATCGTTGTTTACCTTCCTGAACAAAAAATCCTGCACGCTGCAGAGGTTTTACAAGGTGAAAACTTCCCTAACCTACACACCATCCGTGGTACTAAATTCCGTGACCCAGCAATGTGGTTCAAAGGTATTGACGTAATGCGTGAATTTGATGTTGACGTCATGATTAACTCTCATGGTCGTCCAGTTGAAGGTAAAGCAGCAGTAGCTAACGTATTAACAGCTTACCGTGATGCGATTCAATATACGCATGACCAAACTATCCGTTACATGAACAAAGGGATGACAGCTGATGAGTTAGTTGAAGTTGTTAAACTGCCTAAACATCTTGCTAATCACCCATGGTTAGGTGAGCACTACGGTACTGTTGCACACGCTGTGCGTCAAATCTATGTTGGTTACATCGGTTTCTTTGAAGCAGATCCATGGCAGTTAGAGCCAATGGCTTACAATCAACGTGCTAAAGCATTCGTTGAAATCATGGGTGGTCGTGACCACATACTCAAAACGGCAGAAGCAGCTATCGCAGCAGAAAACTTCACCTTTGCAGCTGAAATATTGTCTTACCCAATTACAGTAAACAAAGACGATACCCAAGCACGTCAACTTAAAGCACAAGCTTACAAAGCATGGGCAGCAGATCAGGTGAACATCAACTGGCGTAACTGGGGTCTAAATGCAGCAGCTGAGCTAGAAGATACTCGTGACTTCTCGAACCTAATCAGCTTCGCATCTGTTGACGTATTAACAGCGCTACCAAGCAAGCAAATCTTTGAAATGATGACTGCTACGCTAATCGCTGAGAAAACATTAGACGTGCAAACGGCGCTAACGTATAACTTTGCGGATACTAACGAATCATTCACCATTGAAATTCGTAACGGTATTGCTCAATTACACGAAAAAGCGTTAGAAGGTGCTGACGTTCAAATCAACACAACACGTGCGGTATTGAACCAAATCTTAATGGCTGGTCCAAAAACGCCACAAGTTATCGGTAAGAATATGCAGTCTGGTGACTTCAAGTTTGCTAACGGTGACGTTAAAGCATTCGGTCAGTTCATGGCTTACTTCGACAAGCCAATGTCGCCACAAGAACTAATGCTAATCGTTCGTTAATTTGTTTTGACACTAGTTACATACAACTAGTTACATACAAAGAGTGATATAAAATAGTAATATGAAAAAGGGACCTTCGAGGTCCCTTTTTGTCATCTGCAGATAGCATGGCTACCGCGGTGGTCATTATCATACCTATATTGCAGGTTACTCGCTCAACTGTCTTGATAGCCTTAAAAATGCACCTTGGCCATGAAGGTACAGAATGCTTGAAAGAAGAAACCAAACGAGTACTCATTGTCTTGCAATAAACGTCTGAACATTAACTGGGGCTTGTGCAATATCAGAAAGAAAGGTGCCTAAAAATCTAACCTATGTTAATAGCAGAGCAAACCCTAATCGATTCTTATTACCACGACGTTTTAAAATGAATGTCATGTCTGCTTCATCGAGATGGAAGTAACGTGTGAACTGAACTTCGTTAGGCTCACCACAAAATCGACCATATTGAGATAAGAGACTCTCAAAGATGCTGGTGTTAAAGTCAGTCGTACTTTTAGCGACAAAGGCTCTTGCTCGAAAGGGTCTTGAACTGTTACGGATCAAAGTAGAGGATGGCAATGTCATCTTAGTAAAAAAATTGGATCGTCTTGGCCACTCATCTTAATTCCTCTATTTACAGATAATAATTCCCCACAAAATGAAGACCACCTTATATTTCACTTCGCATTTTGCATTGCAAAATGCATTGCAAAATACAAATCAATCACAATCACACCTAACATAAATCATAACCCCCTGTTTAAAAATAGAATTTAGACTTGGCACTTAACTTGCTAACTTTTTGTAAGGTTCAAGGTAAACGTAAACTTGTGTGTGATGTATAACATCTTGTTTTTACATTTACCGATAATAATAAAACAAGGTGATACAACGATGATAATAAAACAAGGTGATACAACGATGATAAAAACTCCTCTTTTGTTTTTAATTGCATCCACATTACTTGCTGGTTGTGGTGATGAATCAAGTTCTCCTTCTGGTTCTGGTTCTGGTAGCGCAATAAATCCAGCGTCAACACCTACAGAATTTGAAAATACAATTATCCCTGAAGGTTTTAATTGGGAAATGCAAAATTCACAAGCAGTTAACTTTAAACACGTCAGTAATATTACTCAACTTAATGGTACCCCTCTTAGTATTGCGGGTAAGTATTATGTCGAAATCTATAGCATTGATGAAAACAACAAGACCAGTGCCGCGCCCTTCTTAAAAACCATCTCAAACATACATGGAGAAGCAAGCGTATTACTAACAATGTTGAATTCATGGAAAGGCATTAAAGTAAAGACCCGCATTAATGATTTAGTGTGCATCAATACACTATACAAAGAGCAAATAGCAGCAACACAACTGCTTGGCTGTGACGTCGTTCTTGAATTAGAATCGCTATAAAGGTAGGTATAGATATGCACACATTTAAATTAAATAAACTATGTAGTCTTGGTCTACTTGCACTATCAAGTTCCGTCTTTACGCATTCTGCATTCGCTACTGCAACACAAGAAGGTACCGTTAACAATGGTAACGGTACCTTTACCTATACACAAAAAATTAATGCAACAAGTACACTTCCACATTATAACCAATCAATTGCAAGTCCCGCGACAGGAGGGTTCGGTTTTTATTCTGGGTATAATCAAGATTTTGGTTGGCAACACAGTTTCGGTGACATTATAACAAATCCGTTAATTCAAATTCAAAGCGCCACCTTGATGATACGTGCTTATGATGTTGATTCAGAATCATTCCATGGTACGAATGGTGAATATGATGGTATTGCTGTTGATGGCGTTGATCTGAACCCTGGATTATTACAGGGTACAAATAATACCTGGTCTGAAACCTCATTTGATTTACCTATATTTTCAATATCAGATGATGGGCTAATTAATACGTTCATGGATGCTGATATGTATAACATATCAGGAACCATGAACTGGGTAACACAGCTTGATTACAGTTTATTAACTATCACCTACCTAGAAACAACTAATAACCCACCATTAAAACCAGAATTATCCATGTCTCCATCGAGTTGTGACGCTACAACAGCGAGCGATCTGGTTGCTTCAATCACAGGTCCAACACCAGCCGATCCTGATGGCGATAGCGTAAGTTACTTATATCGTTGGTTTGTGGATATAGGTCAAGGTAGTGTAGTTGATGATGAGGTAGCAGGTAAGACAGATCACCAAGGTAACACTGTATTATCAACTCAGACTATAGATGGGGAAACATGGCGTGTGCAAGTTACAGCTGTTGATTCAAACGGTCTAGTAAGTGATCCTGAATTCTCAACATGGATCTCGATTGATACCGATTGTGACGGTGATGGGGTCGATGATGTGTACGATGATTACCCAGCCGATCCAGAGCGCGCATTTAACAATTACAACCCTAGCGCGACGTTAGTATTTGAAGATTTATGGCCAGAAAAAGGGGATTATGATTACAATGACTTTGTCATGCAGAATGTATTTAATACCATTACTCATGCCTCAGGCGCTGTAAAAGAAGTCGCTATCGCAGGTAACGCTGTTGCACGTGGTGCAGGTTATGCAAATGCCTTTGCAATTAGTTTTCTAACAGATACATCTAATATTGAAAGCTCATCGCTCACCCTTGATGGTAACTTAAGTACACTGACCCCTGAAGCCGGACATACTGGCGAAGCCGTTATCGTACTCATTGACAATATATCCAGTGTATTACCATCAGGTACTTACTCGTTCTACAATACCCAAAATGGTGATGACAGACCGCTAGTGCCAATTGAGTTCAATGTTGTATTTGAAACTCCAGTTCCAGTTCTAACACTTGGTGATGCACCATTCAATCCGTTCATCTATCGTGTAGCAAACCGTGGACTGGAAATACACATGTCAGATCGAGCACCAACGGACTTAGCCGACCTGACACTATTAGGTACGAGTGATGATGCTTCGGATCCGAACACAAATTCTTATTATCAAACAGCAAATGGTCACCCTTGGGCACTTTATGTTCCATCTATATGGACGCACCCATATGAATATATCGATGTCCTACTTGCTTATCCACAAATGCAAGTATGGGCTGAAAGTGGCGGTTCAACAAACCCAGGCTGGTTTGCCTATCCAGACACAACACATTGTTGGAAATGTTAAGCTGTAAATAAAACAACCCTAAGTTAATTGAAGCGACCCTCAATAGTTGGATAACCAATCATTGAGGGTCTTTTTTATATCCTAATATAATTCTCAATCAGAATCCCCTCGATAAATACTCACTAGTTACAAAATGGACAAATAATAGCTGCAACCACCACATAATAGGTAACAATCAGATGACTCTAATTAAGTTCAATGTTATTTTGTTTTATTAATCGATGATTTACACATTAATAGGTAACTTGATGGCTAACAACTCTGCGCAATTCATTTCATTAATAAACAGCAAAGGTGAATATACTTATGCGAACACTCAATACAGTGAGGCATTAGGGTATGCACAAGATGGATTATTAGGAAAAAACAGCCGAGAGTTAGACTCTTCAACCATGCCTGCCGCTGTTATTGATGAAGTGAGAAAGACCTTAGCACAAGGTTTCTCATGGCAAGGTATTATCTGTCAAACGACCCAACGCGGTAAAGATATATGGTTAGATACCTTTATCACTCCGCAGTTTGAAGACGGTAAAATAGTCGGTCATCAAGAAGTCAGCAAGCCCGCGACACCACAAATGATTAACCGAGCAAGTACTGTTTACAAAAAGCTGCAAGGCAAAGGCCTGTTGTTTGAGTTTACCCGTAGCCAACGCTTTATCTTGTTAACCTTGGTCAGTGTTCTCGCGCAAATATTTATCTATATCAATTTTGGTTTCGCGACGTCATTAATTGCCTTAGCTTCCGCGGTTACGCCGATGCTAATCTTCTGGCAAGACATTATCCCAATGGCACAAAAAGCCCAACGCATGCAGTCCACTTTTGACAGTGTTAGTCGTCAGGTGTATTTCGGTAAAGGCACCGCCAGCGTATTCGATTTCAATATGGGCATGCTGAAAACTAAAATCAAAGCCATTTTAGAACGTACATTAGATTCGACCAAACCAGTACAAAACGTCATTGATACAGTTTCTGTTGGTACTAATCAGATCCGTACTAACCTGGTTAATCAGCAACAAGAATTAACTGAAGTCAGCACGGCCATGTCGCAAATGCTCACTTCAACAGACGAAATTGTCCGTAACAGTGTCGAAACAACGGATGAAATCAACGCCACCTTTAATTTGTGTGCCAAAGCGCAAAGCGGTATCAATACCACCACAGTCGAAATCAAACAACTCGCAAAAGAAGTAGAACAGGCATCTACAGCTGCTGACAAGCTAAATACCGAAGCTCAGAATGTCGGTAGCTTGATGACAGATATTCAAGCCATTGCCGATCAAACGAATCTGCTGGCATTAAACGCAGCGATTGAAGCAGCACGTGCTGGCGAACAAGGCCGTGGGTTTGCCGTGGTCGCAGATGAAGTGCGTACGTTATCATCGCGTACTCAAGATACTGCCAAAGACATTCATACCAGCTTATCGACCATGTTAGAAACCATTAATGATTGGTTAGTGATGATGAAGAAAAACAAAAACAATGCGGATTTGTGTGTCGAGCAAGCTGAACAATCAGATCAAGCTATCGCGATCATCCACGAAAAAATGCAGCAGCTTTCGCAACTATCAATGCAGATAGCGACCGCCGCTGAAGAACAAAGCGTGGTATCAAACGAGATCAACAATCACGTCATGGATATCAAACAGGGATCAGAGCTTAACTGGCAGCACACCGATACCGTTGTGACTCAAATGTCGGAATTGAAGACGGATATCAATGCTATTAGTAACCTGGCAAAGACCTTTATTCCAGCAAACTAAACACGATAAAATAAGTCATATACGGCGCAACGTCATAGCATTACAAGTGATATAGTGAACATAACCAGTCATTAAGATGCGCCGTACTTATGCTGGTATTCTTGCTGGCAGTCTTTGCGAGTTGTGCTCACAATTTATTAACCACGCTTTCATTTATCCGATCTAGATAACAACATTTTTTGTAGTTTTAAATTAAACTTTAGGTATCTAACACCCGATAGTTTAAGTTGTAACGCCGTTATGTACTACGATAAATTCACCGTCTATTATACCTCTGCCACTGGTGAGCAAGAATGTCACATTATTTTAGTGGGTGACGATGCAGGCATTACCCAACTCATGATCGATAATGGCACTAAACCCATCCAAATTTCAGCCGACTGGCTCCATTCAAGTACCTATTTCAATGAAGCCAAGCAGCAACTGCGTGAATATTTCACTCACAAAAGAAAAGTGTTTGAACTGATATTAAATCCGCTAGGCACTGTATTTCAACGTCACGCTTGGCAGCAACTAATCAAAATTCCGTATGGGGAAATACGGCGCTATAAAGACATTGCAGCAGGCCTGGGCAACCCGAATGCATCACGTGCAGTTGGTATGGCGAATAACAAAAACCCGATCCCCATCATTATTCCCTGTCATCGTGTTATCGGCGCTAATAATAAGTTGGTTGGTTATGCTTATGGCTTGGAATTAAAGCAGCAATTATTAGCGCTTGAGTTATCGCATTAAACTCCCTTAACGATTAAGTCACTTAACAGTTAGAGATGTAATCATGCTGCTGAACACTATTAATTAATAATTTTGGCTTTAGTCGTCTCAGGTTCGTGCGAATGATAGTGCGGGCTTTTTCGCGCGATATTAATAAGCGTTCGCCAATACGTAATAAGCTCAGAGGCTCTTCACCTGTTAACCCAAATCGTAATTCAATAACACTGCGTTCAAGTGTTGGCAGATTTTCTAATAACGCCAACAGATAGTCACGGGTATTGCCGATTTCTATTTCGTCACCCGGTGTGTTCGTGGTCTCATCTTCAATAATATCGCCCAGCGTCGTCACTGAATCGTTATCCGTCATCATGCCTTTGTCTAAACTTAATTCACTAAAGTAATAAGACAATACATCCATCACTTCTTCAACATCGATCTCTAATACTTTGGCAATCACGACCAAGTCATTATCACTGCCAACGTCAAGCCCCATTTCTCTGGCTACTTTAGCAATACTTTTATGCATTTTACCAACATGGATAGGGATACGGATCGTGCGCGCGTTATTCATAATACTGCGCTCAATATTATTCTTGATCCACCAAATTGCATACGTTGAAAAACGATAACCTTTACTGGCATCAAACTTCTCTACTGCACGGATTAACCCGGTATTACCTTCTTGGATAATATCAACCAAAGGGATCGAACTATATTGATAGCGCTTAGCCACGCTGATAACTAAACGTAAATTAGCTTCAATCATTTCGTTCTTCGCCCGTAAATCCCCTTCACCAACTGCAACTGCAAGTTCGTATTCTTCTTCTTTTGTTAATAATTTACGGCCTTTATTGACCTGTTGCATATAAACGTCTAATGCATTTGATTCATGAGATATATCCATTTTTCTCTTTCCTAATAAAGTAATGACGACTTAGCCTTACACCCAATCAAATTAAATACGGCAACCTTAAGTACTAGAAAAGTATTAGAACACTCAACATTACCAATAACTAGGTACCTATAGCGTTGTAGTAAGGTTATGTGACAATGTTTCACGTTTGTGTGCACAAGATCAAAAAATTGAAATGTAAAATGTCTGGTCGGAGCAATGCCAGTTGCTAAAAATGGCTACCAACACCTGTAAGCTGTTGATTTAAATAACCATTAGTTATTTTATGAAGTTACCGCTAACTTCTTTGATAAATCATAAAATCATAGCGAATAAGGACCATGGCATATCGATAAAAAGTCCGTATACTGACGATAGTCTCAAGCTAAGGAATGCACCTATAACGATGTTAACACTAACAAAACAACGCGCTGCGCTACACTACTTCTTCGCCGCCGTCATATTCAGTATTTATGGTGGTCGTGTATGCCCATTTATTGAGTCCATTTCGATTTGGCAGACGAGTGCCTATTCATTTATCACGTTCACCACGCTATTTTTGCTCAGAACAAAGTTGATCAAAGATCGCGTCGGTTTTAAAAACGTATTGCTAGAAGTCAGTCTTTTCCTTGTTGGCGCAATCGCGCTTTCTGCTTGGTATAACAGTTATTATGACTTTCCAGTTGAAAGCGGCTTAAAGGTGCTGTTTGGGATTGGCAGTTTAGGGGCACTCATTAGTCTCGATTTAGCGCTGCAAGCGCAAGTGAAACACTACCCACACACCGAATACCAACACCTACCAGAAAAAATGATCCACATGCGTCATTCTATTGCCAGCCAACTTGCTGCTTTGGTGGTGTTTATCGTGATGATGTTGACTACGATCTTAGCCATGATCATGATTAAAGATGTGCGCTGGTTAACCGAAAATATCGGTCAAATAGAAGAGCAAGCGGCATTAGTGAGTATCATTAAAGAATTTGCCTTTGTCGCTGTGGTACTGATTATTTATACCTGCACCATCATGTACCACTGGTTGCAATTATTACGACTGCTATTAGATAACCAGCAACGGGCTTTGATCGCGGCTGCCAATGGCGATCTGAGTGTGCGCGTACCGGTTTCACATCAAGGTGAACTGGGTATCATTGCGTATTACACCAATGATATGCTCGGTAAGCTTGCGCAAAGTAAAGACGAAGTAATTCAAACTCGTGATGTGGCGATTGTCGGTTTATCAGCGCTGGCTGAAGCCCGTGATAATGAAACTGGCGGGCATATATTACGTACCCAAGAATACGTGCGAGCTTTGGCGATTCAACTACAAAATCACGTTAAATACCGTGATTACTTAACTAATGAGACGGTTGATTTACTCTACAAATCAGCACCGCTACATGACATTGGCAAAGTCGGTATCCCCGATGCCATCTTACTGAAACCCGGTAAGCTCACCGATGACGAATTTACCATCATGAAAACCCATGCAATGATAGGGGCAGAGTCCATAGCCGTGGCAGAAAAACAAATGGGCTCAAACAGTTTCTTGGCTATCGCCCGCGAGATCGCCCTTAGTCACCATGAAAAGTGGGACGGCAGTGGTTATCCTTATCAATTAAGTGGTGATGATATTCCATTATCAGGACGTTTGATGGCGTTAGCCGATGTGTATGATGCACTGATCTCTAAGCGAGTTTATAAACCGGCCTTTAGCCACGATAAAGCCAAAGAAATTATCTTAGCGGGTAATGGCAGCCACTTTGATCCAGCGGTTGTTGAAGCATTTGTTAATTGTGAACAAATGTTTGTTAGTATTGCCCTAACCTATAACGATGAAAAACAACAAGCAGCTTAAGGATGACAATGCAATTTTCAATACTTGGTAGTAGTGGTTTGTCAGTATCTCGCGTTTGCTTAGGCAGCATGACGTGGGGTTTTCAAAATAACCAACAAGATGCCAATCAACAAATCGACTACGCCCTAGCGCAAGGCGTTAACTTTATCGATACCGCAGAAATGTATGCCGTGCCACCGTCTGCTGATACCTATGGTAAAACCGAGACTATTATCGGCAATTGGCTAGCCGCCAACCCACAGCGCCGCAAAGACATAGTATTAGCAACTAAAATTGCCGGTCCGGGTTTACCTTGGGTACGTAATGGCGCGCCGATCACGGGTGATGCAGTCGTTGAAGCAGTTGACGCGTCGTTAAAGCGTCTACAAACCGACTATATTGACTTGTTTCAATTGCACTGGCCCAATCGACCTAACCCGCATTTTGGTCGCCATACGCCTAATGACACTCGTTTCAGCGACATAAATACCGCAGATCATACCGCGCAAATGCTGGATATATTAAAAGGCTTACAACGTTGTGTTGATGCTGGTAAGATCCGTTTTTGTGGTTTATCAGATGACACCACTTGGGGTATTAATACCTACCTAAAACTCAGCGAGCAACACACGTTACCGCGCATGGTATCGATTCAAAATGAATTCAGTTTGCTGCATGCCAAAGACTGGCCGTATTTAATTGAAAACTGCGTGCATGAAGACATTGCGTATTTACCGTGGTCACCACTGGCAACGGGTATGCTATCAGGCAAGTACTTAAACAATGCGCGACCAGAAGGCAGCCGCTGGACATTCTCGCAACGCAATAAACTATTTAGAGACACGGAAGCAGCCCAGCTAGCGACAGCTGAATATGCCGAGATTGCCCATCAATGTGGCATCACCCCAGCGCAATTAGCCTTAGCCTGGTGCGATCAGGTTGATGGTGTCACCTCGACCATTATCGGCGCGACAACACAGACGCAGCTAATAGAAAACATTAACGCCTTTGCAACCCCGTTAACACCGCAAGCATTAAACGATATTAATGCTGTGTTTAAGCGTTATCCAGCGCCGTTTTAATGTCATTCGGGGTATTAAAGTTAACCGTCACTTTATGCCCTGAACTTTCTACTAATCGTTGATGATGCCAGTTAAAACGCGCGGTTAGTTTATCGGTTAATTTAACCCCTAAACCAAAGCCCAAATCTTGACTATTAGCGCCTGCATTGCCAACATTATCTGCAACTGCATCATCCAGATCATCATTACTGTTCCGAATAACAACCAGGCCTTGCTGCTGATTAATCGTCACCACACCACTTTGAGTATGCTGAAATGCATTACGCACTAAGTTAGCTAATACAATACGGCAAGCTGTTGCGGGTAATTCAACTTGCCATTCACTGGTATTAAGCTCCACAATGACTGACTTTCCACGTAATAAATAATTCAAATCGTCGACTGTTTGTCTGATCAATTCATCTAACTTAACGCGTTCAAGCGTTAACGATAACGACTCATCTCGGCTCAGCCACAACAAGGTCTCAGTCAAATGACTCATAGTAAAACCAGCCCGTTCAATACGCTCAATCACTTGCTGTTGTTTTACAGTCATCGGCGATTTAGTGTTTATTTTATTCAATAACTCGACATTAGTACGGATCACAGCAATCGGGGTTCGTAACTCATGACTGGCATTACGTAAAAACTCATGTTCACGATCAAGGCCTTCTTGTACCGAATTAAGACTATCTTGTACCGAGCTCAGACTATTATGGACAATCTTTGCTAAGGTATTCAATTCTTTGTACTTAAATTCTGGCGGAGGCTGTTGCAAGCTTTCGGCATTTAATGACTTGGCCCAATCGCGTAATGCTTCAACTGGCGAGGCCACACGGCGCATCACCATGATCAACAATAAGGCAAAAACCACAATACCACTGATACCAAATACCGAGATCCAAAAAAATTGCGAACCTGGCCCATCGGACAAGCGCGCATGCAAATCACCTTTATAGGTTTTATAAATATACAGTAGTTGCCCCGGTTTCGTTTTCATCACCATGACAAAATGCACCGCATTAGGTGGTGAAAAGAAGTCGTCTTTCACGACGTATTTATTAAACTCAAACATCGCAGTCGGCGGAACGGGAAAAATATCACGGGCTTCAGTAGGTAAATCTTGCCAGCGACTGGCGACATGGAAACCCAGTAACATAACCGGCTTACCGTCCTGTACTGCTAAACCTTCGGTATCAGCAACTTCAACCATGGTGCCACGTAACACCGAATCCATGCCTTCAACAAAATAGTTCACGGTGAGCGCCGAAAACGTAATCGCCATACTGACACCAAGGAACAACATAGCCCCAAGGAAATATAATCGTAAACTGGGTCTTAACTTCATCATATAGCCCTATGCCGATGGGGTGCGCAACGCAAAGCCAATACCCGGTATCGTATGTAATAACGCCGGCACATCGCCCGCATCTAACTGTTTACGTAAATTGAAAATATGTACTTTTAAACTGTTACTGTCGGGTTGATCATCCCCCCACACCGCTTGCATCAGTTTTTCTCGTGACACTGGATTTGGGGTGGCGCGCATTAATGTTTCGAGGATCTTCCACGCGGTTGGTGATAACTTTAATAACTGCCCAGCCCGGAATGCCTGTTTCTGCTGTAGGTCTAATTCAAGATCCGCCAACGTTAAGCGTTTCACTTGCCCGCTGCGACGACGCGCCAATACTTGCATTCGCACGATTAACTCTTCCATCGCAAACGGTTTAATTAAATAGTCATCGGCACCAGAGTCAAACCCCACCAACTTATCATCCAAACTATCACGCGCCGTCAACATCAATACCGGCGTATCAATGCCCTGCTCTCGCATATTTTTGCACACAGTTAACCCGTCCATTTTCGGTAGATTCAAATCCAAAATAATGGCTTGATAATCATTAGCAATGATCATGTTTAAACCTGCGAGTCCATTCATGGCATGATCACATTGAATATCTTCCAACTCTAAATAATCAACCACAGCGGTCGCTAAATCTAAATCATCTTCCACTAACAACAGGTTTAACATTTATGATTTACCTTTTTTAAATTAACGTCACCTTTCCCCATCATATTAACGAAAAACTGTTTAATTTCATATTGAATGAACAACAAAGCAGGTATCAACACCAAAGTGATCAGCGTTGCAAACAAGATCCCATACCCTAAGGATGCCGCAGCAGGGATCAAAAATTGCGATTGCGTCGACGTTTCACCAAGTAAAGGCGCAAGTCCCGCAAACGTAGTTACCGACGTCAACAACACCGCACGTAAGCGCCCACTACACGCCTTAACAATCGCATCATGTAACGACAACTTCGCCTCAGCCATCAACTCATTAAAACGTGAAACCAACAACAAACTATCATTCACCACCACACCACTTAACGCCAAAATACCATTCAAAGATAAAATACTAATGGTCAAATCATTCAACCAATGCCCCAAGATAGCGCCAACAATACCAAACGGGATCGCAAACATAATAAGCACAGGCTGCATATACGATTTAAGTGGAATAGCCAGCAACACATAAATCGCCAACAACGCGCCAACAAAGACCGAAATCATTGAACTTGTCGTCTCCCCCTGCTCTTCAGCTTCACCGGCAAAATGGATATTTAACTCAGGGAACTGTCGTTCCAACTCCGGCACCAAATCACCTTGTAAATTAGCCACTAGCTCATTCGACGCCAATATCGATTTATCCACCGACGCTGTTAAATACACGGTCCGTAAACCGTCAATACGGGTAATTTCATCTTCTTGATATTCACTGCTAATACTCGCCACACTGCTCAGAGGCACAACCGTACCATTTGGCGTACGCACACGCGCTTGCATAATATCAGCAACCGTTTGACGTTGTGCTTCAGGATAACGCACACGTACTTTAACTTCGTCTTTATCACGTTGGAAACGCTGCACGATCTCACCACCAAACGCCTGCAATACTTGTTGCGACAAGGTCGCCGTATCCATGCCCAAACTACGGCCTTGTTCTGTTAATACAAAACGCACCTGCGGCTGACCAGGATTAAGATTATCATCAATGCCGCTAACCCCTGGTATCGACGCTAATGCCGTTTTAAATTGTGTACCCGCCGCTTTTACTGTCGCATCGTCCCACGATTTTAACTCAACTTTAAAGTTATCAACCATGTGCTTACTCGAAAGAAATTTAAGCTTTTTAACGCCTTCAGGTGAACCCGCTAATGCCCGCCACTCTGCAGTAAATTCATTTGATGGATAAACAGAGTCAGCATCCAATTCGATCGTCAAGTTACCCGAGCTGTCACCTTCAGCAATGACCTGTAAACTGGTGATCTCGCTATTCCCAGCGGGATTAGCCACATCGTATTTAACCAGCAAGTTATTATCCGCTTGTAATGCCGTTTGCTCTAACCACAGTAAATTAGTATGGGTTTGACCAAAACTAGCATCGTTTTGCATGACGATGTCAGCACTCACTACATCACCCGGTATATCAGGGAAAAACGTCACTCGAACACTGCCCGTCATTGGCAAACCAACCACCAAAATAAACAAGGCAATGAAAGCCAAGACAACCGCATAACGGAATTTCAGTGACCATTCAATCACGTTACGGTAAATACATACATTAAACCATTCTAACCCAGCATCTGCCGCGTGTTGAATACGAGCCCACAGCCCTTTAATCCCCGTTGTTGGTTGACGTGCGGTATTTAAATGCGCCAAATGTGATGGCAAAATTAATTTTGATTCCACCATCGACAGCAATAAACAAATCGTCACTACACCGGCAAACTGCGCGTAAATTTTTCCCAGATTACCGTCAACATTGGCAATTGCAACAAACGCAGCAACCGTCGTTAATACACCAAACAAGGTGGGGATAGCCACTTTCATCGTGCCTTTAACCGTGTTCTCTAAAGTATCGCCCTCTTCTTTACGGGTGGTATAAATACTCTCACCAATCACTACTGCATCATCGACGACAATGCCCAGCGCCATGATAAAACCGAACGTCGTCATCTCATTAATCGTCAGGCCAACGAAAGCGTCCTGCATAAAGAATAAGGTGCCAAATAACACAAACGGCAGTCCTGCCGCCACCCAAAATGCCACGCGAATATTCAAGAATACCGCCAAGACGATAAACACCAAGGCAATACCCGTTAATGCGTTCTTGGTGAGCAAAGACAAACGATCGGTAATAGTGTCACTTTGATCGTACCAAGTAACCAGTTCAACATCGGCAGGTAATAACCCGCGTTCATGCCATTGAGTAACGACTTCTTGCGCTTGTTCTACAATCTGCGTGATGTCGCCAAAATCATCCATCACGATCTCGATACCCATGCCGTTTTGTTGGTCATAACGAGATAAGGTATAGCTATCATCGGCAAACGTGTCGGTAACAGTGGCAACATCGGCCAAGGTAATAACGCTACCATTACCGCCGGTAATAACCGGAATACTGGCAAATTCACTTTGCTGATACGCCTGCGATGACGCTTTCAAACGCATGACTTTTTCACCATTGCGTAAACTGGTCGTCAATGGGGTAGCCGATTCGGCATTAATCGCCGCAGAAATATCCGCAATCGTTAAGCCATAGGCTTGTAACTTAGCTTCATCAACTTCGATAGAGATCATCGGCTCAATGTTGGCTTTAATCTCCAAATCGCGAATGCCAGATTTTGCTAACAGATCGGACTTTAATTTTTCCGCTAAAGTCTGCAAAGTAGCGCGATCTGCATCGCCGTATAACTGCACCCACAACGCATGGTCCTGACGACGGGCTTTATCAATCACCGGATTTTCAGCGTCACTGGGGAAATTATTGATCGCATCAACATTGGTTTTAACATCAGTCAGTAAGGTATCGAGTGAATAACCACTGGTTTTTTCGATACTGACTGAACTGCCGTTGGCGTTAGATGTTGAAGTAATACGTTTAATACCAGCAACCGTTTCCAGTGCATCTTCGATCTTAATGGCGATACCTTCTTCTGCTTGTTTTGCATCACCACTGTCGTAATTCACCGATACCCGAATAGTATCCGGTTCAATGCTCGGAAACGCTTCTTTACGTAAGCTACTTAACGCCATGACCCCAAGTAAAATAATGCTAATAAGCAGTAAATTCGCTGCAACCGAGTTGTTCGCAAACCAGTTAATCACGCCTTCTAATGGACTATGGCTAGCCGGTGCTTGATGCTGTTCACTCATAATTTCACACTCACGTTATTGGCCAGCTGTAAATCACTTGGATTGGTTAACTTCGCAATCACTTGCATACCTTGCACATAGCTATTCAACGGACGAATGATAATGTTGGCGCTATCCACACCTGCCATAGGCTTGATATAACTTAACTCACCCTGTGCAAACTGTTGCTGGGCAGTGAACGTGGCCAAGTTACCGTCGGCAGCGATATACCAAACCTCACCAGTCTGTGAGATCGCAGAGGCAGGCAACTGCCATAAATCATTAAGCGCTTTACCTTGCACTCTGGCTGTCACAAACGTACCCGGAAATAACGGGGTTTCCTGTGCTAATGGTTGCTCGACAACAACCACGAGTGCACGTTGGCGACTACTATTATCAAGATGCTGCTCGACACGTGCAACATGACCTTGCCACTGGCTATCACCCGTGGTGTTGGTCAAGATCACAGGCCACTTCCCCTCTACCGCACCACTGATGTTGGGTAAACTTGACCATTGATGCGCCGATAACGGGATCTCAATTTCCATACGGTCAGTGCTGTATAACGTCGCGATGGTATTACCTTCTTGCAGGTAACTGCCTAATTGCACATCTCGACTCACTACTAGCGCAGAAAACGGCGCTGTGATGGCGGTTTTATCCAGATCACGCTGCGCTTTAGTCAACTGACTTTGGGCATTGTTAAACGTTGCTTGTGCAGCAATAAGTTGGGGTTCGCGCAATACTAACGGCGAGTCAGGTTCACCACTGAAGCCCGAGTTTGTCCATTCCAGCCGAGCTTGCTGGCCTTTACGTTGTTCTTCTAATAAGGCTAATTTCGCGTCAGCCACTGCCACTTGCGCACTGCTTAAGGCTTGCTGGTAATCAACATCATTAATTTGAACGACCGTATCACCTTGATTAAACAGCTTACCCGTCGCAAAATTGCGGCCAAGTGATTCAACTTGACCACTGACTTCACTGGTTAACGTCAGCTGATAACGCGATTGCGCTTCACCATAACCAATCACTTCTGCTTGATAACGGCCTTTCGTCACCGCTATCACAGCGACTTCAGGGTACTGCACGGCAACGTTAACTACCGCGGTATTAACGGAATTGTTCACTGGATTATTCGCCGCATCCATCTTTGCGCCGTTGTAGCTAATGACGGCAAAAATACTGGCTGCAGCCGCTAATGTGATCGCGATAGTAATAACATTGTTTTTCATTATGCTTCTCCAGCCATGTCTGTGGTAATGCCAAGCCCTAAGGCCAGTCCTAAATCAATGCGGTTAACCAAGCGATTATAAGTGGCTTGGGTTAATTGCGATTGCAGATCAAAAGTCTGCTGTTGTACGGTAAGTAGATCTAATATATCCACTAACCCTTGACGGTATTTCGTTTGATAATTGCTTTCACTGCGCTTGGCACTACTTAACGCATCACTTAGGTGTTGTTGCTGGCGCTGTAACGACTGCTCTTGACCCAATGCATTTTCGACCTCGTTGACTGCCGTTAATAAGTTTTCTTGATAAGCCCAATAGGTTTGTTCGGTCGTCAACTCCGCGATTTCAATTTGACTACGCAATTGACCACCTTGGAATATAGGTGCCGTCAGTTGCCCTAATAAGCTCCACGCCGGACTCGTTAATAACGACTCGCTGGGAGAGTTGGCGATATCGGTTAACGATGCAGATAAACTGATTGATGGTAACAAGGCTTTATACGCCACATCTGTTCGATATTGGGCGGCGCTTATCGCCGCATAAGCCGCTTGTAAGTCAGGACGACGGCCAAGGTCTTGCTCTGGTAAACCAGCTAAAGGTTGTAATACCGTTGGAAAATCACTACCAGCTTGAATAGCCGTTGTTTGCCCGATCAGTAAGCCGAGGTTGCGTTGATTTTGCGCCAGCGTTTCTTGCTGCTCAGCCAATGTTGCACGGGTTTGAGCACTACTGGTTCGCGCACTATCTAGATCTTCAAGTGCACCGAGTCCATTGCGGTAACGACTTAGCACAAACTGTTCGTTATTCTCTAATACCGCTAAACGTGAGGTTTCAATCGTGATCAGTTGTTGCTGTAAATTAATTTGTAACCAACTGCGCATGATGTTTGCTGCTAATGCATCGCGCGCACCTTGGTAAGTCGCCTGCGAGCTGGCTATATCCATGTCAGCGGCTTGTACTTCATCATTGAGTTTTTGCCACAAGTCTAACTCCCAACTCACCGTCACATCAGTTTGATAACTTTCGTCAGCATCACTGTTCTTGGCACTGAAACCGGCATTCACTTGCGGAATTCGGCCACTTGTTGTTACACCACGTTGTGCGTAAGCTATTTGTAATGCAATCGCGGTTTGTTGCAAACTGGGGTTTTGTAATATCGCTTCTTCTACTAAACTAGTTAGCGCAGGCATCGCAACCAATTGTGTTAATTGTGTAACAGCAACCGCATCTTGCTGCTGATATTGCCATTGTGTTCGCGCCGTTCGCGCTGAATCTGCATCTTGTTGGTAATTAATCGTGCTATTGCTGCAACCGACAACAGCTGATACAGTAAGTGTTAATGTTATATACCGCAGTGCTAACGCTGAATAGCGTAATGGTCTTGACGTGGCCATTTTTATCTCCTCAATTCTACGGAGCTGAGTATAATAAATAGCAGGTTAAGACAGGGTTAAGATGCTTATTGTATGTAGATTTACTGACAATAATTTACTGTTAAGTTTGTAAAAGTGCGATCTAATCAACTAAAAAAATACACTTAATAGGTATAATCGAATTAACTCCAAATAAGGATATAAGGAATTAAATATGCCATTTATTAATATCAAACAATCATTTACGGAATGGCAAGAGCGCCTTAATACGCTTGCAGATCATTCAGGTTTACATTCAATCCTGATCATGGAGTCAAAGCACGACACAATGGAAGTTGTCGTAGCCAATGAACAACCTATTTATAATGTCGGAGACTGTGGACCAAAGAGTCGACAACCCGGCTGTCACGAACTGTATTGTGAACGCGTAGTTGATACGGCTCAGCCGGTATTTATTCCCGACGCAAGCATTGATGATGAATGGAAAGGTAATGAAGATTACGTGAAATTCAACTTAGGTGTATACCTTGGATTTCCGCTGGTTAATCAAGGTGTGGTGGTTGGCACTATCTGTGCGCTAAATGATAAAACATTTGATTTCAATGAAGGTTCACCATCAATGTGCAGTGAACTAGTACAATTAAAAAATGATATCGAATTAGCATTTTAATGATATAGCGTGTTAGCAGCCTATTGCTGTGCTGCTAACACTGATTTCTGCGTAACTGTTTACTCATATATAACAACTTATCTGCGGACTCTAATGCCCCTGACAACGTAATATCATGGCTCATTGCATGAAGCCCAAAGCTAAATGAAATACCTAAGAACTCGTCATCTTGCTCTATATTATGGCGTATTTGTGTTAAGCGTTCGTCAATTTTAACCTTGCCAACATCTTCAAATACCACCACAAATTCGTCACCGCCAACACGGTAGATGGTGTCTTTATCGCGTAATTGATGATTAATGTGCAGCGCAAATTTTCTCAACATCTCGTCACCTTTCAAATGACCAAAGGTGTCGTTAATACGTTTAAAGTTATCTAAATCTAAATACACAACGGTATTATTGTTATTAAACGTACGTTGCATTAACGCCGTTTTATTAGCGATACCCGTTAAATCATCATGCTGTAAACGTGCATTCAGCTTATCTGCTGTTTTTACTTTTTCAGTGATATCCCAAGACAACAACGCCATAAACTCATCACCACCATCGGTCATGATATAGCGTACCGATTCAAAACTGGTATCAAGGAAGGTTTCAATACTGGTTTTCATCTTATCCGGTTCAGCTAACGCCGCAGCATCATTTACTTTGCACTGTAGTAATAGGTCAATCACATCTTTGTTTTCAATTTTATTTATAATATCGTCAAGCGTTAATCCATGCACATCAAATGGAAAAAAGCCCTTATAGCTCTCGTTCACAACGACATGTTCACCACTTAATTTTTTTACCGCCACTAATCCTGGGAAACTTTGAATAACTTGGTTTATTAATGACATACTAATTCCGTTTACGCTGGCGACAATTGATTATAACTTAATTACCCTATTAAAGACTATGGATATATGCTTGAAATCGTTAATATTACTCCTTTTGTATTATTAAATAGTGGCAGCAAATTGCAGTCGATTTAAGCGAACTGTTATTATTCATGCAAATAACGCCTCAATCTATCTAAACTGTTATATTTAATAGGTTTTTTAAGTAAGTGTGTAGTATGCTGATTCACTCATAAATAAACAGCTAATTTAATTTTTTTTTGGCTTAATAATTTAATAAGCACCGTTACTGTTTGTTATACATATATAAAATGAGATGTCATTATGGAACTAATCCCCTCTCTATTACAACAAATGTGTGTTTACCTCGTCTTTGCTTATTTACTTAGCAAAACCCCGATATTTATGCCGTTGTTAAACATATCCTCACGCTGGGAACATAAGTTTAGCTGTTACTTAATATTTTCAATGTTTTGTATCATGGGCAGTTATTTTGGCCTGCAATATGAAGATGCCATTGCCAATACGCGGGCTATAGGCGCTGTTATGGGGGGGCTATTTGGTGGTCCAATAGTCGGATTAGCCGTTGGCATGACAGGGGGGATACATCGCTACTTCATGGGGGGATTTACTGATGTCGCTTGTGCTATTTCAACATCTGTCGAAGGACTTATCGGCGGGTTACTGCATGTCTACCTATTGCGTAAGAATAAGATAAACTACTTATTCAAACCACAAGTTATCTTCTCTATCACCTTGTTTGCAGAACTGACTCAAATGGCGATAATACTGATTGTCGCCGAACCTTATCAACAGGCCTATGATTTAGTCAGTAAGGTCGCAGTGCCTATGATCTTAGCCAATACCATAGGTGCCGTGCTATTCATGAGTATTATTGAAGATAGGAAGTCTATCTATGAAAAATACTCTACTGCTTTTTCGCAGCGCGCCCTTAGAATTGCCGACCGCAGTGTTGGTATTCTCAACCAAGGACTCAATACTGACAGCGCGCAAACAATTGCTCGTATCATTCATGAAGAAACCAGTGTTGGCGCTATCGCTATCACCGATACCCAAAATATCTTAGCCTTTATCGGTATCGGCGAACAACACCATCATACGAATGTGCCTATCTCTAGCTGTATTCAGCAAGCCATTGATGAAAATCGCATTATCGATCTGAACACCAGTGCCGATACCTACCAATGCAAGATTAACCGACGCTGTCGCCTAGGGACTGCGATTATCCTGCCGTTACGCAATGGTGATAACAAAGTGGTCGGTACGATTAAACTCTACGAAGCACGCCGAAAACTACTGTCTAACATCAACATATCAATGGCAGAAGGTATCGCCCAGCTGCTGTCTAGCCAGATATTGTTGGGTCACTACCAACAACAGCAAACCTTGTTAACACAAGCAGAATTGAAGCTATTACATGCCCAAGTTAATCCGCACTTCTTGTTCAATGCATTGACCACAATCAGTGCTGTAACACGTCGAGAACCAGAAAAAGCGAGAATATTAATACAGCACCTGTCACAATTTTTTCGTAAGAATCTAAAACAAAATATCGAGTCTGTCAGCTTGCGCGAGGAATTATCGCATGTAAATGCCTACCTCACGATAGAACAAGCAAGATTAACAAACCGATTACGTGTAAACGTTGATATAGACCCCGCGTTACTGGATATAAAACTACCGACCTTCACGCTGCAACCACTGATTGAAAATGCCATTAAGCACGGTATTTCAACGATGTTGAGCGCAGGTAAGTTAGAAATATACAGCCATAATACGGCTGAAGGTGCACGTATTTTTGTCACTGACAATGCCGGTACGTTTGTCACCAACAAAGAAAAATCAACAGGGCTAGGACTTAAAATAGTAGACAAGAGACTCGTTAATCATTTTAACGAAAGCTCAAGCCTGCAAATAGCAACAACCACAAATAAGCTGACCCAAATATCATTTTTGCTGCCTACAAGCACGCTAACAACGAATAAGGAAAACTAACTCATGCTTAACGCTATTGTCATTGACGACGAACAGTATGCTCGTGAAGAGTTAATCGAATTATTACATGAAACCAAACAAGTTCAGGTAATTCAACAAGCAGAAAATGCCATTGAAGGATTACAATTAATTAATAAATACAAACCCGACATTATATTTTTAGACATTCAGATGCCACAAATAACCGGTATCGAGATGCTGTCGATGTTAAATACTGACACCATGCCGAAAGTAGTTTTTTCAACAGCCTACGATCAATATGCCGTACAGGCGTTTGAAGAAAATGCCTTTGATTATTTGCTCAAACCAGTTGACCCAGCCCGACTCCAAAAAACAGTAGAGCGCTTGGTAAAATCAACCGAGCAAGTAAATTATAGTGTCATTACACAGGCTCAGTTAGAGCATGTGCCTTGTATTGGCCACAACCGAATTTTAATTATCGCCATCCAAGATATTGAATTTGCGCACAGTGGGCTGTCAGGTGTCTGCATCAATACTGGCCAGCAAAATGCGACAAGTCAGCTGACGCTGAAAGTGTTGGAAGAGAAGACGCCTTTGATTCGCTGCCATCGACAATATCTGGTCAATCTAAAAGCAATTAAAGAGATCCAGCTATTAGATAATGGCTTGGCTGAAATAATGACCAACAGTGGTCAAATGATCCCCGTTAGCCGCCGCTACTTGAAATTACTAAAACAAAATTTAGGTATTCTGTAAGTAGTCACAAAAAAATAGCCTTACCACGTGACTCGTGAGTAAGGCTATTTTTATGCAAAAGATTGAATATAAAGAAACATTACTTAAATGTATAATCACTCTTTTCACCCCTGCCAGGCTGACTTATATTCAATCTTCTATGCATCCTTGTCAGCAACAGTGCTGTACGAGCTAGTTGATAGACGCTAGCCACCAAAAAAAATACAACAAACTCATATAGATCTCCTTATTTATATGAGCGTAATTTTAGTAACATAGGTGCATATTAATAGTATTGATTTCGTCAGTGGCTATATGGTGAATTAAGTGGTTTATGTTACCGGTAAAACAAGCCTATATTCACAATATCCGGCAGTGATGAAAATTAAGTGGCAAAGATCAAAAAAGCCCTTAATAAAATAATTAAGGGCTTAATAATATATAGTTTAAATACTAAAAAAAATTAGTTTTAAATCAAATTATGCACAACATTTTTTGTATTTTTTACCACTACCACATGAGCAAGGATCGTTACGATTAGGTGTCTTTTCGAATACAGTTGTTTTTGGCTTATTCAACATGCCATTTAAATCACGGATATTTTCTTCTTTATCTGCATTTACTTCGATGTTCGCAACTAATTTTGTTTCCGCTAAAATTGCTTCAATTTCAGTTTGACGCTCTGCTGTTTGCACGATCAAATTTAAAGGCGATTCTTCCGAACCCAATTTAATATCACGGTTAGTGTTATAGCCAGCTTTAACGTGATTTAATCTTGCGTCAATACGACCTTTGAAAAACATTTTAGACATTTTTAGTTCCTAATTTGGGGATATTCTTACTTCAACCCGCCCTTATACTATAAAAATGCCACTTTTTAAACACTCGGATGCTTAATTAATTAAAAGTAGGGTTAAAGTTGGTTTATATAACTAAAGATTTCACAAACTCAGCCGCTAACCTGTTTATTAACGTATTATATTAAAATTAAATTATAATGATTAAATTAATTTTAATGGTTAAACTTTTATTATTTCTAGGCTAGGACAGCAACCCCATGAATTTCAGTCAATTTAGCATTAAACAAAAACTGATCATCACCATGATCAGTGCCGTAATAACCGCGACCTTACTCGTTGGTTTTGTCAGTCAGAATCTAGCCAAAAACGTGATTGAAACACGTTTAACGACATCTGAATTACCAGCAAAGCTAATGCAGATCCGTAATGAGGTTGATAAAGAAATTTCAACCATACAACAAGCCGCTGAACAGTTAGCGAGTAATCGCTTTATGTTAGAGCGCCTTGATAAAACAACGGCTCCGCAACAAGAACAACAATTAGTTCAAGCATTGAATGATGTTAAAAATCAATACCAACTCATTGACGCTTCCATAGCGAACCGCACAAACGGTAACTATTGGAACCAAGATGGGTTTTTACGTCAACTGAATCGTCAGCAAGACAATTGGTTCTATGATTTCACTAACAGCAATAAATCACAATCGGTAAGTATTTTTAAAGAGTCTAATGGCGACACCAAGTTATTCATTAATTATCAACAGCTCAATGGCCTAGGCATGGCAGGTTTCTCTAAGTCGCTCGATGATATGGTTGATTTTATTAACCAGTTCAAACTAGAGCAAACTGGTTTTATATACTTAGTTGATGCAAAGGGTACGGTGCGCTTACACAAAGACAATAACCAAATCGGTAAAGCTGACTTAAGCCAATTATACAATCGTGATGTTGCATCAAACCTATTACAAAAAAGTGCATTTAACATGAGTGAAGCGGTTGTTTCAGGTCGTGATACACATATAGCCAGTAGTTATATTCCATCAATGGATTGGTATGTGATTGCCGAGTTACCGACCGAAGAAGCATTCGCAACCTTGTCACAAGCGAATAATAAGATCATGCTGTGGACATTAGCGATTGCTCTTGCTTTTACTTTTATTGCTATCTGGTTAGGCAATACCATCACGCGTCCTATTCAGCGCATCGCAGCTGTGTTTGCAGAACTCGGTAATGGTGACGGCGACTTACGCCAACGTATCGATATTCAAGGGCATGATGAAATAGCCCAACTGTCGTTAGGTTTTAATAGTTTTATCACCAAGATCCACACATCGATGCAAGAAGTATCGCGCACAGGTGAAGCATTACAAAGCGCTGCAACTGAAGTCGCTAACCAAGCGCAAATTACTTTAGATAACAGCCATGAACAACGCGACCGTACTTTCCTTGTTGTCACCGCTATTAATGAAATGGGCGCAACGGTTAATGAGATCGCAGGCAATGCCTCAAGTGCAGCAGGTGAAGCCCAAAGCGCTGAAGCAGATACGCGTAATGGCCAGCTTGTGGTTTCTCAAGCCAGTAATGTTATCCACCAGCTCGCTGGCGATGTGGGTGAAGTAAGCCAAGTTATCGACTCGTTAGCTAATAATACCCAGGCGATTGGTAGCATTTTAGAAGTGATCAGCAGTATCTCTGCACAAACTAACTTACTGGCTTTAAATGCCGCCATTGAAGCTGCTCGAGCAGGTGAACAAGGTCGTGGTTTTGCCGTCGTTGCAGATGAAGTACGTAATTTGGCTAGCCGCACTGCGCAATCAACAAACGAAATTCAAGCCATGATTGATAACTTACAAAATGAAGCTAAAAGTGCTGTTGCGGCAATGCTGAAAAGCAGTGAATTAACCACACAAGGTACCATAGCAACGACGGATACTTCGGCAGCACTCGTGTCTATTGGTGAGCGCATTTGCTTGATCTCGGATATGAACACGCAAGTAGCAACGGCAACTGAAGAACAATCAACAGTAGTGAATGAGATTAACCAGAATATTGTTGAGATTAATGATATTACTCAATGTACGGCTGATACTGCTGAAGGGTTAGCTAAGTCGAGTCACGAACTACGTGATCTGTCGATACGCCTTGGTGATATGGTTGGCGTGTTTAAACTGTAACACTTTACTGATGAACTGAACGCAATAAGCCCTGTTCATACAGGGCTTATTGCGGATGGTATCTCGTTATTAAAATCGCATCGCGACGATAAATATACTGGCGAAAATACTGCTTAGAATAAGTTTATTCTCTATACTCCGCTCTTTGCCACTCGGCAATTGATTGCTTAACAAATGATTTTCAGTACGGGGACTGCCTGTTGTCTTTTTGGCTATTTTTTCAGTGACTAATTCCTCAGTAACGAGTCGTTCAGTCGTCAATCCCTTAGGCATTATTTTAGTTCGCTTGACCGTGTCAGTCTGCTGCAATTTAGCTAAACAAACGTTACGAACTTCAATATCACAGTCATCACACTTATCTTTAATATCGTCCATGCCTAAATGCATTAACAGCTGTGCAATGTTTTCTATCTTGTCACCCTTACAATTAACTTGCTGAGTATTACCCTCGCTCTGTTTCGCACAATCGCGCTCACGGAGCTTTGTAGACTGTTGAATTGTCAAAATAAAATATCCTTACTTTAGAAAACAGATTCTCGAGAACTGTCGATTTGGCTAATGCATCAGCCAAAAGTACCTCTATAGGGATAATATCAAAACATGATGCAGATCACAATATTATTAACACTTAAATTACGTTAAGCGTCGCGATTAAAGTTTTGTTATGCACTTCTATTGACTCTAATACTGCTTTAATCATCGTTTGGGTTACGTCATCTTTGAGTTTATAAATGGGCATTTTATCCAGTACTGGATTGACCACCTGCTCTGCCATTTGCTTCACTTGCGGGGTAAAGAATTCAGGCATACCTTCAACGCGTACTTCATGTACTTGCATATTAGTGACATAAAACGCCGCATCCTCGGCTTTATAGCGCAATGATCCAGTCAGTCGAGCATACCCTTTATTCGCTAACTCCCCCATCAACAGCTTAACGTTTAGCTGTAATTCAATTTCATTTTTGTCTTTCGCTAGCGTCAATATAGGGTTGGTTAACTCCACCGTCATAAAAGATGTTTTCCTCACTAGCGGCATCGCATTAGACACTTTTTCTTGTAGTTCTGCTTCACTAAACTTAACAGTCAGCGCTTGTGCTGGAAATACGAATGCGCACAGCAATAACAGGGGAACCATTAATTTATTCATCACTTTCACTCTATTTTTCATCATTTTCATTCTACTTGTTATCATCGACACTCTCTTACTCGTCGCCGACACTTTCCGCACTAAAACCAACACGGTTATCACCCACCGAATAAGCGACAATTTGGCTTAGCGCCTGTAACGAATAGCCCGACTGCTTTTGCCACTGATTAAAGGTGTCCTGGATCGTCGTCAAACTACGCTTTGTCATCAAGCCGCCGTCAATCAATTTATGGCCACGGAAATAAGCTTCAACATCCGAACTCAAAATAAAGGTATCTTTACCTAAACGGCGCAGTGCATAAGGACCTGTATTGCCACCTAAACGACTGCCGTGTTTTTTCATATACAACCACAAACCGACCACATCATCTGCAGGCCATAGTGCTAACCACTCAGAAACTGAACCGTATTCTTCACAGATTTCTTTAAGCCACATCGCATTATCACGTACTGTCTTTACCTTAGTGTAATTACGAATAATTTTAGTATCAGCGGCTTTACGCTCTAACATGTCATCGGGCATTAAGATCAGCTTATCAATATCGAAATTCCAAAATACTTCTTCAAAACCTGCCCACTTAATGTCAATAATTCGGGTCACCACCCATTAGAATCCACAGTATGGACAATCGCAATTGATTGATTTATAGATAAAACCATATCAAAAAATTAATTTTAAGTGTCCATAAAGGATATCATTTTCTATGGACTAAATGTTTAAAAATAAAGCTTATTTGTCCATATTTTTACAACTATATTTTTAGTGTTGATTTATTAAAAGATAAAATATTTACTAAATACATTGAATAAACTACTTAAGAGATAGATTGAAAATTCATTACAATAAAATACCCAGACCATTCACAACTTATCTTGCATGATAAAGTATGGATTATCTGAAACAGAAAAGATGTATATTTATAGTATAAGTGAATTAAATCAAACTATTAAATATTATTTATAGACGACAATTACTTTACGTGTAAAATTGCCTTTCGCTTGCATGTTTAAAGTAACACAATATGAAAGATAACTATAAAATACATTTACTAGAAGCTAAAACAGGTGACTCATTCATCGTAGAATGCGGTAATGTTGCATTTATCATTGATGGAGGCACACGCCGTGTAGCCAACATAATTAAACGACACCTAGAAAATAATACTCACTGCCAATTACACGCTATTTTTGTAACACATGTAGATCGTGATCATGTTGGTGGAATAGCTAAACTATTTACACATTTCAGGCACGTAATTCCTACCTCAGTACCTATTTACATGAATCACCCTGCTCTAGTTCCAGTACAAAACAATAACAAAGGTTTAGTTACCTTCTCTGATGGTGATAACTTAAAATCCGTGCTAGATCAAAATGGTTATAGCATTAAACAAGGTATTGCAAATCAAGTTATTGAACTGGGGGATGTAAACATTACTATATTGTCACCTGATGACGTTCTAGTAAGTGATTTATACCAGGCTTGGCCAAAGGTGATCGATGAAGGACTAGTATCTAATGATATTATCGAAATAGATTGCTCTAAAGATCCAGGAGAGCCAAAATCCACCATTCATGGTGATGAAGTTAATGCTTCGTCAATGTCATTTATAGTTTCTTATAAAAACAAAAACGTTTTATTCCTTTCAGATTCATTACCTATCACTATAAGTAATCAGCTTGATCGTAAAATAAAATTCGATGCGGTTAAAGTTTCACATCACGGAAGCAAGTACAATACAAGTAAAGAGCTATTATCTAAAATAGATTGTAATAAATTTATAATATCTACTAATGGACCAAGAAATTATGGTCACCCTCATGCAGAAACAATCGTTAGAATTATAAATTCATGCATTGATAATAAGTATGATGAATGTACTTTTTATTTTAATTACAGAAGTGTTTGTAGACGAGTTAGACTTAAAAATGTACCTGATAATTTCAAAGTCAATATTGAGTATTCAAAATCAATGAGTTTACTATGATTCAGTTAAAAGAAAATATAAAAAATAACTTTGTATACTTTCGTTCACAAGGAATTCATATTGGAGGTGGTTTTATAATCCCCTTTAATAATGAGTACTATTGTATTACAGCAGGTCATGTGATTTTCGGTAGGGATTTTTCTAAAGAAAGAGAATTCAATATATTTTGCACCAAGAATAATCATCTCGATAGCTATGAATTGTTAAGTTGTATCGAATTTGCTAGAAAATATGACCTAACGATATTAAAGATTAAAACTAATATTGATCATGTATGCGATGTAGTTATATGTGATTCAATCATAAATAGTAAATTAATGTCTTTATCTTACGTAAAAGCAGAGAATCTTAACGAACCCGTATTTCTTGAGCTTATTAGTTTTAGTGACAAACTAGAAGAAAACAAGGTAAGGTACAATGTTAAAACACATTCTTTTAACAACTTCACAGAAGACCTTCATGGCCCTGACGCAATGGAAGGAATATCAGGCAGTCCATTACTCCTATGTAACTCAGATGGTTCAATAGTTTTTCATGGCGTAATAAATAAAATTCCTAACAATGGAGTTGGAGATCTTGTCGATTCTAGAGCGTTATACCCCATTAAAGAAATAATTGAAGACATAGAGGTTGTTTCTAGGGATAGCTTTGACTCTAGCCATAAGCTTATAAAGTATAACAGTGGCCTACTTAGCGAAGATAAATTCAATCGCTGGATTGAAGATTGGAAAAACAAACCTGAAAATAAAAATTTTTATTCCAATCTAGAAGAGAAACTAGAGAATATATATGGTGATTCATTCTACGAGGAGTTACCTAAAGAATTACAAAAAATAATGATCGGTGATAAATGCTTCAAAGATGTGATTGAACGTAATTCAGCGCTATTTGAATGTTATCAAGACGTAGTCGAAACGGCTGAAAGAGACTCTATGCTAGAGTATGTAAATAGCAATAGAGAAGCATTGCAACACTACAAAAAAGTATATGAGAACCATTTAGAGATCATTAACGAAGATCTAGCCCACTTTGGCTTAAGTAGAACTGATAAACGTAAAATAGCGCAATATAATATTGCTACTTGGATGGCAGTCTGCCACTTAAGGTTTCGTAAAGTATGAGAATTTTTATAGAGAAAAAATCATATAGAAGTTTTGTTTCTTCTAGGAGTTTAGGAAGTTTTCAAGTTGCTGTTTTATTATTCATAATTCACCATTCGACTTCTGGTAGAGCCAACTATATATATCTTAACAAACTTCATTTTTTATTCGATTTAGTTATATGTGAAGAAGAGTTCTCAGGTTTCCCTAAATTTACAATACCGCCATGGAATATTGATAAGGACTTGAAGAATAAAATTATAGTTTTAGTAAAAAATGAATTAATTGAACAGACGTATGATGGAAATAAAGTTAGGTTCGCTCTTACAGAAAAGGGTAATGAAAATGTACTTTTAATGAATGAAATAAGAGAATTATCAATCATAAATGAAAAAATTATTAATCTATCAAAATCTGTAACTACAACTATATTTGATAAATCCAAGGTGATCTTTTAATGTTTAAAATAAATTTTGTATCCGCAGATATACGAGTCAAAGAAAATAATAAAGTATATGGTTTTAAGTATAAGTTTTATAATGGTTTAAACATCATTAAAGGTCAGAACTCATCTGGTAAATCAAGTATATTATCTTGTATTTATTATAATCTTGGTATGGAACAATTATTAGGGATGAGTACAAGTAAAAATAGCCTGCTCGACAAGTGTCTAACTAGTGAATTTAAATACCAAAAAAATATATATAATGTTACTCAATCACGTATCTTATTAGAAATTGAAAATGATAAGGGAAATAAGGTACTATTAGAAAGAATGGCAGTTTCACCTGAAAGCCTAGATAAAAATATAATAACCGTTATCGATAATGGTCTTGAAAAAAAATACTACCTTCATTTTAATTATGATCATACACATAACCGTGGGTTTTATAATTGGTTACAATCATTTATCGGGATTCAATTACCTAGGGATAAAGAAACTAAAAAAAATACTCTATATCTACAAAATTTATTTTCTAGCTGTTTTATAGAACAAACAAAGGGTTGGTCTGATTATCTATCTCAAATGCCATCATTCAATATTAAAGATGCTAAGAGAAAACTAGTAGAGTACTTATTATCCTTAGATTGTTTAGAGTATGATTTAGAAAAAGACAAACTAACCGTGGAAAAAAATAGTCTTGTAGATGAATGGAATCAAGCTGTAATAAATTTTAACCGAGCTGATTATTCATTGTCGTATAAGGTTAACGGGCTAGCAATAAAATATGAAAAGTCTAAGATTGATTCACTAAAAAATTTACAGTTAAAAATTAATATTGACTCTGAATGGTTAGATATAAACACAGCAACCAAAATAACTAATAAAAAATTATCGACCCTGAAAATTAATAATAGAAAAGCTGAAAAAAGAAAAGACCTTTCAGAGTTAAGTACAAGAAGGAAGGATCTAAAGATTAGGCTATTAAATTTAAATAGAATTAACTCATCTTTAGATAGAGCATATACGACAGAGGATTTTAAGGTAGCTAATTATAAAAGTCATTTATCTCACCTTCGAGAAGAAAGAATGAACATCGTTGGAGCAAGGAAAGTAGATGATCTATTAAGTGAGCTATCGGAATCTAACAGCTGTCCATTATGTGATAATTCAATAAAAATAAACTCAACAGATAGAGAAATCACACCCCAAGATTATGAGAGTTCGCTTAAATTTATAGATAGTAAAATATCAATGATAGATTCTTATTTGAACAGCTTTGCTAACTACCAAGAAGAGTACTCGAAGGATAGTAATTACTATAATTCTTTAATACACGAAACAAAAATAAATATAACAAATATAGATCGTGATTTAAATGCAAATACAGAAAAAGAGTTATCTAGAGATAGTATTCATGCTGAAATAACTCAATCTAACCTTCTTGAAAGATTGAGTAATTTATCAGAACAATTTAATATATTTAAAGAAAAAATTAACCAGTTAAACACTAAAATAATAAACATAGATACAGATATAAAAATTATCAAGACGTCTTTTAGTCGTGATGAAGATAGTATAAATAGATTTCAATCTGATTTTAGACGTCACCTTTCAGAGTTTCACTATACCAGCAATGAATTATATCGTGTAAATATTAATACTAAGCAGCCATATAAAGCTTTTCCTAGTGTTTATAATGCTTCCGCAAAAAGTGCCCAACCTATACGATTAGCATCTTCTGCAAGCGACTTTATACGTGCAGAATGGGCTTTCTATTTAGCGTTAATGAATAAATCGGTCGTTCACCCTGGCGTCTTAATATTTGATGAGCCAGGGCAACATGCAATGAGTTTAGACTCTATGGAAAAGTTACTTCGTATATCTGAAAAATTTAAAGATAAGCAACTTATTTTTGCTATATCTAAATTTTCAAAAGGCTATGATAATGACAAAACTGAACAGGACATCTCGTTAAACCAACTAACAAGTAAACTTCAAGACTATAATGAAATAGAAATAGATTCCGACACTGAAAAGTTAGTATCAGAAATAACGTTGTAAATAATTCAATACAATTAGCATTTAGACAAGTTCTAGCGGCCTAGCTTCAAATTAAACTATAAACCAGTTCATAAAAATCTCAAATATGAACTGGTTTACAACTCTTTAACTCGACGAACCAAGCTCTACTACTTTCTACTGAATAATTACTTTAAAAATCTATTTTTCAATAACTTGATAAACAAGTTGGTTAAATGGGTCACTATATAAAAACGTCAAATCGCAATTAGAAATTATCTGGAGACCTCTGGGAAGTCCAGAGATCATCTTTAGCCGATTAAGAACAACTTGATTTAGATTGTGACCTTAACTGTATCTACTGTAAACTATCCCCACACATCAAGTATTAGCGAAGTCATTCATGGAAAAATTTAACGATATTTATCGCCGCGCAGCTGAGCGAAAAGGTGGTGAATTAGCACTAGCACACCTCACCTCTAAGCCACTTAGCAAGAGTGAACTGTCTCAAATAAGCGATAATGAAGTGCTAGCAGAATTCACTCGTAAAATCTTCCAGTCAGGCTTTGTATGGGCTGTGGTGAATAATAAATGGCAGGGTTTTGAAGAAGTATTTTGGGACTTTAATATTGATAAGCTAATATTAATGCCTGATGATATGTTAGAGCGTAAAGCTACAGATACTAAAATCATTCGAAATTATAAAAAAGTTAAAACTGTACGTGATAACGCGGTATGGTTAAAAGAACTCAGTGATGAATTTGGTTCTATCGGTCAATGGTTAGCAAACTGGCCGAGTGATGATATAACTAGTTTATGGCTATATCTTAAAAAGCATGGTTCTCGTTTAGGTGGTAATACAGGCCCTTATGCATTGCGTCAATTAGGTAAAGATACCTTTATTCTAAGTCAAGATGTTGAAACTTATTTTAGAGCTAACAAGTTGATCGAAGGCGGCTTAACGTCAAAACGTAGCTTGAAAATAATTCAGGATACCTTTAACCAATGGCAATCTGAATCAGGTTATAGCTTACAAGAAATCAGCCAAATAGTAGCGTATTCAGTCGGTGATAACCGCGTAGGGTTTAGCCAAGCGTCATAATACATACTGCGATGGCTATACTGAATGACATTGATGAAAGGCAGCGAATTTAATTGAAGATGAGTTTGCACGTTAAAATTAAAGAATACTGTAGACTCATTACAATTTCACCGTATTTACAACAACCCTAACTCTTCTAGCAATTCCAACTTCCGATACCAATATTCGGAGAGTCGCTCTTGTTCAAAAACTTCCTTACGAACCTTATCTATCACTGAAGATATTGTAGAATTTACGTCAGCAATACGCGCTAACAAGTCATCAACACGTGTTAATACAACCTGATAAACACCATCAAAGTGTTCCGATGATGCAGCTAGATGCAGCTAGATGCTGACTTTGCATTATTACGTATTTAACCGAGAGTAACTTGCGAATGTCATCTTCATCGGCATGGATACGAAATTTACTACAAAACAAACAACCTTCCAGAGTCCCACAATTAACAGTTATCGCGCTGCCTAGTGATAATGAAGGCAAAGCGTCAGGCATTGCCGGTTCTGCACAGTGACCACTTGGTATCGGCTCTTCAGTACCGGTACCTCTAAGTAATTGCTTATCTAATTCAATAAAGTAATCAGTTAATTGCTCTGATGTTTTAGTGTCATTTTTACTGGTGTAATTTGAATCAGCAGTCCTCTCTTGATGTTGCATAATGTAACTACTGATCCCCGAGCCATAACTTTCTCGAACCCACAACGACTTACTTACACGAAAGGACTTACTCGTCCCAGTTAAAGGTTTCCCAGTAAACTGCACAGAGAACAGCCTTCGGAAATCACAAGAAGCATTTCCATCAGTACTTAACTTAGTTAGTTTACTGACCGCAGCACTAATAAAAAGCGCTTTATAATCTTCTTGATAATATTTAACTAAGTAATCTCTCAATTTAATATAACGTTGGAAATCATACACAAACTCATTTTGGATATCGTAATGTACGTCAATCCCATTGGCTCGCCATTTGATACTTCTAAAATGTTGTTCACTTCGTGTAGTTAGATACTCATCATCAAACAATAAACTTGCCGCTGTACTGTCGTTCTCTCCAGTGACAATCAAGAAGTGCATAAAGTAAGCTCGACAAGCCCAGCCTGCCAACAATAGCCTTAATGATGAGTATGGTTCGTTAGCCTTCTCTGTAGAATTTAGTGCTTGACTAATATGTTGCCCTAATTGATATCGTTGCTTACCTTTACAGTGTTCGAGTAATTCAAGTTCTTCAATATTATAAAACTTACCCGTATCATAATTAAATCCACGTAAACCAATTGTTTTTTTATGCTTTGGTTTTAGCCATTGACTATAAGATGGTGCAATCCATAACTTCTCACTATTTAAATTAACAGGTATAGGTAGCTTTTTATGCTCTAATACTATGTTGCTGAATTGACGGAATATTTGTGTATATAGATTAAATTGATAAGATAAATTATCGTCAGGTAATGCAACAGCCGACTGCACTTGATTATTATTACGTCGAATAAGCAGTAACCCCCCCGTCAACTCACTCTCTTCTAGCTGTATAGCATAAGATAAAAAGGAGATGGCCTGGCTTTGGTAGCTTTGTGCTGTGTGCGTAGATAAACCTAACTTCAATGAACGATCATAGATTTTAATCTGGTGCAATAAATGATCTGTGTAGCGGTTAACAAAAGCTCTTATAGAATTTTTATCACAACGTAGATCTCCCCCTACTTCGCGAATGTGATTGAATAAACTGATTATATAACCTGTATTCCCATACAAAGTTCGAACTCTTTTCCCGTCGGATAGTAAATCACTAAAGTATGGTAATAATCTTTTAACGAACTGAACTCCATCGAGATTAATCGACGCTAAATTGACCCTTAACTCGCAATTATTTTTATTCGTGATTTTAAAATCATCATAACAAATGCGCCCTAGGTGATGAAAATGAGTTCCAAACTGTATAACGATATTGTCCACTCGATCAAAGCTAGAGGGCCGTTCTTCCTCATCAAATACTTTAACTATGTATTCTATCGTGTAGATTTTCGACTCAATCACTACATAATCTGGCATCTAAATTCTCCAAGTCTTAAGAATGCTGTATCAACTGATGTTATTCTTTCATTAATACATCACTGAAAATCCTATGTTTCGGCGTTATAATTTAGAATGGTGAGCTAAATGTACTTATTACTTTTTCTCTAAAATCACCTCTAATTTCAAATGTTAAATCAGCTATACCACCTCCATCCTTATGTGATCTAACGAGCTGTAGCTCAAGTTCTGAAATACAATTAATTCCCAGACCCAATACTAAGCTCTCCTTATCTTGCCGCACTAGCCCCTCTTGATTTCGCACCTTAAACTTAGGTATATTTTTAATTTCAATGTCCACTAGAACCTGCACATCAGGGATCTCTTGTTGAACCCTCAAGGCAAACTCACTAAGTAATGGTTCTGCAAACATATAAAGCCATGCATCTTCATTTTGAGCATTATTCATACGTAGAATACGGCCTAGCACCTGTCTAAAATATAATTCAGTTTTAACGTGACTCAAATGGCAACATACCTGCAAACGTGGGAGATCTATGCCTTCAGAAACCATATTGACGGACACTATCCATTCCGTATCACTATGACGAAATTGATCGATACGATACTGAGCATTAGGTTGCTTATAAGTCACTAATACCGCACTTTGCTTAAATTCAATTTGTAGAATATTAATAATGTATTCAGCATGCTCAACTGAGGATGCAACAATTAAACCGGCTGCATTTGGGTTCATACATCTTATTTCTCTTAACTTACTGCATGATAAATTCAATGCATAACGAATCGCAGTATCGTTAGTTATAATCGCTTGGTAGGATACGGAAGGGTCGTCTAATAGAGCCTGGAAGCTTGAGAATACTTTTGAAACTTTATTTTCTTGAGTTACCGTGAGTTTTTCATTATCAATTAAAACAATTTTAGGATTTCTGCAAACATCATCTCTCACAGCCTCACGAAGCCCGTAGACGTAATCACATTGAATCGCACCATCTGGTTCAATATAATTAGAAAGAGCGATAGGAGCCTTATCTGAGCGCCATGGCGTACCAGTTAACGCTAAGGTATAGGCAGCTTGAGATTGAATCTTTAATATAATCTCCTCACCCCATGCATTGGCGTTTTCAATTGTCGATCCAGAGCAATGATGGATCTCATCAAAAATAACCAATACGCGATGGTTATTCATGATTTGCCAAAAGTCATCATTAAAAAACAATAAGCTTTGGTATGTGTATGAACAACCTAATGCCCCAATAACACCATCAAAGCGGCAATTTAAACGTTGAGAGAACCTATCTCGAATACTGTTGGCTACATTGATTGATGGTGAGAAACATAAAATAAAGTCGACAAGCTTAGACCCATGCAAACTAGCAGCTAGCTCTGCAGCCATAATCGTTTTTCCAGCCCCTGGCGTGGCTAAACATAAGAAATGTTTGCTGGTATGTTTAAAATGTTCAACCGCTGTCAGTACACACTCTTCTTGCCAAGGTCTCAATTTCATCATTGCTTCTTCTGGTATGTAATAACGCTTTTTATCGCTTTGATTTTCCCTAATAACTTAGAGCTATGTTCGCGAGACTGTAGGTAATTAGATTCTAAGTGTTCTTTCAATTCAGGCATTGATTTATACAAAGACATGTACTCTTCAGATTCTGCAATACTTGCAATCAAATCCACTTCACACTGTTTTAAACGTTCATCTAACAATGAGCTAGTAACCTTTTTAGGATTCAGTGTAAGCTCTTTACTTGCTGGTTTACTTTTAAGTTTCTCAGTCGTTAAACCTGTCTGTAAAAAAATAGTCGTTTTATTGTAGCGATGCTCTTTAACGTTATCTGAATCAACCTTTTCAAGCATTCCTAATTTTTGTAGACGCAAAATTTGTCGATAAACCATCTTTCGTGAAAGAACAGGATCTGTTTCACCCGTGATTTTCATATAGGCACTTCTCATTTCACTTACTGTAAAATTATTCAAATCATCAGTAACAAAAATTGAATATATTGACGTTGTAACTTTTATCGGTTTTTTAAGCATCGTTTAAAATCCAAGGGTTGCACTTCAGCTCTACTAAATGCGGATTATAGTCCGTTGTTTTTAGTGTGACAAGAGCGGATAGTCTTTCATTTTTAGAATGATTAAAAATGAAAGACTTAGCGATTAATGTTGGATTAAAAATTAAAGTTAGAAGAAAAGAAATCGGGGTTTCTCAAGATAAACTCGCGTTGCTAGCCGATATTGATCGATCGTATGTGGGCCGTATTGAACGTGGCGAAGTAAATATTACGCTAGAAAAGCTATATGAGATTGCTGAAGTGTTAGATTGTGATGCTAAAGACTTACTACCATAGTTCTAGCTATTAAAGTTCAATCCAGATTGCCATCGCTCACATTTAAAAAACATCATTAACCTATCCTGTCACATTTCTATCTAAGAAAGCATACTGACTCATTCAAAGCCTATGTTGGTGCTAGATTTACTTAAAACTAAATAAATTAGGCATCATAATGGACACTGATACACTATTAGAAGTTAGTCATACTGCTACGCAAGTTACCATCCTTTTAGCCATTGCATATCACTTCTACACTCGAGTTTCGATTCAGGAAGGAAAATATGATACAGCGATAAGTAAGTATTCAGCTCTAACATTCAGATGAGCAACTTGCTCAGTTGCTCATCTTATTTCTATTTCATTGGATAAGCAGAATAGTCATATTATCGTGAGTTTGAATAAACACAGCTCATATAGAAACTGGATGTTAGCAATTACGTCTAATATTACGCTGAAGTATAAGCTTACCAAGATAGATACAGGCATGACGTGAATGAGTAACAACACTGACTCACGTTGGGGCGAATTAAGTTTAAAAATTACTGCAAGGTCACAGGTTCCTCAATATGACGTATTAACTAACGGCTAGATGAAGCCGAATTCTTACCTAAATCAAGAATTCTTAAAATAGGTACTGCAATACAGTTCGTGCATGTAATTTCAGTTTTAATACAACCGTTTTCACGAATACCTATAACCTTTGATATAATTCCGAATTTTACAGGTCCTTTTTTTAACAACTTATCTTGTAGTTCCTTTGATGTTTTTTGCATACCATTTCTACTTATATTTAAAATTGCTAGGTGTATGCAACCAGTTCAAGTGTTAGCCACAAATTTATAAGTTCGTAAGACGGATATACCACCTTCTATTTTTATTGGATTATAAATAGCATAGCTCACTTTATTAGAAGTGTTCAGATTGATTAGTCCCAGTTTTCAAAACGCAAAAGGGTTTGCGAGTTAGGTTTTTAAGGCAATATGGGGGCGATTCAGCCTTAGTTTTTTATTCTCTAAGATAAATGTTATCAACAAATATTAGCTTGTATTCTTGTGGTTAAGTAATATTGATCACCATTTTAGATTCATCCTTGTAAATTATAAGACATAAGAAATAATCTCCTCTCTTTACATGATCAAATGTGAAGTGGTAAAGTGATTTTGGCCACCTAATTAGAGGTGTTATAATGCATCTCATCAAACTTTAGGTGAAACCATGACAAAGAAAATAAGAAGAACTTTCAGTGCTGAATTTAAGCTGAGGCAGCCCAATTAGTACTCGACCAAAATTACACAGTAGTTGAAGCTGCTGAGACGATGAATGTCGGTAAATCCACCATGGATAAGTGGGTTCGTCAGCTAAAAACAGAACGTAAAGGTATCCCCACTAAAGCAACTACAATGACACCTGAGCAAATTGAAATTCGTGAGTTGAAAAAGCAATTAGCTCGTATGGAAGAGCACAATACGATACTAAAAAAGGCTACCGCTTTCTTAATGTCAGACTCCCTGAACAATTCTCGTTAGTTGAGAAACTTAGGACGATCCATGCTGTTACAGCGCTTTGTAACGTGTTTGTGATTCATAGAAGTAGTTATAAATACTGGTCACAACGCGATAAAAGAACGCCAGTAAAAGACGTAAAAATCATTGCTGAAATACGTAAAGCAGACAGTGAAAGTCAAGGTTCAGCTGGGGCTAGAGCGATTGCAGATATTGTCACGACAAGAGGTTTTCCGTTGAGTCGATATCGAGCTGATAACTTCATGAAAAGATTAAATTTAGTGAGTTGCCAGCAACCTAAACATGCTTATAAAAGAGCGAGCAAAGAACACTTAGCAATACCAAATACATTAAACCGCCAGTTTGCTGTTACGTCACCAAATCAAGTTTGGTGCGGAGATGTGACATACATATGGTCAGGAAATCGTTGGTGTTACCTTGCGATTGTTATGGATTTATTTGCAAGGAAACCAGTTGGATGGGCTATATCTCACTCACCAGATAGTAACTTGACGAGTAAAGCGCGAGCAATGGCATTTGAATCCCGAGGTAAACCCAAAGGTGTAATGTACCACTCAGATCAAGGTTGTCATTATACAAGCAGGCAGTTTCGTCAAAAGCTGTGGCGTTATCAGATAAAACAAAACATGAGTCGACGCGGAAATTGTTGGGATAATAGTCCAATGGAACGCTTCTTTAGAAGCTTTAAAACAGAATGGATGCAACAAAAGGCTATTCAAATTTTGATGAAGCAAAACGAGCTATTACGAATTAGATTACAGGATATTATAGCCAAGTTAGGCCACATCAATATAACGGTGGTTTAACTCCAAATGAATCAGAACGAAGATACTGGTTAGAATACAAAACAGTGGCCAAAATTAGTTGACCACTTCAAAGTAGTAATTACGCTGAATTATATAGGTGCTAAAAAATCTGTTTCACTCATTCTAACAGTTCTATGATATCTAATAACCGATTTGCAAAGCCCCATTCATTATCACACCATGCTAATATTTTCACTAAGTTACCCCCACTAACTCTAGTTTGTGTCCCATCAATAATACAGGAGTATGATTCATGATTAAAATCAATAGAAGCCAATGGTTCTTCTGTATAATCAAGAATACCCCGTAACTTTGTTTTAGATATACGTCGTAAGCTGTCATTAATATCTTCTACTGTAACATTCTGATTCATTGCTATCGTTAAGTCTATGGCTGTTACATTAATTGTTGGAACTCGAACTGAAATTGCTTCAAATTTATTTAAAAACTTTGGTAGTATACGCTCAATCCCAGTCGCGAGTTTAGTATTGATTGGTATAATAGATTGACTAGCTGCGCGGGTTTTACGTAAATCATTATTATATGAATCAGTAACAGGCTGATCATTCATTGCTGCATGTATGGTCGTAATTGAACCGCAATTAATACCAAACGCTTCATCAAGAGTATTGATAATTGGTAATACACAATTTGAAGTACAGGATGCTGCGGATACAATTTTTTCATTTCCTATTAATTTATGATCATTAACACCCAAAACGATAGTCGCGTCTACATTATGATCTGCTGGATGAGAAAATATAACTTTTGATGCTCCAGCTTCGATGTGGAGTTCGGCATCGGCTTTTGAATTGTATCGACCTGTACAATCTAGAACAATGTCAACATCATGTTCATGCCAAGACAACGTTTCAAGTGTTGGATTAGTTAATAATGCAATTAAGTCATCTCCAATCTTTAAGAAGCCATCTTGTAATTCTACAGGAAAAGAAAAGCGGCCATGACTAGAATCATATTTAGTTAAATGACAAACTGCTTCAGGTTCTGCAAGCTCATTTATTGCAACAATTTTAATCCTATGTAATTTATTACTTTCATATAAGGCTCGGACAACACAGCGTCCAATCCGACCATATCCATTAACTGCCACTCTAATTGTCATTATTTAGTAGTCCTTATTATTTTATTATTTTATTATTTTATTGTTTTATTGTTTTATTTTTTTATTGTTTTATTGTTTTATTGTTTCATTGTTTCATTGTTTCATTGTTTCATTGTTTCATTGTTTCATTGTTTCATTGTTTCATTGTTTCATTGTTTCATTGTTAATATTAAACTTTATAATTAGTTCAATCGTATATTTGGTTAGTAATTAAGACATATATTTATTACTTTACCTTCTTTCAGTTGTTTATGCGTGACTTTGTTTTCGGTAAATCAGTACTTTATACGCATATATTAATTAACTCGATCTTGAAGGTATCAAAATAATTCTATCTAAAAATACAATAAAAACACCTTGATTTATTCATACCAAGTTGGTTTTTAAAGTTTAGTATTACATACCCACCACCCAACGTTACCACACTCCAATAAGGCGTTAACAAAACACCAACAAGACACCAACAAGACACCAACAAGACATTAACACGATGTTAAATAAAATGATTCATAAATACTTAGCACATATCGATATAGTGTTAAGGTATCAGCTGCTTTATCTTGTTAACTTATACTCCTAGACTATCATTTCCATTGCTGGCGCAAGGACTTCTCTTTCACTGTATAGTTAGTTAAATGACGTATTTTGTCGATTATCAATCTGAAGACCTCAAGGATCAAAGTTGTGTTAATGCTTGTCCTGATGACGTTCCTAATACTTTTCTAATGCTAAATAAATGTAACAACCATACTTGCCACATCTCGATTCTGTGCTAAGGTATTTGCAGCTTTAATCTTGTTAACTCATAGTCTTAGACCATCACTTTCATTGCTAGTGTAGGACTCCACCGCGACTATTTAGGTTGTTAAATGACGTATTTTGTAGGCTCTTCATGCGTAGATTGCAAAGATCAAAGTTGTGTTAATGTTTGCCCTGTTGATGCATTTCATGATGCCATTGACATGTTGGTTATAAATCCCGACTTATGTATTTCTTGTAGTTCTTGCGAAACTGAATGTCCAGAATTTGCAATATCTAATTATGATTCATTCCAAGAAGAAGAATATTGTTTTATTGAAATAAATAAAAAACTATCTAAATCGCACTCTAGAATAAGCAGTTAGTTAGTATGGGAAACGATAGTTTAATTTAAGACCATTTGTCAATTTCATATAAAGTGGCAGGGTTGAATTAGTTATAAAAATAAACTATTCGATATAAGTTAGATTTAATTAAATGAGTATATTGATGATTGCTCACCTAAAATTAACATCATTTACTTACACACAACAAATAACCATAGTTGTAGATCAACTGTAAATTAAAACACTTAATTAGAAGTGTTTACATTTTCAAATATCAAAAACTACTATTAAAAATAAAATAACGTTTAAGGAGATATATTAGAAATGGAATTGATTATTAAATTGTCGGACAAACTTAGGAATATGCTTAAGTCGGACAGTAAACAGTGGGATGATTGGAATAAGAATTTTTCATTTAGAGAAGAGTTATATCTATCTTGCGTTGAATTAACGAAAGAGGCGTACGAAAGAGGCTCAGATAAAGCTTTATTTGAAGTACATGAAATACTAGAACTTATATATGAACATGAATTTTCTATGACTAAACTAGAATACGTGAATTGTGAAAAAAGGCCTATTATTTATGATGTGTCTTCTACACTAGAAAAAGCAATGCTTAGTTATGAATACAACAAAATAAGCGATTGTGAATTAGATAACATTCCTAGAAATGGTAAAAGTTTTTTGATATGGCTTAAAAAAATAATTTCAGAACACTCCTCCAGCGTTCATCCTTTATATAATGAATTCATAAGTAATCATGCTGAAAAAGAACACCTAGCTTTTTACTTAGCTCAAGAAAGCAGCTTAGACCCTAAATTCGATGATATATTGGCATTAATGCAAATTGGTCTTGATGTAGATTCTAAATTGGAGTTAGCTGGTAATTATTATGATGAAATGGGAAATGGCGTAAAATCTAAAGTACATTCAAAAATGTTTGCTGCGACATTAAATGAACTTGGCGTAGATCAGCAATATCTGGATAGAAACATGCTTCCCAGTGCTAAAATATCAGGGAATATTTCAGCTGCTTTAGCTTTATCTCGGAATCATTACTTTAAAGCAATTGGGTACTACGGTGTTACTGAGTTCCTAGCTCCCAGACGTTTTAAACATGTAGTGAAAGCATTTCGTAGGTGTAACATATCTAAAATTGGAATTGAGTATCACGATTTACATATAACTGTTGATGCCATACATGCTCAAGGATGGTTTAATAATGTAATTTTACCTGCTTTAGAGTCTATGCCTGAAGTAGGACGAGAAATTGCTATAGGGGCGATACTACGCCTTAATTCATCTGAAGTCTACCTTGATGAGCTATTAACTGTTTTTGAAGCAGAGAGATTAGCATCTTAAAATTAATAAGGAATACGTTATTATGCAGTTAGATAATAAAGGTTATAGAATTCTTAACTTTCCAGATGTAGATAAAAGCATACATGATAGTTTCTCTAACTTAAAACTAGATGAGTATGCTTCAGGTGGAACTCGGTATCGTCGATTTTCTCAATATAAACTTCAGTTTAATGATCACGAATGGAATATGGATGTACTACCTCATAAAGCGTACATGACATATTCTAAATTTAATAGTGTAGCCGGAGGGATTAAGCGTTATTACGAACCATTAGAATCTGATTTTACAGAACAAATATTATCCGCAGTCAAACAGGTAAAATTGGATTCGAATGATGATTGGCAGATTAATGTACACCAATATAGAGTTGTATCCAGTAAAGATCGGCCTGGAATACCCGTTCCTGAGGGGGTGCATCAAGATGGGCATGATTATGTGGCTATATTTGTATTTAATAGGTACGGGATTGAAGGCGGTGAAATGAGTTTATTAAAAAGCAATAACATCGAGGACGCTTTCTATACCGGTACAATTAAACCAGGAGAGGTTGCTATTCTTGATGATCGTAGCATGTTTCATTACGTAACAGATATACGGGCCATTGACGAACGAGGATACCGAGATACTGTTGTTGTAGCATTCTCTAAGTGGAAAGATCGGTGGTACGGTGAAGAATTTGAAAATAAAGTATTAGGAGAAGGTTAATGGAAACAATCAAAAGAGAAGTGTTGTTTAGTCGTATGATCGGGTTGATCTCGGAAAGTGAACTGCTATCACTTGAGAATAAAAGAGTCGCAGTTCCCGGCTGTGGAGGAACGGGTTTTACTTATGCTGAATGCTTAATTAGAATGGGCGTTGGGAATATTAATATAGCTGATGCTGATACATTTGGCCCCGAAAATATGAACCGACAGTTTGGATGTACAATGGAAACTGTTGGTTTAAAAAAGTCAGCTGTTTTAGAACAACGCTTAAAGAGCATTAACCCTAATGTAAATATAGCAACTGTGGATTTTATTGACGAAGATAACATTCATCAATATTTAGACGGTGTTGATGTCGTGTGTGACACTTTAGATTTTTTTGTTATCGAACCACGTCGATTACTTTATAAAGTGGCTCGAGAAAAAAATATACCAGTAATTATATGTTGTCCTGTAGCATTTGGAGTTACTTCGCACATATTTTTACCTAATGCTATGTCATTTGATGAATACTTTGATATAAATGATCAAGAATCTGAGCAAGATCAGCTTATAAAGTTTGGGAATGGATTAACTCCATCATCATTATTTAAATCGTATGCTACTTCTCCAAGTCTTGACTTTCAAAATAAAAAGGTCGCATCTTTAAGTTCATCTTGCTTGATGGCTACCTCATACGGTTCAAATATCGCACTCATGTTATTACTTGGATATGAAACTGGGTTCAAACCTGTTCCTTATTGTTATCAATTTGATATTCGTTCTGGTCAATTTGAAGAAGTTTTAAAAAAGTAAATAACTCTATTTTTGCTAAAAACTAGTTAATAATTACACTTTAAGTTTGTAAGATTTGAAATGTGAATAACAAGCAATGTGGTATATGTGATTCGACGATAAGGGATTATAAAATTGAAAATACAGGATTGGGTATTTAAAGAAGCTTATGGCAAATATTCTCTAGATCTAGGCGATAGCAATGCTCCTTGTTTGAGAATATCAGATTTCAATTTGAATGATTACGATGCTCCATTAGAATATGGACGAAATGTTGGTACTTTAAACCTTACAAACTTGGTTGCTCAGTTATATCAGAGATCTCCAAACGAAGTAGGTATATCACATGGTTCTCAAGAAGCTATGTACCTTTTATATAGAACAATTTTAACTACAGGCGACCATGTGATTACCTTTTCACCTGGTTGGGAGCAAGCATGGGAGGTTCCTAATCTAATAGGATGTCGAGTTACCAAATTAGAATATAATGATGATTATAGTTTCAATATAGAGAAAATTATACAAGAAATCACTCCATTTACTAAGCTAATTGTTATAAATTCACCTTGTAACCCTACGGGAAAGATCTTGTCTGAGTTTCAAAAAAAACAGTTGATTGAGTTAGTTGAAGCTCGTGGTATTTTGTTGCTGGTTGATGAAGAATACCTTACCAACTTATCAAACTCGCTAGTAAACAATAGTTTAAATGTAATATCCGTATCTAGTTTATCGAAAGTATATGGTGCACCAGGCTTAAGAATTGGGTGGATGTGTGGTTCTGAAAGTATTATCACAAAAGCTATGAGTTATAAACACCACACAACTATTTCTAATTCAATTCTTTGTGAAGAAATCGCAATATCCATATTAAAAAATCGTAAGAATTATATGGAAAAATATAATAAGTTACTATCTGATGGTTATGAAATTTTAAAGACGTGGGGGGAAAGCCATAAAAATAAGATACGTATTATTGAGCCTCAGGGAACTCCTTTTGCGTGGATTGAATTTATAAATAATACCGACTCACTAATGATCAGCCGTAAGTTACTAAATGAAAAGGCTATTCTAGTAATGCCTGCGGAAGTTTTCGGGAAATGTAATGGTATTAGATTGACTTTCGCAAGAAAACCTTCAGAACTTTATCAGGGACTAAGAGGATTATCTGAATGTTTTTAGTTAGCTAATTATTCAAAGTTATATTTATCGATGATCCTATTGACTAGACTTGAATATGAATAGTTGAGCGATCTATTTTAGTTGTTATAAAATAATATTAGGTAACATTATATGAAAAAGTATCATGTTTTTATTGATGGTCAGGAAGGTACTACAGGATTACAAATTAAAGAAAGATTAAAGTTGCATCCGAATATTGAACTATTGACTATAAAAGACAATAAACGTAAAGATATTAAAGAAAAAAAGGAGATAATGAGTGCAGCTGATGTGACTGTGCTGTGCCTTCCAGATCATGTAGCTAGAGAATCTGCAAAACTAGCAACCTCGGTTGGATGTAGAGTGCTTGATGCAAGCTCTGCTCACCGAACTAACGCAAACTGGATTTATGGCTTACCTGAATTAAACATATCTCAACGACACTCGATTAGAGCTGCAAACTTAGTAGCGAATCCAGGATGTTATGCGACAGGAGCCATATTATTACTACATCCATTAAGAGATTTGATATTCAATTCCAGTATAGCCATTAATGCCATTTCTGGCTATAGTGGCGGTGGTAAAAATCTGATTAATAAGTATGAAAAAAGAGGTCCAGCCTATGAGGCTTATAGTTTAGATATGGACCATAAACATATTCCAGAAATAAAAATGTGGTCGTCTCTCGCCACTACCCCAACTATGATGCCTGCGGTCGGAAATTTTTATCAAGGAATGCTAGTATTTATTCCTCTTAACATGAATTTAGCTAAAACACCTGAAGAAGTTCATCATCAAATCTCAAATTATTATGATAATGAACCATTTATAGCGGTAAAAGAATATCAAAGTTCGAATGAAGCATATTCACCTTCTCTGCTTACACCCCATGGTCTTGAAGGTAAAAATAATGTTGAAATTTATGTTTTTGGCAACGGAAAACAAACGCTACTAGCAGCAAAATTGGATAACCTTGGTAAGGGCGCGTCAGGGGCAGCAGTGCAAAACTTAAATATTATGTTAGACCTAGAGGAATCTATTTGTACAGATTTAAAGGGTTATTCATGATGAGAATACCGTTTGATAAATATCATGTATCAGGTAATGACTATTTAATCTGTGCTCAAACAGACTGGGAATTACCAATCAACACTACCTATATCAAATCACTTTGTGATAGATGTAACGGTATTGGAGCTGATGGTATATTATTTTGGTCGACATCTACTGAGCATAAATGGTCTTTAAGGATATATAATTCAGATGGTACTGAGTGTGAAAAAAGTGCTAATGGACTCTTAATTTTTGCTCAATATCTTAAAGATAATGGATTATCTCAACATCGCACTATTGAAATTTTCTTATGCAAGCTAGCTGAAACTATTAAAGTTAATGAGTTCGCAGATGGTTGTGACTCTGTACAGCTAGGTCGTTATTATTTTTCTTCCGATAAAATACCGGTTAGATCTAATAAAGAAACATTTATTGATCAGCAAGTTGTGATTGGAGATGAAAAATTCAATTTAAACTGTGTATCATTAGGTAATCCTCACTGTGTTATATTTGTAGATCGAGAATTATCTATGGATGAGGTTATTAATAAAGGAAGACTTATTGGGCAATCAACTCTGTTCCCAGATAAAGCAAACGTGATATTCGCTTTAATTCGATCTGAGACATTAATAAAAATAGAAGTATGGGAAAGAGGCGCAGGGTACATACAAAGCTCAGGGATGTGTGCATGCGCAGCAGCAATACTATCGTATACACGTAAATATACGAAAAATAAAGTTACTATTGAAATGCAAGGAGGCGAGGTAACAGTCATGTTAAATGGACGTGATGAAGTTAGTTTATCGGGTAAAGCTGAATTGATCTGTTCTGGTGATGTGGCCCCCCACATTATTAATTAAAATTATAAGGAAATAATGTGAATTATTCTTATCGCTTAGCTAAAAACAAAGATCTTAATGAGATTGTAGATATCTACAATCATTCTGTAAAAACTTTAGAAAGTACATGTGACATTGAGCCTATTACCTTATCATCAAGACAACCCTCATTTACAAAACAATTGAATGACCCGATTCGACCATTTTGGGTTGCCGAATTAACTAACGTAGGCATAACGAAAGTTGTCGGTTATCTGAACTTCTCTTATTTTATGAATGAACGACCTGGATATTACGTTACAGCGGACCTTGCGATTTACCTTCATCCGAAATATCAGGGTAAAGGTGTAGGTAGTTTTTTATTGAGTAACGCGATTGAGAAAGCTCCATCACTTGGCATTCAAACATTATGTACGACAATTTTCGATTCTAATATAGCAAGCAAAAAATTATTTAAAAAACATAATTTTCAAGATTGGGGGTTAATGCCAGGCGTCGCAATGTTAAATGGAGTCAATAAAGATTTGAGAATTGTAGGCCGAACTTTGTAAATGATTATCGAGCTTTAGATTGGTTTTACCACTTTTAAAAACACCTGCTATTTGTTATTTCCTTACGAGTCAATCTGTTGATTTAGTTGATAGTAGCTTCACAAGAAGCCGAGGCATGAACTGACCCCCAATAGTTGGACAACCAATTACTGGGGGTCTTTTTATGTCCAAACATAGTCGTGAGTTAAAACTCATTATTGCACAAGAGTGTCTAGGTGGTAAATCATCTAGGATACTCTCAAATGAATTATCCATATCTTCTCGGCAGATTCGATATTGGACTCAAGTTTTTTCCATTCATGGAAAAAACGCATTCCTACTCAATTCATATGCTAGTAGTGCAAAAACAAAGCTACAAGCATTAAAGTTAATGTGGACAAATGGCTGGTCCCTCACTCACACTAGTCCCGTATTAAATCAGTCTTCTCCTGGTTCACTTTCTGTATGGCTAAAAACATATAACGAATCAGGCTTTAGGGGGCTTGAACGTTCCTCAATAGGCAGACCTCCAATGAAACAATCTAAAACGCCCGTAAAACTAGATAATGAAATGACAATGGAGGAGCTGAAAGAAGAGCTTGCTTACCTACGGGCTGAGAATGCCGTGTTAAAAAAGTTGGAAGAGCTAGAACAGGCAAAGCGCCGCCAAACAAAGAAAAGGCGATAGTGGTTTTAGCTCTCAAAAATAAATATGCTTTAAAGCACCTTCTTGAGTCCATTCAGTTGGCTAAAAGTGTGTTCTATTATCAGGTTAAAGTAAGTAAGAAAGCGAATGCTTATAAGCATGAGCTGGCTCTTATAAAGGTGGAGCAGGAACCACAGCATCCAATGTACTTGAGCGAGATTTTAATGCCACAAAACCAAACGAAAAGTGGGCAACCGATGTTACTGAGTTTAAGGTTAAGGAACAGAGGGTTTATTTATCACCTGTTATAGATCTCTTTACCAAAGAAATTGTCGCTTATAAGATAGCTAAAAATGCACGTTTGCCATTAGTTACAGATATGCTGAAAGATGCTATTAATAGTTTAGATGTGCACTCAAAACCAATAGTGCATAGTGACCAAGGTTGGCAATATCGCCATCGGACATATCAAAAACAGCTATTAGCGAGTGGACTCACACAGAGCATGTCGAGAAAAGGAAATTGTTTAGATAATGCCGTAGCTGAAAACTTTTTTGGCTTATTAAAAACAGAAATGTATCATAGGCAAAACTTCAAAGATGCCGATGAGTTAATAGAGAAACTCGACGAATACATAGAGTATTACAATACGAAACGGATCAAGGTCAAATTGTAAGGCCTGACTCCGATAGAATATCGAAATCAGGCCTTACAAGCCGCTTAACTAAATGTCCAACTTAATGGGGTCACTTCAGCAGGCCAGGGCTTTATCGAGTACCAAGGTGCCTAAAAATGGAATAGCATTTACGTGAGGAACTCGAACGTTGAAAAACGTCCTGAATGAAAGTTTAACTTCAGGCATGTTTTTTAGACTCGAGAAGATATTTCGGCATTGCCTACCAAGATCACTTCCTGTGTCTCCACTAATTTCTCCGCTTTACCTGTTCCCTCAAATATGTAATGGTTAAGTGATGCTGGCCATCATTTTCGATTCATTTATGTAAGTGGTGTGTGAGAACCGCCCCCGTTTTTCACATTATAAATCTATGGTAAACCGAAACGTTCACATTTTTAGTGAGTAACAACTCTAAGCTGAGGTATGGAATCCACACCTCCTTCGCCCATCTACACTTATGGATGAGCTTTTGATTTAGAGGATTCTATTATGTTAACCAAAAATATCATTGCCATAGATTTAGCTAAAAATGTACTACAGTATGCTACATAAGTACTGATGGTGAATTACTTAGTAACAAAGCCCTAAATCGTCAGAAAACAAAAGAATTTTTAGCAAAGGCAAAGCCTTAAATCGTTGCTGTAGAAGGCTGTTGCGGTTGCCATTAGAGGGTCACTCCTGGTTGCTAACCCCAAGGGTGAAAAAGGGTTGAAAGCATCAGTTCAAACTGTTTTAGATGGAGAAACAAATATTCCTACTAATGTCATCGGTGTAATGGCGATCCTTTGGGAGCAATACAAGCTGCTTAAAAACGAGTTGAAGGCTTTTGAAAAAGAAAAAAACGCTTTAACGCGACAAATTGAACCGTGCAAAAGGCTTATGAAAATTGAAGGTGTTGGGGAGACCATTGCAGCTATGCTTTACACAACGTTAGGAGATGGAAGCAGTTTTAAAATGGCCGTCAAGCTTCCGCGTTTGTTGGGCTAACACCGAAGCAACATAGCTCAGGTGACAAGGTGTTCATGATTGGTATTGATAAGTGTGGAGGGGTAAAAGAATTACGGTCTCTGCTGTATCTTGGCGCAATGTCGTATCTTGGAAGGTTACCTGAAAAGCCGAGAACGCAAAAAGATGCTTGGCTACGCAAGATCGTTGAACGGATTGGCTTCAAGAAAACGTGCATAGCACTGGCCAACAAAATTGTTAGAACTGCATGGGCAATGCTTCGATATGAAACTGAATATAAACCTATTTTACTCGCAGCATAATAATTTAAAACTTTACAAAATGATGATGCATAAAAGGCTAGAAGGTAGCTTCTTCAAGAAGAAGCCGAATATACGTACGCATCTTAACTTTATTGATTTGTCGCTTTGTAAATACGTGGATTCCATATACACTTTGGGGCAGAATCGAGTTAGGGTAATTGGCGCGGTCTCAATTGATGATACTGAGGCGTTAGTGGCACAATTCACTTTAAAAAATGACAAATCCATGGCTAATATAGTTTAGCTACAACACTCTACAACGATTTTCAAAATATGTGTTATAGCGGATTTTATCTTACAAGGAGTTCAAATGATAATAATCATGCGGGTTAGCCGTTATGTTTAAAGTTGAAAAAATGGAAACATACTGAGAACTTTTGGAACTATAAATCAACATGTACACAATTCGGCTATTTATCAAATAAAAATGCCATTCAATGACATTAAAGGTTAAAAATTGATAAAGTTAATTGACACCAAACGACCAAGCTAGTCGATGTCTAATAAAAGCCACCGAGCTACGATAGACCCAGTGCTACGGCCTGTTGTTTTACTGCATAATGTCGTTCACCGTCAGCAGAGATATTCCAACCAGCATAACAGTAACCACAAGGCTTTTCATTGAACGATCTGTTAGCAATGAGTTGGGATTCAGACCATTTTTCTAGTGTTGGTATTACGTCTTCCGCAAGAAACACAAATACCTTTTCAAAATGACCGTTAATATCATAATCATAAATATACGCTTCAGATGCTATTGGATCTATAACGATAAATTCATCGCTTTTTAGCATTATAGTCACTTCATTAAGACTTAACGTACGTATTGATTTACTCATAGCCATTCCTAGATTGTTTGATGAACTTATTAAGTATAGTTCACTGTAGGGTGGATATTGAAAGTTCAATCGTCGGTTGTTGATCATTCTACGGCCCAAACACGAAACGGAGAATAAGCGGCATAACGTTATGACACGAACCTAATTTATACTTGGACCTAATATTTTTCTATTTGTACATAAAATAAAGCTGCAACATGCAACAGCTATCGTACTCTATTGTTAAGTAATTAATCGAACCATTTTTAAATTCAAACAAAAATATCCATACTTATCTTAACTTCCTATTAATCTCTAATATGCACAACCTTCTTCTCAGTTTCAAGTTCGATAACCTTCATTTCTAAGTCCCTCACCCTCCTGACAAGCATCATTTCCCTGTTTAATGCCGCCAAGTACTTTTCCCGTAAATCATCCCCATTAGAACGATACCGATCAGCACTGGCTTGAATCTTATTTATTTTGTTTAGTGCTTTATTATTATATTCGTGGCCAACCCTATTTATATCATCTATCAGCTTGATGAACTGACTGCGAGATGGCTTGATAGCGCCACGATTTCGGCCAGCTTCTAACGCTACGGTATCTTGATTAATCTTATAAGAACCTTTTACAAGCAGTTCAGGTTGGTTCGAACGAAGCCTTTCAAGCGCGTCATAATAATCCTTATGCTGCATTAGTTTCTCTCCATTCGTTTTTTTAAAGCTATCAACTCATCTAACTCACTACGTTCGGTTCTATACTCAACAGAATTCGGGGCTAAGCTATCAACAAAAATAGTCATGCTATCAATAGTTCTAGCAACTTTACTTGGTTTTAGATCTGCCTTAGAACAATCAATACATGCCGTCAGATTATGCATCAGTTTTTTATCACAAGGAGTTGTTGTTTCACACCCTCCAAGTGGAGTTTCTGCATATGCTCGCTGCCCGTTCTTAAATTGCTTAATAGTTTTTGTTCTATCCGTCAGTATTGCTTTCTGCTTTTCCGGTGTATCAGCTTTAATCGTACGCTCAATTACTTTACCGTTTATACCATCTAGTTTTTCATCACTAAACAATATTTGCCACACCCACGCAGTATAATCAGCAAGTGGTTTTTGACTAATAAATTCATGAGCCATATGATTATTACTTTCTATATTAAATATATTGCCTGCTCTCTCTGCACCATTTCCATAATAAAAGGTAATCTCTTGACATAAGTGCTTTAATTGCAACTGAAGAGACCCTATAGAAACTAATCCACTTTGTGCCGAATACACAGCTAAACTACGACGAAACTGGTGACTTTTAAAATGCCAAATTTTACCGATGCCAAATTCAGGCTGTCGCCAATTTCTTTCTGGCTCAAAATGCTCAAGGTATTTCACATCTTCTTCAGTTATACGTAATAAATCATTGCGCCATATAGCACTTAATGACAATGTAAACTTGGCGCCCCAAAATTTAACTTTACCTAATGGGTTAATAGCTCTATATTTTCTTGACAGAATATAGTTTGTAGATAGAAATAATGGACAAGGTGTTTCTCCTTTTTTGAAATCTAGTTCAACAGTAACATCGAGCACACTTGCTATTGGCTTAACTATCGACTGTAGTACAGCTATAACCCTTTCAATCTCAACACTAGTCACCCATTGTTCTTGTTTTTTACTTCCTATGTACTTAGTGGTGTTACCAATCAATCGAGCTCGAGGTCTATGATTAACTTTATCAAGCTGTAAACAGTGATAGTTAAGTGATAAGACTTCATCATCTCTCATACCACTATAAAAATGTATCAATCCCTTACAAACCAGCATGACACCCGACAAATAAAAAACAAATTTTCGACGCTCACTTAAAAATTGCTTTGATTTAGCTAAGTCCTGTAATTTTGATTCTTCAATCCAATTACTCCATGCTTTAGCGCGCATTGTTGGTGAATATGCTTTTTTATCTGGCGGTCTTTCATTTATTAACTGATGCAGAAGAGTGCTTATACTCTCTGCATTATTCTCAAATTCACCTACTGTAGCTAAAGCCTCTTTCAGCCATAATCCGTATAATCTAGGGGGAATAAGCTCAGTCTGTTGTTTATTCGAACTAACCTGCTTAGCTCTCTTTGCTAAAACATCGAATATATAATCACTAAGAGCAACACTAAAACCAATTTTGTTTTTTAACTGGTGGTATAATCTTAAAGATGGAAGAGCCTGTTTATTAAACATAGCTGTATCATTTTCATATATAAATTTCGCCAGCAATTTTTTTGTTTCTAAAACGTAAATAGTAGAGACATTATTTAGCTTCGCAAACTTACACAATGGTTTAACAAAGCCGGTAAATCGGCTATAAAGCACCCCTACAGATAAATTATTTTTATTTCGTCCATTTTTATCAAATCTATAACATATAAACCATAACCAGTGTGCTTCACGCTTATAACTCTCCCCTTCAATTAAATTAAAAGGTATTTTTGTTTTGCTACTTTTAGTTGATGCGTAAGGCGCAAGATCATAAACAAGATCACGATATCGACTTAGCACATTCCCTTTTATATCTCGAGAAATAACAAAATCATCATTCGGATAATTAAATTTATTACCGTCTTGATGATACACATCAGGAACTGTAGCTACAATTTTAGTGAAAGGTAAGCTTGCCGGATACATGATATTTCTATTTATTGTAGGCATTATAGAACCCCTAATTCTTCTAGATACTCTAATTTACGATACCAATACTCAGAAAGTTTTTCTTGTTCAAAAACTTGTTCGCTTACCTCGAGTATTAACGGTGCAAACTCGTCTCCCTGCTCACGTATTTTCTCTAGTAACTCTTCTATTCGATCTAATATTGGATTGTAGACTTTATTAAAATGCTCTATTGATGAAGCTAAGTGAGCGCTATTAACGAGCAGATATTTTATTGATAATAGCTTTCGGATATCGACTTCATCAGCAAGAATTCGATATTTACTACAAAAAAGACAGGTTTTTTGATCACCACAATCTACAGTAAATAAATTAGATGTGACAAGAGTGGAAAGAGCAGTCGGTGTTTTTGGTTCGATACAATTACCACTCGGTGTTTCCAACTCTGTACCAGAATTAGGCAATAACTGTTCCGTTATTTCACTAAAATAATCAATTAACTCTTCAGAACTTTGTTCAAAGTCAGAGCCTGAATAATTAAAATCAGATGTCTTGTTACTATGTTGAAGTATATAACTACTCACATCAGCACTATGATTGTGTCTAATCCATAATGACTTGGTGAGACGGATTCTTTTACTTGTTCCTATGAATACATTTTCTTTAAATAAAGAACAAAATGATTTCCTTATATAACTAGAATAATGAAGTGGTTTAATGAATCTGTACACCTAAATGGGATAGAATACCCTCAACATAAAAACGGTGTACACAATGACAAAAGCGCGAACAACATATTCAGTAGCATTCAAGCATGATGCTGCAAACTTAGTCCTGGATAAAGGCTACTCGATACAAGAAGCCTGTGATGCCGTCGGTGTTGGATACACGGCAATGAGACGATGGGTAGCTCAACTTAAGCAAGAACATGGCGGGATAACACCGACTGCAAAGGCTATGACGCCAGACCAAATACGTATTCAAGAGCTTGAAGCCAAAATTAAGCAAATTGAATGGGAGAAAGACATATTAAAAAAAGCTTCCGCTCTTTTAATGCAGGACAGCATCAAACGATAGATTTGATAGCCGCGTTATCAAGAGATAATCATTCAATAAAGAAGCTATGTGTGTTATTTGAAATACCTCGCAGTAGCTTCCATTATCGACTTAAATACCGCGGTGTAACAAAGCCGGAACGAGCTGTATTACGTCAAAAAGTCATTGCTATACACAGCCGTAGTCGAGGTTCAGCTGGCGCGAGAACCATCTCAGGCCAACTTAATCAAGCAGGGGAAAGTGTCGGTAGATACAAAGCAGCAAGATTGATGGAAGAAGTCGGCATTGTCAGTAAACAGCCGAATAAACATAAGTATAAGATATCTGAGGATGTATCGAAAATCGCACCGAACCGACTAAATAGGCAGTTTGATGTTGAAACAGTCAATCAAGTTTGGTGTGGCGATGTGACCTATGTTTGGGCTGGAAATAAATGGATGTACCTAGCTGTAGTCATGGATTTATTTGCACGTAAAATTGTGGGTTGGGCATGCTCAGATAGCCCAAACACAGATTTAACTTGTGCGGCGCTACGTATGGCTTACGAAAGCCGAGGCCGACCAAAAAATGTGATGTTTCATTCAGACCAAGGTTGTCATTACACGAGCCTTCAATTCAGACAAGCGTTGTGGAAATACCAAATAACGCAAAGTATGAGTCGACGCGGAAATTGTTGGGACAACGCCCCAATGGAACGATTTTTTAGAAGTTTTAAAACAGAGTGGATGCCAAAGGAATGCTATAACACCTTTGCTGAAGCTGAGCGAGATACGCTCAAATATATACTGCAGCATTACAATACAAAACGAGGCCATAGTTATAATAACTATTTGTCGCCAGTGATTATGGAAGCTGCAGCTTAATTTAAACGCCTATCTAGGTGTACAGTTTTACTTGACCACTACATAACGACCGTCTGAATGAGCATGAACTAATTCACCTTTCATTATCTCAAAAAAAAGTGATCTATACTCTTGAGAAAAATATTGAAGTAAATGTTCTCTCAAACACAGAAATCTTTTAAAATCATCTATAAATTCATTCTGTATATCATATTTTACTTCAAAGCCATTAGCACGCCACTTGATACTTTTAAAATCCTGTTCACCATTACATAATGAATATTCATTTTCATATTGTAATGTGGCCGCTGTACTGTCATTTTCTCCAGTTAAAAATAAAAAAATCATAAAATAAGCCCGCGCAGCACATTTAATCAAAAATAAACGTGAGTGTGAATAGCATTCATTGGCTAATTCCTGACTATTTTTTGCATACTTAATGTATACATTTTTTATACGCTTTCGATCTAAAGTCTTGAATCGTTTTAGCGAAATCAATTCATCTACGCTACAATATTTTTCGTTATTATAATTAAAACATCCAGATGAGTTTAGTCTTTTATCATTTTTATGGATGATTTTTCCAGATATAGTAAACCAATACTCCTCACGATTAATTGAAAAATTCAATGGGAATTTTTTATGATCTAAAACAACACTACTGAAATATCTAAATATTTTAATATAAGCATTAAAATTATCCATCAATTCATTACCTGACAACGATTTTGTTTTTATTTTTTCTTTTGAATTTTCTACAATATGATATATTTCATCTAACAAATTAGTTTTTTCGACCTTTAATAAAAAAGAGAAAAAACCAATTATCCAAGTCTGCTGATTATGAGCAGTTGCACTTGTAATACCTAAGCCTAATTCTTTATCATAAATTTTAATTTTATGTTTCAAAAAATCAGAATGATTAATTAAAATATTTCCAAGTGAACTTTCATTTAAAGCTAGTTCACTTTCATTTAAACTATTAATAAACTTCTTGATTTCATTAACACGATTATGAATAGTTAGAGTCCTAATTCCATCTATAAATAAATCACAAGAATAATGAATCAGCCCCCTAGCCAGTACTACCTTTCTTTTATCTAATGACGTTTTAATTACCTTTAACTTTCGATTATCACCTTGCTGCTTTTTTTTGAATTCAATATAACAAATCTGACCAAAATGAATGAACAAAGTGCCAAATTGAATAACTATATTATCAACATGATTAAAGATCACGGAATTACTATCACAGTCAAACGCCTCTGCTATATCTTCAATTTTGTATATCACAGGTTTAATCGATTCATAGTCAGGCATCAGTTATTTCCAACATTGATTTTAAGTGTTTTTCCCATCCAACCTTAGCTTCTTTAACTATTTTTTGATTTTGATTAAAATCTAAATATTGCTGTGTAGTTGCCAAATCATTATGGTTCATTCTAACTTTTACAAAGCGGAACAATAGATCTATAGATCGCCCTATATTGTTTTCAGAGTCAATATTCTCCAATCCATAATTAACAATATTCATTCCAAATGTTGCTCTAGTATCATGAAATTTAAAACTACCTAGAAATCCTAGCTCGATAAGTTTTGGCTTCAATCGCTCACAAACAAACGTAGTAACAGTTTGTCCCGTTGGTATTTTTTTGTAAAACTTTGAATTATAATCAGCTTTAGAAATATAAAAAGGATGACCTTGTTGGGATAGAAAAAGATAATGAAAGTCTACATTTGTTGGTTTATACACACTTTTTTTACGACGTTTAATTGCACGTTCTGAATGCAGATAAATCTTAATCTTTTGGTATAATTCAATAGGGAAATATATAGCGATATCTTTGTCAGCTTTACTATCAACTAATCCACTTCCATTTTTATTAGTCAACCCTGCATATATAACCACTTCATTCACTGCAGCATCAGGCTCATGATTAAAATTTTCATATCTAAGTGTTAATATCGTTTGTAATCTAGCTCCCGTACACAAACCGATTAAGAAAATGAAGGTCATTTCAATATTATTCAGTTGTTTCAAAGCAGTAATCAAAATACCTTGTTCATCTTCATCTAAAGGACGTAACTCTGCTCCATCAATAATATGACCTTCATAAGTACATTCCTCCCGTTTTCTCGCTGTTGACTTACCACCTTTTATAGCTTGTAAAACATCAGAGGTCTTCACCTCTTTCAACTGCCCATTAATAATAACTTTAGCTTCTCGGTCATGCCAAGGAGGATACCCAAAGCTAATATGTTCAACATTGACTAAGTGGCGATAGAAATTAACTAAATTAGACATATGGGATTTTACTGTAGATACCGACAACTCTCTTTTAAGTATTCTATCCGATAGATAGCGTCGGTATTTTCTCAGGGGTGAGTTTGATTTTCGTGTGCAAACTAAATAATTAATTTTGAAGTCTACACAATAATTACCAAAATATTTTATAGAGTCAGCAATACTACTTAGTGTGCTAGAGTGTGGTAGATTGAAGGATTCAAGTTTATGCAAAAGATAGTTATTAGCATGTTCCCAGAGAGTTCGATCAGGTAACAGCAATAATGGAAAATGATTAAAAGTATCTATTTCAAAATCATCAGCTAGCTCAGCTTGATAGCTTTCTTCCGAGTCCTCTAACTTAAACGGATAAAATTTCGTACCTTCAGGTTCAACGGTTGTTGGCGTGTAGACTTGAAACTCAGGGATTATAACTTTGATAATTGACATGACTTCCAAATTTAACCGTGATGGTTATTTAGGTTTAGTCATTCAAGTTAAATATGTCAATATTTGTATTTCTAATGGGTGATAAATTTCAAGATAAAACTAATGGGTGCCACACAAACCCTGATTTAAAGATCGCACGGGTAAATTCAGCGAGTACATCGCTGTCCGTCACCCTCACCAATTCAGCATTTGTCAGCGGCTCTGATATCAAATACGCGAGTGCTTGTTCCCCACCCTTACGTTCAGCAGCGCGGTAGTATATTTTGTCGAATGATTCCATTAAGTATCTCTAAATCGTGTAAATATATGCGATCAGTCTACAGTAAATTAGATCTGTCCAAAAATATTTTTACTTATGCTTAACACTTTTTCCTTATTACCTATAAATACAATCATCATCACGACAAAAATTCCACATTAAAGTAACTATAATATTAATTACCCCAAGGATAGGCCTAAAATTATAATGAAAAAACGACTTTTACCATTACTCTTGTCATCAATGTGTGTTCCAATTCTGCTGCCAATAATGTCATTAACAGCACAAGCACAAACGACAGAAACCAACATCGCTAGCCATTCTAGTTTTAAGAATAACCTAGACGAGATCCAACAAGATTTTTATCGTAGTTTACGTTTTGAAGATTGGACTCAAGCAGGTTTAGCTGAAATAGAAATCAAGAAAGTGTTAGAAAGCATCCACAGTAACAGCAAATTAAGAGATGCAGAGAACCTGAATTTGCCGACATTTTGGACGTATGAGTTTTCGCATGCGGCAGATTTATTACAACAACAAGCGCAGCAATTAAAAGATCCTGAAGCGGCAGCTAAAGCTTACATGAAAGCATCCACCATGTACCTTATTGCTAGCTATCCAAATTTGAAACGCCCGAATGAGCTCTTAGCGCTAGACAACGCGGTAAATAACTACGTTAAATCACTGCAACTCGCCGGTGATAATGTCACGCTAGTTCATTTACCCTTAGCCGACGGCACGACTGTACCAGGTATCTTACACTTACCAGCACAAGGCTCTAATTTACCCGCGGTTATCTGGTCTGGCGGTGTTGATAAAACCCTGATTGAACACCACACATCAGTGCTTAAATTAAATGCCGAAGGCTATGCAGTATTAACCTTTGATATGCCTGGCGCTGGATTAGACTATAAACATTCACTCACTGTTGGTGCCCTAGATTCATCACACCAAGCAGCCTTTCGTTACTTAGAGAACAACACCAATATCGATAACAACAGAATTGGTGTATTAGGGTCTTCAGGCAGCGGCCCTGCATTACTGGAATTTGCGCTTAAACAGCCAAAATTGAAAGCAATCGTGGCGCGTTGTTCTTTGGTGGATGGTCCATTAACCAATGCCAAACTCCTTAATTTCATTCCAACGATGTCTGTCGATGCATTGATAGCACGATTAGGCGGTGATCCTGGCGATAAAGTGTATTACGCCAAGAACGCGGCTAACTACTCACTGGCTACACGAGGTTATTTCGATGGGAAAGCCAGAATTAATACGCCGCTATTAGCAATCAATACTCATAAAGATCCTGTCGCTATGCCAGCAGATGTAAAAAAAACAGCCGCGTTATCATCACAAGGTGAAGCGGTATTCTTTGGTAAAGCTGGCCACTGCCCTGATAGCCAAGCAGCCAGTGATTATGTGATTAACTTCTTAACTAAAAACATCTAGTACGTTAAGTTAGGCCAATAAAAAACGCGCCACTTAATAACAAGTAAGGCGCGCTTTATTCAGATTTTATACCTTGTCTTCAAGGCTCATTTCGGGCTAATACCGGATTAGCTTCGAACTAGCTCTGCCAACGCTTAAATAACAACGAAGTATTAATACCACCAAAGGCAAAGTTATTACTCATGACAACGTCAGTGTGGATCTCGCGACCTTCACCGCGAATATAATCCAAGTCACCACATTCTTCGGCAATGCTGTCTAGATTGATCGTTGGTGCGAACCAGTTGTCTTGCATCATGTTGATTGACGCCCACGCTTCAATCGCGCCACAGGCACCAAGGGTATGACCAAGGTAACTCTTTAATGAACTGATTGGCTTGCGACCTAACGCATTAGCCGTCGCGTTGGTTTCTGCAATATCGCCCCGATCGGTTGCTGTACCGTGCGCGCAGACATAACCAATGTCAGCAATATCAATATTGGCGTCTTTCACAGCTTGTTCAATCGCAACTTGCATCGTTTCTGCGGTTGGTTGGGTGACGTGTTTACCATCAGAATTGCAGCCAAAACCGACAATTTCTGCATAAATTGTCGCGCCACGTTCAAGGGCATGTTCTAGTTCTTCTAGAATTAAGGTACAGGCACCTTCGCCAATGACCAGGCCATCACGGTCTTTATCAAATGGGCGTGGCGTCAACGCTGGCATGTCATTTTTAACACTGGTGGCATACAAGGTATCAAATACGGCAGCTTCGGTAATACACAATTCTTCAGCGCCACCAGCAACCATCAAGTCTTGGCGGCCAAATTTAATCGCTTCATAGGCATAACCAATACCTTGTGAACCCGAAGTACAGGCAGAACTGGTGGTAATAACGCGACCCGTCAGGCCGAAAAATACGCCGACGTTTACTGGCGCAGTGTGTGACATGGTTTGGATATAACTGGTCGCTGTGACGCCAGACATGTTGCCCGTGTCCATCATGCGGCTAAAGTTAATCAGCGGTTCGGTAGAACCCACAGATGAACCGTAGGAAATACCGGTACTGCCATCGGTTAATGCCGGGTGATCTAATAATTGCGCTTGTTCTAGCGCTAGTTCCGTTGCCCGTGTCGACATCAAGGATACCCGGCCCATCGAACGTACTTGTTTTCGCTTATAGTGTTTTGGTTTTTCAAAATGAGTGACAGGCGCAGCTAATCGGGTATTCAGGCCGTCAAGGTAATCCCATTCTGGCATCACTTTAACGGCATTTTTCCCCTTTTCTAATCCCGCTTTAAAGGTAGCCCAATCATCACCCAGCGCGGTGATCGCAGACATGCCTGTTACAACAACTCTTCTCATTAGATTAATCCACCGTTCACAGAGATCACTTGGCGGGTGATATACCCCGCGCTATCAGACACAAGGAATGACACTGTGCCTGCCACTTCTTCTGGTTTACCCATACGTTTTAATGGGATCATTTTTTTGATTTCATCAATCGGTAAATCATTGGTCATGTCAGATTCAATCAAACCTGGTGCAACACAGTTGACCGTGATCTTACGTTTTGCTAATTCCAGTGATAACGCTTTTGATGCCGCGATGATACCGCCTTTTGCCGCACTGTAATTCACCTGTCCACGGTTACCCATAATGCCCGACACTGAAGCCATAGTAACGATACGGCCACCTTGCTTAGCGCGTACCATTGGCATAACCGTCGGATGAATAACATTGTAGAAACCGTCTAGACCAGTACGGATCACGTCATCCCAGTCTTCGCCTTCCATTGATGGAAACGCCATATCACGGGTAATACCCGCATTACAGACGACGCCATAATAAGCACCATGTTCAGCGATATCCGCTTCAATGCTGGCTTTGGCTGCAGCTCTGTCGCACACATCAAATTGTAACAAGCTGGTCGCTTGACCGAGTTCGGCAATTTGTGCACAGGTATCCTGCGCCGCTTCAACGCCAGAACGACAATGTACGCTAATATCAAAACCATCTTTGGCTAGTTGCAATGCTATCGCTTTACCCAGTCCACGACTTGAGCCTGTTACTAAAATACGTTTACTCATGATTATCCTTTAAAAATTGTGCTGGATCCTGCGGTTGAAATACATTGATTTTAGCTTTTGCTAGTACCGCATTCTCTTCATCTTTTATAACGCAATCAAAAACACACAGTCCTGATTCGTCTTGAATTAGTTTTTTGGCTTCGATTAACAAGGTCTTGCCGACTTTAAATATACCGACTTCGGCGTTATATTTACGCGAGCCAAGCAGGAAACCAATTTTCACTTCACCTGCATCATCGAGTGCATGTGCGCCACCATAAGCCGCGATGGTTTGCGCCATATATTCACAGCCGACATAACTGGGTACACCTTGTTTAGCGTTATCAAAGAAAGGTTTCGTCGGCGTTATAGTCACGCGGCAACTGACATTTTCGTCGTCATAACGCACTAATTCATCAATTAAGATCATCGGTGCGCTATGCGGTAATACGTCCGCTATTGGGTATCTCACGGCTGTTTTCCTATCACTAAACTGATATTATTACCGCCAAAAGCAAATGAGTTGCTCATGCAGGTTTGTAACTTATTTTTAGCCGAGCGTTCCGCATTAGCCTTGGCATCCACTAGGTTTATCGTCGCAAGGTTATTATCTAGCTCACCATCGCTGACATTGGCCGGGACTTGATGCTCAGGATTATATTCATCATTAAGCAATAACCAACAAATACCCGCTTCCAATGCACCCGCAGCACCTAATGTATGCCCAGTCATGCCCTTGGTCGACCCGCACAATACGTTACTACCACACGCGTTAAACATGGCTTTGGCTTCCATGTCATCATTCTTCGGTGTGCCTGTACCATGTAAGTTTACATAATCGATTTGCTCACCTTGCAAATTAGCTTCAGTCAACGCCATACGCATCGCCCGTAATGCGCCTTCACCTTCTGGATGTGGTGCCGATAAATGGTGGGCATCAGAGGTTTCCGCTGCGCCTAATAACTGAATACCGCCTTGCTCTTTGGTGACGATAAATAACGCCGCCGCTTCACCGATATTAATCCCATCACGGTCTGTTGAAAACGGGTTATTCTGCGCAGTTGCTGTTGACGCTAATGCTTTAAAACCATTCACAGTCAGCTTAGCTAAACTATCAACACCACCGGCAATCACCACATCGGCGAGATCTGCATCTAACAAGGCTTGAGCACTGACTAAGGCTTTACCGCTCGATGAACACGCCGTCGAGATACTATAAACAGGACCTTTAGCTTGGCATAAGTCCGCAATAAATTGCGCTGTCGTGCCCATTTCCTGCATGCTGTAATGGTAGTTTTCTGGATATTCACCCGTTGCTATCTTCTGCTTTAATGCTTGCTCGCCATATTCAATACCCGAAGTACTGGTACCGATCACGACGGCGATTCGTTGTTGGCCAAATTCGGCAAGCAAAGGTAAAAGTGTATCGGCTATCTGCAAATACGCCAATTGGCTAAGCTTATCATTACGGCTGAGTTTTTTACCCGTCGTCAAGTTAGTCCCAGCTTTATTAAAAGCTGAATCTGCCACACGACCGACATATTGCGGCTCTGCGTTTGGTAATTCGCTATCAAGCATTAAACCATCTCGACTTCCCTTTAATAGCCCAGCGGCTACCGAAGCTTTTGAATCACCGAGTGCGCATACCACCCCAAAATCTTTTAAACAGATACTCACAGCGACACCTTCGTTAATTCTGTTATGGTTATTTGATAATCGCGCAGTAAATGCTTGAGGATATAGCGATTATCGAACTTTTCGACCGTCAAAATAACCTGACCATCTTGCGTTAATGTACGCGTCCAATCCGTAGCGGTTTGACCTGCGTTATTGTTGAATGCTTGAATAAATGAACCACTTGTCGCCAACTGTAATTGTGCAAACGGCCAGCTTACCCACTGTATATCCGCGATCACATAACTGATGTCCAATCCCGGCACCGGCACATATTGGTTAATAACAGCATCATCAGTCACACTCCACAATACATCAAACAGTGGGATGCCAGAAGGCGTCATCGCCACTAATTTAATCTGCGTATCAGTAAACTCAACCTGTGCTAACAAGCTGTGAGTCTCACCATCAAACTGCGCTTCAATTAATTGCGTTATCGCCTGCATCTGTAATACTTTGGGCGGTGCCGTTAACTGCAAAGTCACATTCGGTGCCATCGTCACAACATGACTTTGCGGCATGCTGATACAGCCCGTTACGACTAACATTGTGAACACCATAACGCTTAGTCTAGGTAAACAGCTTAATTTCATTTTTCAACCTCACCCTTTGCTGCACTTAATGGGGCTATTTTCTTTGCACTTAATGGGGCCAATACAAACACCAGTAAAATACCAAACATAACAGTTAAGCCGAAACTTTCTACCGCTGGTGTCACACTTAGCGCAAGCACGCCAAATACCAAGGCTGATGAAATCGCCGATAAGGTGATTGCTAAAACGGTATTAGCTTGTAAGCCATGTTCTTGATAAAAAATCACATAATCAATGGCCAAAGCCAGGATCAACAATACTGCCAACAAATTGAAAATATTCAGATGCCCTAAGCTTAATTGGGTTAATAATAACGCCCCACCCGCACTGACAACGATACTTAACAGCCCTAACAAACCTTGGCCTAAACCAAAGCGTAAACACAGCACAATAGTCACCACGACTATCGCCCCCGCAAACAGTAACAATAACGCTTGGCGATAATGACTTAACGCTGCTGTAACTTCCGCCGGTTTGTTATCAATACTCATGTCTGCTTGTGCACCAATCCATTGCTGCAACGCGTCATTTAACGCCACACCAGCAGTTTCCACCCACAAGGCGTACTTTTCATTGTCATCTCTCATTTGGTATTGATAAATATATACCGCAGATAAAGCCTGCAATGGACCAGCGTTAAACGCATCTAACGTTAACGGTTTGAATTTATCGACAGTATCAGCTAAACCTAAAGTCGCTAATCCAAGTTCAAACACCTGCTGTTGCTCGGCGCTTTTAAGCAGTACGTTATTGGCTTGTTGCTTAGCGACTGATGGCAATAAACTGGCCATGCTTTTGACTGTTAAATCTGGCTGCGTCACTAGCTGAGCTAACAAGGTCTCTTGGCGCTGTAACAAGGTTTCACTGTCATCCGCAGTAATGACTATGCGCTGGCTGTGTTGATAACCCATCAGCTTCGCCATCTTGATCTCGTTCTCAATCAAAAACGCCGGGCTGGAATTAAGTAAGCGAATATCATCATTGAAATTAATGTCATCGATGACGATCGCACTGACTAAGCCTAAACTCAGAACAACAAAGATGAGTCGGCGCTGCTGGTGCAGTTTTGTTAACCAAACATTGAGTTTATCCGTTAACGTCCACACACTTGGTGTAACACTAATTTTGCCCGTTAGATTGAAATACGGCAGTAATAACAGCACAGTTAATAACGCGCCGAGCAAACCGAAGATCATGAATACTGCGACTTGGCTTAATAAGGATAATGGCGACATGATTAATGCGGCATACCCTAATGCTGTGGTGATAAAGCCCAAACATAACGCTGTGCGAATCGATTTAATGCCGCCTTGGCTCTTGCTAGTGCTAATAACGCTGAAACTGACAAAAGCATGAAAGCAGTAATCAATGACGATACCAATTAAAGTCACAGCGAAAACTAACGTAAGTAGATGCAATTGATTGAATAAGGTAACAACCGCCGTTAAGCCATAAACCACCGAAATGGCTAATACTATCAAGGCTAAATTAACCGGTTTAGCACTGCGAAACACAGCTAAAATCATTAATAACACGGCTAATAACGAGATAACACCAAACGTCGACATTTCAAATTCGGCTTGCTGACTTGATTCAGCCGTATGAAACAATACCCCACTGTAAAGCACGTCTACATCAAACTGCGTTGCTAATAGTTGAAACTCTGCTTGTAATTGCTGCGAAAAAGCTTGCGTTTGTTTAATCGAGAAACCATCCACGGCCACTTTAATTGGCATGATGTAATGTTTTAAGCCGTCTTTGTTAACGACTATGATACCTTGCTCTGTTTCAAACGCTTGTAACTGCGCGAGGCCTGTCGCTAAGAAATCGGCCAGATTTAACCGTGGAGCAATCGCTAAACTGCCGCTGACAAAGGGATCGCTAACTTGGGTTAACTTGCCCAACACAAAGTTATTAATGGCGTTAGCTGTGGTTAAATTTGCTTGATCTTGGGCTGTCGTTAATGTCGTTTGCGGTGCTGCCAATAAAGCTTGGTAGTTATCGGTCATGACACTATCACGATACGGCTGATAAAAAGCAACTATGTCCTTAATATCAGGTACTGTCATGGCTTCGTTTTCAATGCCATCAAATGTGCTGATCGTTTTCGCGAGTTGTTGATAAGCAGGCATTGCCTGTCCACCAGAAATCGCCACGAATACCCGTTGATTGGCTTGTTGGAATAACGCTGATTTGGCTTGGTTGATATCATGCTTTTGACTAGCTGCTATTGGACTAGACAGAGCTTGATTGTCTGTCGGCAATAACGACAAAATATTAGTCTCTATTTGCCATTGACCCCAGCCCAGTTGATAACCAGCTAATAGCAGCACAGCGATAAGTTGAAGCAAATAAAATTTCAAGCCAGACTTATTATGCGTGCTTTTAGAATACTCAGAATTGTGCACGTATTGCCTCTGGCAGTTCAGGAACTTCAGTTAATTTAATCGCTATTTCAGTACGGTTACCAGAGGTTTCAAATAATACTAACTGCTCAACCGTATCACTGCCGCATAACTCAATAACGCGCATCACTTTGGCTATCGTGGCGTCTTTTGGCGTTAATTCAATACAAGTCTGGCGAGTTGCTGTCGTTTTTGTGGATGATGTGTTTGTGGATGATGTTGCAGCTAGACTAAATTGACTTGCTAATGCACTAAGATCACCAGACAAGGCACTCATGAGTACAGTGGCAATCGGCGTGGCATTGTTAATCTTTTTCTGCTGCTGACGGTGATCAATTGAAAACAACCCATCGCCTTTAAGTATCATGGTCGACGCTATCGGTTTACTGGTATGCCACACAAAGCCCAATGACTGATCTAAGTATAATTCACCTGTCGAGATGACTGGGTTTTTGAGTACCGTAAAATACTTGTTTTGCACAAATGTACCAGTGGCGACCGTCAGCGGTTTAAACTGCGCTAATAAATCCAGAGGCGCTGCAGACTGTTGTATTTGACCTGAGTTTGCAACGCTAACATCATCAGCAGCAAACACGTTACCGGCCAATGACATTAACAGCAGTAGCCGTAAGCAGCTAGCCATGTAACTACTCATATAACGACCCATACAACTACTCATATAACGACCCATACAACTACTCATACAACTACTCATACAATTATTCATCCGGCTACCCATCTAACTCGCCCTGTAGCTTGTCAGTAAAAGCCGCTGGAGTGACAAATTGCAACTCTTGGGTTGCTAAGTCTACCGCTAACTGGATCGTCGAGGCCTTAGTTAACTTCTGCCCCGTTTCGACACAGCTAACCAGATATTCCATTTTTAAACGCGATTCCACTTCAACCAAATGAGCATCGACTTTGATCTTCTGCGCATAACGCGCCGACGCAATATACTTCACCCGCATATCGACAATCGGCCACACGTAACCTGATTTACTCATATCTTCATAATCGTAATTCATTTTACGTAATAGCGCGCTGCGAGCGACTTCAAAATAACGGGCATAATTACCATGCCAAACTACATTCATCGGGTCGCAATCATGAAACGGCACGTCAATAATAACGGATTCTGATAATAAACTGTTTTTACTCATTTTATTTATGTCCTAATGCCTAATAGCTTGTACGTAATGACTGATGCGTAAATCTGCTTGTGATGCTTCACGCGCTTATGACTCTTGCTGCGCTTATTGATAAAGCGACCAGCGTTGCGTTTGGATCGCATCAATGGTGAAGCGCAATAGACTTTCCATTGGACGGTCTTCAACTAACGGCTCAAAGAAGCTGCAAATATCGTTATACATCGCTTGCACTGGCATTGGTAAGCTAGCTAAATCCAGTTCGTTACGTTCAATACGAATACGTAAACCTTGTACCGTCGCCAGTAATGTCGTTGCCAACACTTGTTCTGTCAACTGCAGAACCCGCATCGCATCACGTGACGCTATCGTGCCCATGCTGACTTTGTCTTGGTTATGACATTCTGTTGAACGTGAGAATACACTCGCAGGCATAGTTTGCTTTAAGGCTTCCGCAGTGTACGCTGATGCGCCAATCTGCATGGCTTTGAAACCATGGTTAATATAACGGCGCTCTTCACTGCTCATTGATAAGTTTGATGGCAAGCCATTGCTGTATTTAGTATCAACCAAACACGCGAGCTGACGATCGGCAAGATCAGCTAAGTTTGCCACAGCCGTTTTCATGCTATCCATCGCCATCGCAATATGGCCACCGTAGAAATGACCACCATGTAATACATGTTCGCCCGGACCATCAATGATTGGGTTATCATTCGCCGAGTTCAGCTCGTTCTCAATCATTTGACGGAAGAACGGCAGTGAGTCTTGTAATACGCCAATCACATGCGGTGCACAACGGATCGAATAGCGATCTTGTAAACGGTCGGCATTACGCGGGTGTTCGGCGTGGTTTAAGTCATTACGGATCCAAGTAGCCACTTGTTGCTGACCTGGGTGCGGTTTAACCGAGAATAAGATCTCATCGAAATGATGGCTGTTCCCTTTAATCGATAAACTCGCCATTGCGGTAATACGCGCGGCCAGTTTCGTTGCATAGCTAGCACGATCGAACGCCAAACAAGCCACAGCCGTCATAACAGCCGTGCCGTTCATGATTGCCAAGCCTTCTTTAGGTCGCAATACTAATGGGATCAAACCCAGTTCGCGCATCACTTCACCACTGTTGCGGACCTGCTCTTTATAAAACACATCACGCTCGCCAACCAAGGCGCCAGCAACATAAGAAAGCGGGGTTAAATCACCACTTGCGCCTACCGACCCTTCTTGGGGGATCGCAGGGATAATGTCGTGCTCTAAATAGGCGGCTAATAAGTTCAGCATTTCCCAGCTAACACCAGAATAACCTTGTGCCAATGAATTTAGGCGTGTAGCCAAAATAGCACGACCTTCCATCGTGCTAAATAACTGACCTAAGCCACAACCGTGAAAACGGGTTAAATGCAGCGGTAATTCATGCACTAGACTGAGCGGCACTTTCACTGTGACCGAATCGCCATAACCTGTGGTTACACCATAGATCACGCCATCTTCTTTTAGCAAGTTATCTAAAAAAGCTAACGCAGAGTCAATCTTATGGGTTAACTCTGGCGCATCACTGATGCTAACGTGTTTTTGCTGTTTCGCAATTGCCACAATATCTTCAATCGATAAACGTGATTCGCCAAACTTAATTGTTGCTTTCGTGTTAGCCACTGACTTCTCCAAACTATTTCTTACGTTCTACTTTATGGTCTTCTTGCCAAAAATCAAAAAAGTTAAACCATTGATACGGATACTGCAGACAAAAGTGTTCTAACCTTTGTGCATACTGATTAATTAATTCGCCTATCTCGGCTTGTCTGGTTTTACGGGCAAACTTTAATTGGTCTGCTACATGCTCGAAAATCAGGTTATATTTATCACCGTCTTTTAAACAAAACAGGTAATACACAGGGCATTCAAGTAGCGATGCTAAAATGAAGGGGCCTTGTGAGAACGGCGCTTGCTGACCTAAAAAGTCGGCATAGACCACACGTCCAGGGGTTGTGGTACTGGTTCTATCACCAACAATCACCACTTTTTCTCCCGCTTCAACACGCTGTTTTAACAAGATGGCGAGATCAACACCGACGTCTTTTACTTGAATAAAGTTAACGTTTACATTGGCGTTAATCTTTTGCATTATTTTATTAAATTCAACCGCATGATGGGTAAATACCAAGACGTTAATACGGGTCTTGTATTTACCGACACTTAAGGTCCGGCATACTTCTAAATTACCGAGGTGCGAACCAATAAATACTGCGCCCTGCTCTTCTTCAAGTAATCGCCTAAATTTAGCATCGTAGTTATAATTAACTTGATCCATGGTGATCTTGCCAGTCCAAGCGTCGATCTTATCAAATGCACTTTGAGCAAAGGTATAAAAATGCTTGATGCCTTGGCGATGACCTGGTCGCTTACTCCAACCTTGACGTTGAGCAATTTTAGCTAAATAATTTAATGACGCTTTTTTGCTTTCGCCACCCGTAAAATACAAATACACAATCACGGGATAAAGGATCACAGATAACCCTCGACGGCCTAAAATAGCATAGCAAAGCAAGAGTATTTTCATGCCCAGAAAAGTACCGCGCTCTTGCATTTTTGACCAATGAACTGTCTCTGACATAACCTATCGGTTCCTAAATTAATCCCTGAATTTACGCAATAATAACTGCGGAAAACGCTTTAACATGCCAAATACCAGACGGGTATGCATCCATGAAATCGCCACGTTGTCTTCCCATAAGCGGAAATGTGACACACCATTTTCAGGGTAGTTAACCTTGGTTGGCATGAATGTCGTATTCACGCCATCCCAATATAAACGTACGATGATCTCGGTATCAAACGCCATGTATTCACCTATGCTGCGCTGCTTGGTCAATAGGCTTAACGTCTCGGCTAATGGATACACGCGAAAACCACACATGGTATCTTTAATATCAAACGACAGCGTTTCAATCCACACCCAAACATGGGTTAGGTATCGTGCGTAATAACGGTGCTTAGGCACTGATTCATTATAAATAGGTTGACCGCTGATCAGTGTATGCGGTTGTGCTTGCGATAAAGCCACCAGCTTATGGATATCAGTAATATCATGCTGACCATCTGCATCCACTTGGATCGCATGCGTAAAGCCCATGCCATTAGCGTATTTCAATCCTGTTTGTACTGCTGCACCTTTGCCCTGATTATGGCTATGGGACACTAACGTCACATAACTATATTTAGCCGCTAAGGTTTGCATAAATGCCGCGCTATCCGCATCGCTGCCATCATTCACCATGATCACAGGTAACTTGTATGCAGCTAAATCCTCTAACAATTTATCAATCACCACAGTGTGGTTATAATTCGGAATGACAATGCAATAACTCACGCTTCACCTGCCAAGTTGTTAGTTTGCTCAGCAGTAATCAGCGTCGCTTCAGCAAAAATAAGCCGACCCGATGAATGCGATTTAACAGCACCGTTTACCGTACTTGATTGATCATTTGATGGGTAAGAAGACTGATAACTGAATAATACTTTCTCGGGTGATTTCTTCGTCAATGTCAGCACGACTTCATGACCCGGTAAGATCATTTCTTGAAACTTAAGCACTTGTATATCCATCACATCGGTTGCTGCAATGTCTAAATATTGTTGTGCGAGTTCCGCAGCCCAATGCAGTTGTACCACACCCGCTAAAATTGGCGCTTGATCGAAGTGGCCTTTAAAATAATCCAGGTCAGTCGGGATGTGCAAAGTCAATATAGCGCAATCTTCACTAAGCACTTCATTCAAGATAGTTGCATGCACTTTTACTAATTCAGTCAAACAATTTCTCCAATTCTTTCATCACTAATTTACCTTGAGAGTTAAACGCCATCATGTCTGGATAACGCCATTTTTTAGGTAAACAAATACGTTCAAATTCACCGAGTAAATGCTGTTTAAAACTGTCATTTAATGATTTTTTATGTTGTTGCTGCAGCTGTATTTTGCCTACGTCTGTCAATTCAATAACGGCTGCGAGCACTTGCTTTTTAGCGCCATTGAGGACGATAACCCGCACTTCATTGACGAATTCATGCTGTTGTAAACAACGTTCCATATGGTCGAGGTTAATGCGTTTTTCTTCGTGTTTAATCGTGCGGTCAGCGCGGCCTAACATGGTAAAATGTTGACTGTCGATCCACTCAACGCGATCTTCAGTAACGTAATCATCACCGGCAATATACGGCGATGTTAATATCAATTGTGCCGTTTCAGCCATCACACGATAACTGATGTCAGGGAAAACACGCCACGCACTTGGGCTTGACTGCTGACATTGTCGCCATGCGATACCGCCAGTTTCGGTGCTACCAAAGACTTCGATGGGCGCTTGTCCTAGCTGAGTAAATAAGTCTTGTGCAATAGTAAACGGTAATGGACCACCGGAACTAAACACACCTTGTAATTGCGCTTTTTTCGCGATTAACACATTGTCTAAACTCAGCCGTTTAAGGTGCGCAGGACTAGAGATTAATAACGCGGTTTGACGGTCATCATTCCCGAGGCACTGATTAATGTGTTCAGGGTATTCAAAAGTATCATTAACAATAGCTAAACCCGATTTCAACGGTAGCAACAGTTTAAATAACAGCCCATAAATATGCTGATGAGAAACCGTGCTCACAAGTAATTGCGTTGCAGCTAAACGCTGACTGAAGGTTTTAATCAGTACATCGACTTCGCAGTTAAGCTGACTAAACTGCTTCACTATCGGTTTGTGCTGGCCTGTTGAGCCTGAAGTGAAAAAGGTGATTTGGCAAGCTAATAGCGTAAACAGATCCGCTCTACTTAATAATACCTCAACAGATACAGCTGAATCATTATTGCTGCTATTACTGCTATTACTGCTATTACTGCTATTGTTAGAGGTCGCACCATTCGTATCAATAGCATCAAGACCATCGACTTTGATATCACCTAATGTAGCTTGGCATTGCGGCGCGATATACATGAGCGTTTGCTGCTGTGCATTCGGTGGCATAACAATGTGGCGACCTTCGAGTGCTAAGGCAAAAAAGCCCACCGCAAAGTCATAACTTGATTGATGAAACAGCAAGACACTGTCAGCATCGCTTTGCGCGATAGCTAAACGAGCCCGACTAATATCAGCACTAAACTGATTAAAACGAACTGTGTGTTCATTAATATAAAAACATATGTCTCGCTGGTTTAGCGCTGCTTTAGTCATTACTTACACTTCCTTTGAGCATGCTTTTCAAGGCTGCTGTTCTCAAGAGCACAGTTCTCACGAACACTATGGTTAAGCTCTGCTTGAGCTGCTCGGCGTTGCACAAACAAACGCACGATAAATTCAATACCAGCTAAACTGCCAATCAGAATATAAGCGATAAAACCGTTATACAGCGTCCATATTTTAAAGCTGCTATACAGTGCGGTATACAATGAAATACTGGCGTTAATGATGAAGAAACTACACCAAACCAACGTCACTTTACGGATATAACCCAGTGCATGATCGGGTAAATTCGGATCTTGTAACCGCGCAAAGGTTTCAATCACTGTTGGCGGTTTAAAGTAGGAATAAGCAAATACCGCCAACATGGCAAAATTGACCATCAGCGGGTATAACTTAAAACCAATTACTGAATCGGTAAATAACGACGTGACGATTGCTAAGCCCCCCAACGCTGTTGCAGGTAACAACCAGGGCATTTTATTTAATACCCCGCGCAACATCACTAAGCGCGATAGCAATAAGACTAATAAACCCAACGCAAGCCAAAAAGGACTCACATAATTGAGCCCTAGATAAACCGCAAAGGGGTAAAGTAATAAGCATGCTCCGAGCACTACCGTCACTATTTTTTTTAGCATTGTTTTTTCAATATGTCATGTCGTGATACGCTAAGCAGGCAGCGGTTATTTTGCTAACGTTAGTTTTTCAATTTCGTTTACTACGTCTTCTACTGTGCGTACTAATTTGAATACTTCAGGTTCAATTTTTTCATTGGTAATGTCACGCAGTTTAATCACCAAATCAATCGCATCAATACTGTCTAAATCTAAATCGCTATAAAGATGTGCGCTTAAGCTAATGTCGTCTGCATCAATTTCAAACTCTTCAACTAAGATATCGGCTAATGTTTGGTAGATTTGTTCTCTAGATTGCATGGAAAATCCTTAATTAAGCCGTGGTACGAGTATGAGTAATGAATGCACTTAATGCATTAATCGATGAAAAATGCTGTTTAATCTCTTCTGAATTAGCATCGATTTTGATGTCATAATGCTTCTTCAGGATCAAGCCTAATTCAAGTGCATCGATGCTGTCTAAACCTAAACCTTCAACGAATAATGCATCCGCGTCATTGATATCTTCTACGGTAATATCTTCAAGGTCTAATTCAGCAATTATAAGCTGCTTAAGCTCAGTTTTTAGTTCAGTCATGGGATTGTAGTTCCTGTTTAAAATAACATTCAAGTTCGCGGCAATAATGGCGAACTTGTTTACTCATCGATATGTCGTCGGCAATTGAAATAGCAGGTACACCACGGCTCAATTGCAGGGTAAATTTGGCTTTATCACTGGGGATCTGATACCAAGATTCTGCTTTCGTTAATGTACTCGGTGTCACCTTGATAATAACAGCCGTGATTGGAGCCTGACAGCGTAACGCAATATTAGCCGCGCCACGTTGAAATGACACTGTTTTTCCAGGAACGCTACGTGTCCCTTCGGGAAACACAATCAAATTATTACCTTGCGCTAGCGATAATTTACACGCGGCAAGCAAGGCATCGGGATCGTCATTACTGATATAACCGGTATTTTTGATCACACCACGAATAAATGGGTTACGGAATAAGTGTGCTTTAACGACACAATCAGCATTCGGTAACATAGAAAGTAATACCACCACATCGATCAATGACGGGTGATTAGCGAGAATAAGCTGGCCTTGTAACTGCGCAAGTTCAGCGCGATCACTTAGTTCAAATTGAAAGATCCGAGTAAACGCCATCGTCGCAATAAAAAATCGAAAGCTATAATGTACGGTTTTACGTGCAGCCCGCTTTTGTGCTTGTTCGCCGCGAATACACAACTTTTGTAACGGAAACACTAATACCGTGAGTATCACCCCACCCACACCAAATAAGCTAAAGCACAACGCAGTAGCAAATAACCGCCAAAGGTAGTTTAGTGTCTTATAAACAGAGTTAAGAGCCTTAAACATCCGTCACGCCAGTGATTAACTCACAAGTCCAGGTATGGCGCTCAGATCTATACTGTAACTGTGGTGATGGTTGTAATGCTTGTAATGGTTGCAATAACGGCTGCGCTGAATTAACTGCCGCATCAAACCAATGCATAAAGCATAACGCCGCTGGTAATTTCAACTCAGCCTTGTCTTCTTCAGCCTTGTCTTCTGCAATCTTGTCTTTCTCAATACAAGCGTTAAAGTTCATCTCTATACTGGCAATTGTCCCAGGCGTGACAGTCGACGTAACAACCATAGCAACCGCATGATCAACTTGTTGTTCATCTGCAAACTGTGAATACAACTCAGGTAACTGACGGTCAACATGGACGATAAGGAGTTGATGAGAACGCCCAGATTTTAGTCGCGCATACGCATCAACGAATGCATAGAAGAAACTGTCTTGTCCTGCCGAAATGGCGTTGATAGCTTGCTTATTTTGCTTGAGAATACTGTACAACCCCGGCACCGCATTATGTACCGAAGTACTGAACGCAGTTGGAGAAATATCTTGATCTGCGCTTAATTCGGTTAATAGTTCTGCGGTTTTATGCAAATCACCATGACGACTGGAAAACACAATATCGATTTGTGCCGCTTGCTCTGGTGTTTTAGGCTTTGCTGATTCAGACTTTAATGTTTCTGGCAATGTCGAAAGTATAGAAGGTGCAGAGAGTGCATTTTCAGCTGTATACAAGGCAATCTTGGCGAAAGGACTTAAACGACGACGCTGCATTGCCGGTACAAATTCGAGTTTTGGCCAAGCTGGTATAGCGACTGTATTATCGTCGGCATTATTGGTTTTTTCAGCGTCGAAAGTTGACCAAGCGTTAATACTTTCTAGATGTAACAACAATGGCTTCTCCTAAAACAAAAATGGCGACAATAAAGATGCCGCCATAGTAATTAATCATCCGAAACAAATCAATAACTAAATAGTAATAACACTATCTATCAATAGGTTACACTGTATGTTTTATTCTATCATATCGTATGATAATGGTTATTTGATTGTAAACTCAGCAATTAACAACGCTTACTTTCGCTTACAAAATATCCAATTGCCTATTACTTTATTTTTTATAACCGTTTTTATGATCGCTATTTCTTCTTACAGGCTAACAAGGTATGTCCAAGACCAAGATCATCAGTATCTTGATCAACATACAAGCCTGCTTCTTGGATCAAACGCATCATGTCTTTTGAGTGATACATACGACTATTACCATTGGCCATAGCCGTAAAATAGATAGATGTGGCATTAACGCAATAAGCACCAGCCTCATAAGGTTGTCTGTCCCAATAGGTTTCTAAGATATATAAACGGCTATCGGCAGTCATGACATCTGCAGCACGTTTTAGAATACTTAAAGTTTCACTTTTGCTAAAACAATCTAAAAACTGGCTCATCCAGATGGTATCAGCACCAGCAAAGAAAGTACGGTTTTCATCGAGTAAATCAGTCTCATGACCGTGTACGCGATCAGCTACACCCGCTGCTTTAGCATTTTCTAACGCCACATTCAATTGACCAGGAAGATCCATGATCGTCACGTTGATATCAGCATCGTGCTTGGTACAGGCTAATGACCATTTACCTGTGTTACCGCCCACATCTAAAATGTGTTTTGGGTTATGTTCGAATAATAATGCCAATACTTCAGGAAAAGCATGATCAGAATAATAGTGGTCAAATTCAAACCAACTTCTTTTAGCTTCTTCTGGTAACTGGCTTAAACCTGGATAAATCGTTTGCCAGTCACCGAATACTTTTAGCCCTTCTGGCTTGCCTGTTTCAATCGCCTTATCTAACTCAAACAAGCCTTGATAACAAACATGATGGGTAAAATCGAGATTCTTTAATGCCATGTCAGCGTTAAGTAAAAAGTAACCGACTTTATCTAAAATAAAGTTGTCATCTTGTTGCCACACTAAGCCCATGCTCAAGCCCATATCCAGCAATACACTAATACCGTATTCGCTAGTATCTAACTGCTGAGTTAAGGTGGCTAAACTAACGCCTTTTTTACCTGCATCATCAACTGCTTTTAAAATACCAAACTTTAATAGGCAACGCGCTACCTGAAATGCAACGGGGGCAAAGGCAATTTTTTGTGCTTCAAACTTTGCATTAAACGCTGACAAATCAGCTGGTTTATCATAAAAAGCCATTATTACTCCATGAATGAACTTGATTTACTTAACGATTATATTTGCAGTTTAACGTATTTCAGTTAAGTATTTATAATTAAGATCATCGCGATGCACAAAAACAAAAAAACCTGCTCAATGAACAGGTTTAGGATTATAGGTAATACAATAATTACCCTTTAATAAACATCAAACGTTATTAGCTATAACGCTGACCCTTTGTTAAGGCCATTTGACGATTTTGCGCATCACCGGAAATAGTAAATTGGCGATGATTAATATTTTCTTCTATGAACTTCGCGGCATTATCATAATGGCACTCAGTGACAAATGCAGGTTTGTAAGTGTAATAATTGGTTTCTACTTTTTCTGAACTTGCTTCAATAATCACAATACCATGTTCACTAGTGTTCTTATGATGTAGGCTGGTATTATTTTCAATGTACTCACGCAGTTCCTGCTTCATCATGGGTTTATCATTATCATCATCTTGGAATGAATAGCTAGCACCACCGGGATTATCAGGCACTAACATTGGATCAAGCACATCTATAATGAAGTCTTTCAACTCTGTTAAATCTTGACCCGTGCCTTCTTCAATACTTTCAATAATACCTTCAATTAAACCAGAGGCCGACGCTGAGCTAATCGAGGCTCCGGTAAATTCAAATAATTTACCATTATCACTATTATGTTCAGCAACCCAAGATGAGTGAATATCACCAGACAATAAAATCGTATTGTTATCGGCATTTTTATAGACATTTTCTTGCAAGTACTTACGTGCAAGTGGCAAACCATCCCACTGGTCTATTGAAATAAGTAATTTGTCATCACCCATCACGGAAGGTAATACAGCTCCAAGCATTGTTAGTATAGTCTTTGCCTTTTCGACATGGCCTTCGGTAATACCATTAGGGTAATCACCATCTGGATATGTGGCTAAAAATCGGTCGATAGACCCTGTGCTCAAGTCAACGACCATTGCCGCATTTGATACAGAGTTAGCAACAAAACGCCATTTAGCATCGGTCATCAGCTCTTCTTCTACCCACGCTTGCTGACCTTCGCCCCATGCATTTTGCCAATCTTGCACTATCACTTTGCCATTAGTATCAGTAAAGCCACTATCACTCCAAAGTGTGTCTAAGGTCGGTATTGGCGCTCCAAATACTTGAGTCTTACCACTACCAAAACCTTCCTCAGTGTAGCGACCTGCACGTAATAAGGTATATAGCTCGTACCATTTTGGCGATGCCGCATAACGCGTACCAAATGATGTCACTAACGACGTTTTCCCCATCGTCGCAAACGGGATACCTTTCGTCGCAGAAATGAATACACCGCTTTCATTAAAAGCAACATTTCGGTCAATAGTCAGACCTAAATGAGCAATTAACTCATCGAGATAATCAACTGACAATAAGCCATTAGACAATGCTTTTTCAGCATTTGTTTGTGACAGTGAAGTATCAAATCCAGCCGCGATATAGCGCTGTACCAGTTGTCCATAAATAGATGATTTTAAATGTGCGTTCTCAGAGCCGTCTAAATCACTCCATAAACAGTAATTAACACAGTAATTAGAAAATTCTTCCTGGATTGTTCTAGGCCTTTCAACATGCTCCATCATGTCAAAATCCATGACCGCGTTTAATTCGTATTCAATTGCCATCATGTGACCCGGGAAAGTATCTTCGGCAATCGGGTGATCGGGACGGAATGAGCGGTAATCAGTCGCGACCAGTTTCATGGTATTACCAAACTCAAATGCACGGTGAATACGAGGATGATATTCACCTGCACCACCTGCGCCGGTTTCGATAACATCTTTACCTGCCGCCATACTATTTTCATTGCCAGCCGTGTTTGACCATTCACTGTCATCAAACGGCACGTATTCAATAAAGGCTTTCATCGCATTAGTACAGCGATCGATGGCCTTATCACCTGTACCCTTGCCTTTTAATGTTGCTAGCTCATCGTATGTTGAATACATCTGCCACGCATCATCGGTAAATTCGTGATCATCCCAAATATCAATAATGGGGAATTTAGCCAATACTTCCTGCAATATTTCATCGTTGCGATAAGTTTTATAGATCTCACGGTAGTTATCTAATGATTGTGCAGCTTGGTATTCAGTTTTCTCACCAGCATTGATGGTAATAGCACCGTCACGGTCGGTAAATTCAATCTTACGATCATCAGTAGAGTCTTGGAATGATGGGTCGCCCGTTGTTTCATAAATGAAATCACCAATGAATAGCAAGAAATCGGTATCATCATGATCTTGTAATAACGTCAGGTATGAATTGTAGTAACGACCAATGAAATCTTGGCATGATGCCAGTGCAAATTTCACTTTATCATCAGAGTTCGCCGCTAATGCCGTTTTAGTACGACCTTTACGTGACGCGTATTGCACACCGTCACTGCCCGTATAAACAAACTTATAATAATAAGTTGTATATGGGTCTAATCCTTCAACTTTTACACGTAAACAATAATCATCGTCACTGCTCACTAATAGGTTATCAATAGCAACAACCGGGTTATCTTCATTACCAGCTTCCCAAACGACTAACCCGACAGGCACATCCGCAGCTTCTGCATACTGCTCGCTTAAACGTGTCCAAAGAATAACAGATTCAGATTTTGGATCGCCAGATGCAACGCCATGTGGAAAACGATTTAATAACGGATCACTGTGGTTATCAGTATTATCATCAGAGTCATTGCTACAACCCATCAATTGCATTGCAACAACAGAACCAGCACCAACAACAAGTGTGCGTAAGAATTTTCTACGTGTAAGTATCATTTAAACATCCCGGTTTAATAAGCTAAGGTATTTTTAATCAGCATCTTAGGGATGAATTATGTCTAAATAATGACAGTTTTATGGTGTTTAGATTAAAAGCTCAACTCTTAATTTATGTTTATGTAAGGATATAAAAACAACCATTTAAAATAAAGTTACGCGTACTATTTTAATCCACAGACTTCCTTTCAATTATGTCCGGCAATAAAAAGCATAATCAATACACAAAAAAAAGCGATGACTACAAAACTGTAATCATCGCTTTTTATGCCAACATGTTTAAATCTAACGATTAAGCAGCGCTATTGTCGACTTTATCCAGCTTTGTCGTTAACGCCTCACACTCTTGAGCTAAATCATCGACTTCACGGCCAAGCGCATTTTCAGCTTGATTAACCAGTACGTTAATTTGTTTGGTGTCCCATTCGTAAGCTTGGGCATTATCTATTTTGCTATAGCTTTGCTGACGTTCGGTATAACGCACGGCCATACACACAGCGTCACGGGCAACGAATTCTGGGTTAGTCGGTACGTAGCGAGCTACACCACCAATAATGTCATCAGCATTATCACCTAAGATCCCTTTCGCTGCTAAACGACGTGTTGGCGAGTGGCCAATCGCAAAACCACCATCAGGTGCAACAACGGTAACAGCAATAGACTCTTCAGCCGCTTCAACAAAGCTGATCATTTTGCCCGTGTCTTTATCTAATAATCCAAGGCCAACACCAACCATAAGATCAACGCTGCCATAGCTCTTAACAGCACCAATACTCACCGCAACACCATTGGCAGTGATCGTCGGTGTTAAGGCATTAATTGAATTAAAGTCAGGGAACATATCAATATCAGCATCCCAAACAAGCTCTCCCGAATCACCATTATCTTGTACTTTGACAATTTTGTGCATGGTGATGGCATAGATCTCACCATTATCAGACCCGATTGCCGGTGATGCCGCGATTTGCTGACCAACATTAACACGCCAAATCTCAGTTAAATCACGTGCAAGCGCGATGATATTACCATGGTCATCTGTGGTAAATATCTTTTGTCCATCGTTACTCACCGATGGTGTTGCACCTGTACCGCCATCAAAGTCAAAACGACCTGCAATATCTAATTTATACTGACCAGCTGTCGTCGCGACTATATCTAACGCATACAATGCACCTAGTTCTGATACATCATCTTTAGTGCCATCAATCTCATCAGGTGCAGTAGCTGCAACATAAAGACGATTTGAAATCGGATCACTTGCGTAGAAATTTGTTACTTCACGGCCACCACCAAAAATAATATCGGTGATCGTGGTAAATAATCCGGTATCAGCTTGTGATTTACCAAACTGCTCTTCTGCAGCTTCATCCGCCCAACTACGTACAAACTTAGGTGGACGAGCGTCAAGGTTTTGCACTGCTGGTGAACCCGGTAAATCAAACGCTTCAGCTAATAATTGGCGACCAGTTAAGCGATCAAACAGCATAATTTTACCGTTGCCCGTAACAAGGCTCAATGCGTTTAAGCCTGGTACAAAATTAACACCCCATGCATGAGGAGAGCCACTTTCCTCTAGGTCCCAAGTTAAGCCGGTTTTTTTCGTCCACAGAATATCGCCGTCCGTGGTCACTGCCCAAATGTTTTGGTACGTCGAATGATAAATAACTTCTTGGTTATGCTCTGGTGAATTAAGAATTAGCGTCGCACCAGAACCACTAATATCGCCATGGGCAGGTAATGTCCAACGGCGTTCACCCGTTTTACCATCAAGGGCAACTAGGCTAACGTCTTCATTAGGACGGAAAGGACTAAAATACAAATTACCTTGTTGATCTAGCGATGGGCCTTCTGGTACATAAAACTGCGTTTCAGCAACCCAAGATAGTTTTTGCTCAGGTGCAGTGACAATCATCAGTTGGTCAGTATTATTAATACTGCCATGCATAGTATGGAAGGTGTTTAGTACTGGCACCGTATCACTCATAGGCCCAGCATTTGGTACACCAACAGGTTTCCAATCAGTCAACTTATACTCAGGCATATCCTTTGGTTGTGCATCGGTATTTATCATTGAACAACCCGCTAGCAATGTCGACAATGTAATAGCAGCCGACAAAACTGTAAATCGAAATGTTGTATTCGTATCCATGAATTTATTCCTTCGTAATGAGTCATGAGTGATTGAAAACGAGGTAACAATATCACAGCTCAGCAACAATGGATTTATCATTTAACGCCAACCATGACGATCTGTCTTCTACTTCAATAAACACGCTTTAAATACAAATAAGTATAACTAAAGTCATGATTTAGTATGTAAATTTGAAATAGCCACCCAAAATATAAAATAACAACCTGTTACATATGGCGTAAAATGATAAATAACATACGTATTTGCTGTGATACTTTGCCGTTGTCGTTAAATAAATGTTAATCCAAGGATAGGTCTTTATGATTAAATCAAACATTAGCTCAATAACGCCGGTAATTATAAGCGCTTTATTACCGGTAACATCATTTGCAGAGGAAGTAGCAAGTGAGCCTAAATCAATTACATTAACGCAAGAAGTCGCAGCTATTTCTTCAATCAACACAATCGCTGAAACAGTTACTGCCACAAACCAAACTGAGATCCCAGAAATAAACCTTGCTCCCTTGCCTACCACTAAAGCCAACAGGGCTGTGTTTATTCGTGGTTTTTCAAGCCTAGATACACAAGCAACAAAAAACAGTGCCGTAACCATTAATCATGATGGCGTATATATGGGTAGAACGGTTGGGCTAGCGGCTGACGTAGCTGACCTTGAAGATGTGCTCTATAGTCGAGGTCCAACGACAAACTCTGGGCGTAATGCCTTAGCCGGTAATGTTAATTATGTGTCAGTGAAACCATCTGATGAGTTTGAACTAGAGCAAGAATTTTCAGCCGGTAGTCAAAACGAACTCAGATCAAAAACCATGATTAACATTCCGCTAAGCGATACCTTAAGTGGTCGTTTTAGTATTTCCAGCTTTACCCGTGATGGTGCGATAACATCAACCAGCGAAAAAGCTACCGGTAACTTTGGTGATATTGATACCAGTGCCTTCACCGGTGCGCTGCGTTGGACGCCAAATGAAAAGCTAACCGTCGATTACGCTTATGACTATTCTGACGCCGATTACATTAGTCCTTATATTCAGTTATTAGCCAGTGATAGCTTAAACCCGGGTGACGCCAATGAAGACCGTCAAACGTCAACGGATTTATATCAAGAAGACAGCAATGACCATACAGCACAAGGTCATCGTCTTAATTTTGCATGGCAATTTAACGAACGTACTCAGTTTGAATCGATCAGTTCATACCGAATGTCAGACGGTAATACCGAGGCAGTGATTGGTACCCAAGACTCAATTGCAGGTGGTACTTTAGATGTTAGCCAATGGTCACAAGAATTTCGTTTAAGCAGTAGTGCTGTTAACGATCGCATTAATTTTACTCTAGGTACGCTGTATTACAGCGAGGACAGCGATTCGACAGCTTATGCAGAAAATTCTCGCTTTGTTAATGATACATATGACCCTAATAATAAAGGCCAATTATATCAAGGGCAACAAGATTCATGGTTTGATACAGCTACACAAGGTGAATTAGAAAATATTGCAGTATATGGTGAAGCGAGCTTCATCCCAGCCATTCTTAATAATAAATTCACTATTACCACCGGATTGCGTCAAGAATGGGTTAATGTTGATGCCAATAAACAATATGATGGCGAATGTCTATTTAATCCCACAGGTGGCGTAATAGTTAACCCTAATCTTCCTAGTAATCACCCATTAAAACAACAAGCAGGCGCTATTATAACAGCGTTATGTCCCGGAGCTCTAAATAATGGAGGGGCAGGCAATGATATTGATGATGTTTATATCGAAAGCTCAGCCTCATTCCAAATGTTATTACCGTCGATTAAATTAAATTATGAAATCGGCCGTGAAAAGAATGTCTACACCTCTGTACGTAAAGGCTGGAATCCAGGAGGCTTTAATGCGTTAGCCGGCGTTGAAAATTTTGAAAGTGGTTTTGATGAAGAAACTATGATGACCTACGATCTTGGTTTTCAAGGTAACTTTGCTAACCGTGCAATACAGTTAAATGCCGTGGCTTTCTACAATGATATTAAAAACCACCAAGCCAATACATCTAACCGTGTGCATCCAACCATGGTTGATACATATAATGTCCAAAAAGCGCACTCATACGGTGTCGATTTAGATTTGTTCGCTTTCTTATCTAAGAATGCAATGGTGAAATTCAACTATTCATATCTACAGATGGAATATGATGAATACACCCATCGTGATGAAGTAAAATCAAGAATCAATGGTGAAACTGACATTAACCCGATCACCCGTGACGTACCAGATATGATCCCGCAAGCTCCAGAGCAGACTATCTTGACGTCGTTTATCTACCGCTTTGATAAAACTGATTTTGGTCAGCCAACAGTATTGCTAACTAATATCTATCGCGGTGCCTTTTACAGCAGTAATAATGGCTTAGATATATTAGAAAATGACAGTTTCTCATTAATAAACCTAGATTTAACACTGGCTGAAATACCATTAAAAACGGGTGAACTGGCTGTTAACCTTTGGGCTAAAAACTTATTTGATGAGGAATATACCTTAGCGAAATATGGTTATGGTTATGGCTCAGAAGCGACATCAGGTCCTGTCATCGGTGTGTTTGGTCCTGAACGTACTTTCGGTATTAAACTAAACTATACCTTTTAAACAAGCCTTTAATACCAATTCCTATTACATAACTGTACAGAAAAATGCTATTGCTATCGCAAACATACATGGCAATGGATGGCCTTGTCTAAGCGAACAGGGATGTCTTGAGCGGTTTGCAGGAGTAATATCATTTTGAGCACTTAGTTTTAGGAATTGCTATAACACACAAGTAAAACCTAAAAAGCACGCTAGTTAGCGTGCTTTTTAGTATCTAAAATATCCCTTAACTTTCTTGTTTATCACCGCTCCCCCCATTATCTATTTATAATAAATCAGATATTTGTTAGTGTTTATAATAATGAAATCAAACGAACATTTACGTTATACGTATTGTCAGATAATAAACTCATACGTTCAGGGAATCGATTAATATGCCTCATGTAGAAATTAAATATTCAGATAATTTAAACATTAATGTTGATACTATGTTTGATGATGTCGAAAGCATTATCAATGAAAAGGATGCCAGTGCTGGCGAATGTAAATCAAGAGCTTACCCTTGTTCTCAATATAAATACTCCCACGTACTCGTGACAGTATCGTTATTAACAAAGCCTCATCGAGATAAAGCATTCACCCAGAGTTTAAGTCTCGAGATTGAGAAAGCGATAAAAGTCCACCTTAAACAAAGCTTATATTTTTCGTTAAACATAGAATATAGCCAAGGTTACTACACGACAAATATACACAGTGTTGATGGTGATAAGTTAGTGGGAATGGTAGATAACGTCACAAATTAAACATAACAACTTAAATAGCAAAATGTACTGACACAAAAAAGCACGCTAAATAGCGTGCTTTTGTTTACCTAAGTCTGTACTAATCGATATCCAATTAAGGTGTAACGATATTAAATACACCCTCTGGCTGGTCAAGTAATGCGAAGAAGCTAATCAAACCTAACTTACTGCCTTCAAGGCTTAAGTCATCTGATGTTAGTACTTCAGATACACCCGCTACACCAATAACTAAATCAACAAACAAATCATGAGTGATGTTCATTGTTGCATCCGCAGTTTTATCTTTAGGCGCAAGTTTATGACGTAATACCGCATTTTCCAGTTCTAGCACATAGTTTTTATCTAAATCAGTGAAGTTAATGTTTAACGTAAACTCTTCACCAAATGCCTCTGGGCCGTTCAGGCGCGCAGCCATACTTTCAAAGAATTTATCCACTGGCGTTTCTAGCATAATCACTTTCATCGATGCTAAATCAATCACTTTATCTGCCGCACCATGACGTAATTCATAAGCACCAGACAGGTAAACATCACGCCAAGGTGCTGATTCAGCTTGATAACCCAATTGATCATAATTGCTCGCTAATAATTCTTTAGCGTCTTTATTATCAGCGTCTGCAAATACCACATGATTTAATAGCTCAGCACTCCAACGATATTCACCTTCATCATAAGCCGCTTGTGCATTAATGATAACCGCATCTGCGCCACCCATTAATTTCACGTACTTAGCCGCAGATTCATATTCAGGTAACGGATCTAAGTTAACTGGGTTTGCATCGTACCAACCAAGGTAACCTTGATAAATGGCTTTCGCATTATGCTTCACAGTACCGTAATAACCACGGCTCGAGAACGTGTTGGATAGCGCTGGTGGCATTTCGATTTCTTCAGCAATTTCTTTCGGTGTTAAACCATTATTAATCATTCGCACAGATTGATCATGAATATATTTGTAAGTATCACGCTGTGAGACTAAGAATTCATTAATATTATCTTGTCCCCAAACAGGCCAGTGGTGGGTACCAAAGTAAATTTCAGCGTCTTTTTGCTCTTCGATTGCTTCATCAATCGACTTGCTCCACAACACGGCATCACGCACATGTGCACCACGTAAGGTGTACAAGTTATGCATCGTTTTAGACACCATTTCGGCACCACAATACGCTTTCATTTTCGGTAAATAGAAAGTGAATTCAGACGGTGCTTCTGTACCCGATACAATGTGGAACTCAAATTCAACACCATCAATGGTATGTGTTTCGTCAGTATTCACCGTTAATGTTGGCGCTAAGATACTAAAGGTGCCAAAGGGTACCGCTTTACCTAGACCTGCATCCACATGACCGCGCTCAGAGCGCGGTAATAAATTACCATACATATAACTTGCACGTTTACTCATTGCAGGACCAGCAATGATGTTTTCATTCGTCGCTTCTTCCATAAAACCACCCGGCGCAACGACTTCAATGTTAGCAACATCGTTACCCGCGGCTGCAAGTAATCCATTTACACCGCCAAAGTGATCCATGTGGCTATGCGTAAATACGATAGTAGATACGGGACGGAAACCCAATTGCTCATTAACAAAATCAAGGGCTTTTTTCGCCGTTTCTGAGGTAGTTAGCGGATCAACAATAATCCAGCCTTTTTTACCCTCAATCACCGTCATGTTTGCTAAATCAAAACCACGGACTTGATAAATACCGTCAGTGACTTTAAACAGACCATTAATGTTATTTAGCTTCGCTTGACGCCATAAGCTTGGGTTAACACTGCCTGGAGCATCACCTTCAATAAAGTCATAATCAGACAGATCCATAATTGTGCTGCCGTCAGTATATTTAACAACATACTCAGGTAAGGTTGCAATAAAGCCACGATTCGCATCGGAAAAGTCTTGTTTATTTTCAAAAGGGAGTTCTTCTAATACCGCGTTATTTGACTCAAGTGTATATTCAGATGCGGGAGTGAAGCCATATTCATCAGGGCCAGTACTTGAAGTTTTGTCGTCACTACTCGGCCCGCAAGCAGCTAAAAATAAACTGCCAGAAGCAATAATTGCTAATGGTAAGTGCTTCTTTAATTTAATCTTATTGTAGATTACGTTTTGAATTTGTGCGCTTAAGTTCTTTTTATTAAACATGTCCATATAGCCATTAGTAGTTACGATAATGACAAGGTATCACAACTTATTAACAAGCCATTTATCATTTTGCGCCCACTTAATATTTGAATCTAAGGGCGCTACTAATGAACTGTTTGTTACGACACTTGTTTACGACACTAATGTAACGACGTTTATTTACGGCACTTGTTACGGCAATCTTCACGATACTGTGATGGGGATTGTGCAAACCAGGTTTGAAATGCACGGGTAAAGTTACCCATATTTTTATAACCTAAGTTTTCTGAAATGATTAAGATTGATTCTTCAGTTTTAGTCAGATAATGCACAGCCAGTTCTTGACGCTTATGTTTTAAAATATCTCTAAACGTCAGGCCTTCTTCTTTCAAACTGCGGCTAATTGAGCGTACGCTCATATTTAACATCACTGCAATCTCGTCTAATGTCGGTTCACTATTAGCAATTGAACTGTGTATCAAGCGCTCAATCTTTTCAGTTAATGACATTTTATCTAAATCAAAACTGCTTGCCATTTTCTTTTCAAGCATGAGATTTTTAACTGAGAACTGCGTTAACACCGATTTATTCAACCACAGACAATTAACTTCTTGAGCAAACTTAGTCTCACAGTTAAAACTGTCTGACCAAGGGCGCTTATTTTTAGGCTTATTACGCACCAAATCAACATGATGTATAAACGAATCAGAATCAACCAAGTCATTAATGATACTGACAAAAGAAGAGTAAAATGCATCAATAGACATATCACTGATTTCAACACCTTCCAATGGTGAGATCGTAACGCCCAATAAATGTGGGGTATTGTTTAAGGTAAGACAAACTGAATTACTTAACTTACCGTAATAACTCGGCAGACCTTCAAGGACTTGCAGCAGAGAGTCCGACTTTTTGATCAGGTGATTATAAATATGATTTTTCTTGATATTTGAATATTGACCGACAATCAGACCAAAGTGTGGCTTCTGCGTGATCAACGCGACTTCTTTCCACAGTGCCGTCATCTGTTTTATATCAAGTAAGGAATTAGGGGCATTCTGTATATCCGTTAATGAGATACCCGCATTTTTAAACACCTCATTAGAATTAAACCCGCTTGCATCTAACGCGTTCGCAATAGATAAACTCCATGCCGCGATCGTGGTATATTTAATTGCTTGATCCATAATCTATAAACCTTTGAAATTACGTATTTATTATTTAAATCTAAGTTATTAACACTCACTCGTTTAAATTAACAACTAATGTACTAAATTTAAAGGGGCTTACCGGCATAATCAAGATTAGGCCTATACAATCGAGCTAATTGCTTAAAGCATCAGCATTTAATCCATCAACATTGATATCTATGGTATTAAATGAGTAGCCAATTAACCCCTTGGGTCAAGGCTAAAACCAAGTAATTATGTTTAACACGCTAAAAGCTGTCATACTATGGCGATAAAATTTAGTATTTTGATGACGAAGAATAAAGTGAGACAAAAATGATCAATATTTACCGCGTATCTTTTCCTGATGGCAGTGTTTATATCGCAGCAAAGAAAACACCACCAGCAAACGCAATTAAAAGCTACGAGTGGGCTAAAGGTCACGCAGACCCAAGCCGTCCATTAGTTGCAGCTTACCTGAAAAGTAAAGGCCAGAGTACATTAGAATTACTGCATTCTGATCTAACTCCAGACATGGCTAAAAAGTTAAAAAGAAGATATATCGTTGAAGCAAGACAAGCAAAACAATACGTTGTTGTTTAACGTTTATTAATAGCGTCTTATAACGACGTATAGTGTGTAGCCATACACACCGAAAACACACATAACAACGGAACTGTTTGTGTGTTTTACTATTCCTGCCCCCTATTCAATTAAAGATCTGCAAGTGTAATGTCATCAAATTTATACAGTTGACCACCGAACTCCTGCACAAACGTTTCCGCATCTGATTTATCACTAAAACTACCTAACGTCTGCCCCATTGCACCAGTTTTGCTTGAACCTATAACAAACCAAGCCAGCTTAGCATCAATGAAATGCTCATCGTTTGGTTGACCCCAAGGTGTTTTACTCATGTCATGCACATAGACTTCTCGCACTTGGCGCTTGTTTTCAGGCTGTAGAATAAAACCAAACAGATCTCGCGTAGAGCAAAATTTATTAATATTGCCTTGGTTTGCGGTATAGCTTTCACCTTTAGGCCCAGGGAAATTGCTGATTGTCATACCACATAAATGACAGCTATCCGCTTGTTCAATCTTCACCGCTTGCTGCACCATTACCTGCTGCTCTGTTTGTTCGCTACAGCCGACAGCAAATGCTAAAAAAACACCAAGAGACAAGGTTTTTAATTTTGAGTTAAACATAAATATTCCTTCACTAATTTAATGCTATTTCGTTATAAAATTTAATGCTATTTCGTTATAAATAGGCTTGATGATAGCTACAGCTTTTTATTGGCAAACACAACTCTCGCCACAGTCAAAGGCACTAATATCCATGCCAGCATGATAGTCATTAATACCGAGATAGATTGACTCGAGTTAATCGCCACAGCAATCACGCCATTGACATCACCGCTATCTAGGGCAGCAAGGTTAATCAAACGAAACACATCGGCAGGATTAAACATCATCACATTGACTAGCCCTTGTTGAGTCAAACCATCATCGACCCCCACTAATGCCGCCAATAGTGCTAAATCAAATACCAAGACAAAGAAAAACCACACCAGTAAAGCAATACCCGCGGCTTTTGATTTTTCATTCACGGCAATGCTGATCACGTAAGCCACACTAATAAATACCAGTCCCAATAAGGTGGCAGTGACAATGAATAAACCAAAGGCTGCAAACACGCCCTCAAATCCAGATTGCAAACCTATCATGACTGCAGCACTACCAAAACCCAGCACCGTCGCTAAGGTAATAATCGCGCCTTGACCGACAAACTTACCCAACAGTAATTGCCCTTTACTGAGCGGATACGTCAATAACAACAACAAGGTACCGGCTTCCTGCTCGCCGACAAAGCTATCGTAACTCAATAACAAGGCAATCAGCGGAATCAAAAATACGGCAAGGCTAGACAAACTGGCAATGATTGAAGACAATGAAGCGTTCCCCTCCCCGCCAGATGCAGCGGCGCCGTAATAACTCAAGCCTAATGATAAGATCGAGAACACGACCGTAATAGATACAAACCAACGGTTTCTTAAGCCATCTTGAAACTCTTTACCGGCAACCGCTAAAATAGCATTCATGATGCAACTCCTTCATTCCTTTTTATCGTCCTTGCTGCCGTCGTTACATTAGCATCATTAGACAAACCTTGAATGCAGCTAGCACTCAACTTACCTTTGATTACAGCGGCGTGAGATAAATAATACTGATACAACTGCTCTAAGCTGGCTGATTCCACACTAACATCAGTCAGCCCGTCATATTCCATGACCTGTTTTAGCACCCTCATTTTTTCATGTTCCTGTACATGTAAACAGCCATCACCTTTGATGAAAGTAGCTAATAACGGATCATCGCTTAATTGCGCATTGATACCTTGTGTCTGAATCATCACAGGTAAGTTGGCTTGTTCACGTAATTGCGCCAAGCTACCTATCGCAATAGCTTGTCCACCCGATAAAATCATCGCCCGTTCAATATGTTGCTCAACGCCAGGTAATACATGCGAGCATAAAATAATGCTGGCACCACGCTTTTTTAAACCATCGACAGAGTGATAGAATTCTTGCGTCGCAGTTGGGTCTAAACCTACGGTTGGTTCATCTAATAACAACAATTTCGGCTCGCCAAGAAACGCTTGAGCAAGTCCTAATCGTTGGCGCATACCTTTGGAGTACGTTTTAACCTGACGTTGCATCGCGTGAGTTAAACCCACTAATTCTAATAATTCAGCTACTTGAGTACGTGGCACTGACTTTAACTTGGCAAAGTAACGTAATACTTCCACGCCAGTTAAGTGATCATAAAAGCTTACATTCTCAGGTAAGTAACCAATATGGCGACGGTCTTGCCATGCTTGTTTCGATTGCGGATCACGGCCAAAAATACTGACGTCACCACTACTGGTTTTTTCAATCCCTAAGATAATTTTCATCATGGTAGTTTTACCAGCACCGTTGTGACCAAACAGCCCCAAAACTTCACCTTCAGCAAGTTCTAATGAGATATTGTTTAACGCTTTTAATCGCTGGAAATGCTTGCTGACATTAGTCATCGTTACAATTGAAGAGGTCATAATGAGTCTGTTGCCTCGCTATTTTTTGTGGACGTATTGTGAATACTGCTCGGGGTCATTAATGGATGGCTGTCTTGTACACCGCCGGGTTTTAATATTGGAAATTGATTTTGTACCCAACGTAATAACAATACTGCAGGGCTATCAAGCAAGACTTTCGCTTCAGGGTATTCCCATACCATCTTATCAATACCATCATTGGGCTCAAACGCAGTATCACCCTTACCGTCACCATCGAGGTCCCAACCTAGGTAGTTGCTCCAGTAATTACCTATGCCATCAAGGCTCCATTCTTGGCGTTTGTTGGATACGTATTTCACTTGAATTGGGTTATTAATAAAATTGTTACCGTATACTTTTGAATGCTCAGAACCTGCGGTTAAATGAATACCGATCTCTGCGGTATCTACGCTATTGTATTTTATGGTGTTGTAACCTGAGTTGTAGATGAATAGCCCTTTACCATCACGTCCTAATACCTTGTTTTCAGGCTTGGTCCAAACGTCTTTTATGTGATTGTTTGAGATCTCTGAAAAAGTAATGAAGTTGAGTAAAAAACCATAGTCTTCGGTATTCAAACTGCGGTTACCTGATACGGTTAATTTACGCGAGCTCATTAAGGCATAACCCACTCGGGCGTTATATGAAAAGTTATTCACTACCTTGTTATTATGTGAATACATATAGTGGATGCCAAAACGCAAATCATGCAGGGTATTGTTTCTAAGTTCATTTTCTTGGCTGGAAATAATATACAGACCATCACGTGTTTCGCTTACCGTATTCCCTTCTACTAAGGCTTTTTTTACCATCGAAAGCTGAATACCATTACCACGGTCTGAGGTGCGTAATGCGGCATTACCTGTTACTTGATTATTCTTAATGAGTACATCTTGGCTACGTTGGATCCAGATACCGAAACCGCTGCCTGTTAATATGTTATTTTGCACTGTGATGTTAGTGGATTTCTTATCGGTATAAATACCCGAATCCTGTTCTGTTAAATCACTGCCCCAATTCTTAATACTCAGGTTTTCAATGGTGATATTTGAATTACGTAACTCAAGACCATGACCGCTACCATTAGCATTAATGACAGCGCGATTTTCATCAGTCACATTCTCTACTTCACCAATAACAGTAATGCTTTGATTAACGATGAAATTACCTATGTATTCGCCCGCTGCAATAATGACAACATCACCATCATCAGCACGGTTTAATGAAGCTTGGAGATCGTCATCAGGCGTAACGTGAATGTTTTTCGCCAGAGCAGTAAACGGCAAACAGATCGATAATATGAACCACGTTAATACGGTAAATGCATATTTAGCCATTAACACTCTCTTTTCAATCATAAAAGTACAATAACAAGAAGCAACTAAAGTGCTACTCCCCGTTATTTTATTCAGTTCAGTATTGCTAAGCTTTACGCCTCAACTAGCATACGACCACGCATTTCCATGTGTAACGCATGACAGAACCAGTTACAGTAATACCATTGCACGCCCGGTTTATTGGCGATAAAGGTGATTGAAGCAGTCGCTTGTGGGCCGATTTCCATTTGCACGCCGTGATTGGTCATGCAGAAACCATGAGTAACGTCTTCAACCATATCTAAGTTAGTGACGATAACCGTGACCTCATCACCTAATTTAACCCTAAACTCATTCATGCCATACACAGGGGCAACAGAGGTCATGTACACACGCACCTTGTTACCATCACGAATAACTTTGTTGTCAATCATGGTATTGACACCGTCCGCTTTCGCTATTGCTAATGTGTCGGCGAACATAGGATCATCACGCGTCCACAATTTCTGTGGTTTCACTTTACTACGGTGCACGATCATACAATCATGTGGTTCAGCAAATGTTGGACCATCGTGTACCAGTTTCATTTCATCACCAGAAATATCAATTAACTGATCATTTTCAGGACGTAAAGGACCCACAGGTAAGAAACGGTCTTTCGAGAATTTACATAAAGAAACTAGCCACTTGCCATCAGCATCACGGGTCTCACCTTGTGATGTATGGTTATGTCCAGGTTGATAATGCACATCGAGTTTTTGTTTAATGTAATTTACTTTTTCGCCGTTATGCGCACGGATCGCTTCTTCAACATCCCATTTCACAATTTGGCTATCAAGGAATAAGGTTGTATAAGCAAAACCACGGTTATCAAACGCAGTATGCAGTGGACCTAAACCCAGTTCAGGTTCTGCCACTATGGTATCGCGAGGTTTGATCTTGTCATCGAACAAGGCATCGAGTTTATCAATTGCAATAATCGACACTGTTGGCGATAACTTACCATTGGCGACAAAATATTTACCACTTGGCGAGGTGTTCATCCCGTGTGGTGATTTTGGTACTGGAATATAACGGGTAAGATCAGAACCTTTACGACCATCAAGTACAGGTACGCCATTACCATTATAAGTTTTGAATTTACCGGCCTTGAGCGCCGCTTCACAACGTGCGAGGCTGAATACCACGACATGGTCACGCTCAGACGCAATCATTTCGCCTAAGCTCATGCCCATTTCTGAGTTGTAACAAGTCGATGCGAAATACTTACCGTCATAATCGGCGTCGGTATTATCTAGATTACCGTCAACCATGACCTGGAATGCCATTTCCATGGTGTCGGCATTAATCACATTGAACAGCGAACGATAAGTGCTTACATCTTCCATTGATGCTTTACCATCATTGTTCATCGGAATTTCAAACTCGCCATTACAGATCACGTATTTAGTGTACGGTACTTTTTGTACGCGTAGACCATGCACGGCTTGTACGTTTGGCACTGTTAGCATTTTATCTGTTTTCATCACATCACAGCGAATACGAGCAACACGTGAATTGGCTTTATCATTGATGAACACGTATTTACCGTTATAACGGCCGTCAGTCATACTCATGTGAGGATGGTGTGAATCACCCGCCAAGATATGCGCACTCTCACCTTTAATACGTTTACTTTCGTCTGTTAAGCCCCAACCTGTTGCACTATCAATATTAAACACAGGTATACGCATTAATTCACGCATAGAAGGTAAACCCATGATGCGAACTTCGCCTGAATGACCGCCACTCCAGAAGCCATAATACTCATCCAATTCGCCAGGGTGTACAACTGGGCTATTGGCATATTCAACACGCTTGGCTTGTGCCACTGACGAGAACATAGCTGCAGACATCGGCGCTAATACCGCGCCAGCGCCTAACATAGCTGTTTTGCTAAATAGACTACGGCGATCGGCATTTTCTAAGGTTGTTTCTGCTGACACTTCAATATTGTCGTTATTTTTATTATCAATCATAAGACTCTCCGTGATATTAAAATTGTTTTATTTTGATTCGACTAGGTGCGTTTTTTATTTTATTCGGTATTCGCTGCTCTTTAATCCGTATTGGTAATGGCAATGATTTGTTCATCAGTGATTTTTCGTTGCTTTCTTGCCAATTTTTTCAATGGTGGGCATTTTTCGTCATTGAAATATGTCACCTGACAATCAAGGCAATAATGACACTCACGCATGTTGATCTCGCCGTTGGGTTGTATGGCTTGGATCTCACACTCTTTGGCGCATGTTTTACAAGGTTGACCGCATTCCGAACGGCGTTTTAACCACTGGAATAAACTCAGTTTACTGGGCACAGACAAGGCCGCGCCTAACGGACATAAATAACGACAAAATGTTTTGCGGTTAACCAAGCTAGTTAAGATCATCAGACTTGCCCAAGCAATGAATGGCCATTCCCGATCAAATTTTAATAAGAAAGTTGTTTTAAACGGTTCGATTTCCGCAAACTGTTCTGCCATCGCCAATGAATCCAACGAGATACCAAACAGCGCTAATAAAATAAGATATTTGATTGCCCACAAACGCTCATGCACGGCATAAGGTAGTTCCAGTTGTGGTAATTTAATAAACCGACCAAACACATTCACCAATTCTTGCAAAGCACCAAACGGGCATAACCAACCACAATAAACCGCCCGTCCCCACAGCAACATGGTGACAGCTGCGGCGCACCACAGAATAAATATGATCGGATCGAGTAAAAATAAATCCCATGAAAAGTCATGCATCAAGGCTTGTAAAAAAGTGAACACATTGACAATGGATAGCTGACCGCCCCATGACCAACCAATAAGTACAACCGTAACGACCAGAAAACCATGACGTAAGTTGTGCATAAATTTAGGGTGTCGGACCAACACATCTTGGAAGAACAAGATCAGTAGTAATACGATGAGTAAAGTAATCAGCACCACTACCTCAACATTTTTGTCTTGCCATACTTGCTGGGTTAGGCTTAATTCAGGTTCGGGCATAATTGCTGGCGGCGTATCAACGTATTTGTCCAACATGTCATACTGGCCTTTAAAGCTGTTAAATAAGCTATCGACGGGTCCAGTTTGGCGACGCACTAACAACTCAAACGCCCACTCTGCACCAGGATCAAACTCGTGATGCGCCTCAATTTTAAATACCGACATTTCTTGGAATTGTGGCGCGCCAGCAATAAATATATCGGTCACTCGTTCGTGTTGTAAATCTCGAAACGAAATAGCATTATCTTGCTGATGGATTTGGATCCGGTCAAAAATACCGCCACGCACATAACCCGAGCCTTTAAAAGAATAGCCATTACCGAATACACCGATTAAGTGTTCACCCGGTTGCAGTGGCTTGGTTAACCATTGGTAGTCTGCAGCGCTAAATAGATTTTTACCTATGGTGGGAATATCGATAAGGGTGTAATAAATTTCAGCAAACATGTTTTGTTTTTCATCGGCATTGGCTTCGTCTACATGCTCTGCTGCAGTCCCGACAAAACTGTCATCAACCGCGTTACGATCCAGGTATAACTTACGAATAGAGCCATCGCCAGTAAGTTGAGTCCAATTAGCATCGCTGAATACTTCTGTTTTAATGGTTGAGATGGGCTGAATGATGCCATTGGATTTTTCGATAATAGCCAATGCTTGCGCAACTTTTTTAGCTGCCTTGGTAATGCCAACATTCATCACCATCACGGTAACGGTTGCACCGGAAAGACCATCAATGGCAACGTAGCCTTCATTCTTATTACCACCGACCTTTAATCTATCGCGCACCGATAAACCGGCATATTGATCGGTGAAAGCCCATAACTTACTTTCAGGAATACCAGCAAGAATAATCGGCTCATGATGCTCTAAGACTTTAGCCGTGAGGTAAGCACCTTGGGGATCGATAGCCACCAGCATATTGACCGGTTCACCAGAATAAGCTGGGATCTTAGCGATATCGTTGGTTTCAAATGCGTAACCTAAAACGTCATCATTTTTACGCACTGTCCAAATAGGGTAACCGCCGACTTTAGTTGGGGTCTTTTCTGAAATAGCTGTCGCGTCGGGGAATTGCGCCTGAATAAACGGCATGGGATCTTTAGGAGGACTAACAAATAACGCATAACTTGGTGGAATAAAAAAAGTAGCCAGCAACAATAACGTAGTGAGCACAACTAAGGCTCCTTGCTGGAATTTATTTTTGTTATGTACTAAATAGTTAAAGCTAACCACAATAATCGTCCCCTAATTTACAACTCATAGGCATAAGTTGCAGTCCATTAGGGCGCATCATAAATAGTCAGTTAAGGTGAGCGAATGACTTTGGTCAATTACCCACTAACATCTTTCTCATTCGATAAAGTATACGCAAGCTCATTGATCCTGATCATTTATTGTTAGCTATCTGATAGTTTTTTGTTAACTGTAAATAATGCTTTATTAATTAAAATGCAAAATGCCCATTACCTCCGACTAGCTGTAATGGGCACTTTATCTTATGAACCAAGTAAACGCCTTGTTACGACATCATACTAAGCGTGAGTAAGTTTACTCTCTTCCGTACTTAGCTTAGTTTCTCCCACACTAGACTTCTTCTCTTCAGTACCAGGCTGGTCACTTAATACTTCAGCAAGTGCAGAACGGCATAAATGCCCTTCCACTTCACCCTCTTCATTTAATACTGGAAGTGGTACATTGTTATCCAGCATCTCAGGAATAACAGATTCGATTAACGCATCGCTTTGCACTGCAGGTACAGCTTCTAATAACGACGCATCAAGCACATTGCTGTAATCATTCTTATCAACGCCGTCTAAAGTATCTTGAGTAAGCACGCCTTGATAACCGTCTTCGTTAACAACATAACCGAAATCCTGTTTTGATTTACGCATTTGTAAAACAGCTTCACCGATTGTTTCCGCCGAGATACGGCAGATTTGTGGCTGCATCACCGTTTCGACCGTCAAGGCACGCGCGCGATTCACGTCCTTAACAAAGGCTTCAACATAGTCATCAACAGGGTTCAGTAGGATATCAACCGGCGTACCTTGTTGCACTAATATGCCATCACGTAAAATAGCAATGCGGTCGCCTAATCTTAATGCTTCATCGAGATCATGGGTGATAAAGACAATGGTTTTATGCAGTTTTTCTTGCAGTTGTATTAACTGATCCTGCATTTCACTACGGATCAGCGGATCCAACGCGGAAAACGCTTCATCCATAAGTAGAATGTCAGCATCGGTACACAAAGCGCGGGCTAAACCCACACGTTGCTGCTGACCACCAGAGAGCTGCCCAGGATACTGCTTAGCATAACCATCCAATCCGACAGTTTCTAACCACTGCGTTGCGCTCTTCTTCCATTCTGCCTTTTTAACACCTTGGACTTGCAGACCATAACCAATATTGTCTAGTACGGTGCGATGTGGCATCAAACCAAAACGTTGAAATACCATCGACATCTTATTACGACGGAAATCTTGCAGGTCTTTGCTCGATAATTGCATTACATCGCTGCCAGCAAGCTCGATTTCACCCGCAGTCGGTTCAATAAGGCGGTTAAAGTGGCGGATCAAGGTTGATTTACCCGACCCCGATAAGCCCATTATCACGAATATCTCGCCTGGGTATACATCCAGATTAATATTAGATAAACCCACGGTATGCCCTGTTTCAGCTAAGATGGCATCTTTTGATTTACCGGCCTTAACCTGTTCGAGTACCTTTTTTTCATCTTTACCAAAAATTTTATATAAATTCTTAATGCGAATTAGCGGACTTTGACTTTTTCTCGGAGAATTAATGTTATGCGAATTCATATTAGTGCCCGCCTAAATTTTGTAATGTACGTTTTGCGTAGCTTTGCGAGATACGGTCAAAGATAATAGCAAGAACAACAATCGCTAAACCATTCAATAGACCCAGCGTGAAGTATTGGTTAGTGATCGCCTTCAATACTGGCTGACCTAAACCTTTCACACCAATCATCGACGCAATCACAACCATCGCCAGCGCCATCATAATCGTCTGGTTGATACCTGCCATGATATTAGGCATTGCCAGTGGTAACTGCACACCAAACAAACGCTGCATCGGGCTAGCTCCATAAGCGGTTGCCGCCTCTAATACTTCTTTGTCTACAAGTCGTATGCCTAAATTGGTAAGACGGATCACAGGCGGTACGGCGTAAATAATAACGGCGATAACACCAGGAATTTTACCTATGCCAAGCAACATAACCACGGGGATCAAGTACACAAAAGCGGGCATGGTTTGCATGATATCGAGGATCGGCGTAACGCTTGACTGCACACGGTCTGAACGCGACATCCAAATCCCAATTGGAATACCAATTAATACCGCGAGTAAGGTCGAGACCAAAATAATACTCATGGTGCGCATGGTGTTGTCCCACATGCCAAAGAAACCGATAAGGAAGAAGGCGACAACAACGCCTAAGGTTAATTTCCAAGAACGACTAGCGGCATAAGCAAAAACAGCTAAAGCGCCAATCACCAGCCACCACGGACTGCCAAGTAATAATTTTTCAAACCAAATAAGAAAAGTAAGTAAGGGATCAAAAAATGCTTCAATACTATCACCGTATTCACGCGAAAAACTGCGATAAGCACCATCCAACGATTTTCTAATATCAAGTAATTGGCGGCGGTCTAACTGCGGTATTTCCGAAAGCCATGAACTGTCTGACATAATATGTATTTCCTAAGATGAAAAAGCCCGAATCGTTCGGGCTATATAATGAAAGGCTATAGTTCTGACACTGCTTTCTTGATTTTTTTTGCGGTCGCTGAATCAACCCACTGCGACCAGGTATCTTCATAGTTTGTTAAGAAATGCTCAACACTGTATTCACCATCTGCTTGCTCGTCTTCCATCCAAGCAAGTAGTTCATTCATTTGCGCATTCTTAAATGCACGTGCATTAAGATAAGCCAGTGCTTCAGGCGCTCTTGCTGCAAACTCTTCGGTTACGACTGTATCAACTGCAGAAGGTGGGAACATCGTCGGTTTAGGCTCTAAGCAGTCGTCTTGAGTAATACATTCTTTGAAATGCTTCTCATCGATGCCTGAACCAAAATCAACTTTAACCATATTGTATTTACCCAATACCGCGGTTGGCGCCCAGTAATAACCAAACCAAGCTTCTTTGCGTTCATAGGCTTTAGCAATAGAACCAGATAAGCCCGCGCCGGAACCTGGATCAATTAAATCAAAACCATCATCAGCAAGATTCAATGCGTGATATAGGTTGGTTGTGGTAATTTGACAATTCCAACCCGATGGGCAAATCATAAAGGCTGATTTTTCTGGGTCTTCAGGGTGTTTGAACAGTTTAGCGTTAGCTTTTATTCCAGCAATTGTCGCTAAGCTAGGATCTTTCTCAACCATGTAGGCAGGAACCCAAAAACCTTCTTCACCGCCATCAGTCAACGTTGCCCCCGCATAACGGATACGCCCTTCTTCAACACCTTTATCGAGTGCTGATTTCATTGCATTACTCCAAAACTCAGGGGCAATATCCGGCTGACCTTTTTCAATCATCGCCGTACCCGTTGCCATGGTATCACCAGGCACAAGTTCAGCATCACAGCCAAAACCATGCTCAAGAATGAAACGATCAATATTAGCGATAATAGTGGCTGAATTCCAGCTCATGTCGGCAATAGTAACAGTGCCGCATTCACTTGCATTAGCGAAGGTAGAAAGAGAGGTAGAAGCGAGAAATAGAGTCGTAGCGAAAGTCTTCCGCATATAAATAATATCCTTATTATTGTATGAAGTGTCACCAATACTACAGTAAATTGCGGCTAAAATCTTTTAAAGTACTAAATAAGTACTAAATACCGTAAACATTCGTAAAAAATACATATAACATTTTATGACGATATTCACGGTAACACTGCGTTGTTTATTATTAATATATTATGAATATCAGGCAACTAGTCGTGTTATTCTTCAGCTTGTATTTGACCAACTAATAGCACTGGCGCGGCATCTAATTTTTCTGCATCCATCATCGAGGCAATACGTTCGACAGCGGATAATAACTGGCTTTGTTCCCATTCTTCAAGGTTTTGATAACGGGTTATGAAATGATCCTGTAATGGCTTCGGTGAACTGCTAAGCAAAGTGATACCCGCTTCACTTAATGATAAATGCACTTTACGTTTATCGGTTTTACTGCGCGTTCTGATCACTAACTCTCGGCTCTCAAGACGGTCTATAATCGTCGTCACCGTCGCTGCACTGAGTGCGATTTCTTTAGCTATATCTTTTGCCAGTGGCGCATCGAGCATGGCAATATTCTGCATTACCATGAGCTGTGGTCCGGTTAAACCAGATTGTTTATTCAACTTGCGAGAATGTATATCAATAGCTCTGATCACTTGGCGCAATGACACTAATAATTCTTCGTACTTTTCCATAAATATAGCCTAAATTGATAACCGAATTAACAACAGCTAATACCAACGCCTCTAAAAACGATGCATAAAAATGCTATTGCTATCGCAAACCTATCGCAAATAGACATGCCATAGATGGCCTTGCCTAAGCAAACAGGCGGCTCTTGAGCGGTTTGCAGGAGTAATATCATTTTGGACACTTAATTTTCGGCATTGCTATAACATGTTTTTTCGCCACCATAACAGAAATTAACATCAGACTCATACTGCAAATAAAAAAAAAGCAAAATAACGCCTAAACGCTATTTTGCTTGTTCCAGAATTAAGCACTATTTATATGACTAGTTAGCTAACTCAATTTTATCGAAATCGATTTCATTCTCTTTTGGTGAACGCTCAATCGCCGCAACTTGCTTATATTTTTTCGCTAGAATATACACGAAACAACCCAAGATAAGCGCGATAGCTAATGCCCCAACCCATTGAATCTGTAAGAAATCCAATTTGAACAATAAGGTTAAGCCACTCATTAATGCCACGTTACCTATGATGTATTTAACTTTACCAAAACGTGCTACCGTTAAGTTTAAATTATCAGTATAAAGTCGTACTAATGAATCCAGCGAGTTAATCACAAAAGTGATGCCCACTAATATCATCGCTAGGTTATAGAAACCCGTTGTCGCGATTTCATTAACGCTATAGTAGTAAAGTACCGAGAACCATACTGCGATTGGAATAGACGGGAATACCATCATTGCAATCAGTACTTGATAAGTCTTCATGCCGCCAACAAAGCGTGATGTGAACTGACCAATCATAATGCTCCACGAGAACCACCAGAATAAGTAAAATTCATGGTAATCATTCATTGGTAGAACAAAGTGATGTAAGTTACCAAAGTAATCACCCAATAGCGCAAAGGTCGTGGCAAATTCGCTGACATTTGATCCTTCAGATAGGAACGCACCCGCCCACATTAGAACGATAAGACCTAAGAACAACCAAGTACTGGCTAAGCTGAGGATACGTACATAGCGAATGCTCGTGCTTGAGTAAACCGCCGCAGCAATCACTAAGAACACAATCAGGTAGAAGCTACCCACTATCGTTTCGCCATCACCCATTTCAGGTAAATACCAAGGTAAATTAGTCAATAACAAGTAAGCAGTAAAGGCACACGTCCCGATAATGATAAAGTTGTTGATGAATTTAATCACAGGGATCTCAAAGAACTTCACTCTTGGTTCTATCACGCAAAAATAGAAACACGTTAAAAAGTAAAATGCCCAAATTAAGAATGCCCAGAACCCAAACTCGATCGCTAATGGGTTCGTAAAGCTGTATTCAGGACTCGCTGCAAGGTTTGCATAACCCGCAAACTCGGTCAGCGGAAACATGATCAGTCCCACGTCTAAACCTGAGGTAAATAGAATTGCGATAAACGTAAATGTACGTACGGGTGTGACACCAACGCATTTCACATTACCCCAACGGTAGATCACAAACGCAATTGCAGCAAAGGTAAATAAAATACCTATCGTAAGCCAAGTCGTCATTGTTTAAACTCCATGTAATATTTTTTATAAAAACGATAAAACACAAGTTTGTTCCCTCTTGTGCTCCGATATAGTCAGCTCAATGTTTAAGTTAGTGCTTGTTTTAGATAGCACTACCCCTCAAACCTTAAATATCGGATTGACGATATTTAAACCCTGATGAATTGAGTATGACGTTAAAGACCATTTAGCCAGAACGGCTTAGGCTGGTCATATACCTAGATTGCGAATGCGTCATTCTCACAACGCATTCGCAGTACTTTTATCAACCCTATTGTCATAAAGTCGACTCACACTAAACCTTGCTTTAAGCAGGTTGTCGTTTTGGTTGTTGTAACCGTTGCGTGCTTTGCCATTTCGGCGCCACAGTCACCACAGTATCATCAGCTTTGAGCATGGTATTGCCCAAGATAATGTCGGCAGCACGCTCAGCTAACATGATCGTTGGCGAGTTCAAATTACCATTGGGAATGGTAGGAAAAATAGAGGAATCAACCACTCTTAGCCCGTCAATACCATGCACCTTGGTGTCTGAATCAACCACTGCCAGCGCGTCTTCACCCATCTTGCACGAACAAGAAGGATGGTAAGCACTTTCAACGGTACTTCTGACAAAGCTGTCAATCTCTTCATCGGTTTGCACCGCGATACCGGGTTGAATTTCTTCACCGCGAAATTCGTCTAATCCAGGTTGATTGATGATTTCACGTGTTAAGCGTACACACGCTCGAAACGCTGCAATGTCTTCAGCTGCAGATAAATAATTAAACTGAATATGTGGTGCCACGTGTGCATCTTTTGATACCACTTTGACAAAACCACGGCTTTTGGGTTTGTTATGGCCAACATGCACTTGAAAACCATGACCGGCAAACGCTTCTTTACCGTCATAACGCATTGCTGCTGGTAAAAAGTGATACTGCAGATCAGGCCACTCTAGACCGGGTTTTGAACGAATAAAACCACAAGATTCAAAGTGATTGGTCGCGCCTAAACCAGATTTATGAAAGAACCAACGCGCACCAATAAACAGTTTGTTTAATGGGTCTAATTTACCATTCAACGAAATCGGTTTAAGGCATTTAAATTGGAAGTAAAACTCAAGATGATCTTGTAAATTCTCACCCACACCAGGCAGTTCATGTATTTGTTCAATACCTGCATCTGCTAAGGTGCTTGCTTTACCGATACCCGATAACTGCAGAATATGCGGCGAACCAACCGAACCAGCCGACAAGATGACTTCTTTATTACAATGTAAAGTCGTTAGTTTGCCCTTGCGTTCAAACTCGATGCCAACAGCTTGCTTACCTTCAAACACAACTTTGTGTACCAAAGCATGGGTGATCACCGTTAAATTACTACGTTGCATCGCCGGTCTTAAATACGCATTTGCAGTCGACCAACGCACACCTTTTTTAATGGTCATGTGCATCGGGCCAAAACCTTCTTGCTGCTGACCATTGTAATCATTGGTTGCCATGTAACCGGCATCAACACCGGCAGCAACAAAGGCTTTATATAACGGGTTTTTCATGTTGTTACCGTTATTCACAGCCAGTGGTCCATTGCCACCGCGGTATTCATCACCGCCAAATGCCCAGCTTTCGGCTTTCTTAAAATAAGGTAAGCAATTGCTATAATCCCAATTTTTCGCACCGGATTGCTGCCATTCATCAAAATCACGGGCATGACCGCGTACGTAAACCATGCCATTAATAGAAGACGAACCGCCTAATACCTTGCCACGAGGACAATGCATACGGCGATTATCTAACGTCGGTTCAGCTTGGGTTTCAAACTGCCATGCGTATTTATTACTGTTCATCGGTATCGATAACGCAGTTGGCATTTGAATAAAGATACTCTTATCACTGCCACCCGTTTCGAGTAGCAATACTTTATTGGCTGGATCGGCTGATAAGCGATTCGCTAATACACAACCCGCACTACCTGCGCCAACAATAATATAATCGTACAATCCTTGTGATCTAGTCATAACCTTTCCTTAAAATGGGCTTTCAAGTGGTTGCATACCAACATACACAGCTTTAATCTGGGTATACGCTTTTAACGTTTCGCTGCCATTCTCGCGGCCAATACCCGACATCTTATAACCGCCAACAGGCATTTCTGCAGGTGATGCGCCATACGCATTGATCCAACAGATACCCGCTTCCATTTGATGAATAACACGGTGAGCACGGGTAATATCTTGAGTGAACACACCCGCCGCTAGGCCTAAGCGCGTATCATTAGCACGACGTACAACTTCATCTTCATCTGAGAATGTAAGAACTGACATCACTGGACCAAAGATCTCTTCTTTGCTCAATGTCATTTCATCTGTGCACTGAGTGAAAATAGTCGGCGCAACAAAATAACCATTCGGCGCATTGTCAGGTTTTAAAGCATGACCACCGGTAAGTAGTTCAGCGCCTTCTGCTTTACCAATGTCGATAAAGTTAAGCACTTTTTGTTGATGCTCTTTTGAAATCAAGGCACCAAAGTTAGTCTCTGGATCCATCGGATCGCCACAGATAATGTTGTTCTCGGTACGTTCACGCAGCTTCTCGATAAAGCGTGGGTAAATAGCCTCTTGTACAAATACACGCGTACCGTTGGTGCATACTTCCCCTTGGGTATAGAAGTTCGCTAACATTGCAGCTGATACCGCGTTATCAATATCGGCGTCATCAAAGATGATTAACGGTGATTTACCGCCAAGTTCCATGGTGACTTCCTTCAATGAACCCGCAGCAGCAGCCATTACTTTCTTGCCTGTGCCGACTTCACCCGTAAACGATACTTTGGCAATCTCTTCATGCGTCGTTAACCAAGCACCGACACGGCCATCACCTTGCACAACGTTAAATACGCCATGAGGTACACCTGCATCGGTAAATACTTCTGCTAATTTAATCGCACCACGTGGCGTTTCTTCTGATGGTTTGAAGATCATTACATTACCGCAAGCCAGTGCCGGCGCCGCTTTCCAGCACGCAATTTGTAGCGGGTAGTTCCAAGCGCCAATACCAGCGCAGATGCCTAGAGGTTCACGACGGGTATAGTAAAAATCATCACCAACCTGCTGTTGATTACCTTCAATGCTTGGTGCAAGGCCAGCAAAAAATTCGATTGAATCTGCGCCAGTCACAACATCAACGACAGACGCTTCTTGCCAAGGTTTACCTGTGTCATGCACTTCGATAGCAGCCAGTTCATCATTACGTTCACGTAATAAAGCCACTGCTTTTAATAAAATACGGCTACGTTCCATCGGCGTCATATTTGACCAAGTTGCAAAACCTGCTTTAGCACTGTCAATGGCTGCTTGCTGAACACTTGCGTCTGCAACTTCAACTAAATAACTCACCTGTCCGGTGGCAGGGTTGATAACTTCAAAGGTTTCGCCCGTTTCATTGGCGATAGACTGTCCGTGGACATAATTTTGATAAGTAATTAACGACATTGATTTTCTCCGTGCGGTGCAATCACCGCCTCGATAAAGGCTTTACATAAAATTTGGGCTTGTTCGAATTCTTGTTCAGGATCATGACTTAATGCACTACGTAACCAAAAACCATCAATCATCGCTGCAGCTTGTTTAGCACTATGAATAGCAGCATCCTCTGGCATGAGTTGTTTGAATGAAAAGGCCAGGTTGCTATACAAGCGTTTGCAATTAATATTTTGCAGTCTGGCTAATCCGGGATCATGTACTGCTTGTGACCAGAAACTTAACCAGGTTTTTGTTGCGGCGGTCGAACGTTGAAATTCAGTAAAATTAGATTCGACGATCATTGACAAGCGTGCCGCTGGAGATAAGTTTTTACCTAAGATGCGGCTTAATAATGCTTGCTTTAGTTCTTCGAGTAGATATTTGAGTGTTGCTTCAATCAGACCTTGTTTACCACCAAAATAATGGCTAATAAGGCCAGATGATAATCCCGCTAATCCACTAATCGTGTTGATTGTGGTGTGGTGTAAACCGTGACGTTCAACCGAGATCAACGTCGCGTCAATCAGCTGTTGCTGCCTCACTGTTTTCATTTCAGGTCTAGCCATAAAAAGTCATCATCCATGCTTAGTTTAAAGTCAACATCCATGTTCAGTTCAAGTCATTAGTCATGTTTATTTTTTGTGAATAAAGCTCATGACAAATAGTTAATTGAACGTTCAATTAACTACAACTATAATAGTTAGAGCTGTAACTATCAACCCCAGTTGTAATCATCAAAGCGGTTATCATAAAATAACGAATACATTACACACTAACAAAAAACAGATTAAACCACTGTTTTAAAAGAATAATACACCGAAGTTAAAATTAGGTTAAGCATGAGTAAATTAGTGGTAAATAAATTAATAGTTTCAACCATAATCATTATAAAATTGATTAAATAGGCTAAATTAAAACAATTAGATAACATAGAGAGTAGGCATAATCAGACTGTTAAGAGCTAAATTAACGCGTAATTAGAAGTAATCGCAGGGAATAATAAAGGGGGGATAACTGTCTTTTCAGGGGACATATAATGGCGAGAAGTAAGCTCGGTGTAGTCATCTCTACACCGAGCGATTATAACGATTTATTACAACTTTCTATTACAACTATCTATTACAGCGAACGCTTGTCGGTCTTAAATCAAATAATCGACTAAGTCGTCTATTTCAGCATCCGAGGCATGGATAGAGATATCAAAACTTTTATAACTATCGCCTCTTAACACGCGGTCTATCTCAGCTAAACCGTAAATAGTATCGCCTTTAATTGCAAAGCTAAGTTCGAGTTCACCACGGCTAAAAATACTGCTTTTACGAAATTCGATTTCTTGATATGCACCTGACTCATTGGTAAATCCAGACATCGAGATACTGCCTGATTCCATGTCAGTTTTAACCAGTTTTAAGTCTTTATCTTCGATTAGTTTACTAATAATACCCGCGATAGTAGGCAAAGGTAGCACATGAATAACGTCCTTATCGCTAGCATCAATGGCATAATCAATATCAAGTTCTGTATCTAACCACACAACGCATTGGTTATTACTGACAGCCAGCGTCGTGATCGGCGCTTCCGGATGTAAATCAAACTCAAAATCAAAACGATACTCAGCATCCGCCTTGGCATCAAACGCATCTGATACGTGGTATTGCGCTAATACATGATCTACAAACTGAATATTGTCATCAATTTCTTGTTTCACTTTCGTCATTAAGCAAATGGTAATGGCAGCGATGCTTTGATCTACGCTACCACCCATCACTTTTACATGCCCTGATACCAGACCACCTTGAAGTACTTCATTATGGTCAAGAATAGTGTCGACTTTAGCGCCACCAAAACCCAGTGCTGCAGATATATTTTTAAACATATTATTCACTTACATAACAATTAACGATAAGACTATCTCATCATTAAACCTTGTCTATTACAAGTGAACAACAAAAAAGCCTGCTTCAAAAGCAGGCTTAAATTCATGATTAGATTCATGACTAGATTCATGACTAGATAATACGAGGCAAGAACGACTAGCTATTCATTTTAGCTTGCAAAGCCGCAATCAGTCCTTGTACGTCTGCAATTGCAGTCGATTTTTTCGGCTGATGAGCTTCATTGTCCGCAAAATTTAAGAAAGCATCCATCGCTTTCATATCCACATTACTGTCTGATTTCGCCCACTCGTCAAACATAGCTTCATCTTTAGTTATAACGTAACCACATGAATTAATTGGTACCTTAACATCTTTTTTCAACACAAGTGTATTCGAATAACTGTTAAGACTAAACGCTCTAAAGCGGCCTTTACTGTACTGTCTGGCTATCGCCGCGACACTTTGAATGGCCACATTTGCAGCTAATGAACCAACTGCACTTGCCGTTGCCGTCATCGCATTTGTCGTCGTAGAAACCATTGAGTGACCTTTTCTACCGTAAGCATCATAGGCATATACTTTGGTCGTTTCTCTTCTTTCTGACCAAGGTATTTTCATAAACTCATTACCACCTTCAGCTTCCTTATTATGAATAACAATTGGCATGCAATGATATAACTCGCCTTCCCACTCAATGGTGGTTTTTTTAAATTGCCAAGGCCAGTGTGCTTCTGGTAAATATTTAACGCATAAAGCAGGTAACATACAGGCCAAATGTGCTTGTCGATTATCACTTTGCAGTCGGCTAATTAATATTGACGCTTCAAATTGTGCCGCTTTATAATCCCCAGACAATGCTGCTACCACTAATGTAATAACCTGACCCCATACTGTTGATTCGACTTTATAATCAACAGGTAGATTCGCTATTGCATTGAGTGCTTCGGGCACATTTTCCTGCTTAAGTTGCTCCATCACTGCAATCAAAGCAACCGATCTTGAGACTCTATTCGCTGTGGGTGCTTCATACCTATTCACAACATCATATAAATCATCCACACTTTTTGTTCGCGCTGCGATTTTTCTGACATCATCAAGTGTTACTACATCAGGTTGATTATTTAATAATGATTTTAATTTTTTATCTCTAAAGTTAACCGCTTTAACCGATTTTTTTGAATCATCACTGATTAAGTAAAGACCAACGCCATAAGCGTTGAACCATTCATTATCCGAAAAATTTTTGTTTGGTTTACGTAGTAGCGCGTCTTCTGCAAAATTTTCTATATGGTTATACATCCGAATCCCCTACACAAATTTCAATGCAATAAAGCCAATAACAAGTACACTCGCAGCAACCTTTGCCAGAAAAATGTTTCTTTCTCTTTTCTTCACACGCGGTAAATGTTCAGCAAGTACTTCGTCTTGAAGTTGCTTGAAATCATTAAGACGTTGATCATAATTATTAGCACGATTGCTGAAAATAGATTGCAGCTCTGTCACTGCTGAGGAGTTTAAATTATCGCTCATAATGTTTCCTTACAGGGATATCTGGGTACAAAGCATTGTATACCACTATATGAATACATAAAAAAACATATTTCAAATTACCATTTATAATCATCCGTTTAATTAAAAAGTAATCATTTAAATAACAAAATATGAGCAGTGAATCGAGGATAATTTGTCACCGCTCATTCAAAAAATACCGCTAGTTCAACGCAACTTGCAATTTACTTACACGCTTAATAACCAGCCAATCAATAAACAATACCAAGGCGATTGTACCACCAGCCAGCGGTAACATAAGCGATAAAACTAAGATCGTCATCAGCCCCACTTTCCAAACACCGTCATGTTCAAACTTTGGCGGCGCGCCCAATACTTTTTTACCTACAGGTCGGCGTATCCACCACATCACACCACCTGAGATGGCGATAAATATAAAGGCCAAACAAAATAATACATTCACTATTTTATTCAATACACTGACATCCCCTTGATGCAGGGCAATACCAGCTGCCATAAACTTCGCCATGGGGTTATATTCGTTCCACGTTACATCGGCTAAAACCCGACCTGAATACTGATCGATATGCGTGGTCCTATCCAATCGAGGATCGGTGATATCACCACTCATGGTATTCGCTGCCAAGGTGTAAACTCCGGTTTCACTACGTGGCAAGTTAAGCTTAAATTGCGTAAACCCGAGCGCTTTAGCTTGCGCGAGTATGTTATCGATACCCACTTTAGCCACGCCTCTATCTGCTGACATGCTATCTGCTGGTACCGTATCTGATGACATAGCTCCGTGTTGCATATTGTCATGTGAAACAGCATTGCCTGTTGCAGCTAGCATCGCAGCATGGTCATGTGATTCTGGCATTAGTGTCTGCTCTAAGTTCCATGGCATCTCTTCTTCACTGCCGTGATTCATTGACGCATGATTTTGTGTAGATAGAGGTACGTTATCCCATTTCTCTGCTGGAAAACTACTCCACGCCTGCACAAATTTACCACCCCAAATACTTGCCCATGCTAAGCCTGAAATAAAGAAAAATAACAAGACAAAGGATAATAAACCGCCAATATTGGCGTGCAGATCTCGAAGTAGTATACGTGGCCCATTTGTCGTTCTTATTTTTAAAAACCCAGCTTTACTCCCTTTATCTCTAGGCAGCCACAAATAAATACCAGTCACTAATAAGATCACGCCCAAACTTGCGGCTATTTCAATCAAGTAATCCCCCCAATCACCTAACAGTAAAGTACCGTGAATATCATTGGCGAGTTGATACCAACTATCACTGCGATCTATCGAACCTATAATCTCGCCACTATATTGATTCACCGTCACAAATATCGTCTTACCAGAATCGAGAGTAATGGAAAATCGATTAGCCAAATCAGGGCTAGGAGCTGGCACAAACTGCGTCATGCTTGCGTCGGGATAAGCGAGCAATACATTATCCATTTGCACAGAAACAGCCACAGTCGAGGTTTGTGGCACGACTTCCAACACTGATTGGTAACGGCTAAATTCAATTTCATCATCAAACAACATGACCAGACCCGTTAAGCTCAGCATCAACATAAACGGGATCAAAAAGAGCCCCGCATAAAAGTGCCAACGCCATGTTAAGAAGTAATGGTATTTTGAGCGCGCAAGCTCCTCGCGATCTGAAGATACGTGATTTCCAGACTGAATAATTTTCGACATTTTTGTATTTTCCTTTCTACAAAATCCCTATCGAGTTAACGAAGGTCATCCATATTAACTAAATTTTTTCGTCATCAATTCCCCCGCTAAAGCAAAAACTTAACTGGATATTAATCACGTGAATACGCTGTACGAGTAGAGTAACGAGTACAACGATAATTTAAATTAAGAAAGGACTGCGGGCGGTGCGCGAGGTACTTGCCATTGATGACGTATGTTATACGCTAAAAATGAGTAGTGATCTTGAATTGAAAAGCTAACACCCACTAATACTGGCGTGGTTAATAAAGCGAGATCATGAAACGAAGAAAAGTGACTGAATGGGCAAGGTTTTCCCTCATGACTTTGAGGTTTACCTTTTTCGATTTGAACCAGTTCCAGTCCATTGACAGTACACAAGGTCGCCCATACACCAACACTATTATTCGCGTTAAGCACTGGCATCACAGTGACTAACACCCAACTAATTAGGCTAGCAAGCAACATTGATTTTTTAAAATAAGAACTGTGTTTCATACGATACTCTATAGATTTATATGGAGTGTACATAAATCTATAACATATCGCAAAATTAGTAACATGTGATTAACGTTTAGTCATCTAATGCTCAATCATATCAGACAAAAAACCTGCTATTACAGCAGGCTATATAACTCGTCAATCAACCGATAAATTAAACATTCGCTAACTCAATGTGTTCAGGTTGTAAGACTGCCTCGGATAACACCACAGGGATGGCTTTAGAAATTGGCGTATGACTCAAATCCCCTTTACCATCGATAGATACCAGCGGGTTAGTTTCAGGAAAGTAAGCCGCAATATTACCTGCTGGAATGTCATAAGCGACAAGTTTAAAACCAAACACTTTACGTTCAATACCATCAGGCCACAGTGATTCAATATCAACTAATTGACCATTCTCCATACCTAATGCAGCGATATCATTTTCGTTAACAAAAAGTACTCTACGCTCACCAGAAATGCCGCGATAGCGATCGTCAAAGCCATAAATGGTTGTATTGTACTGATCATGTGAACGCATGGTTTGTAATACAAACACCGGATCGTTACTGAGTTCTCGTAAGTTTGCAGGCAATAAATGCACCGGCAAATCATGTCGCATGAATTGTGCTTTTTTCGATACAGTGTTCCATTGTCTCTGCGCTGCGCTATTACCAAGGTAGAAACCACCCGGTTGCTTGATCTTAGTGTTAAAATCACTAAAACCAGGGATGCTTTTTGCTATTAAATCTCGAATTCGCGCATAGTCTTCAATAACCCAATCCCAATCAATCGGTTGCTTACCCAGTGTCGCTGCAGCTATACCGGCAATAATCGCAGGTTCAGAGCGCATTTCACCAATATCTCCGGCGACCACACCAGCAGAAGCATGTACCATGCTAAACGAATCCTCGACAGTGATACTTTGCGGCCCTGACGCTTGCATATCAATATCTGTACGTCCTAAACAGGGTAAGATAAGCGAGTCTTTACCCGCGATAAGATGCGTACGGTTTAATTTAGTGGCGATGTTAACCGTCAGATGACAGTTAGATAACGCTTGTTGCGTTAACGCTGTATCAGGTGTTGCTGCAGCAAAGTTTCCGCCTAAGCCAATAAAGACTTTACTGTCGCCAGCAAGCATAGCTTTGATTGCGTCAACGGTATTGTGCCCCGCCTCTGTCGGCGCTTGAAAATCAAATTCATCGGAGATACTTTGAGTAAACGCCACCGTCGGTTTTTCATCAATGCCCATCGTGCGGTCACCCTGCACATTACTGTGCCCGCGCACGGGACATAATCCAGCGCCTTGTTGTCCTAATTGGCCAAATAAGAGTTGTAAATTGGCGATTTCTTGAATAGTTTTTACTGAGTGCTTATGCTGTGTAATACCCATCGCCCAGGTAATAATTACCCGTTTTGCTTGGCGATAAATGTTGGCTGCGTGTTCTATCTCAGACTGTAACAACCCCGCTTGCTCGGTAATCTCATGCCATGCTGTCGCTTTAACAGCGTTTAAATACTCACCCAGACCTTGGGTATGTTCGTTAATAAAAGCATGATCAAATAAAGATACCCGCCCAGCCGCTAACTCAGCATCATCAATGACGCAAAGTGCTTTAACCATGCCACGTACAACGGCCATGTCACCACCCAATTTGGGGGTAAAATAACATTGGCTAATTTGGGTCGAACCATCAGTGAGCATCTCTTTCACTGACTGTGGGTTAGTAAAACGCTCTAAGCCTCTTTCTTTTAGTGTATTGAACGTAACGACAGCTGCCCCGCGACGGGATGCCTGTCGCAACGTATCTAACATGCGCGGATGGTTGGTACCAGGGTTTTGACCAAACACAAAAATAGCATCTGCATGCTCGAAATCTTCCAGTGTTACGGTACCTTTACCGATACCGATGGCTTGCTTTAGCCCGACACCACTGGCTTCATGACACATATTCGAGCAGTCAGGAAAGTTATTCGTACCAAACTTACGTACAAAAAGTTGATATAAAAATGCCGCTTCATTACTCGCACGACCTGAAGTATAGAATTCAGCTTGATGAGGACTTGCAAGCGCATTTAAATGTGTCGCGATGAGCGTAAACGCTTGCTGCCAACTCACCGCTTCATAACAATCCGTCACACGGTTATACTTAACTGGATGACTAAGACGACCCTGGGATTCTAAAAAATAATCACTTTGCAGTGTTAACCAACTTACCCGATGGTTAGCAAAAAAATCGGGAGTAACACGCCTGCTTGTCGCTTCCCAGTTAACCGCTTTAGCGCCATTTTCACAAAATTTAAACGCCGTCTGTTCTTTCGACTCACCCCAAGCACAGCCCGGACAATCAAAGCCTTTATCTTGATTTGTTTTTAATAAATTACGAATATTACGTGATACATTCTCACTTTTGACTAGATGCTTTGTCGTACTTAATAGCGCGCCCCAGCCACCAGCCGAACCTTCATATTTTTTAATTGTCATTGTGATCCTCTATATCAATTATCATTAAGCAGGTTTAAACGGAAAGCACCATGATAGATATTGAATCCACCATCACGGCTAAAGCCTATCAAAGTCAAATTGAAACGTTTTGCCATGTTAATTGCCAAGCTAGATGGTGCACCGACAGCCACTAATATAGAAATACCCGACACCAGCACTTTTTGGATTAATTCGAAACTGATGCGTCCGCTTAAAAATGTAATTTTATGCAGGGCATCAAACTCAGGACTTCTTGCCAGTTTTCCCAGCAACTTGTCTAAGGCATTATGACGACCAACATCTTCACTACTCAGTAATAGTTGGCCTTGAGCATCGAATAAGGCGCAGCCATGTACCCCACCTGTTTGATTAAACATCGATTGATATTGGCGCAGTTGCTCACTAAAATGGGGAATAATATGATCAGATAGCCAGCCTGCGCTTGTATCTAAATCAATAATATTACGCAGTTCTAAAGACTTTATAGACGACTTACCACATACGCCACAGCTGGAAAATGAGGTGGTATCTCGATTGATTAATGCCCAATCGACAACAACACCCGGTGATAGCTGTACATGTATTTCATTGTGGTTGGTTTTATTTTGGTCAATGTCATCTAAATCAAATTGTTCGTTAATGCCGACAATGTCATCAGCACGCTTGATAATGCCTTCTGCCAATAATAACCCCGTCACCAAATTAACATCGTCACCCGGTGTACGCATGGTGACTAAATAAACCCGCTCTTGCTCTTTACCTAACGTGTCATTATAAATAAGACTAATCTGCAAAGGTTCTTCAATAATCACAGAGTCGATGCAAAGGCTAATATTTACACCATTAACCTGCTTTAAAGCACACGCAACTACGCCCACTGTAGTTGCTGTAGTCTTTGATTTTGTCGTTGTAGTTACCTTTGACATAGTATGATGACTTAGCTGGTCATTTCGCGTGGTGTTTGCCATGTTATATGGAAAATTGTGTTTTAATCTCGCATCTTTATTATCGAATGTACGGTGTTGCTGATTGCTTTTTTGTTCAGCCATAGGGACGCTTCACTCTATTAGATCTCGGTTTTAAATGGATATGCGCAAAACAAGATCTTCACACTAACGCGTACAGCGTAATAAACATATCGAGAAAATTTGTGCATTTGATAAGAAAAACTTATCAACTCGCGGGATGTAAGGTAAGCATAGGCTTAAGCCTATAGTCTCACTAAAGGTGTACTGCAAACATTTAGTCATTTTGTGATACGTATCTTAGAAGGTCGCTATCACTGTAAATAGGGATGGATTACTGGATGCTTGGATGGAATGCTGGATACGCAGCTTTACAGGTGGCCGACAGTAAATACCCACTACATCGATTTGACGTAATGGGTATAATTTAAAATACCTTTTTAGATATCTTATTTTAACAATTGTTAATTAACAGAAGTAAAGCTAACACATTCGATTCGATTGACCTCTAGCCAATCTTTTAGCGCTTGCGAAGTGAGAATATTAAACTCATCAACACGCTTATCAACATAACTCGATAAGGTTGGTAATAACATATCCCCTGCTAATGTGGTATGACTCATTAGCTCTAACGTGCCATTTGGGATCTCGGCATTAAACTCAAGGATCAATGCTTGCAGTCGCGCTAATGTGACGCCTTCATCATAGAATCGAGCGCTAAATTTTTCTGTTGTTGGAACAGTTAAATCTGCACACCCCGATGTAACATGATCAACACGGCGTACGGGGATACCAATATCATTGGCAAAAGCAATAAATGCTTTTTTATAAGGTGGAAATACTGCAGCAAAGTGATGGCTATCAATATGCGTGATATTAATACCCGCATCGATCGCTTTATCATATTGCGCTTTAAACTCACTATAAGCTTGCTCAAAACTGAGCGTTTCAGCTGCAATCACTTTATCTTGCTTTAAAAAGAAACCACCACTATCGACTAAATCTGGCACTAGGCTCGCATCTAACACTGGTTTGCCGCTGGTCAGCGTGACATGTAGACCAACATTCGGTATCAAGCCCTGCTTAATTAATTCAATCGCATGATCGGTTGCCGGTTGGTTCATCATTATCGTTGTTGATTGCACAACACCGACTTTAAAGCAGGCGACAACAGATTCATTTACTTTTTCAGTCAGACCTAAATCATCTATGTTTACGATTAGTTGCATAAATCACTCTGCTATTTATTGTTAAACTGAGTTAAATACTTCGCGTTAAGTTCAATCATCTCATCTAAGATTTCTTTCGTTACCGTGCCTTTACGCACTAATGGATTGATTGTTAATGCTTGTAATGCCGCGCCATAATCACCAAATACACCCGCTTCAACAGCCAGCTCTTCGAATGCTTTTTGTAATTGTAACGTACCACGAATTGCCGGATTAGTAATTGGCGGTAGGTTTAATGGTTGTGGCCCACATGAGGTGATCACTGACGTTGCTTCAATGGCACAATCATTAGGTAATTCAGAAATCGTACCGTTGTTGCGAATATTTACGTGCATTAATGTACGCTTATCATTGTGGATAGCATTAATTAGTTCGCATGCTGCTTCTGAATAATGCGCGCCGCCACGCTCTTCTAATTGTGCTGGTTTAACATTAAGATTTACATCTTCGTACAATTTGAATAGTGCTGTTTCAATTTCTTGAACCTGTTCACCACGCGTTACGTAACCTTCTGACTTAACTTCTTTTTGCTCTAAGTCATCTTGCTTGTAATAATACTGATGATAACCACACGGTAATGCGCCTAAGTGTTTTAATTGCTCAGGTACCCAAGTAACTTCGCCTAAGTTTTTAGGCAATGCAAACTCTTCACCAGAACATACTTTATCGATTAATTCACCAATACGATCTTTACCGTGGTCCCAAATATGGAAGGCGTGGATAAAGTGATTCAAACCCGCAAATTGCACCTGCAGATCTTTCGTGCCCATCAATTCTTCAATACCAAATTGCGTGCACACTGGCACATTGCATAGGCCAATGACTTTTATGTTGGTATGTTTCAGTACCGTTTCAGTGATAATACCCGATGGATTAGTGAAGTTAATTAACCAAGCGTCAGGACAGATTTCTTCCATGTCTTTACACAAAGACAGTGTCACTGGAATAGTACGCATTGCTTTAGCAAAACCGGCAATACCATTGGTTTCTTGACCAATCATGCCGTACTTATTACCCAATAACTCATCTTGCACACGCGCCGGGATCATACCTACACGCATTTGCGAGCAAACATAATTGGCGCCAGTTAAGGCTTTACGACGATCAAACTCAATGTTCAATTCAATATCAACACCGGCATTTTCAATCATGCGTTTCGCTAATGCGCCAACAGTCTCAACTTTGTAACGGCCTTCTTCGATATCAAATAGATCTATGTGTGTTACAGGCAGTTCGTGATGACGATTAATGAAGCCTTCGATAATTTCAGGAGTGTAACTCGAACCACCACCGATAATAGTAATTTTTAACATGATTTAGTCCTCGTTTTGAATACGTCTTTGCAGTTCAATGATTTCGAATGCTAGGTCTTTACACAACATGGCATTCATAATGTGATCTTGAATATGCGTTAAAATCAACGTCATTTTAACTTTGCCCTCACCTTCATCGAAACTGATAAGCTCGGTCTGTGATTTATGCACTTCTTCTAATGCTTCATCTGCCGCTTTAAGTGATGCTTTTGCGGAGTCGAAATCACCTTGTCTTGCTTCAACCATTGCTTGCATTACAGCTGAACGCGCTGCCCCCGCTTGGCATAAAAGTGTCATCAGAAACTCTTCTGTAATTTCCATCATCCGAACCTTAATTTTTGTATTGTAATTTGCGACTTTAGTCAGCCATCTCTTAGCTTTAATTTGACTGTAAGAGATGGCTATGTGAATACTTACTGCTTGTTATTAACCTGCAGTTGCTGGTGATAATGCTTTTTCGTCAGCCTTTTCTTCAAATTTTTCTTGTGCTAGTAATTCTTTTTCATATGCTTTGAAGAATGGGTAGAAGATTAAACCACTCACGGTGAAGCAAGTTGCAACGATAACGGCAGCGAACATCGAGTTTGTCGACATTACAGCTCCGATTGGCGCAGGCATTGTCCATGGTGGTAAAGCCACAACTTTAGATACTAGGTCTAGTTTGAATGCGCCCCAAACGATACATGCGTTAACTAATGGCGCTGCGATCCAAGGGATAAAGAAGGTTGGGTTCATTACAATTGGCGTACCAAAAGTCACAGGTTCGTTAATATTGAAACAACCAGGGATGAATGACATTTTACCAATCGTACGTAAGTGAGCTGATTTAGAGCGAGCCATCATACAAACAAGTGCTAATGTACCGCCTGAACCACCAACGAATACGAAGAAGTCCATCACTGGGTTGATAAAGATAGCCGGTAATTCTCTACCTGCTTCCAGTGCTTCTTGGTTTGCACCTAAGTTGATGAGTAATAGTGGACCAATGATGCCACCAACAACAGATGCACCATGAATACCAGCGAACCATAATAATTGAATTAATAAGATAGCAAGTGCAAAGGCAAAGAAGGTATCAGACGCTGCAACAAGTGGCTTGAATAATGCCATGATGCCTGTTGCAATATTAAGGTCAAAGTTACCCAATACACCATTGATGATTTGTACAATTAAGATCATCACAACAACAGGGATAAGCAGATCAAACGACGCTGATATTTTTTCAGGCACTGCTTCAGGCATTTTGATACGAATATTCTTTTCAACAAGGAAAGTTTGCAGTGTTGGTACTAATAGACCACAAATGATAGCAGTAAATGCGCCAGCACCACCTAAGTAAGCCATCGGGATCACACTACCTAATTCACCACCAACCCAAACAGCTGGCGCAACAGCAAGTAGGAAAGAGAACATAGACAACATGCCAGAGTTCATTGGGCTAACACCTTTAGTGTTAAGCGTCTCGGCTAAGTTGTATGCAATACCATAAGCCGAGTACATCGCGAATATACCCATACTGACAAAGAATGGACCCACAATATTGTCACGACCGATACCTTGTACAACTGAATTCCAGCCATCTAAGAACCAATTACCCGTGCCAGGGGGATTAGCGAATACCAGCAGTAAAGAACCAACAATCAAGAACGGCATTGTTGAAATGAAACCATCTTTAATGGCGCAAATATGCTTTTGACTCGCGACCTTACCTGCAATAGGTGCGATAACACGCTCGACAAAATTCATGGTCGAATTGATAAGTGACATAAAAAACTTCCTTATTTATAAAAATATGTATTGAATCACTGTAAAAAAATACGCAGCAATCTTGCTACGCATATGTTAATTATTTAACTCGCTTTTAAATCAATCGCTTGTTGTAGTATTTCTTTGCCCTTCATCATGCCGTATTGCATCATGTCAATTTGTCCGCACGCCACATTTTCTTCTTCACAGCGCTTGCTGAATTCAGCGAATTTGTATTTAACCTGTGGAGCAACCAAACAAACATCATTTTTCTTCAGTTCAGTCTCAAATGCAGAAATAGAGTAAGCATTTATTTCAGCTTCAACACCAGACTCCTCTGCAGCCTTACGCATTTTATTAACAACCATAGACGTTGACATACCAGCTGCACAGCAAAGGAAAACTTTAATCATTTTATATATCCTCTTGATTTTAAAACTTAAAATTAATTTCAGGATGTGTTCTATATTTATTTTCAATAGAATTAACACATCCCCTTTTGAGGTATATGTTGCGCCAATGTTTTTTTGTTTACAAACCATAAAAACTTAATTTGTGATCTGAAATATGTTTCAAGTGCAATTATTTATCACCCGTAAACAGTATTTTTTAATACACATTATGAATACGCAATTAGGTTGAGAGTATTTAACAAAATAAAATTAAAATTAAATACCTATAAATACAAAGGGTTACACGTAACCCAATGACGTCCGATTAATGCCCCTACTGTCAATTAGAATTTAAGCTCTAGTTTGAAATTAAAAAATATAAAAAAACACTAAAGTATATTAAATAATACAAACCTTAATTTTTATTGCGAATTAACCTTGATGTAGATCACCCTATTTTGAAGCAGGCATGAAATAAGAAGTGAAAATGGGAAGAATTCAGATCAAAAAAAGCGCCTAACTGGCGCCTTTATCTATTCATATTAATCGGAGGGATTACGCGGGAATTGGAAAAACCACCCCATCTTGTATGTGAATAAATTAGTAGAACATATAGCACTTAATATCGCTAACATTCATTAATTTCGGTATCAATGACGACCGTTATAAGTGAGGATGTTATAGGTCTACAAGGTTATTTTGCTAAAAACGAGCTGTTTAAGCATAAGCAAAAAGCCTATTGGTAATAAGATCGTTTTAAGTAAAAACAATGCCATTAGTTCCATAAAGCTAATAATGGAATCTTCGATACTTTGTTGCATATAAGCCACTTTATCTGTCTCAACTTTTAGTTTGTTTGTGGCATTTTCCCAACTGGCTTTCATTGCATCCACAAAGCCCTGTTCTGCTTTAACTGCTAATTCCGCATCACCATCTTGAACACCTTTAACTAATGCCGTTACACCTTCAATTTGGCTGGATTGTCGTTGAATTTGTTCGTCGATAAACAGCTTATCAACCATAATATTGAGTCCAAGCGATAATACGACAGCAAAGCGTATTAATACGATCACTTTAAATGCTGACTGCGCTATTTTTCTATATTGCTTAGTGCCTCGAATCCACATAGTCATGAGCAATGCAAAAGACGCGAGTATTAATAAGATATTCGCTAATTTAGACGCCATCATCATCAACAGAATTTTTTGTAACGCTAATGAGCCGACAGCTAATGTCATCACCCAGGTAAACTTGTTGATCAAGTCGCTTACCGGGTTGAGCATTTCTCCAATATCAATCGATGCTACACCAACTGAAAGCTCAGTGCTTTTAACAACCGATATAACGGCATCGAGCGTACGGGCAATAGCGAAACTCGCACCGGCAGCAACAATTGAGTCATCAACCATGGTATGCGCTTTTTCATCAGCAATACGAACAAGGCCTAAAACAGTTATCGCAATAATTAAAACTGTCATCAGCCATTTAACAGGTAAGTTAGTTTTGTTTTCAGGTGTTGTTACCGCTATATCTAAATTATTCATGCTGTTCCTATAATACCAAGTTCATACCTTTGCACGGTCGTGCAAGAGGGATAATCTTCCCATAACAACAAGACTTTAGCTACAGTCAGCACCTTAATCAACCACAGCAGCAACGCTATTAACGTTATGATATAAAATGCTCGACTGCGTCTGCAAACGAATAAAGCTCGGGCAATCAATATCGGTGAGCAAATCAACATCCTTAATGACATGATGCTCACATTGATACCCCAAACGCGTTAATGTTTTATCAAAGCTGAGTTGATGGTCTGCTTGGTAAATGAATATGTCGGATAAAATAGTTGGGCATTAACACTATTTATATCAGTAAAAAAGCTTTGTTTTAACTCATCAGTTTGTCCTTTAACAGCAAGTGCTTCACACAAAGAATACGCCGCTTTATTGTAGTCAACCCAATGGATGATCATGTGGCTATTGAACAGGATAATGAGCCATCTGTCGATGATGATACAAGCGGATGCCTCGACATCTAGCTTGAATGCATCAAGCCTACTACCCTAAGTAAGACCCTAGTAGTTGGACATCCAATGACTGGGGTCTTAATTATATTAAGTAGCCCAGTTTTAACTCGATAGATGTTGTGATTTAATTAATTTGTACACCTGAATAATGAGTATCAGAAGAAAAAATTAACCTAATATTTCATTTAATTTCTTAGGATCAATCAAACCATCATCAATTTCAACAAAATAGGGTAATTGCCAACGCTGAGTTTTTTTACCTGATTCTGAAAATACCTTAGTTCCTGTCACCCCTCGGTCTTGGCTCCATGGCGGAAAGACTCGAAAACCTGTTTTTCCTTTACTTTGTTCTGAAGACACAATACCTTTTTTAACCAACACAGCAACAGGAAAAATAAACATGCCAGACTTTGGCTTACCCATGGATTCTTCGGCACTTGTCACATTAGAATGTGCTTCTACTTGAACAAACAAATAATCCAATTCTTTGTGTTTAAAAGGGATAGGCTTATGACTATCTGCACGAGAACTTGATGGGCGTTGCCAAATAGCTAAAAAAGCACCTGGTCTATCTGCTGTCACCTTACCTTTGCGATAGATGATACCTTGGTCATCTAAAGAAAAAGTTAATGCCTTATATTTAGCGCTTTCAGGGATAGGGTCTAGTTCTATATTTTTAGTTATTGCATAACCGGCGGGAACAAACCCTGTCATTAAAAGAGACTCTAATTCATCACGGTAGGTATTACTTTCTAACAAAACACCCTCACTACAGTTCTCTATCGTTTCATTGTCATTAACAATATCAAATGTACCTGCTATTACAAGTGAGTATATAAACCACCTGTTACTTTATAGAATACACATCAGGCAGAACAGTATTCTCTTATCATGGCGCTATTACAGTGATCTTTCTAAGCACTTATTACGTACAAATTATACGTGTGCATCCATCTTAGGTAGCGAGTAGACAATGGCAAAATATATAGGTAAAAGAGTACCGACCTCTAAGCTTTCTCGAATTTCTAAATTGGGCAGTTTAGCAGTGCAAGTCGCTGGTAATGTTGCCTTAGAGGGGGCAAAACAGTTTTCTCAAGGAAAAAGACCAACACTATCAAAACTGCTATTAACACCTCGAAATATTGAAAATCTCGCCGATAAACTCGCCCAATTACGGGGCGCTGCAATGAAGGTCGGGCAGTTGTTATCGATGGACGCTGGTGATTTATTGCCAAAAGAACTCAGCATCTTACTCAGTAAGCTACGCTCTGACGCACACCCAATGCCATATAAACAGCTTCAGCGAGTATTAACAGATAACTGGGGACAAGATTGGCTCGATCAATTTAGTCAATTTGAATTAAAACCCTTCGCCTCAGCTTCCATAGGCCAAGTACATTTAGCCTATGGCGAGTATGGTGAAAAACTGGCCGTAAAAGTACAATACCCAGGAGTGCGTCAATCAATCGATGCTGATGTCGACAATGTCGCGACCCTGTTAAAATTATCAGGATTATTGCCAGAACAAATTTCGTTAGATTCCTTACTTGATGAAGCAAAAAAACAACTCAAAGTGGAAGCCGATTACCAGCAAGAAGCCGCCTTTAATCAGCGTTATAGTTTATTACTTGAGCAAGACCCACACTTTATCACTCCTGAAGTCCGACTTGACCAGTGTACTGAGAATATTCTAATAATGACTTACGTCGACGGCAGAACCATAGACCAAGCTTTTAATCAATCACAGCAACAGAGAGACAATATAGCAACTCAACTTATTAGATTGTTTTTTAAAGAGTTATTTGATTTTAAACTGATGCAAACCGATCCTAACTTCGCTAATTATTTATACCAATGTCAACAAGACAAAATTGTTTTACTTGATTTTGGTGCCACCCGAGATATCCCCCCAGCAATTAGCCGAGGCTACCTTGCTTTAATTTATGCTGCGAGTAAAAGCGATCGCCCAGCGATGCAACAAGCAGCAGAGAACATAGGATTTTTTGGTCAAAACATCGATAACGACTATCTACAGCAGGTTTTAAGCACATTTATAATCGCAACAGAACCTTTGCAATGTCAGGGTGAATATGATTTTGCTAGTACTGATTTAGCTTATCGCATTAAACAAGCAGGCATGGCAATAAATAACAGGCAAGACCAATGGCACACACCACCCGTTGACGCCATTTTTATTCACCGTAAGCTAGCAGGGTTATACTTATTGGCAGCGAAATTAAACGCCAAAGTGAATGTGTCGGCTTTATTCAAGCCTTACATTGAACATGTTGAGCAAGCGCATAGTTAAGAAGTCGATTTACAGCCCATACCACTAGGTTTAGTGATTGATTTTATTAAGTTTAGCTTCCTTTGTGCAGCTGAATTACCGCACTAAAAAATACCATTAGCGCGTTAATTGATATGTTAACCACCACAGGTTTCATCAATGTTGATTTAAATGATTTTGGCAAGATCATGAACCAAAAAGGTGATGCGATTTTAGGCATAGGCCGCAATGATAGCGCAGATGGTATTGAAGATGCCGTTGAGCAAGCGCTGAAAAATCCCTTGTATAAAAATATTGATATCAGCAAAGCGCAAGGTGCCATCATACAAGTCAATTGTAAGGAAGAGAACACCCTAGCTGAATATAATAAGATCACCGGCCTAGTGAATAACATGCTAGATGACCAAGCATTAATGATTTGCGGGATTGCTAAAAATGCACAGCTTGATTGTTATTTCGAAGTACTGGTTATCGGTACCGGTTTAGCTGTCTCAGAACATGAGTCTGCAGTGCAACTAACGTCTGACGATATCGCCAGAACGCCTAACAATGTTGCAGAAATAAAACCGCAAGTAAAACATGAATACCTCAACATCCCCGCGTTCATTCGTAATAAAGGCGCGTAGCTTAGAGGCTAAAACTAAAAAAGCCTGCTCAATTCATCAATGTGAATAAAGCAGGCTTTCATCATCTAAATCAGACCCCTTTTAAACTAGGAAATAGTTTTTACTAAAAAGGCCCTAACTCAATATACTGCGCAATAACAACCGCGATCAACATAGACACAGTCCAGAACAAGAACAAGGGTAAGAAGAACTGCACCCACTTTGTATAAGGTACTTTGGCTAATGCTAATACCGCTAACAAACCGCCATTAGTTGGATAGATATAATTTGAAATACCATCACCAAGTTGTGAAGCAAGGGCTGCTACTTGACGGGTAATACCAGCGATATCAGCCAATGGCACAATGATCGGCATAGTAATCACCGCTTGGCCACTGCCCGATGGGATAAACAAGTTAATCACACTTTGGGCAATATAGATTGAACCCGCAGCCAGTAGCTTATTACTTTGTGAAATGAAGCCCGCTAAGAAGTGAATGATGGTATCAACAATTTGCGCATCTTCCATGACCACTAATACCGAACGCGCGAAGAAGATGATCAATACTGCTACCATCACATCCGCACAACCTTTAGTCCAGGATTCACAAATTTGATTCGGTGATAAACCGCCTACTAAACCCGGTAAAATAGCCATCGCCACAAATGTCGCTGCGATCTCAGTGAAACCAAAGCTCATCTTTAACGTACCGAAGATCATGAAACCGAATAACGCTAAAAAGGTAATGCCGCCGAGCTTTTCTCTGAATGATAACGCTTTGATCTCACCAGATTCTTCCACTTGGTAATTCATACCATGTAATAAGCTCTTGCTTGGGTCTTGTTTTACTTTGTTGGCATAACGTAGAACAAACACCATCGCCGTAACTAGCATGAATACCGCACAGATAGCGCGATACCACATACCTGAATATAACGGTAATTCAGCAATGCTATGGGCAATACCAGTGAAGAACGGATTGGCTAATGCCGCAGCAAAACCGGCACAACTCGCTAGCAGAACAACGCCTAGCGCTGTCATGGCATCATAACCAAGGCGAATACAGATAGGGATCATCAAGGTGATAAAAATCACATCCAGTTCACGCATACCCGTAAATGTGACGTTTAACGCGATCGCGATCATCACTACAGGGGCAATAACCACTAGACCCTTATCTTTTAGCTTATCGGTTAATGCGAACACTGAGGCGTCTAACAGACCCATATGTTTGATAACACCAAAGGCACCACCCACAAAGAATACTACGCCCATGACGCCAGATGCCGCTTTAAAGCCTTTATAAAATGATTCAAAGAAGCTAAAAATAGTCGCAGGATTATTTTCTAGCAGGGTATAAGATGCAGGGTCAATGACAGTGCGACCATCAACGACAATACGCGTGAACTCGCCTGCAGGCACAAAATAAGTTGCGAATGCCGCAATAATAATCATCACAACCAGTGATAAGAACGGATGATTAACTTCTTGTTTCAGGTCTTTTTTAAGCTCTTTTTTTAGTTCAGAATCGTTACCTTGAGGCAGGATTATTTCTTTCATGGATAGCCTTTTATTATTCATTCAGTGAGTCATAAACAATAAAAATAACGACAACGGCAGCTAATCCATGCACTCAACGTTATAATCATTTTTATTGCTTTGTTGGAATAAAAAAAGCATTGATTAACGCGATGTTAATCAATGCTTTATCTGATAATAAATTGTAGGTTCAAGTGATTAACGACTATTAGTTAAAAATAAAACCTACATTATTAACAATTACAGTGCAGCGGCTTCTACTTCAGCTACAAGCGCGTTGATTTGCGCGATAGTGTCTTTTAGTTCAGCGCGGAAATCATCAGCAACCGTTGTCGCAGGCAGTGCTAGGTAAATTTCTAACTGTACAACTAACAATTTTAATAACGCAGAATAAGTCGCTGTGTTTTGCTCTTCTTCTAACGCTAGCAATGCAATGTTGATCGCAAAGTGTTTTGTTTCAGGTTGCTCGCTTTTAGCTAGATGCTTGTTTACTTTCGTTTCTGCGTAATCAACAAATTGTAATTTAGTGTCGATGTCGTTGTTTAGCTTTTCTAAAAATTGGGTATTGTCAGTCATAATAGTTTAATCCTTGATAAATAGGCTTTATACCAATCACGATAAATAGCTGATCATTCTTTCTGGTTAAAACCGACACTAACTACGTTGTTAATTTTGCAATTAGAATAACTAGTTACGGCAATTAACGTCTTGTTATTGTCAATTTTTCCTGCGAAATAATTGATCACATATTTAACGCAACTGGTATTATTTGAACTGCTGACTTAAACCAATGAACTCAGCAACTTTTAAAAAACAGTATAACGAAAAAAGCCTGCTCAATGAGCAGGCTTTTTTCAATTCCAATTACTTGGAAAAAATAATTGGTCGGTGATAGAGGATTCGAACCTCTGACCCCCTGGTCCCAAACCAGGTGCGCTACCAAGCTGCGCTAATCACCGAACATGGTGCGGAAGGAGAGACTTGAACTCTCACACCTTGCGATACTAGAACCTAAATCTAGCGCGTCTACCAATTCCGCCACTTCCGCACTAACTTACAACTTATCAGCAGGTAATACTGACAAGGGTCGATAACGTCACCTTAGTGAGTTATCAAATATGGGGCGACTGAAGGGGATTGAACCCTCGACAACCGGAATCACAATCCGGGGCTCTACCAACTGAGCTACAACCGCCACAAACTTTTACATCAACCCGTTTTGGTAAACGAATTAACTCTCTACTTTACGTAGATAATATGGTGACCCCTATAGGATTCGAACCTATGGCCTACGGCTTAGAAGGCCGTTGCTCTATCCAACTGAGCTAAGGAGTCGTGGTCGGTGATAGAGGATTCGAACCTCTGACCCCCTGGTCCCAAACCAGGTGCGCTACCAAGCTGCGCTAATCACCGAACTGTTGAAGACAGTGCCTGTCAACGAGGAAGGATATTACAGAGTTGCTCCGTTGCCGTCAAACTTTTTTAATACTGTGATCCAATCTGCTCATTAGTTATACGACAAATGTAATAAACACCTCAATATGTAGAATTTAACTGCAAAACTGTGATTGTTTACTGTTTTCATTCAGTTATTGAGCCGTTTAATCAATTTCATTCGAGTTTATCCAATACTGAACGCAGGTTATTTAACGCCCCAACAGAAAAGCCACGATCATAGAAATAAACAATTTCATTATTACTGTTTAGCAAGATGATACGGGCGTTGTTCGGGTTTTCGTTCCCCGTGTATTGCTGCATTTTTTCACCATCGTCATACAAGGTAATCACCCCACCCCATAGCTCCTTCGGTATTCCCCGACGCATGCCATTATTAATCATTGAACTAAACATTTTTGGAAACATGCCTTGAATAGCAGGTAATTCATAAATATCGACCAATGTGCTTGTCATGTCTAAACCAATTAACCAGCGGTCGATATCAAACTGGGTATCTTGTTTATATCCCACCAGCAATAGCGTGGTTTTATTGCCAAACAAGGCTGGCATAGATACATCTTGCTTTTCTAAGGTTTGCCCAGAAAAAGCAGGCAATGTTTGCCCCACTAAAGATTGGTTCGTGTAGCTAGACGAGCAGCCTGCTAATAATGTGGTTAATACGATAAGGAGCCACTTTAATTTATTCATGTTCACCTGCTTATAGTTACGTGGTTATTGCGAGTAAGTTATTATTGGTAAGTCATTGTATAAATAGTAATACGGCTAATTTATAACTTCGATCACTTTATTGATGCATTATTTACACATTATCTTCATGTTAAAATGATCGATCACACCCGCCCCCTCGTATTGCCCAGTGTGAAATTAATTCGAGGACACATTTATGATGTTAGCAATCTTCCCCTTACCTATCGTGTTACTTCCCGGTGGCGTAACGCGCTTAAATATATTTGAACCCAAATATATTCGCCTAGTCACAGAGTCTTATCGAGATGGCGGGTTTGCTTTGTTACCTTATAAACAATCAACATCTTATATAAGCCATACCAACGCTAAAAGCAGTATTGCCGCTTGGGTCGAGATAATTGACTTTAATACATCAACAGATGACTTGCTCTGCATCGATATCAAAGCAAAAAAATTAATTGAAATCACCTCGGTCGAATCTGAGGCTGATGGCCTGCTCAGAGGCTCTTTTCACGCACTTCAACATTGGCCAGACAAATACGAACTGAGTAAAACAGCACAAAATAATAAAGAAAATAAAAAATTAATGTCTGTCTTAAACACAATTTTTGCGGAGCACCAACACTTAGCCGCACTTTACCCCCACGCTAATGAGCAAGATTTACCTTGGGTCTGCGCGCGCTTTATCGAGCTATTACCTTTAGATATTAAAGATAAAATTAACTTTATGGCGCCAGAAAGCTTTGAACAATGCTTAGCCTTCTTGCATACTACAATTAATGGACATCATAATGCGCCTGCCTGACTTGTTGAAATAAAAAGTGATTGAAATAAAGTGATCGATGTAATCAATCAGCACGTATCAATCTTTAACACAGCATAGCGACATTATATGAAGGATCCAGATGATAAATCCTATCAGTATAAGTAATTCACCTCAGGTCAATTACGTAACTAGAAAGTCCATTATGGAAGATGACGACACACAAGACCTAAGCATATGCTTAGTCAAAATAGGTAATGCCCGAGATAAAGTCGCCTTTGCAACTTTGTTCAAATGGTTTGCACCTAAAATAATCCGCTTTGGTATTAAAACATTCAATAATGAAGCCAGTGCCAAAGAATTGTTGCAAGAAACAATGACCAAGGTATGGAAAAAAGCCCACACCTACGATGAAACCAAAGGTAAAGCCAGTACTTGGGTTTATACCGTAATGCGTAATGTGTCTTTTGATATGCTCAGAAAGATCCAATCTAATAAAGAAGATACCATCAGTGATGATATCTGGCCGATGCTCGACAGCGATGAGAATAATAATGAAGAAGCCTATCCTGATCATCTGATGAGCCGTACTATGTCCGACCATGTGGAGCAACTACCCGACAATCAGCAACAGGTAATTAAAGGTGTGTACTTCAATGAGCTCTCGCAAGAACAGCTTGCTAAGCAGCTTGATATTCCAGTCGGTACCGTCAAATCAAGATTACGTTTAGCACTCGCTAAGCTAAAACAGTATATCGGAGAAGATTCATGATTAAATATCATCCTAGCCATGAGTTACTCGATACCTTTGTTACGGGTCAGCTACCAGCCTCGTTTAGTGCTGCTATCGCGATGCATGTTGAGCTATGCGATACCTGCCGCAACAAGGTCGCACAGTTAGAGTCAAAGCATGCAAATAATACCTTCAACACACCTGTGCATGACGAGTGCGCTTTAACCGCTGATATGTTATTTAACGATTGGGAAATGGACAGCTTAATTAACGCTATTACAGACGACAGTGAAAGCATTGATATAGCAGTAACAATGCCACAATCCATCAGTTTTAATAACACCGAATACCAGTTACCTCGCGCATTACAACATATCGCCTTAGGTAAGCAGCTTAGCGTCGGCAAGTTAACACGCTCTCGATTGGAGCTGAATGAAGGGGACATACACACAAGTTTGCTGCATATCCAAGCTGGCGGCCTGATCCCTAACCATACACATAAAGGCAGCGAGTTGACTCTGTTACTTGAAGGCAGTTTTGAAGATGAAATGGGGACGTACAATAAAGGCGACTTTATTCTGCTTGATAGTGCTCATACTCACAGCCCTATGACTAAGCATGGTTGCCTGTGTTACACCGTTGTTGATAGTCCACTGAGATTCACCGAAGGTGTGGCTAAAATACTTAATCCACTGGGTAACTTTATTTATTAGCAGTGATGGCAGTTTATTGATAAACAATTGATAACTGTCACTCATTTTATATGCATCTTGTTATTTTCTTCACTAAAATAGTATTTGTTACGCACATTTTTTGGCATCAAGCTGTATTTTCAAGCAGGCAGTCTTTTTCATAAGTAATCGTCTTTTTCATAAAATAATTATGATCCTTTCTTAACCTCCAAGCGTATTAAAGACATGACAATTATTAACATACCTTATTCAAATAGCTTAATCATTAGATGGAATTGACATGATAAATACCGCACTAAATGATACGACGTTGGAACAAGATAACAGCCTGTGGCTCAGTCACTTTATTGATGTCTATACACGTTTAAATAAAACAAACTTACACTCGCTGAAAAAAGTTTATCACCATGATATTAAGTTTCAAGATCCCTTGCATGAAGTTGCAGGTATTGCCAACCTAGTCAGTTATTTTGAAAACCTTTACACCAACTTAGCCAGTTGTACATTCGATATAACCCACCAAGTACTCAATGATACAGAAGCCGCTATTTATTGGGATATGACCTACATACACCCGAAATTAAATCGTGGTAAGGCAATCACAGTTTCAGGTCATTCACACCTTAAAGCACTTGACGATAAAGTGATTTACCATCGCGATTATCTCGATGTAGGGGCTATGTTGTACGAACATGTGCCAGTCTTGGGGCACGCGGTGCGTTATTTAAAAAATAATATTGCATAACGGTTTACTGGATAAGGAGCATTAAATAATGAAATCAGTATTAATTACAGGTGCATCGTCAGGGATTGGTAAAGCGTTAGCGACTCATTACGCCGACAAGGGTTATCAGGTTTTTGCTGGCGGTCGTAATCTACAACGCCTTAACAAGCTCAGCGCTGCTTATGACAACATCACGCCCTTAATTTGTGATGTCACCTGTAAAGAAAGCATCAAACAAGCCAGTTTAAACTTACCACCCTTAGATATAATGATCCTCAATGCTGGTGATTGTGAATACATTGATGATGCGAAAGATTTTGATGGTGATCTATTTGCCCGTATCATCACCACAAATTTAATCTCTGTGGGCTACTGCCTGCAAGCATGGTTAAAATTAATCAAGTCAGGCGGCAAGCTAGCGCTAACCAGTTCTAGCGCGGCTTTTTTACCCCTGCCCCGCGCAGAAGCTTACGGAGCCTCAAAAGCAGGTCTTACTTATCTAGCAAAAACATTAAGCATAGATTTAAAAGCGCACAACATTCATGTTTCCGTCATTCATCCTGGATTTGTTGATACACCATTAACCCAAAAAAATACCTTTGTGATGCCCCAAATTATCACCGCTGAACAGGCCGCTCGTTATATCGCTTTAGGGCTGGATAACAATAAAGTTGAAATTAACTTTCCACGTTATTTTATTTGGATCATGAAAGTGATACGCCTATTCCCTTTTTCGTTATGGCAGAAAATAGCCTTGAGAATGTCATAAATGCATTTTTATCAACATATCAGCGTCTACAGATATCCAGCACAAGGAAGTTAAATAATGAAAAAAAATATTGCAATTATCGGTACCGGTATCTCTGGACTCACCAGCGCTTATTTATTAAATCAGCAGCATGATGTCACTGTGTTTGAAAAAAATGATTACATTGGCGGCCATACCGCAACCAAAGACATTCATTACGATGGCCAAGATTATGCTATTGATACCGGTTTTATCGTCTGTAATAACAAAACCTACCCGTATTTTTTAAAATTACTCAAGCAGCTCAATGTACCATTACAAGACACTGAAATGAGCTTTAGCGTATTCAACAAGAATAATAATTTGGAATACAACGGTTGTGATTTAAATGGTTTATTTTCCCAACGCCGTAATCTGTTTAATTTTAAATTTTGGCGGTTAATCGCAGAAATATTGAATTTTAATAAACGCTGTAAAGCTCATTATCATGCTGATGATATTGATGATGAGCACACATTAGGGGCTTTTTTAACTGAGAACGGGTTTTCAGATTACTTTTGTCAAAATTATATTTTGCCTATGGGCGCAGCGATTTGGTCCACCAGCTTAAACGAAATGAAGGACTTTCAACTTAAGTTTTTTGTGCGTTTTTTCTTTAACCATGGCTTGTTAAATATCCAAGACCGACCACAATGGTATGTGATCCCAGGTGGTTCGCGAGAGTATATCACGCCATTGATTGCTTCCTTCAAAGACAAGATCCAGCTTAACAGTAATATAGCCCGTGTCATACGTACCGCAACCCATGTAACGATACAATTGGCAGATGGCAGCGAGCAGTTGTTTGATGAAGTGGTGTTTGCTTGTCACTCCGATCAAGCACTCGCCTTACTCGCCGACCCTTCAGAACAAGAAACCGCTATTTTGGGCGCGATTCCTTATAGCCGTAATGAAGTGGTGCTACACACCGATATTAATATTTTACCGCGAAATATTCGCTCATGGGCAAGCTGGAATTATTTACTCAGTGCAGATAAACAAGCGCAGCTCAGCAAACCATCGTGTGTGACTTATAACATGAATATACTGCAAGGCATTGAATCAAAACATACATTCTGTGTGACTTTGAATCAAACCGAGCAGATAGAACCACAAAAGATCATTCAGAAATTTGTCTATCATCACCCCGTGTTTAACCATCTAAGCCTGGCAGCACAACAGCGCCGCACAGAAATTTGTGGTCAGAACCGCACTCATTTTACCGGTGCTTACTGGCATCATGGCTTCCATGAAGACGGCGTCAACAGCGCTGTCATAGTAGCGCAGCGCTTTGGTATTCAGCTATGACAGCTAGGCCCCGTTATAGCCCCCATCACAGCGGTCTTTACCAAGGATCCGTCACCCACCGTCGCTTTAGCCCACGGAAAAACAGCTTTACCTATCAAATAGCCATGTTAGGTATAGATCTTGATGAGCTCGACGGTGTCATTAATCAGCATTGGTTATTGGGCAAACATTGGTTTAATCCGATCCGTTTTTTTGAAAAAGATTATCTAAAAAATGATCCAGGTACGCTGCGTCAACGTATAGAAAATAAAGTAGCCAAACTGGGTGGTGATTGGGATGGTTCTAGGGTGTTGATGTTAGTGCAATGTCGCTGCTTGGGGATCTACTTTAGTCCAATCAATTTATACTATTGTTTTGAGCAATCTGGAGACTGTAAATACATGTTGGCGGAAGTCAGTAATACCCCATGGAATCAACGTCATTACTATTTGGTTGATATGCAATCGAGTGCGCTAACGCCAAAAGAATTTCATGTGTCGCCGTTCATGACATTGGACATGAAATACCGCTGGCGGTTAACCACACCGGGACAGAAAATAAAAGTCAACATCGATAATATTGGCTTGAATCGCATTGATTCACACAGTACTGATTTAAGCAATACCAATTTAAAAAACAATAAGCTATTTGATGTGGCGATGCGTTTAGACAAAACAAAAATAACCACAATTGCACTCGGTAAGGGCTGGCTCACATTGCCATTTAGTATTATTAAGGTGCTATGCCTTATTTACTGGCAAGCTCTTAAATTAGTGGCGAAGCGCATCCCTTTTATCCCTTATCAAAAGCACGGAGAATAATAATGACAACAACTCAAAACTTAGATTTAGAACCAACATCGAGTACTAAACGTGCGAATGAAAAGACCAAATTAAGCTGGTTTAATAATAAATGTCGATCACTCGTGTTATCAACATTAGATAAAATGGAAGATGCTTGCCTGCAAATTGAAGAGCATGGCAATATTATCGAGCTAGGCAACCCTAACGCCAGCCTTAAGGGGACTATGATTGTCCACGACCCTTCGTTATATATTGACTTTGTTCGTGGTGGCAGTGTCGGCGCATCTGAAGGTTATCTAACCGAAAAATGGTCAAGTCCAGACTTAACGGCGGTTATTCGTGTTTGTGCGCGTAGCCAACGAACCCTCGATGACATTGAAAATAATGGCAGCTTGCTTAATAAGATCAAAGATAAATTCTTGCATTATCAAAACAGCAATACCCAAGCTGGCTCAAAGAAAAATATTGTTGCACATTATGATCTTGGTAATGATTTATATACCCGCTTTTTAGACCCTGAAATGATGTACTCATGCGCTATATACTCACCGCAGTACAGCACCTTAGAGCAAGCACAAATATTAAAATTAAAAACCATTTGCGACAAACTTAATTTAAAACCTTCAGACACTCTGATTGAAATCGGCACTGGCTGGGGCGCATTAGCAATATATGCAGCGAGTAATTATGGCTGTAAAGTCACCACAACAACCATTTCAGAAGAACAATTTAGCTATGCCCAAGCGCGAATAAAATCACTTAAACTCGACGATAAGATCACCCTGCTTAAACAAGATTACCGATTGCTGGAAGGCACTTACGATAAATTGGTTTCTATTGAAATGATTGAAGCGGTTGGCCATGCATTTATGCCGAGCTTTTTTGAGAAATGTAATAGCTTACTCAAACCTAATGGCAAGATGCTGATTCAAGCCATTACCATCGCCGACCAACGTTATGATAGCTACCGACAGAACATTGATTTTATCCAAAAGTACATCTTCCCCGGTGGTTGCCTCCCTTCTGTGTCAGTGATGAGTCAGCATATTGCTAAATCAACCGACATGATGATTGATAACATTGAAGATATAGGCTTGCATTACGCCCGCACTTTAAATGATTGGCGCGTTAAATTTGATGAAAACTGGGCCGATATCCAATCCTTTGGTTACGATGATGCATTTAAACGTCTATGGCATTACTACTTTGGCTATTGTGAAGGTGCGTTTATTGAACGTGTGATTAGCACCCATCATATTGTCGCTAGAAAACCACTGAATAAGGAACATGAAGATGAAATCATTCTTAGCTACATCTAATATCAATATCGAGTTGAATAAAATATTACACAAGGTGTTAAATAGCTTGAACACCATCGATGACACAAACAGGACCAGCTAAAATGAGCTTGATCCATCGCTATTTTAACGTTATCAATTTTGCTATCTATCAAGCAGCATTACTACTGGCACTGTTTTATCAGCATAGCGCCGTTAATTTGATGTTGGTGCTTCTGTTAATGCACTTTCTGCTTAGTCCAAGTCGACAGCAAGATATGCGATTTATGCTACTTGCATTAATCGGCGCAACTGTAGATCAAGTCTTAGTTGCCATCAACGTGCTCGCGGTTGATAACGGTATTATTCCATTTTATCTGGTATTGCTCTGGTGTGCATTAGCCCTCACGTTTAATCACAGTTTACGCTGGATAACAACGCTAAGGCCTTTTTACATCATGCTGACAGGATTTATTTCGGGTCCACTTAGTTATTATGCGGCGTTAAAAACGGGGGCGTTAGAAACACATATATCGACAGCAAGCTACGTGGTGACTTACGCTCTTGTGTGGCTAGTATTGTTACCACTACTAAGTCATTTAGCCCAAGTCATCACGTATGACCATCGAATTAGTCATGAATAGAATGAATCAGGAATAGGAGCACACATGAGTAGAATGACCCTAACGACATGCCTGATAGCGTTATTATTACAGCTATTTATCCCCTTACGTTTATCAGCCATGCCGTTACTCGACGACATGTATAAACATGGTGAAGGCGAGATGAGCTTTCTGTTTTGGACTTTATATAAAGCCGAGCTATATTCAGGCCAAGCAGATTTTGATATCAAGCGTTACCCACAAGCGTTAAAAATAACCTACCTACGTGATATATCCCAACAAGACTTGATTGAAGCAACGCAAAAACAGTGGCAAGAACTGGGGTTAAACTTACCTGATGAAGAGAAATGGCTTAAGGCGCTGGCGACAATATGGCCGGATGTTAACGAAGGTGATGTCATCACACTCATTGTTGATAAACAGCAAAACAGTCATTTTTATTTATCTAATAACAAGAGTAACGCTATCAACACACTCGGTCGCTTAGATAACCCCGCTTTTGGCTCATCATTTCTCGCCATTTGGTTATCAACAGATACATCCCGACCAGAATTACGCTCGCAGCTAATAGGATACAAACAATGATATATCTCGCCCAGATACTCGGAAAAATAAAATCGCTAACCCTAAAATCAGTGACTTTTCCGCTGACTATCCTGCCGCTATTAGCACTGCCCTTAATAGCTTCTTGTAGTTCTCCGACACTGGATGATTATCAACAAACAACCCCCGTATTCGCATTTGATAGCTTCTTTGATGGTGACCTTATAGCTTATGGTATTGTGTTTAATCGAAACGGTAATATGACTCGCCGATTTCATGTAGAGTTGAGCGCTTCATGGCAAGGCGAACAGGGCACAATTAAAGAATGGTTCACCTTTGATGATGGTGAAAAATCAACACGTATTTGGAACATAACCAAAAAATCAGCTAATTTATATGAAGGTACAGCGAGTGATGTGATCGGCATTGCTAAAGGCAGAACCCAAGGGGCCGCGCTACATTGGCAGTATGAACTCATGATCAACGTAGATGGGTCTGATTATGAAGTTGCACTGGATGATTGGATGTACTTATTAGATGAAAAGCGTTTATTCAACAAAACAGATATTGTGAAATTTGGGGTAAAGGTGGGTGAGATAAACCTCGTCATCGAGAAGATAAATTAATCGACACGCGCTAAGCATCTGAACAAAATACCTGAGCAAAGCTCCCCTTAATACAAAAGCCATACGATGGATTAGCATGGCTTTTTACATTTTCTGACTTCCAATCAAGCGACTGAAATAACAATTATGCAGTTAAATGATCAACAACCGTTTCAGACCATGATTCCAAGTTTAGTTTTGCAAGTTCATCCGCAGCTAAAAAACCAGCAAGGTTCAATGCATCTTCTTTACTGGTAATAACCAAGTCCGCATGTACTTCAGCCACCAATACGATACCTAAATGCACTTCATCAACTGGTGTTACATCTTTAGATAAATAACCAATTGTCGTCATACCCAAAAAGTCAGCTTCTGTTAAGCCTAACTCTTCGTGTAATTCACGATACATACCAGTGCGTAATGTATCTGTTAACTGGAATACACCTTTGTCATCATACACAGCGTCAACGGCGTCAACATGACCACCAATACCAATACTGAATAAGTTATGTAGACGTGATTCACCACCCGATTTGGCACGTTCATAAGCTAAATACTTATCGCCCTGCTTTACCACAACATACGGAATAAGCTGACGAAATTGAGGATTCGTCTCTAACAGCGCACGCTGCATAATAACAACGTCTTTACTTTCGATATTAACAGTTTCGCTGTCAATTAAACGGATTGAGGGTGCTGCTACGTCTGCAAAAACGGAAATGATATGCTCTTGGTGTTTCACTGTTATCTACCTAAGTAATTCAAAGCATCTTTATAACTAAATAGCCTCACTTTGTCACTCTAATTAGATGATTTTTTATTTTAAGAATTGCTGACAAAGTCACATTTTAGTGCGAAAATAGCGCAACTTTCTAACCAAGAGATTAAACAACTCAATGACTGCTCAAATCATTAATGGAAAAAATATTTCTCAGCAAGTTCGCCAGAAAGTTGCTGAAGAAGTGGCTACGCGTACTGCACAAGGATTACGCGCCCCGGGTCTTGCTGTGATTTTAGTGGGTGCCGATCCGGCATCACAAGTATATGTTGGGAGCAAACGTCGTGCCTGTGAAGAAGTAGGCTTCGTTTCTAAATCTTTTGATCTTGAAAAAGATAGCTCACAAGAAGCGTTATTAGCGTTGATTGATGAGTTAAACGCAGATACCACGATTGACGGAATATTAGTGCAACTGCCTTTACCAGACCATATTGATACAACGATGGTATTAGAACATATCCGCCCAGATAAAGACGTTGATGGTTTCCACCCTTACAACGTAGGTCGTTTATCACAACGTATTCCTGCATTACGTCCTTGTACACCAAAAGGTATTATTACGCTACTTGAATCAACAGGTGTTGACCTTCATGGTCTAAATGCTGTGGTGGTTGGCGCGTCTAATATTGTTGGTCGCCCAATGACGCTTGAATTATTACTAGCAGGTTGTACAACAACGACATGTCATCGCTTCACTATCGATCTAGAAGAACATGTACGCCGTGCTGATTTAGTGGTGGTTGCGGTGGGTCGCCCTAACTTTATTCCAGGTGAATGGATCAAGAAAGGCGCGATGGTTGTCGATGTGGGTATTAACCGTTTAGAAAATGGCAAACTTGTTGGTGATGTTGGCTTTGAAGTAGCAAAAGAAAACGCTGCTTTCATTACCCCTGTACCAGGTGGCGTTGGTCCAATGACAGTTGCAAGCTTGATTGAAAATACGCTGATCTCTTGTCGCGATTACCACTCGAAGTAATCGTTAAGCAATAAGTTACGCTTACAGTAAAAATAGATAATAAAAAGCCGCATTACCTTTAGGTCATGCGGCTTTTTTGTAAGCTAAATTCAAGCCACTATAATTCATAGAGTATTCGTTGAAGCAAGCCTGCTGTGGCTGACAGGGGTGTCAGCCTCAAGCCCCCAAGGATGGGTTTACGGCGTACAGAGCGTCTTCAACCAATACGCCTATCAAGCCGGCATTATTTAAAGCTTAACTTTTTACTTAAAACTTAAAAGCTCTACTTCAAAAATCAGGGTTGAACCGGCTTGGATTGAACCAGCGCCACGGTTGCCATACGCTAAGCGGCTTGGAATAAAGAAACGACGTTTCTCACCCACAACCATCAACTGCACACCTTCAGTCCAACCTGGGATAACTTGGTTCAAACCAAATGTAATCGGCTCGCCACGTTGTACAGAGCTATCAAACACGCTGCCGTCTAATAATGTACCGTGATAATGCACTGTTACTTTAGAGCGACCCGTTGGGTGTTCAGTACCAGTACCTTCCGTTAGTACCACAGATTGTAAACCTGAAGCTGTTGCTTCAACGCCTTCTTTTTCTAAGTTTGCTGCTAAAAACAGTTTTCCCGCTTCAATATTTTCAGCTGCCTGCTTGTTACCACCCATACGTTGCATAACAAAGAAAATTAACGCACAACCTATAATAACCGAAATAATTTTAAACATGATAAATCCCTATCTCATAAAAAATGCCAATAACCGCAGAGATTGAACTCGAGTTATTAGCATTCAAGTTAATTTAATTCTTGTTGACGACCTAGCTTAAAAATAATTTTCGACGCCAACTTTACTTACGACGCCAACTAGTACCGTTCGCGCCATCTTCTAAAACAATACCCAATGCATTCAACTTGTCACGCGCGTCATCCGCCATGCCCCAATCTTTGCTTGCACGTGCATCATTACGTTGTTTAATTAGCGCTTCGATGACTGCCACTTCATCATCTTCACCCGCATCACCTTGCAAGAAAGCTTCAGGTGCTTGTGAAAGGAGACCAAGTACATCACCAAATGCAACTAACTGCGCCGCTAATTCACCTGCACGTTTTGCATCAGTATCTTTAATACGGTTAATTTCTTTTGCTAGTTCAAACAACACAGGGAAGGCTTCAGGTGTATTGAAGTCATCATCCATTGCTGCTTTAAATGTTTCAACGTACGCTTCACAACCCGGTATAACACCGTCTACAGCCACATCAGCAATTGTTACATCACGTAATGCTGTATACAGACGCTCTAAGCTTGAACGCGCTTGCTTTAAGTTATCTTCAGAGTAGTTTAACTGGCTACGGTAATGCCCTGAAAGTAGGAAATAACGTACCGACTCACCATCGTATTCTTCTAATACATCACGGATAGTGAAGAAGTTGTTCAGTGACTTCGACATTTTAACTTTGTCGATTTGTACCATACCCGAATGCATCCACGTATTAACGTACTCACCGTTGTGTGCACAGCATGATTGTGCCACTTCATTTTCATGATGTGGGAACATTAAATCTGAACCACCGCCGTGAATATCAAACACTTCACCCAGTAGCTTGTTGTTCATTGCTGAACATTCAATGTGCCAACCAGGACGGCCTTCACCCCATGGAGATACCCAACTAGGTTCACCTGGTTTAGCCATTTTCCATAATACGAAATCCATTGGATTCCGTTTGTTTGATTCAACTTCAACACGCGCACCCGCTTGTAGCATGTCTAAGTCTTGACCACTTAATTTACCGTAGTCAGCAAATGTCTTCACTTCAAACAATACATCGCCACTGCTCGCAACATAGGCATGACCTTTAGCAACTAACTTTTCAATAATTTCGATAATATCAGGCATGTGACCTGTTACCGTCGGTTCGATATCTGGGCGGATCATATGCAGCGCATCAAAATCGTCATGCATTGCTTTGGTAAAACGCGTTGTTAACTGGTCGCAAGTTTCACCGTTTTCGTTAGCACGTTTAATGATCTTGTCATCAACGTCAGTAATGTTACGAATAAATTTAACGGCATAACCGCGATGGCGAAGGTAACGCACCACAGTATCAAACGCGACAAAAGTACGACCATGACCAATGTGACAGTAATCGTAAATAGTCACGCCACATACGTACATACCGATTTCACCTTCGGTAATAGGCTTGAATTGTTCTTTTTGGCGAGTCAGGGTGTTGTAAATCTTCAGCATCGAATAATGATCCTTGCGCAAACAGTAAAATGCAATTAATTGACTGATTTTACCATTCGCACTAATGATTACTAGCTTTGCAGCAGCATAAAACCACGAAATTTAGCTCAACAACTAAAAAAGTGTATAAATCAGCCAAATGAAAGGATATTTATAGTCGCAGACCTTGCTTGTTGAGGTTAAGGCTTTTCGATCGCGGGGCTTTAGGATAGAATTTAGCAGTTAATTAACCAAAGGATCATTAAAATGATAACTCTACATACAGATTTCGGTGACATCAAAATCGCACTTAACTTTGAAAGTGCACCAAAAACAGCAGCTAACTTCCTAGAGTACGCAAAAAGCGGTTTCTATGAAGGTACTATCTTTCACCGTGTAATCGATGGTTTCATGGTTCAAGGTGGCGGCATGCTTCCAGGTATGGAAGAGAAACGTTCAAATGCATGTATCGAAAATGAAGCAGACAACGGTCTGTCGAATAAATTAGGTACATTAGCAATGGCACGTACTTCTGATCCGCATTCAGCAAGTTCACAATTCTTCATCAACGTAAAAGACAACAACTTCCTAGACTTCTCAAGCAAGACGTCACAAGGTTGGGGTTACTGTGTGTTTGCTGAAGTTGTTGAAGGCATGGACGTAGTTGAGAAAATGAAAAAAGTTGCTACAGGCAACAAACGTGGCCACGGTGACGTGCCACTAGAAGATATCGTAATTACTAAAGTAACTGTAGAAGAAGCTTAATCGCTCACTCAGTTGACTAAAATAAATACACTGCTTCGGTAGTGTATTTTTTTATTCACGACAAGGAAGCACACCAACATGACTACTTTATTTATTTCAGATCTACACCTTGATGACCGTCGCCCGCAAATTACCGAGTTGTTTTTGCATTTTCTTGCTACCGAGGCACGCCAAGCTGACGCACTCTATATTTTAGGCGATCTATTTGAATTTTGGTCTGGTGATGATATTAGCAATCCCCTTAATGACAGTGTGCAAGATGGACTTAAAGCTTTAACTGCAAGCGGTGTAAAATGTTTCTTAGTCAAAGGCAACAGAGACTTCTTAGTAAGCAAACGCTTTGCTAAACGAACTGGCATGACAATTCTTGGTGATTACACTGCGATAAATCTCGATGGTCAGAATGTATTAATTGCCCACGGTGATACTTTTTGTACCCTCGATGAAAAATACCAAGCATTTAGAACTGCGGTTAATATTCCATGGCGTCAAAAGCTATTTACTGCACTGCCAATCTTCGTGCGAGAAGCCATTGCCGATAAAATACGCGGTAAGAGCAAAGCCGGCAACCAACAAAAAAGCATGAACATTATGGATGTCACTGAATCAGAAGTGATCAATAAAATGCTTGAATTTAAATGCGATACATTAATCCACGGTCATACGCATAAACCTAACATACATGACGTCGCCCTTTCTGCTAACAAACAAGGTAAACGTATTGTGCTTGGTGATTGGTTTGATCAAGGCAGTGTATTAGTATGGAATGAAGGTAAGTATGATTTGCAGCAACGTGCGTTTTTAACTAAATAAAGCCACATTATTTACAACGTATAGCGATATTCATCATCGTGTCGCACATCAATAATTAAGATCAAAAAAAGGAGCATGACGCTCCTTTTACGATCAATTTATGATGAAAAAATCACATAATACAATTCACAGTCAGCTTATTAGCCTTCGTTGTGAATTTCTAAATTAGCAATTTCTTCTTTTTCTTTATCCGTCTTAGCACCATCACTACGCACATCGTTAAGACGTTGTAAATACGCCTCATCAATATCGCCAGTCACATATTCGCCACTAAACACAGAAGTTTCAAACGTTTTAATCTCTGGATTGCATTTTGAAACGGCACTAATCAAGTCATCTAAGTCTTGGAAAATAAGTGCATCGGCACCAATCATCGTGGCAATTTCATCAACATTTCGGCCATGTGCAATGAGCTCTTCCGTGCTCGGCATATCAATACCGTAAACATTAGGGTAACGCACTTCTGGTGCAGCTGATGCTAAATAAACATTCTTAGCGCCTGCTTCACGAGCCATTTCAATGATCTGTTCTGACGTGGTACCACGGACAATTGAATCATCAACCAACAAAACGTTCTTACCAACAAATTCTGACGAAATTGCGTTAAGTTTACGACGCACAGATTTACGACGTAACGTTTGTCCAGGCATAATAAACGTACGGCCAATATAACGGTTTTTCACAAAACCTTGACGGTATGGTAATTCCAATACTTTAGCGATTTCTAACGCACTATCACACGATGTTTCCGGAATTGGGATCACAACATCAATATCAATGTCAGCCCATTCACGTTTAATCTTATGACCTAATTTTTCGCCCATAGCAAGACGTGATTCGTAAACCGATACCTTGTCTATAGTCGAATCTGGACGAGCGAAATAAACGAACTCAAAAATACAGGGGTTATGCTGTGCATTTTCAGCACAGTGCGCACTAAATAATTCACCTTCATCAGTAATATAAACCGCTTCACCCGGTTCAACATCACGAACAAACTCAAAGCCAACCGCATCAAGTGCAACGGATTCTGAAGCCACCATGTACTCTTTATGACCGTCTTCAGTACGCATGCCTAAGACTAACGGGCGAATACCGTTAGGATCACGGAAAGCAACAAGGCCATGATTAATAATCAAAGATACCACAGCGTAAGCACCAAGCGCTTGCTTGTGTACCGCTTTAACAGCAGTGAAAATATCCTCTGCAGTTAAATGTAAACTAGGGCATTTATCTAATTCATGCGCCATCACATTAAGTAATACTTCTGAGTCAGACGTGGTATTAATGTGACGACGGGCTTTATGAAATTGATCTTCTTTTAATTGTGCAGCGTTGGTTAGATTCCCGTTATGAGCAAGGGAAATACCGAACGGAGAGTTAACATAGAAAGGTTGAGCCTCAGCGGCGCTCGAGCTTCCTGCTGTCGGATATCGAACGTGGCCGATACCAATATTACCTTTCAAACGTTGCATATGCTTAGCTTCGAATACATCGCTCACTAAACCATTTGCTTTACGCTGCCTAAAGTTTCCATCACTTAAGGTTACAATCCCTGCAGCATCCTGTCCACGATGCTGTAATACTGTTAATGCGTCATAGATAGACTGATTAACAGGGGTTGTAGAAACAATGCCAACAATTCCACACATAACCTAAATCCTCGTTTACTGTGCTTTCGATAAAATGCTATTTATAACGTTTCGCTTGTCATAAACCCTGCATGTTGTCCCATGCAGAAGCTTGATGTTCAAAAAACCATTTAATGAGTGGTTTTAACTCAGCTATTAGTGGCGAGCCCTGCCACCAAGCCGTTTCCGGAAAACTGGTGAATAACTGTAAAAATAACAGTATCACGCACACCACTAATACTCCTCGGGCAATACCAAAGCATACACCGAGTAATCTATCCGTACCTGACAAGCCAGTTTTATCAACAAGCTGACCAAGTATGTAATTTAGCAAAGCCCCTAAAATCAGGGTCGAAATAAATAATAACGCTATCGCCACGCCATTTTTAACTAACTGTTCACTGAATGCAGCACTAAACGCATCAAAATTTTCTAAGTAAGCAGCAATATCTTGATAATAAAAGCGAGATATAAAGAAAGCACAGAACCAAGTGCAAAGAGAGAACGCTTCCTTGACAAAACCACGTACTAAACTTATTACTGAAGATAAACCAACAATCCCTATTATCAGGTAATCAATCCACGCCATGTTTTGCTCTTCTCATTTTGAAATTCGCGCCATTGTAACAACTAAAATACCAGATTGATAATAGTTATAAACAAAAAAAGCCGACATAAATGTCGGCTTTTTAATTACTTGTCTCGAGGGTCAAATTTTTCAATCACGCCCTTTAGACCTGTGATTTTTTGTAATTTTGGCAATAAACTTTTTAGTTCATCTTTATCGGTATTGGGGCCAACATACAACCTGTTTAACTGCCCTGCTTGCTTATAGCGTGGTAGTCGGTAGGCATCAAAACCAGACTGCCTGATCTTTTTAACCAAATCATCTACAGCGACTGAGTTTTTGAATGTACCTAAACGTATATTCCAACTATTACCAACCGGTGGTATGGCTTTTACAGTCGCGACAGGTTTAACTAATGGTACCAATTTAGGCGCTTTAGCCATTGGCTTTGATGTTACCTGCTGCGTATTATTTGCCGCGGTTAAATTAACAGTCGGTGCAGGCTCAACCAATAATTCATCATCAGCTAACCCGTTATCAAATGAAGCATTGTCTAAAGAGTCAAAGTTAACGGGTTCAGCAAGCTCAACAAGCGCAGGGCGCAAAGGAATACTCGCCGTATTCTCACGATAAGTTATCTTCTGACCATCAAGTAAGTCAGGTAAAAAGATAATACCAATCGCCACTAAAATGATAGTACCGACCAAGCGATGTTGAAATTTCGATGCCACGTTTATTTAACCACTTATATGTTGGGTAATTTCCGCTACCGTAAAGAATGAGCCGAAACCAATAATAATGTCATTACAATCAGCACGTTGATTTGCCGATTGCCAAGCTTGCGCTATTGTATCATGACTCATAGGCTGCTGCCTAAGGCTATCATGGGTTTTACTACTCAGCTGCATCGCATCAGCTAACCCCTGCTCAATTTGCTGGCATGGCGCGGCGCGCTCACTGTGCAACGGAGCAAGGTGCCAAGAGTCAACAACAGCGGTCAATGCGGCTAAACTTGCGGCAATATCTTTATCTTTTAGCATACCAACAACAGCTATCACCTTTACTGGCAATCCGGCTTGTTGTTTTAAACGGTTAAGCTGCGCTGCCAAATAACGTGCAGATTCCGGATTATGTGCGACATCTAAATACTGCTGAGGTGCAGACCCCAACTGCTGCATACGACCAGGTAATCTTGCGTTAGCAACACCGCTACGAATGGCCTGTTCCGGAACAGCTAAGCCTAATGCTTGCACTGCTGCAATGGCGGTCGCGGCATTTTGTAACGGTAACTGTGGAATAACTAAGTCAGCAAATGACAATACCGACGCTGGTGAGGATGCATCCGTAGCAGGTTGCGTATTGGAGCCTAATTGCCAATCCCAACTATTCGTCGCTTGGCTATAATGGTAATCACGGTTAACCGCGATTAAGTCCGCGCCAATTTCATTGGCATATTCCGCAATCGTTACTGGCGGATCAATAACACCACAGATGGCTTTTTTACCATGACGGAAAATACCTGATTTTTCCCGAGCAATAACGGCTTTATCTGTACCTAACCAGTCTGCATGATCAATATCAATCGTCGTCACCACAGCAACATCTGCCGAGACAATGTTTGAAGCGTCTAAACGACCACCTAAACCGACTTCAAGGATCACGACATCTAATGCTGCATCTTGAAATAACTTCAATGCTGACAATGTCGTGAATTCAAAATAAGTTAATGTAGTATCACCACGGCCTGCTTCTATAAAAGCAAATGAATCAGCGTGTGCTTGTGCGGTGAGCATATTACCGTTGACACGAACGCGCTCGCGGTAATCTTGAATATGTGGAGAGCTAGTAACACCGACATTGAAGCCAGCATCAAGTAAAATACGCTCTAAGAAAGCGCAAGTAGAACCTTTACCATTGGTGCCGGCAACTGTAATTACTTTAGCATCAAATGTCGTTAGTGCTAAATCAGCAGCAACGCGGCCAATACGCCCTAAGCCCATTTCAATATTAACGGGATGAATACTTTCTAAATAGCAAAGCCAGTCTGCAAGAGACTGGCTTTTATTAATACTGTTCAACATCGGTAATAGTTACTCGCTAGTGTTTACTTGTTAATGCTTTGAGTTTCACTTGGCGTTTTAATTTCATCGGCTGCAGGAACAACACTCGGTGTAGCTTCAGTACTTGCTGCTTCAGTGGCGATGTTATCAGACGTTTCCAAGTTCATCATCTTCGCTAATAAGCCTGCAAGTTTATCACGCATTTCACGGCGGTCTACAATCATATCGATTGCGCCTTTTTCTAGCAAGAACTCACTACGCTGGAAACCTTCAGGTAATTTTTCACGAACTGTTTGTTCGATTACACGCGGGCCAGCAAAACCGATCAGTGCTTTTGGTTCAGCTAAGTTAAGATCACCTAGCATAGCAAGACTCGCAGATACACCGCCCATTGTTGGATCAGTCATCACAGAGATATAAGGTAAGCCTTTCTTTGACAGTTTAGCCAGTGCAGCACTTGTTTTTGCCATTTGCATTAACGAGAATAACGCTTCTTGCATACGCGCGCCGCCACTTGCCGAGAAGCAGATTAGCGCACGATCTTCAGCCATACATACATTAATTGCTGCAACAAAACGTGCACCAACAACCGTAGCCATTGACCCCCCCATAAATGAGAATTCAAATGCACAGACTGCAACAGGAATACCTTTAATTGTGCCTTTTTCGACAACTAATGCATCTTTTTCGTTAGTTGCTTTTTGTGCACTCGCTAAACGGTCTTTATATTTTTTGCTATCACGGAATTTTAATTTATCACTTGGCTCAAATTCAGCACCGATTTCAATACGGCCTTCTTTATCAAGTAATTTATTTAAGCGTTCACGAGCATTTACTCGCATGTGATGATCACACTTAGGACAAACGCCTAAGTTACGCTCGAGTTCTGCATGATATAACACCTGGTCACAAGAGCCACATTTAGTCCAAACTCCTTCCGGAATATTACGACGTGCCGTTGCGCTCTTGCTTTTTGGTAGTATTTTTTCAATCCAGCTCATGAACCCTACTTATAATTTATTCTAATTAATTGAAGTATATGGAGTTAAATGCGTTGTTAATTGGAACAGAAATTCGCATCCCGATGCAATTAACAGAAATTAATGCGTTAAGTCGATGATTACCAAACTTAACAATACTCCACATTTCTCGTGTAGCACAATTAAATCACAGATTTTCCAATAAGTTTATATAAAACTGGTCATACCCTTGTAACTTGCTAGCAAAATCCCATAAAGATAAAGAAAGCGAAATAAAATTGAATCATTTATAACGCTATATTTCACACCTTAATTATAGCTAATGGTTTAGACTAATATAGGCTTTATCACAATGAAAGCAAAGAGTTAAAATTGTTCAGGTAAGAACAATGGACCCACGGCTGGGCGTGGTAAGTTAAACTGACTTGGGTAATCAACTTCAACCATGTACAAGCCTTCAGCTTTACTGGTTGCAGCAGCAACAGAGCGATCTTTTCCGGCTAATAACTCAGCAATCCAAGATACAGGCTTGTTACCTTTACCAACTTCCATTAATGAGCCCGCTAGATTTCTCACCATATGATGTAAGAATGCATTCGCTTTGACATCAATAATAATGTACGCATTTTGACGTATGACATTAATGTGGTGCATCGTTTTAATTGGGCTTTTAGCCTGACAATGTTTGGCTCGGAAAGAGGTAAAATCATGTTCGCCAATCAATTGTTGCGCCGCTTTATGCATCAGGTCAACATTGATATCACCGTAGTAATGGCTAACACCTGAGTTTAAAATTGCAGGACGTAATTGATTATTAAAAATAATATAACGATAGCGTCTCGCTGTCGCGCTAAAACGGGCGTGGAACTCTTCATCGACTTCTTGTGACCAACGCACCGCAATATCATCTGGTAGATTAGCATTAACACCTAATGTCCACGCTACATCTTGGCGTACTGCATCAGTATCGAAATGAATGACTTGACCGGTACCATGCACCCCAGAGTCAGTACGTCCTGCACAATGTACGATCACAGGATGATTAGCAACACGAGATAAAGCCTCTTCCAGCTTTTGTTGTACACTAATTACGTCTTTTTGACGCTGCCAACCGTAATATTTACTACCGTCATATTCTATACCAAGTGCAATTCGCATTTTTCTTCCAACTTTAAACTTTCATTAATGTCTTAAAACAAAAAGCGGTGACTCTCGTCACCGCTTTACTAAATATTACACAATAAATTTATTATGTTTTACAACACACGTGTATCCGTCGATTATACCGTTTCAAGTTACAACTTGAAAGTAGCTTACGTGCGATAGCCTAACGATTACAGTCGGCTCAACAATTTATTCACTTCAGCCTGCTGTGCGGCATCGCCAACACCCGCTAAGGGCTCTAATATTGATTTAGCGCCGTCTTTATCTTCAATTTCAAGATAAGCACGGGCAAGGTCTAATTGAGCGCCTAAACGATTCGTTTCATCATCGATATCAACCGCATCATTTTCTAATAGTGAATTACTGTATTGATCGAGCCCCACATCAAGTTTCACTTGGTCATAAGGTTCATTTTCAATATTTGCAGGTTGTTGCCCCGCTTCATTTAATAATTTGTCGATATCAATAAACTCTTCAGCTTCAGCTGCTTTCACATCAATCGGAGCCTGTTCGCTAGGCGCTTCACTAAATGCATTCGGGCTGTATTCCGCCATCATTGCTTCGATATCGTCGAGTTGTACATTATCATTAGATGGTGGTGTCACTGCCGACGTGGTATTTTCAGCGCCATCCAGCTCTGCCAACATTTCATCGACAGTCTGGCCGTGAGCCTGTGGCAATTCATCCTTCGCTGATTCAGCCAATCCTGCGCTGGCTAAAATACTATCAATATCTTCAACATCGACATCAAGGCCATTATCAAGCCCATTGTTTTTTGTACTTGTCGTCTCTGGCGATGCTGATGGTGTGTTATCACCGCCCATCTCAGTCAACAAGCTATCGATATCATCCATATCTACGGTTTGTTGATTAGCGGTATTCTCAGCTTCAGATTGCGCAATCGCATCTAAACCAGCTTCAGCTAACAGGTTGTCTATATCGTCCATATCGACGGCGTCATTCTGCGCAGCATGATCAGATTCGTTAGCTTGCACGTCTGCCGCTTGATTCGTCGCATCTAATTCAGCTTCAGCAAGGATACTGTCAATATCATCCATATTAACAAATTCATCCGGCGCAGAGTTCTTCGGCTGATTGCTATCCACCATATCAGCTTCAGCGAGAATACTGTCAATATCATCCATATTGACAAATTCATCGTTAACCACAGGTTCTGAAACGGCCTCAGCGGCTGTGACCTCGCCATCATTAAGTGCATTAAAATCAAAATCAGGGGTTTGTGAATTACCTAATTTAAATTTCTCTAATAATGTATCAACTTCAGCTAAGTCTTCATCTAATGTATTCGCACTGTGTGCAGGCTGGTTAGGAATCAAGCTTGGTTCATCAAGCTCTTCACGCCAACTTAAATCCGGCGCTATACTATCATTCTCAAAGCTGGTGCTTTCATCATCCAGTGTTAGGTCAATATCACTAAAGTCATTATCGCCCAAGTTTAAATCTGGCATGACCGGCGCTTGTTCAACTACTTCAGGCATAATAGGTGCTGCAACTTGAGTCACGACGGCTGTTGGCGCATGGCTTACAACATCTGTAAGTTCCGCTTCCATTTGTAAGTTAAAATTAGGTTCATCTAAATCGGGCGCTGCAAATGAGTTGATTTCATCAGACTGTTTCGCTGTAGACTCAGCCACTACAGATTGCGCTGCTGTAACGTGGCTTGCGGCCGTTTCAGCAAGCGTTTCGGTACTCAGGTAATCACTGAGTTCGTCAACGGTATTATCCGTTTCAAACATCAGGTCATCTTCAACATTGTTCTTTTGATCACTTCTATTTTTTAGCCATAGACCCAACCAAACTAAACTCAACAATGAGAATACACCTGAAATACTACCGACTAACCACCAATTATTATGTGTCTCGGCTTCTAATATTGCTGCATTTTTGGCTTTCTCAATTAACGCCTCTTGCTCAGTGATCTGTGATTTTTGTTGTTCAATGAGGGCTTTCAAGTCTGCTTTTAATTGATTATCAATTGCCATTTGCTCTTTAAGTTCAGCTAACTCCATACGGATAATCTCTAGCTGTAACTTAAGACGACGATTCGTTTCACTTGATAACAAAAGATGTTCATTGCTTTCGGTTAGCTCACCTTGTAATAACGCAAGTTTATCTTGCTTACTTTGGTTTCGACTACCAGCCTGAGGCTTTGAAGTGGTAGGCTTATTGCCAGAGACATTTGATTGAGGCGCCGTTTTTTTCGTCAACAAACGCTTTAACGCTGAACCATCTGTGGCTTGTATTTCAGCTGCGCTGGGGATCTTCAATAGGCTACCATCAATCATTTTATTGATGTCACCGTTTAAAAATGCGTGCGGGTTAAGTGCTAAAATTGCCGCCATAGTTTTATATAAACTGAGACTATTGTCCGGTCTTGTCGCTGTAGCAACAGACCATAACGTGTCAGCTTTGACAATAGGGCCATAACTATTAGGAGATGACGGAGTATGAACTTCAGGACCTTTTAACTGAAGTACAAATCCATTTGCATTGGCAGTTATGCCGGCCAAAGGCAGCAGCAAAAATAAAACAACCCATTTTAACTTAGTTAAACCCGATATCATTGCCAACCCTTACTATGAAACAACTTCAATACACTTAAATTCAATATACCATATCCCAAAATTCAATATACACATGAATTTACAGGTATCTTATACTTTACTATTTTAATGATTAATTTTTAGAAAAAAAAATTGATATCTGAAACTATGATATGAATCAGAAAAATAACATCAAATAAAAAAATAGCACCCTCTATTGGGTGCTATTTATGCGACTAAAATACCGTTATAACTTGATAATGTTTCAACACCAACAAGTGATAAGCATTATAGGTAATCTTTAATCAGTAGTTCTGCAATTTGAACACTGTTTGTTGCAGCACCCTTACGGATGTTATCGCCTACAACCCACATGTTGATGCCACTTTCGTGTGAAATATCTTCACGAATACGACCCACAAAAACTTCATCATGACCAGCGGAATCAGAAACAGGTGTTGGGTAGTCTTCTTCATTTTCAATCAGTTTTACACCAGGGGCATGACGCATCAGTGAACGCACTTCTTCAGCACTAATTGGTGTACGCGTTTCTAAGTGGATCGCTTCAGAGTGACCGTAGAATACCGGTACACGAACAGCTGTAGGATTGACCATGATGTATTCATCACCAAAAATCTTCTGTGTTTCCCACACCATTTTCATTTCCTCTTTGGTGTAACCGTTTTCAGTGAACACATCGATCTGCGGGATCACATTAAATGCGATCTGCTTTGGATATACTTTCGTTTCAACTTCACGTGCATTCAGTAAACTTGCGGTTTGGCCCGCTAGCTCATCGATTGCACTTTTACCTGAGCCAGATACAGCTTGATACGTTGCGACGTTGATACGTTTAATACCCGCGGCATCGTGAATAGGTTTTAACGCTACAAGCATTTGAATTGTTGAGCAATTTGGATTAGCGATAATGCCACGGTTGGTATATTGTGCAATCGCTTCTGGATTAACTTCTGGCACAACTAATGGAATATCAGCGTCATAACGGAAGTGTGATGTGTTATCAATGACAACAACACCCGCTTCTGCTGCGATTGGTGCCCATTTTTCTGATACAGAACCACCAGCAGAGAACAAACCGATTTGAACTTGTGTCCAATCGAATGTATCAACATCTAATACTTCAACTTGTTTATTATTAAAGGTAATTTTACCACCAGCACTACGGCTGCTTGCTAATGGATAAATATTACCAATTGGAAATTCACGTTCCTGTAAAATTTCCAACATCATTTGCCCTACGGCACCAGTTGCACCTAATACTGCAACATCATATAGTTGACTCATCAACGACTCCTAGAAAATTATTTGGCAAAACCAAGTTGATACAACGACTCTACCGCATAATGTGAGTCATTTACTAGCCTCAATGAGGAAAATTCTCTTCTTTCTAAGTAATTTTTACGCATTTCATCAAAACTACCCGCTTTCATTATGTTTTTTCTAAAAATAGCATCATCTCGGCGCACATCGTATACCAAATGGACCAAACTTTTAGCGAATGTTTGATCTGCATTTTGGTTAACATCAAGACGGCTTACGGCTGGAACAGGTAAAATATCACTGATACTGCGTTCTGCTGGTTGACCTAATAATTGGGCATAAGCTTGATAAATCATTTGTGTGCCTCGCGCCTTACCTTCAAGGCTATAACCGGCAATGTGTGGTGTTGCTATGGTAGCGTAAGGGATAAGGTCTAATAATGGTGTTGGTTCGTTTTCCCAGACATCCAATACTAGCGTCATACCATGTCCTGCTTGTTTTAAATCCAGCAATGCTTGGTTATCGATAACATCACCACGGCCACAGTTAACAAGAATGGCGTCTTGATTAATACCAGCCAGTAGCTCTGAAGTTAATAAATGTTTAGTTTGATTGTCGCCGGTTTTTACTAACGGCACGTGCATACAAATGATATCTGCTTGTAAGGCTTGCTCTAAACTCACAAACCCCGTTAAGCCTTCTTTCTCAACCCGTGGCGGATCGCATAACATTACCTCTGCGCCCAAAGCCGTCAGTCGACTGACTGTCTGTACACCAGTATTACCCACGCCGATAACTGCGATCTTCTTATCCGCGATAACAAAGCTCTGCTGCTCAGCTAATACTAATAATGCGCTACACACATAATCACCTACAGACACGGCATTGCAACCCGGTGCATTGGTGTAGGTAATATTACGTTGCTGCAAGAGTGCTTGATCCAAATGATCGATACCAATCGTTGCAGTGCCAACAAAGGCAAGTTTGTTCGCCTTCATCAGTAGCGCTTCGTTAACTTGCGTGACAGAACGCACCATCAAGGCATCAACATCGTTTAAATCTTCAGCACTAATTGTACGACCAGACAAAGCCACGACTTCACCAAACTGTGAGAACAATTCAATTGCGTAAGGCATATTTTCATCAACGACTATCTTCATTTTATTCTTCTCTTAATAAGGCAATTAATGCCATTTTGCGCGTTGTGAAGGTAAAAAAAAAGCCCATTTATCAATAATCTGATAAATGGGCTTTTATTGTTCGCTTCACCATAGAAAACGTATTACGTCTTCTTTAATGAATCGACATACTATTTAGTGAATTTACTAAATACTAATGTCGCATTCGTGCCGCCGAAACCAAAGCTGTTCGACATTACGTTTGTTAGTTCTGCATCAATTGCTTTACCAGCAACAATATCTAGACCAACCGCTTTTTCGTCAAGGTCTTGGATGTTTGCACTTGCTGCAATGAAACTATTTTCCATCATAATTAATGAGTAGATTGCTTCATGTACACCAGCCGCGCCTAGCGCATGACCAGTCAATGCTTTCGTTGCACTAATTTTTGGTGATTTGTGACCAAATACCGCTTGAATCGCTTCAAGTTCTTTAGTATCACCTACAGGCGTAGATGTACCGTGGGTGTTTAGGTAATCAATTTCGCCGTCAACAGTTTCTAGTGCTTGTTGCATACAACGTACCGCGCCTTCGCCAGACGGCGCTACCATGTCGTAGCCATCTGATGTTGCGCCGTAACCTGTGATTTCTGCATAGATAGTTGCGCCACGAGCAAGTGCATGCTCAAGCTCTTCAACCACAACCATACCGCCACCACCTGAAATAACGAAACCATCACGGTTCGCATCATATGTACGTGATGCAAGTTCTGGTGTTTCGTTATATTTAGTCGATAATGCGCCCATTGCATCGAACTCTAGTGCCAGCGTCCAATCAATTTCTTCGCCGCCACCAGCAAAGACTACATCTTGTTTACCCAGTTGAATTTGTTCTACAGCATGACCAATACAATGTGCACTTGTTGCGCATGCAGAGGTAATTGAATAGCTTGGGCCTTTAATTTTAAACGGTGTCGCAAGACAAGCAGAAATGGTGCTAGACATAGTACGAGTTACCATATAAGGACCCACACGCTTTACACTTTTGTTTCGTGCGATATCAACAGAATCCACAACATTCTTTGATGATGCACCACCTGAACCTGCAATGAGGCCAGTACGTACGTTAGATACTTGTGCTTCTGTTAGACCTGAATCATCAATCGCTTCTTGCATAGCAATATAACTAAAAGCGGCTGCATCACCCATGAAACGCATTGCTTTACGATCAATGATTTCTTTAGGGTCAAGATTAACAGTACCGCAGACATGACTACGTAAGTTCTGTTCAGCGAATTGTGGTGCAAATTCGATACCACTAGTGCCTGCTTTTAGTGACTCACATACTTCTGCTTTATTGTTACCGATACTTGATACAATACCGATACCTGTTATAACCGCTCTTTTCATGATATTCCCTAATATAAAATTATTACGTTATTCTTACTTATTTTTTAACGTGATCTGGTCTGCTTTCCCTATAATCGGATAAAATTATGACCGTTTTATTAATTTAAACCTATGGGTGGAATATTTTTCCATCCATAAAACGTGAGTATCCCTTCACTGACGCCCAAGAAGACGCGTTGTTCTATCTCACTTCATTATAGCAAAGTCTTATTTAGCCAGTATCCCATTGCTATTCGCTATTGTCACCGCTTAAAAATTGCGTGTGATCAAATCATCTACATTTATGGTTACTTTTACAGCTAAAAAAACTATAACAATTCCATGATGAAGCCTAATTAAATGCAAAGTTGGCAATTTAAGTCAATGTAAACAATCATTAATACTGGTGAAATTCACGATAGTTATTAATTATCGTGATAGTTATAACATCAATTTTAACGATACAGTCTAAGAAATAAGATATGGCGATGACCGCAACGCGGCTATCGAAGATAGGCTGAATACCCTCGCGGTCGGTATGAATGACTTTTTAATGAAGCCAGTCCGCGAGGAGCAGTTAATACAAAAGATCCAGTATTGGCTGAATTGAGGGTTAACGAGGGAGCTAATTAGCTAAATTGATGATTAAAATTAGCGAGTGAATCTGCGGTTTCTTGCCACAAACGACTCATTTTCAGCTCACCGAGTGAAAAGTTGCTCGTATGCTTGAGATTGAAATCATCAGCCCTTAAGTTATTATCCAAACCGTCTAATAATGCCGCTACACCGGTACGGTCATTACAGGCAAGTAACAAATTGCAACCAGCCCACATAGCTTGCTCAGCACGTTCTAAATAATTGCCCGCCACGCTAGCACCATGCATAGATAAATCATCAGAGAAAATAGCGCCTTTAAAGCCGAGTTCTTGTCTTAATACCGTCTGTAGCCAATATTGTGAAAAACCAGCAGCTTTACTATCGACTTGCTGATAAATCACATGCGCAGGCATAATAGCATCGAGCTTCGAGTCAGCAATAAGCGCTTTAAATGGCAGCAGATCCGTTGCGGTTATCTCCGTTAAACTGCGCTCATCAATCGGCAGTGCAACATGTGAATCGGCCAATACACTACCATGACCAGGGAAATGTTTTCCTGTGGTTTTCATACCGGCTTTATGCATACCAATACACAACTGCGTTGACAAGTCAGTTACCCAACTCGGATCAGCATGGAACGAACGGTCACCAATCACCTGGCTACCACGCTCTAGATCCAGCACGGGTGCAAAACTTAAATCAATATCAAACGCCAGTAGCTCCGCCGCTAACATCCAGCCACACTGCTGAGTGAACCGTTTTGCACTATCACGATCATCGGCATAAAGTTCCGCTATTTTACCCATAGCAGGGATACGAGTGAACTGTTCACGAAAACGCTGAACCCGACCACCTTCATGATCGACAGAGATCACGATAGGCGCAGCAGCAGCTTTACGAATTGATTTAATTAACGCCGATAACTGAGCATGATCACCATAGTTACGGCTAAATAAGATCAGCCCACCGGTGAGTGGGTGCGCCAAGATCTCTTTATCTTCAGCAGTCAGTTCATAACCGTTCACATCTACTATTACTGGTCCCACGTTAATTCCTCAGTTAATTTATTCATTGGCTCATTAGTCATCTAATTGGCTTATCTTATCGGCTATAGCACATTCAGATTGCTGCCATAGCGTCAAATAAGTCGTCTCTTTATCTTGCTGGTACATCACAATGCACCACAATAGTGTCATCATTTCCACGACAACAGCCATCACATCTATCTGTGCTGCCTTGACTTCTGCTGTAGGGTAATACTGATTGTAATATTTTAAAAATAACGCTTGTTGTGCCGTTTTCCACGCAAAAGTTTGGAACAAGGTGGCGATGTCAAAATCACCATGTCCCGCAGCGGCAAACTCCCAATCCAACAAATATAACTTAGTCTGTGCATCTTCAATAAAATTCAATGGGTTCATATCGTGATGGCAAAAAACAGATCTATTACGAGGTAAATCCAGCTTAATCAAGTTAATGACCAATGCCAGCTGCTGTTCTAACTGCGCAGTTTTAAATTCACCATTGATAATTTGATAATAATGCTGCAATCGCTCTATCATATCCAGGTGGTGATGAGGCAGGGGCTGTTGATGAAGTGTAGCGACTAATTGTGCTATTTTTTCAATATTATCATCTTTGCACTGCGCGTTAGGATCCCAGTGTTGACCAGCGATCCAATCACAAATCATCCCCTGCTTATGCTCAACAATGATTTTTGGCGCTAAACCGATACTCGCAGCCTGTGCTTGTGCGGAAAATTCGTGTGCAACCTTGTTATCCATCGTACTGTATGCCGCTGATAACAGGCGTAAAAAATAACAATGTACAGCACCATCAAGATGATATTCCAGGCGATAATTATAATTACTTAACCCACCTAAAACGGGCGTTAGAGAAAATGCTTCGGGGCAAAATTGAGTCACAAATTCAGGTATATCTTTAATCATATGGTAAGGATCATAATGAGATTCTGCTACGGACATGTGTTTCAACCGTCTTGAAACGATTATTTATCAGTTCCAGCGTTAACATATGCGTCTTAACGCTACTATTTGCTTCACTCTCTATCAGGTTATCCGCTATCGAGATGCGAATCACGAGTGAATAGCTGAGTATTGCCGTTTCAATTGCCGACTCTTGAGATTGCTCAGTTAAAATTTGAATATCAAACCAGCCAGAATTAGCCAGCGTTTCTGCACTCGCACGTTGTAATTCTTGATGGGTGATAGGCAGCGACGCGACACTGTCTGGATAACGAATATATAAGCGTTCGCCATGTTCAAAAGCACCCTGCACAAAAAAAGGTTGTTGTAGTAACAGTCCATTTAACACTCGTACTTGAGTCGTTAATGGGTGTTCTTCGATCGTATCAAGCTGCATTGTCAGCATTTTTTGCTGCGATATGTGCTGCGAAGGTACAGTGCAAGCAGTAATGAATAATGCACTAAGCAGATACGATAGTATGAGGGTCCATTTCATTTATACTCTCCCAACATGCAATTATTTATTCTATAGCTACTACTATTTTAACGCATCTATTTTACCGTAACCATCGTGCCAAGCTGTTCACCACCAACCAAGTGCATGTGTAAGTGATAAACTTCTTGGCCGCCGTGTTTGTTGCAGTTAACAATAAGACGGTAACCATTTTCAGCTATACCCTCTTGTTCTGCAATTTTACGCGCGACGGTGAATAAACGCCCTAGTGCCAATTCATCTGCTTCGCATACGTCATTACTCGTCGGGATCAGCTTATTAGGGATAATTAATACATGCGTAGGTGCCTTTGGACTAATATCTCGGAATGCCGTCACTAACTCGTCTTGGTAAAGAATATCAGCGGGGATCTCTTTATTAATGATCTTGCGAAAAATCGTTTCTTCAGCCATTTTTAGCTCCATTATAAAATTAAGTCTTTTGATAATAACAAAAAAGCCCGCTACCCGCTACAATATGAGTGTAGTGGTTAACGGGCTTATTATTTAGCTTTAACAGTGAATAAAGTAGCGGCTAAGTATCATTAAGCAGAAGCAATAGCACCTTTACCAACACCTTCGTAAGCAAATACAGTCAAGGCATCAGAGCAGTCTTTCGCTAAGGTATCAGCAATATACTGAGCAATGTTTTCAACTGTTGTTTCAGTTGGCATGATCTCAACAATTGACTTACCAATCGCCAACTGGAACTCACCTTGTGGCGCTTGGTATTTAAAGCAATAATGTTCAGGCGTTAATGCCGCCATACCAGCGCGAGATAATGATAACTCAGACCCTGATACCATATCGCAATGCTCAGCAAGATAGATATCTTTCCAACGCTCTGCCCAGCTTAGCTCAAGTGCGCTATCACGCTCGTCGTTACGTAAAATTTCGATCGTTGAACGATGACCGTGCGCAATACGCTGGCAATTACCTAAATGTTTACGTAAGCCATGACTGTAGCAATACTCCGCACCATCAATTTTTTCTTCACGTAATTTAACGTCTAGTTGTTTAACATTATTTGGTAGGCGTAGCATTAATTGCTCAGTCAAATATGTTTCTAAACTAGCGAGGGTGATTTGTTCTGTTGGGATCAATGCAAATGCTTGATCAGGGCAAGCCAAATGAATTGATTCACCGTGTTCACGCCAAGCATCAACATACGTAAAAGCACCATCACTCATTACATCACAAAATTTGGCATGTGCAGGCACAATCAACTTGTGGTCCACTAACTCATCCACTGTCGACTTAATCAGTTTTTTCACAATACCGAAATCAAGGATCATGCTTTGCTCATTTAAGTCACCATGCAGAACGATATCCACTAACCAACTTTGGCCAATAATGCCACGTGAATAATCCAATACTGAAGAATCAATAACAGTAAGATCTTTGACGAATAATTTCATCTAAATAATGTCCTTTATGCGAACTAAAATGGGTAAAGCGGTTTGCTTGGTATTATTTAATAGTACGAGAGTATCAATACTATTTTTGCGCGTCGTATTCATCTTTAAATGAAGCGATAAGCTCTTCACTATCAACAACAACGACTTCTTGACCTGCTTTTGGAAATACTGAGATAACAACGCCATCTGCAGCAAGACCTGGTAACCAATTGTTACGCCAAGCACCCATTTCGATTTTAAGCGGTTGACACGCAGCCCAATCGCCTTGGATCCACTCACTTGCAAACTCAGCATGTGGCCAAACTGGAATGCTTCTTTCGCCTTCCACTTCGCTAACAACAAAACCGTTTTCGTCCGCTAATGTCCATACTTCTTCAGACTTTACAGCACGAAAGATGAAATAGTTAAAACGTGCTTCAGGTGATTTCTCAACTGCTTCAGCAGTTTGCTTATCATGGATTTTAAATGTCATAATCTTCTCTCAAGAAACCGCCGTTTGCAGTTCCAAATAATGTTTATAATAAAGCAGCAGCGGATTGTACGCTGCACAATAATAAATACCAAGTATAAATAGTAAAAGTCAGTATTACTTATCTTTCATACTGATAAGCACTCACTGGTCAGGTTTGAAAATATCACCTACCTGGGTACCAGATAATGTCCATTTTATTTTACAAATGATAATTTGCGTAAATAGCGCGGTAACATGGTTTCATTACCCTGCAATCCACCTTGGTGTATATAAAGAATGGGGCGATTATCGCGACTTTCAAGCCCTGCGGTAGAATTCTCATTAGCGCGCATAAACTCACGCTGTAAACATAACCACGCTAATGGGTCATAGAGTAAATCAAATTCAATATTCGTGGATTGTTTTAACTTTGCCCAAATATGATAAAACGGCAGATAAAGTTTACCAAAATGATACTTTTTGTCTGCCGTCATAATAGTAGGATGCAAGGATTCATCAACACATAATGCAAAAAATTGCTGTGTTAAATAATCATCGCCACCAACACACGCACACGCTTGTACTTCAAAGGGTAAATGTTTTTGCAAAAACAGAGCTGTGGTGCCCGTACCTGCTGGCAGTACAACGCGAATATCCGCGTATGATTTTGATTTGGCCCAAGTGATTATTTCATCTGCGAGTATTTTTAAGCCCATTTCAGCATACTGACAGCGACCACCTTCAGGAATAAACACTGCGCGTTGCCCTTGCTGCATTAATTCAGGTAAAACTTGCTGCTCTATGTGTTCTATCACAGCCAACGCTGAATCAACAACGATGATCTGTGCACCATATTCTAATGCAGCGCGATAATTCCCTTGTGGGTTATCAACAAGGTACTGCGGCAGATGGTCAACATAATAATGTAACTGGCATTGTTTTAACTTTGCTAATACGGCTAAAGAATACAAAGAGTTGGCTTGAGCAGAACCATGTCCAACGAGTATATCGATTTGGGATAGATCTTGCTGTAAGAAATGATAAAATTTTCTGGCTTTATTACCTGTAAAAGCCACGTCCAATAAGTCATCACGCTTCACATAAACTTGATGACCTAAAAATTCAATTTCATCGACAGGTGTATTACGTAGTTGCACAGAGGACTCCTCTTTTATTTCCGAACTAAACCGAATTAAACCGAATTAAGCCCCACTAAAGCGCACTAAACTGAGCGAGACAGCGCCGCTGATACAATGAATTGACGTCCATTCACAGCCAACAACTCAGTATCAACATCATAGACTTGTTTGATGGTACCGACTGTTAATACGTCATTGGCGTCACCTTGCCCAACAACCCGTCCTGAATTTAATAATAACACTTCCGATGCATGATTAAGTGCAAGGTTAAGATCGTGGATAGATGCGATAACCGTAATACCTTGCAGTGAAAACTCTTTGAGTATCTGTAGTACTTCAATTTGATGCTTCAAATCAAGCCCAGTTAATGGTTCATCTAACAAGCACAATACAGATTGCGGATTCAATTTTGGCGATACCTGCACTACTGTACGCGCGATCAAAACACGTTGCCATTCACCACCAGATAATTGGTCACAATTGCGCGTGACTAGCTTGGCTATATCCAAGCGCGTTAATAGCTGATTGATCACCAGACAAGCCTGCTCATCCTCTAAGTTGATGCCTAGCGGATGTAAACCAAGTGCAATGAACTGATACACAGGAATTGCAAACGGCGGTGGCGAGGCTTGTGGTAACCATGCTCGTTGCAGTGCAAGTTCTGAAATGGGATAATCCGCAACGCGACGACCAGCCAAGGAATATGCACCTTGGCAAGCTGGTGAGTGCCCAGCAAGTAGTGATAACAGCGTGCTTTTACCACTCCCGTTAGGTCCTAATAAAAATAGACAGCTGCCTTCATCTACTGAGATATTGATATCATGTAAACGTTGCTGATAATTAATCGCGATTAACTTTATTATTTCAGATGAATTCATAGAATCTTCCCGAGCTTTAGATATCTTGCTTGCGTAATAACAGATAGATAAAGAATGGCGCGCCAAGGCTAGCGGTGATTGCACCGACTGGTAGCTCAGCAGTTGCAAATGCACTGCGGGCGATCAAATCCGCTAATAATAAAAAACTCGCCCCAAGTAATGCCGATGCAGGCACTAAAAAGCGCAACTGACTGGTCACCAATATGCGCAGGATATGCGGGATAACAAGACCGATGAAACTAATAACCCCCGCCATTGATACTGATATTCCCGTGAGAACCGCGACGCATAAGATAAGTTGAATACGTAACTTCGGTACATCAATACCAGATTGAAAAGCGCCTTGTTCACCAAACTGTAAAAGATTCAACGCATCAATACGGCGCATGATCCACAAAAAACTTAAAACAAGTGGTATCACCGCGATATAAATGAGATCTGCTCCGTAGGCTAAATTACCCATCATCCAATACAACATTTGACGCATGCTACTGTCATCTGAAAAATACAGTAACCAAGTCATAATAGCACCCGAGAAAATGCCAATCGCCACACCTAATAGCAATATTTTGGTGGTTGGTAAATTATTTTTAGTCACTTGATACAACAGACCGGTAACTAGGCTAGCACCAACAAAAGCCGACAATGGCAAGATATACTGCTGCAGCCCAGCCCACTGTGGCAATAGCGAATCAAGTAGCACAATTGATAATACCGCAAACAAGCTCGCAAACGATGAAATGCCAATCACCCCAGGCTCAGCCAGCGAATTAGCCAGTAATACCTGCAAGATACACCCAGCAACAGCTAAAGCAGCACCCACTAAAATAGCCGTCACAATGCGGGGAAGACGTAATTCAAACAGCACTTGTTGTTGTAAAGGTGATAGGCCATTCACTATGTCATCGATAGCAATACTAAAATTACCAGACGCTAGAGAAATAAAACTAACCACCACCAAAAAGGTGGCTAAAAAAATAAGCGTCGTGCGACTTTTTTGTGTACTAGCACGCTGTAGTTGGAGGAGGTCGATCATACTTTAAATTGAAATCGGAATTGGGATTCTGAAGGAAACAGACAAGGTACTTTAAATAATGTCAGCATAACGCTTAAGCACATTTTAAATACCTTGCCAGTAGGCTGTAATTAGATAGATTGACTTACAGCATCAATTAGCGCATGGGTATAGCCCATTTCAGCCATTAGCTGCGTAATTATATTACGTTTGCGCCCCGTATTGGTATTAGTGATAACCCAATATGGTGTGTTTTCGATGTGGCGCGGTTTAGTCGTGCTACCTGCGCTTAACAATTCACTTTCAGATTTTGCAAAGTAAATACGTTTACGACCTTTAATATCAGTCGCACTATCAAACTCTTTCGGGTTTTCAGCATACAACACAGATAAAATCTGGATAAACTTAGTAACCGAAACAGTTGTTTCTTTAAATTTCTTATTTTTAATAAGCTTAGCGATACTGGCTGGCAATGTAGAATGGCTAACAACCTCTACAGCTGTTTCTACCACAATAGGTGCAGATACAGGCGTAGGTTCTTCTTCTACAACTACCGGTGATTTAGTTACCGTTTGCTTAGTCTCACTGTTGGTGTCCACTGCATGCGGCTGCGATTCTTCAACATTCGTTAAATCTGCAGAAACATTTGCTGATACATCAAGTAAGCGACGTAAAATATCTGATGCACTTTCGCCAATATCTTTCGTTTGACTAGCAATATAACGATATAGGTCGTCTTCAAGCTCAATCGTTTTCATATTTAACTAGTGAATCCTTGCTTATAAATTTGGTTTAATTATACCTTGTGAATAGATTTCTCTCTATGCTTATAAGCAAAATATTACCTCTATGGTGCATTTGTCGACAATTCATACACGACATTGACCTAATTATTGCGGTAGAATCAGCCACAATAACGGAGAGATATATGTTACTTAATCACAAAATATACGGTCAGGGTGTTCCTGTGATCGTTATCCATGGTTTATTTGGCAGTGCGACTAACTTAGGCATGCTTATTAAACAACTAAAAACTGATTATCAAGTCATTGCTGTTGATGTCAGAAACCATGGCTTATCTATGCGTCATGATAGTATGCATTATGATGATATGGCAAATGATATTATTCAGTTAATGGATCATTTAACGATCGAGCAAGCGCACATTGTCGGTCATTCGATGGGCGGTAAGATCGCGATGCGTACCGCGCTTAACTTTCCAACCCGCGTAAGTAGTTTAGCGGTTGCCGATATTGCCCCTGTTAATTACCCGCCCCGACATGATAATGTTTTTGCTGGTCTCAAAAACATCCCACTTGCCGATATAACAACACGCAGTGATGCACAAGCTAAACTGGCGGAACATGTTGAAGAAGCGGGAGTACAGCAATTCCTACTCAAAGGGTTATACAAAAATACCCAAGGTCAATATGGCTTTTACTATGCATTAGACACCATCATTGCACAGTACGATGCCATTTCTGACTGGCCAGAGACAAATAAACAGTATGATAAACCAGTACTATTTATCAAAGGCATGAACTCAGACTATATAACCAGTGCGCATAAATCTGCCATTGCGCAATACTTCCCCCACGCCAAGGCAAAGCTAGTACAAGGCACAGGGCACTGGCTACACGCCGAAAAACCAGTGATATTTAATAAAATAATAGTCGACTTTTTATTTAGTCATTAGCCACATTGTGATATATTCGCTCACTCGTACTCTTAGTAAATACTGTCATGTACTCTAGGTGAAAATTGATATGTTGTATGAATACATTGACTTAATTGAAGCGGTAGGCATTAAGCTATTTTTTGTCGCTCTGTTTTTCTTAATCGGCATGGCAATTCAAGATGTGCTTAAAAAAGGTAACGTGCCTAAATTTGGACGTATCGCCGTTTGGTTTGTACTCTGCTTTGGTATGGCTGGTTTTGTGTTTAAAGAAATATTGATCACTGTCTGGGAAACTCAGATTTAATTACTAATACTATAACTGCAATGGCGAAAATAACGTGGCAAAGGAAAGTTTAGATAGAACCACGATTGACCTTTTTGCAGAAGAGAAGCGTGCTGGTAGACCTAAAACTAGCCCACTCTCACGTAAAGAGCAGTTGAGACACAGTAAACGTAATCAATTGAGCCGTGATAAGGCTAATGGATTAAAACGTATTGAATTAAAAGTCGAACAAGACTTATTTGATATGTTAAATTTGCAAGCAAAAAGTGCTAATATGACTCGCAGTGAATATATACAACAATTATTGCAGACTCATGTAGCAAGATAAGTTTAAATTCAAAATATTAGGATAATTTAAGAATGGCTAGCGTAGGCTTATTTTTTGGTAGTGACACTGGTAACACTGAAGTAGTTGCTAAGATGATCCAGAAACAACTGGGTAAACAGCTTGTTGATGTTAAAGACATTGCAAAATCAACAACTGCAGATATTAACGAGTTCAGCCTATTAATTTTAGGTATTCCGACTTGGTATTATGGCGAATCTCAATGTGATTGGGATGATTTCATGCCATCACTAGAAGAAATCGATTTTTCTGATAAGCTCGTTGCAATCTTCGGTTGCGGTGACCAAGAAGATTACGCTGAGTATTTCCTTGATGCAATGGGCACACTACGTGACGTTGTTGAAGCAAAAGGTGGGACATTAATCGGTGAATGGCCAACTGAAGGTTATGATTTCGAAGCATCGAAAGCATTAACAGATGACAATCACTTCGTTGGTTTAGGTATCGATGAAGATCGCCAACCTGAATTAACTGCAGAACGTGTTGAAGCTTGGGTAAAACAGATCCACAGCGAAATGTGCCTTGCTGAACTAGAAGACTAATCTTTTAGTTCATAACCAAACGGCTTCAAGGTAGGCAATCTACATGCTTGAGTCGCTTGGTTAGCGAATAAGAAAAGTAACAAGCAGTAAAAAGAAGAAAACGTTCCTGACGTCGTCTCTTTTACTGCTATTTTCCTATTCTTCTTTCTATCTTCACCTTAAGCCGTAGCGACTGCATCTTGCGGAACACAATACTGCTCTTTTTTACGAATATAGAGCGTACGCTTAATTTTTGCGACTTTCGTCCCCTTGGTATCTTTAATTAACACCTCAAATTGAGGGAATATTTTCTGCCCTGTTTTTGTTGCTTCAACAATCTCGGCGATCTGCTGAGGGCTCAGTTCAAACTCAGCCAACAAACGTTTTTTACCAGGGGCTATATATTCAATTTCAGCAGCCTTATCCCAAACCACATACTCTTTCCCCAGAATGCCCATGAACATTAACGGATAAATAGGATCTGTCATCGAAAACATACTACCGCCATATTGAGTACGGTTAGCATTCTTGTTCCACCAACGAAACTTTAGTGATACTTTACAACGTAAATAATCCGCTGATAACGCATCAATACGAATACCCGCCCCACGAAAAGGCGGCCATAGATTAAGACCCGTTTGAATAACTTTAGAATATTTAAAAAATTGTTGCATTTCACCCTCATTACACACGCCCTGGTCATACCAGACTAAACTAATTGCAGATTAACACTTAAATTTATGCATTTAAATCCCGCTTTAACAAATATGAGGTTTATTGTTTTTGCGTCTCGTCATATAATGACTAAGAATATAAAGAAAAAATACTCTTCTCTATTTTAAAATGAGTACGTTATGACTGATAGAAAAAGCGCATTAAAAAAAGCAGGGTTAAAAATAACGCTGCCAAGAATTAAAATTTTAGAATTATTACAACTCCCTAGCAGTCAACATACTAGTGCCGAAGACTTATACAAACAATTGCTTAGTAAAGGCGAAGAAATTGGTCTAGCAACAGTATATCGAGTACTTAACCAATTTGATGATGCGGGTATTGTGACACGCCATTACTTCGAAGGCGGTAAATCGGTGTTTGAATTGGCAACTCAAGATCACCACGATCACCTAGTATGCCTTGATTGTGGCCACGTAATTGAATTTCATGATGACTTGATCGAAGATCGTCAACGTGATATTGCAGCTGAGAATGGAATGTCATTACAAGCCCACAGTTTATACCTGTATGGTCGCTCATTAGATGGCAAGTGTAACCATAAATAGTTGTACTTTAAACTACAGATAAATAAAAAGGAGCCAATCAGCTCCTTTTTTTATACATTTTTTCATGTTAGATAACGCCAAGAACGTTAAATAACACCAAGAAATAAATTTCTTGGTGTTTCGTACTTAGCCGCGTAAAGATACAGTACGGTTAAACACGAGTTTATCCGCTGTTGAATCTTTATCTGCGCAGAAGTAACCTTCACGTTCAAACTGGTATGCGCTTTCAGCTTGCGCTGTCACAAGACCTGGTTCAACTTTAGCTGTTTTAATCACAACTAATGATTCTTCATTCAGTGCTTCTTCTAATGTTTCCACACTTGCAGGATCTTCTATTTTAAATAGACGGTCATAAACACGTACTTCTGCATCAACAGAACCTGTCGCAGATACCCAATGAATAACACCTTTTGCTTTACGACCATCACTTGGGTTTTTACCCAATGTTTCATCGTCGTAAGTACAGTGAATTTCAGTGATGTTACCTTCGTCATCTTTAACAACGTCGTCAGCTCTAACGATATAAGCATTACGTAAACGTACTTCTTTACCTAATACTAAACGTTTGTATTTCTTGTTCGCTTCTTCACGGAAATCCGCACGATCAATAAATAATTCACGGCCAAATGGCAGTGTACGGTTACCCATGTCTAATTTAGGGTGAGCTGGTGCAATTAATTGCTCTGTTTGATCTTCAGGATAGTTAGTAATCACTAATTTAATCGGATCAAGTACTGCCATTGCACGTGGTGCTGAGTTCTCTAAATCTTCACGGATACACGCTTCTAACATGCCCATTTCAATTGTGTTGATCTGCTTAGTAACACCAATACGCTTACAGAATTCGCGGATTGACGCAGCTGTATAACCACGGCGACGTAAACCAGCAATTGTTGGCATACGCGGATCATCCCAACCACTAACGTGATTTTCTGTTACTAATGCATTCAACTTACGCTTAGACATCATCGTGAATTCGATATTCAAACGAGAGAATTCGTATTGACGTGGGCGGCAATCAATTGAGATATTATCTAATACCCAATCGTAAACACGACGGTTGTCTTGGAATTCTAGCGTACAGATAGAGTGTGAAATACCTTCTATCGCATCAGAAATACAGTGGGTGAAATCGTACATTGGGTAAATGCACCATTTGTCGCCAGTCTGGTGATGGTGAGCACGTTTAATACGGTAAAGCACAGGATCACGCATACACATGAACGATGACGTCATGTCAATTTTAGCACGTAAACAACATTCACCATCGGCAAAACCAGCATCACGCATTTTGTTAAATAACGCGAGGTTTTCTTCGATGCTCGTTTCACGGAATGGGCTATTTTTACCCGGCTTATTCAGCGTGCCACGATATTCACGTGTTTCTTCTGCATTTAAGAAACAAACATAGGCTTTGCCCGCTTGGATCAATTCAACCGCATACTCGAATAACTTATCGAAATAGTTTGATGAATAACGAACGTCGCCATCCCAATTAAACCCTAACCACTTCACGTCTTCTTGGATCGCATGAACGTAATCAATGTCTTCTTTTTCTGGGTTCGTATCATCAAAACGTAGATTACACTGTCCCTGGTAATCGTCAGCAATACCAAAATTCAAACAAATAGATTTGGCATGACCAATATGCAAAAAGCCATTCGGCTCTGGCGGAAAACGCGTATGCACATTAGTGTGTTTGCCGGAATTTAAATCTTCATCAATAATCTGACGAATAAAGTTCGTTGGGCGTACTTCGGCCTGACTCATTCCTTACCTCAAACAGTAAATTTTTCATAAAATAGTGAACAATGATCTAACAAAATGCCGTCAGACACAACAACTAAATGCGAACGCAGGTCAGTTAGCCTTGTTCCAGCCCTATTAACTTCAGCTTAAACCTTATCACTGTCACAACATCGTCTAAAACATCACCAATGAATGACATCTTACCTAGACTCTAGCCAATGAAATAACAACAGGAAAGAAGATGCAGAAACAATTGATTTCATCAGGGTTTACACTCATTGAATTACTTACCACACTTGCGATCATGAGTATTTTGATTGGTGTTAGACTACCAAATTACCAACAGACTCTATTAAGCACATATCGTGATCAAGCTAAAATTAAGTTAACCACCATCAGCTTATTGCAAACAGACCACTATAGCCGTCATCAACAATATGTTGAGTTAAACCATTTGGCCATTGATCTCAGCAGCAACAAATATCAATACAGCTTACAACTCAATGAAAGCAACGGCTACAAAGTGGCGGCAACAGCACGAGATAATCAACGTCATGATAGTGAATGCCAAGAATTGAGTTTAGATCATAACCTAACCCGTTTACCTGCAGCTTGCTGGTAATGCCCAAGGGGGGGAAGAAGCTACAGTAGAAGAAAGCTTATCTGTTCCCTTATGCAACAGATAAGCGAAGGAGTAATCTAGGACTGTTTACACTTTGATTTACTTTTAATCTCTGTGTTAGCGATACACAGTGTCGTCACATTATGGATCAAATTTATCAGTAGTACAGAGCGCTCTAGCCCATCTTTACACTGATAAATAGCCTCAATGCCTTTAAAAGGACCATCCTGAATGATCACTGCCTCGCCTTCGTCATATGCGATGACGGCATTGACAGCTTTATCTCGGCATAATTGCTTGGCTTTCAACTCAGCCACCAAGGCTGTTGGCACTTTAGTATAATTAGCACCACACTTCACAAAATCAATCACACCACGCGTAGAACGTATGCTATTAAAATTGGCCGTCCGTTTATCTATTTCGACAAATAAGTAGTTAGGAAAAATGACAACGTTTTGACACGTGAGTTTGTTGCGCACTTTTTTCTCGATTTTCATCGTTGGAAAAAAACTGTCAATCCCTTGATTTTCAAGATTTGTAAGAGCTCTAAGCTCCTCTTTCCCTTTGCAGTACAACAAGTACCATTCTTTTTTTACATCCGCCATTTTGACTTGATTATCCTAATCATTATCACTCTTATAAGTTTACGTAATAATTAAAGAAATTAAAGCCTAAAAGTAATTTTGTGTAAAGTGCGCACAGCCTAACCATAAAGAACAATAAAAATAACACATACTTAACACCAAAATGACAATTGCCAGACATATATAGAACAAAAACTCAAATTAGGGTGACTCAGCTCCTACAATCAAGATTTCCCCTTGTGACCGCCTGCCAAAAGGGATATAAAAGAATTAATAGACTGATAAACGATAAATTGTCAGCATAAAACTACAAATATAAAAAACAAATACAAAAATACAAAACAGGCGATATTATGAATCCTAATAATTCAGATACATTTATGGGTCACCCAAAAGGGTTATTCCTTTTGTTCAGTACAGAAATGATGGAACGCTTTAGCTATTACGGCATGCGTGCAATTCTTGTTCTTTTTCTAGTCTCGGTTACACAAGACCAACAAGCTGCTGCACTATTAACCGATCCGAACTATCAAGCTGGTATGGCAGGTTTAGGCTGGAGCCAAGCTGACGCCCTTTCTCTTTACGGTACTTATACAGGCTTAGTTTACATCACCCCACTTATCGGTGGCTGGTTAGCAGATAACTTCCTAGGTCAACGTCGAAGTGTGATCATTGGTGGTGTATTAATGGCACTGGGTCAATTCTTATTATTTGCACCCATTGAAGCCTTATCGCTTAGCCCTACAGCAGGCCTTTATTTAGGTCTTGCATTTATCATTGCTGGTAACGGTATGTTTAAGCCAAACATCTCAACTATGGTTGGTGATTTATACGAAGAAGGTGATAACCGTCGTGATGGCGCATTTACTATCTTCTATATGGGTATTAACTTAGGCGCATTCTTGTCTGGTATTATGGTTGGTGCTGTTGTTGTTTACACTGGTGATTACAAATACGGTTTCTTAATGTCTGGTATCGCCATGGTACTGAGTGTTGTATTACAGAAACTATTTGCGAATAAATACTTAGGTAATATTGGCATTGAAGCAGCAGCGAAAAAAGAACTTGCTGCAAACAATGGTAAGAAACAAACGTTAACTGCAATTGAAGTTGATCGCCTTAAAGTTATCTTAATCTTAGGTCTATTCGTTATCATCTTCTGGGCAGGCTTTGAACAAGCCGGTGGTTTGATGAACCTGTACGCAAATGATTATACTGACCGTATGATTGGTGGTTTTGAAGTGCCAGTTGCTTGGTTCCAATCATTAAACCCGTTCTTCATTATTACCTGTGCGCCAATCGTGAGTATGATCTGGGTTAAAATGGGTCCTAAAGAACCGACATCACCAGTTAAATTTGCAATGGCGCTGATGATGCTAGCAATTGGTTTTGTATTCATGATCTTTGCGACACTAGAGCAAGGTGGTGATTTAACGGTTAAGACAAGCATGTACTGGTTAGTGGGTGCCTATTTCTTCCATACTATGGGTGAATTATGTCTTTCTCCAATCGGCCTATCTATGATCACTAAATTAGCGCCCCTACGCTTAGCATCACTGATGATGGGCGCTTGGTTTGGCTTTAACGCAATTGCAAATAAAGTGGCAGGTATGATTGGTTCGCAGATTGGTGAAGCTGGTCCAATGGCTATCTTTGGTGGTATTGCAATTGCTGCAGTGATTTCATCACTCATCCTATTTGCATCGGCACGTAAACTAATTTACTGGATGCACGGCGCAGAAGGCCAAGTTGTGAGTCAAGAAGAGACGTCAAATCAAAAACCGGCTGTAGCGACAGCCTAATAAAAAAGTGACGACATAAATAGTCACGATGTAAAAAATTTAAAGTTATGTAAAAACAGCCTCACCATGAGGCTGTTTTTTTATATCTGCAATTTTCATGATAGACTAACTTTCATCATTAGCCGTGAGCACAAAATTTTATGAAACAATTTAATGAATTTATTCCCCTGATCGTCTTTTTCGTTATTTATAAAATGTACGATATTTATTCTGCAACTGCAGCACTCATCGCAGTAACAGCATGTACGTTACTCTTTAGCTGGTTTAAATATCGCAAAGTTGAAAAAATGCAATTAATCACATTTGCGATGGTGACGGTATTTGGTGGTATCACCTTATTTACTCAGGATTCCAGCTTCATTAAATGGAAAGTAACCGTTATTTATTGCCTATTTTCAATTGTATTATTGGTTAGCCAGTATGGCTTTAAGCAAAACCTACTAAAGAAAATGCTCGGTAAAGAAATGGTGCTACCTGAATTTGTCTGGGCACGCGTCAATGCTGCATGGGCGATATTCTTCCTGGCGCTTGCCGGCCTGAACCATTACATTGCTTTCAACATGTCAGAAGAGCTATGGGTTGATTTTAAAGTATTTGGCGTGCTGGGTATCATGTTAGCCTTTACAATATTAACGGTAGTCTACCTTTATCGCTACATGCCAAAAGAAAACAGTGATAATAAATAACACAGACAGATAACTGGCTATTCGCTATCTGAGTACTGCATTTTATCGAACAACGATTGGTTCATTCAGTGCAGTACTTCTTCAAATACCCCTCCTTATAACGCCCTTAGAATGCCTAATACTTTCCTCACACCGCAAATTTGAGCATGCATATAATTCCTTATTCAAAGATGTGACAACTCGCACAGCGAGGGCATTGTTGACAACAAATAAAGCGCATGATGACTACAGTTTGATTCTGTAAGCACATTCGTTATTATCATATAGGAAAATTATAAATGCTTAAGAAAATGAATCGTATCGCACTCTATATTGCTGTTGCAGCCCCTTTACTATTATTGTCATCAGCCAATGCAGAGGAAGCTTTCATGCCCTCACTCACATCTATAAACCAAGAGGTTGATAGCAAAACTGAAACAACTGTATTTGATCTTAGCCATTCAACGGTATCCGCAAGCCCCCTACTCATGCCATTAAATATCAATACCGCCAATGAGTCACAGCTTACAGCACTGCCCGGGATTGGTGCTTATAAAGCCGCAAAGATAATACAGTGGCGTGACCACAATGGTGAATTTATCACAACTGAAGATTTAGCGAGTGTCAAAGGCATAGGACAAGCAACGATCACTAAGTTGGCAGGTAAAATAAGTGTGACCGATTTATAATATTACTGTAGATATAATACTGCTATAGATACAGTACAGTTATAGGCATAAAAAACCTGAAGCAAATGCATTCAGGTTTTTTATTTTAACGTATTAAACGCTTAGTTTGATACGTTAAAGTTTAACATACGCTCTAATGGAATAAGCGCTTTAACACGAATATCTTCATCAACAAAGACTTCATGACCATCATCATTAACTAACGATTCTTCAATCGCTTTAAGGCCGTTCATGCCCATCCAAGGGCACATAGCACAGCTACGACAACTTGCGCCGTTACCACCGGTTGGTGCTGCAATCATTTCTTTTTCCGGACAGGCTTGTTGCATCTTAAAGAAGATACCTTTATCCGTTGCCACAATCAGTTTTTGTTGTGGTAATTCTTTCGCCGCTTTAATCAGTTGACTAGTAGAGCCTACCGCATCAGCCAGGTCAATAACATCAGCTGGAGATTCAGGATGAACAAGAACCGCCGCTTCTGGATTTTCTGCTTTTAGACGTTTTAATGCCGACGCTTTAAATTCATCATGTACAATACAAGCGCCCTGCCAACGAACCATTTTCGCGCCAGTTTGCTTTTCAATCCAGGCTCCCAAATGACGATCTGGCCCCCAAATTAATTTCTTACCTTCACTATCAAGATGATCAACAACATCCAGTGCAATACTTGATGTGACCACCCAGTCAGCACGCGCTTTAACAGCGGCTGATGTATTCGCATAAACGACAACTGTATGGTCAGGGTGCGCGTCACAGAATGCTGAAAACTCTTTCACAGGACAACCGAGATCCAATGAACAAGTTGCATCTAGTGCAGGCATAATAATACGTTTACTAGGTGCTAAGATCTTAGCTGTTTCACCCATGAAGCGAACACCAGCAATAATAAGTGTTTTAGCTGGGTGGTTATTACCAAAGCGAGCCATTTCTAAAGAGTCAGCGACACAACCGCCAGTCTCTTCTGCAAGTGCTTGGATCTCAGGATCAGTATAATAGTGGGCAATTAATACAGCATCTTTTTCTTTTAAAAGCTGTTTAATACGTGCTTTATAATCCAGTTTTTCTTGTGCTGATAACGGAACTGGTTTTTGCGGGAATGGGTATTCCATTTCTACTACATTAGGGATCATAGCTAATTACTCAGTGCTCAAAAAATTAATCTTCGCGTATTATACATGGCATTGTCACGAAAACGTAACTTAGCGTGAACTTTTTTCAGCATAAACAAAAAAGCCTCGCTATTAGCGAGGCTTTTTTGTTTATCTTAACAAGATAATTGGTGGGCTGTGAAGGATTTGAACCTTCGACCAATTGATTAAAAGTCAACTGCTCTACCAACTGAGCTAACAGCCCTTTATTTTTATTGCCTCTTAACTGAGGTTGGTGTTTACGTCTTATGATGTAATCACCACAATTTACTATCACTATACCTTTGTATAATAACAATATAAGTGGTGGGTCCTACTGGGCTTGAACCAGTGACCCTCGCCTTGTAAGGGCGATGCTCTCCCAACTGAGCTAAGGACCCACATTATTTTTAGCGATAGTTTTATCTATCGTATAAACTGGTTGCGGGAGCAGGATTTGAACCTACGACCTTCGGGTTATGAGCCCGACGAGCTACCAAACTGCTCCATCCCGCGACAATGCTGTTACACTGTATCTCTAATAGTAAGAAATAACAGTAAGAAAGTGGTGGGCTGTGAAGGATTTGAACCTTCGACCAATTGATTAAAAGTCAACTGCTCTACCAACTGAGCTAACAGCCCCCATACTCTTTCTTTTATAGTTTTACGTCTTAAACGTAACACCACAATTAAGTGGTGGGTCCTACTGGGCTTGAACCAGTGACCCTCGCCTTGTAAGGGCGATGCTCTCCCAACTGAGCTAAGGACCCACATTATTTTTTAGCGATAGTTGTGGCTATCGTTTAAACTGGTTGCGGGAGCAGGATTTGAACCTACGACCTTCGGGTTATGAGCCCGACGAGCTACCAAACTGCTCCATCCCGCGACAATTTATTGTTTACTGTTTTTCTAAATAAGAAATAACAGTAAGAAGTTGGTGGGCTGTGAAGGATTTGAACCTTCGACCAATTGATTAAAAGTCAACTGCTCTACCAACTGAGCTAACAGCCCCAAATTCTTTTTTTAAATCCCGTTACTTATCTTATAAAAGATATAACCAGACTTAATAAATGGTGGGTCCTACTGGGCTTGAACCAGTGACCCTCGCCTTGTAAGGGCGATGCTCTCCCAACTGAGCTAAGGACCCAAATATTGTATTCGCATTACTAATTAAAGTGGTGGGCTGTGAAGGATTTGAACCTTCGACCAATTGATTAAAAGTCAACTGCTCTACCAACTGAGCTAACAGCCCTTTACTTTAACTGCTTCGATAAAAGTTGCTTTAACCGAAGTCTTATTGCTTATGTCCTAAGACATTCACCACAATAGTGGTGGGTCCTACTGGGCTTGAACCAGTGACCCTCGCCTTGTAAGGGCGATGCTCTCCCAACTGAGCTAAGGACCCACATTATTTTTTCTCGATAGTTGTGCCTATCGTTTAAACTGGTTGCGGGAGCAGGATTTGAACCTACGACCTTCGGGTTATGAGCCCGACGAGCTACCAAACTGCTCCATCCCGCGACAATTTTGTTTTCACTGTTTCTCTAATAGTAAGAAAGTGGTGGGCTGTGAAGGATTTGAACCTTCGACCAATTGATTAAAAGTCAACTGCTCTACCAACTGAGCTAACAGCCCCCCATAACCTTTCTTTATAAAGTCTCGTCACTTGTTTTATAATTTCATTATAAAATAGATAACCAAACCTAATAACTTGTGGTGGGTCCTACTGGGCTTGAACCAGTGACCCTCGCCTTGTAAGGGCGATGCTCTCCCAACTGAGCTAAGGACCCACAAATTTTGCTATTTACATAGCGAGCATATTGGTTGCGGGAGCAGGATTTGAACCTACGACCTTCGGGTTATGAGCCCGACGAGCTACCAAACTGCTCCATCCCGCGACAATATGTTTTCATTTAGCTTACGTTCGGATACGTAATTAAATGTGGTGGGTCCTACTGGGCTTGAACCAGTGACCCTCGCCTTGTAAGGGCGATGCTCTCCCAACTGAGCTAAGGACCCACAAATACCAAATAAATTGGTTATAGAAATGGTTGCGGGAGCAGGATTTGAACCTACGACCTTCGGGTTATGAGCCCGACGAGCTACCAAACTGCTCCATCCCGCGACAATCTATAATCAAGATGTTAATTAACCAAGCAAATTACTTTGTTTCGTTAACCCCCTGTCTCGATGGCGGCTATAATACTTTTTTCAGAAAACTCTGCAAGTAAAATCTGCTTAGAATCACAATTCAGTGATAAGATGCTGACTTCCGTTCAGTTTAACACCAATACGACGATAAATAACACAACCCAAAAGGCGAAGTAATTTACCGACTACAACAGATTATTTTAGTGCGGCTAATTCTTGTTTCGCCAGCTTAGCGACAGCATCATTCGGATAATCTTTAATCACTAATTCAAAATAGCGTTTAGCTTCACTATTTGAACCCGCTAACTTAGCAAGTTGACCTAGTTTCTGTAATGAATCTGCACGTTTATTTGATGTCGGGTATTTAGTCACGATCTTCTCAAATTCAACTTTAGCTTCATCATTCTTATTATCTTTACGTAATAACAAGCCTAACCAATAATGTGCATTAGCAGCGAGTTCTGACTCTGGATACGTTGAGATAAAACTTTGTAGTGCAGGAATGGCTTCATCATACTTACGCTCATTTTTAATTAGCTTAATGGCATAGTTATAAGAATCTTTTCCTGTCAAATTTACCGGTTGATTAGCCGCGTTTAAAATAGCAGTATCTGTTGCGATAGATTTTACTGGTTTCGCAACAAGCGTGGTACGTATACGCTCAATATCATTAAGAATATCGCGTTGACGTTGCGTGATTTTACCCTGCTCTAGATTGCTTTCTTCAATAGCCCCCTGCAAGTTCATTAATTCAATCGATAATTGATCAAGTCTTTGCTGAGTTTCTAATTGTGCTCTAGTGCGAGCTTGGAGGATATTCTCTATGCGGGTTAGACGTTGTTCAACCGAACGAGTTGGTTTTGCTGTGATGACCTTATTAGCACTGACTGTAGCATCAAGTACTGTAGCGGGTGCAGCATGCCCTATTCCGCTATAAAGAACGGCCATAATCATGGCCGTTTTAGTATTAATTCGAATCAAGGTGACTAATCCTTAGTAAACTAGTACTGCACGTCGATTTTGAGCGAATGCAGCATCAGTGTGAGAAGTGTTTACTGGTTTCTCTTCACCATAACTTACTGTTGAGATTTGGCTTGAAGAAACACCTAGATTATTTAGGTATTTAACAACAGCGTCAGCACGACGATCGCCTAGCGCGATGTTGTAACCTGGCGTACCACGTTCATCAGCATGACCTTCAATGAGTACTTTAACAGCAGGGTTATCAATTAAGAAGTTAGCGTGATCTTGTAATAGCTCGCCATATTCTGCAGTAACGGCTTGTTGATCAAAACCGAAGTAAACAACATGACGTTTACGTAATTCGTCAATCACTTGTTTTTTAACTTCTTCAGCTGTCAGGTTTTCAACATCGTCAATGCTTACGTCAGTATCGCTACCAACAATAACATTTGAACCAGCTTCAGTTGCTGCATTATCTGCCGCATCGTTTGCTGTTTGCTGTGCAGTGCTTTCAACTGCGTCATTTGTCTTTGTATCAGTTGTTGAGCTACATGCAGCCAATGTCAGCATTGGTAACGCAATTACTAAACTTTTTAAGATTTTATTTAGTTGCATTTTCATTTTCCTATCAATAATTAATTCTTTTTAGATGTCAAGAAAGGTGACCAAGCTGGTGCTTTTACTTCTCCATCACTTGCTGGTAATACTGCCTTAAAACGTCCATCCATTGAGACTAGCGATAATACCTGTTTTCCCTTAACAACCGTGCTGTAGATCACCATACTGCCATTTGGTGCAATACTTGGTGATTTATCAAGACGACCGTCAGTCAGTTTTTGCACATATCCATCTGACAAATCCTGCTTCGTTACACTATACTTACCTTTTTGCAAACTGACCATAACTAAATTCTGGCCATCAGGGCTAATTGAAGGATTTAAGTTTGCGTTCCCCTCAAAGGTAAGTCGTTTAATTTTCTTACTTTCTAAATTAACTTGATAAATTTGCGGACGACCACCACGTTCAGATGTAAAGACCAGCGACTTACCATCAGGAGCCCATGTTGCTTCTGTATCAATACCGCGATTCTTAGTCAGCCTATCGAGTTTTTTAGTTTTTAAATCATAAACATACACATCAGCCTGACCTGATTTAGACAATATCATCGACAGTTTTGTACCGTCAGGTGAAAATACCGGTAAAATATTACTGCCCTTATACGGTTCTATCAGCTCACGCTTTTGCGTCACCAGATCATAAATCCAGATCTCATGCTTTTTATCTTCCATGCTCATATAAGCGAGTTTTTTACCTGTAGGATCCCACGAAGGTGACATAACAGGCTCTGTCGAGCGGAATAATACGTGCTGATTCATACCATCATAATCAGATATTAATAATTTAAATGGATATTTATCATCATAATTAATCGCTACATACGCAATACGCGTAAGAAATGCGCCGCGGGTACCAGTCAGATTCTCAAAAATATAATCACTTAAACGGTGTGAAATATGACGAGGGCGACGAGTCGAAAAATTACCTTTCAAATTCAACTTAATATGATCAGTATTTTTAACCAGCTGTTCATCAATCTTTTCTGGTGTTTGGTTTTTAAAACCAGACAGTACATTAACGAGCTGAAAATGGATCTGCAAACGGCCATTTTCTAACGGTTTAACAGTACCAATAACGATAGCCTCAACACCCGCTTCTTTCCATGCTTCATAATCGACAGCACCCTCTGTTGCTGGTGTTTGTGGCATCAAATTACGTTCTAATGGTGAAAACCGGCCACTGTTACGTAAATCATCCGCAATAATACTCGCGAAATCAGTCATATTCTTTGGCTGAGGCTGCGCACCTAGCCACTTAAATGGGACGACAGCGACAGGTCTAGCACTATTTGTACCTTCGGTAATAATAATTTCTAATGCTGCATGCGCGATCTGAACCTGCATAAGACATACGACAAAGAAAGATAAAAAACGTTTCGTTATATTCATATTAAATCTCTGGTCTAAAAATCAAATTAATATTTTTAAGTTTGTTCGCGACTTCAGGATCCGAAGACATAGGTAGACTACCGGCCTTATTGACTGCGTTAACACCTGCTCGGCAAACGATGCTATCACCTTTACCACTGGTTGCACTTAATACTAAACCTGAATCAGACAGGCGAATATTTAGCGCACAGGATTTCCCTTTCATAGCATCACTGGTGAGCATGTTGCGTTGAATTGAACTTTGAATACGTGCAGTGTACTTATCCACTTCACTCAATACTTCTTGCTGACGTACAGCATCGAGTTGTTGGATCTCACTATCAAGCTCGGAGGCAAACTCAGCTTCAATCTGCTCTTGCATCAAACGCTCTTGTCTGTCTTGCTCAATTTTAGCTAAACGCTGGCGCTCTTTTTCTGCTGCAGCTCGTTTTTCCTCAGCGACACGTTTCTTTTCAGCTTCTTGACGCTGACGTTCTTGCTCAGCTTTTTTACGTTTTTCTTCGGCAGCAACAGCGGCTTTACGTTTTTGTTCTTTCTCTGCCGCTGCTTTACGTTTACTTTCTGCTGCGGCGGCAGCTTGCTCTGACTTCTGACGTTCCAACTCTTTTTTAGCGCGTTGTTGCTCTGCTTTTTTGGTTTCAGCTTCGGCTTTTTTACGCTCTTCAACTTTCTTCAAACGCTGCTTTTCCGCTTTAACAGCAGCCGCTTCGGCAAGCTTACGTTCAACTTCTTTTTCAGCTCGTTTTGTTTCAGCACGCTTCGCTGCTTGTTCGGCCTTTTTTTGCTGTTCCTTGGCTTTCACTATTGCCGCTTCTTTTTGCTGACGCTCCACATTCAATTTCTTAATACGGTCTTCAGCAGCCTGTAAACGTTGTTGTTCTTTTTTACGCTTATCTTGTTCTGTACGCTTAATACGTTCTGCATGCTGCTTTATCGCTTTTTCACTCACGACCACAGCTTGGATCGCTTGTACTTTTGGCTTTGCTTGCTGCTTTAATGGCGTCGATGTCGCACTGAGTCCTAGCACCACTAACAGTACTACATGTAAAACGACCGAAATAATAATCGCAACAGAGTATTTCGACTGATTATCCTTCATCTTTATTTATACCCTACTCTACACACAATAAGAGTTAACACCTTGTAACTTAACTTCATGATTATTAATACTATTCAGCAGGATCTGTCATTAGGCCGACGGAGGGTGCTCCCGCTTGCTGTAAAACGACCATTAAGCGGATCACTTGCTCGTATGCCACAGAACCATCGCCTTTAACGACAACGGGTGTATCAGGCTGTAATTTCAAATGCGCAGCAACCAATACGGCTAAATCATCTGGTGACATCGGTGATTTATCACCATCGCCAACATCAAGATAATATAAACCATCTTTATCAACAGAGGCGACAATCGGTGGTTTACTGTCTTGCGATAATGACTCAGCTTGTGCTTGCGGCAAATCAACAAGCACACCTTGAGTGACTAACGGTGCGGTCACCATAAAGATAATCAATAGCACCAACATCACATCGATATAAGGTACTACGTTAATTTCTGCTACAGGTCGTCTGCGCTTACGTTGATAAGGCTGCATCGCTTAGTCCTGTGTTCGTTTTGCCAAGCTTTGGCGATGTAAAATACTAGAGAATTCTTCCATAAAGTTAGCGTAGTTATTTTCAATACGCATGACTTGATTGGAAAATCGGTTGTAAGCAATAACCGCTGGAATCGCCGCAAATAGACCCATTGCAGTTGCAATCAATGCCTCGGCAATACCCGGGGCAACCATCGCCAATGTCGCTTGCTGGACAGCGCCTAATGCAATAAATGAGCTCATGATACCCCAAACCGTGCCAAACAGACCGATATAAGGGCTGATTGAACCGATCGTGGCCAAGTTATTTAAGTTAACCTCAAGTTCATCAACTTCACGAGATAGTGCAACACGCATAGCACGATAGCTACCATCCATGATCGCATCTGTGTTCTCTTGATTGGTGTTATGGATGCGTACATATTCTTTAAAACCAGAATGAAAAATTAACTCCATCCCTTGAATATTATTCTTGCGTGATTCGCTTTCTTTATATAGTTTTGATAAATCGATACCAGACCAAAATCTATCTTCGAATCGTTTTGATGCATCATTTGCTTGCTTCAACGCATTAGAGCGATGGAAAATCATAGCCCACGATGCCACCGACATAGAAAGCAACAATAGCATGACTGTTTTAACCAGTAAGCTAGCTTCCCAAAAAAGACCAAAAAACGATATATCAGCAGGTTCCACTGGTTAGTTTCCTTATAATTTCTGTCGGCATTGCACAAGGTTTCTTGTGAGACAACTGAATGCATGCCACTTTAACTGTTAATTCTGACAATAATTTACCATTTTCATGATAAATACTCTGAGAGAAGACCAAAGATGCGCGTTTTAGTTCCTTAATATGTGATTTTATAGTTAATAAATCATCAAGGCATGCAGGATAGCGATAATCTATGTCTATTTTACGTACTACAAATGCAAGATCTTGTTGTAATAGTAACGCTTGTGAAAAGCCCCTATCGCGTAACATTTCTGTTCTTGCGCGCTCAGCATAGTTTAAATAATTACTATGATAAACCATGCCACCAGCATCAGTATCTTCAAAATAAACGCGAGCCGTAAACTCACTTTGTACTATTTCACTTTGCATTATTGGACTGTCCGCCTGTACTCACTCAATCACGAGTACTTATAAGTTTAGCGCTATAAGTGATTTAATATACCTGACAAAAATAATATATGAAATTGATTTAATATGAAGAATATATTTCAGTGATTATTTATTAGGTATTGTTTTCAGCTATTGTTTTTCTGGATAGTCAAAACCTAAATGTAAATAAGCACGTGGCGTTGCAATTCGCCCACGTGGTGTACGTTGCAAGAAACCTTGCTGAATAAGATAAGGTTCGAGTACGTCTTCAATGGTTTCACGTTCTTCACCAATCGCTGCCGCAACGTTATCCAGCCCTACAGGTCCTCCAGAGAAGGTATCCACAATCGCGATTAACAATTTACGATCCATGTAATCAAAACCACAGGTATCTACGTCGAGCATGCTCAGCGCCGCAGACGAGATCTCGGCATCAATATCGCCATCATGCTTCACTTCTGCATAATCACGCACACGACGTAATAAGCGGTTAGCAATACGCGGCGTACCACGTGAACGTCGCGCAATTTCTAACGCTCCGGCACTGTCCATATTGAGCCCTAAGCAACTTGCCGAACGTAATACGATGTCTTGTAAATCTTCAACCTTATAAAACTCAAGACGCTGCACAATACCAAAACGATCGCGTAATGGAGATGTTAATGAACCCGCACGCGTCGTCGCGCCGATAAGTGTAAAAGGCGGTAAATCGAGTTTAATCGAGCGTGCAGAAGGCCCTTCACCAATCATAATGTCTAATTGGTAATCTTCCATCGCTGGATATAAGATTTCTTCAATCGACGGATTCAAGCGATGAATCTCATCAATAAATAAGACATCATGCGGTTCTAAATTGGTCAGTAATGCGGCCAAATCACCTGCTTTTTCTAATACAGGGCCAGACGTGGTTTTAATGCTGACACCCATTTCGTTAGCAACAATATTCGCTAACGTAGTCTTACCTAACCCTGGAGGGCCAAAAATTAATAAATGATCCAGCGCATCCTCACGACGCTTGCTGGCTTCAATAAAAATTTCCATTTGATCACGTACATGATCCTGACCTTGATAGTCAGATAGCATTTTTGGTCGAATGGCACGGTCTATGACCTCTTCTTCACGGACTGTACCGCTAGAAATTAATCGATCAGCTTCAATCACTTAAATAACTTCCTAAATTAATTCTGTAATGTGGCGCGTAATGACAGACGAATGATATCTTCACAGCTCATACTTGGCTGGGCAACTTTTTTGATCATTTTAGCGACTTGCGCCGGTTTATAACCTAAACCAACCAAGGCTTCTTCCGCTTCCTCAATCGCATTCGATGCAGTATTACCATAACCCTGTAATTGCGCTTTATCGGCTTCAGGAGTAAATAAATCTTGAGTAACCCAATTCTTCAAACGGTCACGCATTTCAACCAATAAACGCTCTGCTGTCTTTTTGCCGACCCCCGGTAATTTAATTAAGCTATTGATATCATCATGTTCAACACAGTGAGCAAATTGATTGGCCGTCATACCCGATAAGATAGCGAGCGCTAATTTAGGTCCCACACCATTTACTTTAATCAATTCACGGAACATTAAACGTTCCATTTTGTTATTAAAACCGTAAAGTAATTGGGCGTCTTCTCGCACCACAAAATGGGTGTAAACGATCACTTCGCTGTCAACATCACCAAGCTCGTAAAAACAGCTCATAGGCAGTTGAACTTCATAACCGACACCATTTACTTCTAATAAGATCTCGGGTGGTTGTTTTTCTAGTAAAGTGCCACGTAAACGTCCAATCACAATTATTTTCCAACCTATTTAAATACAAATATAATGTGCAATAGCATAATAAAATACTGGTTAAATATCCAGATCATTTTATTTCACAACTACGACACTTGATTAATTAAAGGTGATTAGTTAAAGCGACCACGCGCAGTACCCTTCACTTTACCCGCCATATTAATCAGGGTACGTAAACTCTGCGCATGACATAACGCCACCGCGAGTCCATCTGCAGCATCCGCTTGCGGCGTTCCACCGAGCTTGAGTAAATTAACCACCATTTGCTGAACTTGCTCTTTATCAGCACCACCGTTCCCAACCACAGCTTGCTTGATCTGACGCGCGGTATATTCACCAACCTCAAGATCATTAGATACCGCCGCGACGATAGCTGCGCCACGAGCCTGACCCAATTTTAATGCTGACGCGGCATTTTTACCCATGAACACATCTTCTATGGCAAATTTATCTGGTTGAAATTGGATAATGATTTCACACACACCAGCGTGAATTTGCTTTAAGCGTTCTGGTAGGTTTTCACCCGAGGTACGGATACAACCACTACCTAAATATTGAAATTTTCCGTGTATATGTTGGATCACACCATACCCGGTAATGCGAGAACCTGGATCAATGCCAAGAATAATACTCATACTTCGTTATCTTCATTATCTGTTTATAATTACAGTATACCTGCACATCAGTTTGAAATCTAAACCCTGCACATTATCTGCATATCGGTAAAATAACGTGTATAAATTAACCAGTTAAAAATCGTATTTCAGCACCAGGTAATTTAACGAGCATGTAAAGAAGTGTATTTCAAAAGGTTTGCCTGTATTGATGCATTGTTAATCAGTGTTAGCTTGTTATAATGCGCGTTTTTACGATAAAGATAGTTGGCTAATATGAAAAGAGTCGTGTTATACACACAGAAGAAGTGTCCAAATTGCGATTCAGCGAAGCGCTACTTAGATGAAAAAAAAATTCCGTATCGCTTATGCAGCGTCAATGAACCACGTGGCAGTAAAGAACTCGCCGCTATTGGTGGTCGAGGTGTACCAACACTAAAAATTGGTGATCAAGTGTTACGGGGTTTCTCAATTAAATCATTCGAAAATATGTATCGCGGTTAATACCGAATACAGACCCAATTATGATTCATCACGTGATCACAACGGTGATGAATCACAGACTTTCATTATTACTTATGGATAAAATCATGAAGAATCGTATTGCTCAGCTAGGTCTTATCATCAGCTTATTGTTTTCAACGTTGGTTAACAGTGCCGAAATAGACAATATCGACCTTAAAGTCACCATGAAACAAATGAGATTAGCGTATACTCAAGCCATGAAAACCACATCTGCAGATGAGTTTAACGTCCGTCTTGATGAAATGAGTAAAATGCTTGCTGTTGCGCAAAGCTATAACTTTTCCCCTGATCGTGCAGAGATGTCAAATCAAGGTTTAAATAAAGTTGAATCAGTACTGAACAGCATCCAAAAAGTCGACGTAACAGACACCAATCTAGATCTTGCTAAAAGTAAGTTAGAACAAGTGGATAGCTTAAGAAAAGAATACCATAAGAAAAGTAAGCCTAGCGTTTGGTCACTTATCTTCGGTTAATAAACAATTTTCGATTAATACACAATTGGTATCCAATCGTTATTTTAGTCACACTAGGAACAGATTAAATGTCAAAAACTCTCGATAGTAACCAAATCGCGACAATCCAAGCTTACGATGCTGAAAAACGTCTAAGCTATTTATTAAAAGAAGTGACTAGCGAACGTCAAATCTGGATCCTAACGGATGAGCACGGTTGCGTAATGCTAAACAATGAAGACGAAGACTGTGTGCCGGTATGGCCTAACGCTGAATTTGCACAATCTTGGGCTACTGGCGAATGGAAAGACTGTAAAACAGAATCTATCTCGTTAGCTAAATGGCAAAGCCGTTGGACATCAGGCTTAATGGATGATGATTTAGCCTTGGTTATTTTCCCTAATCTTGCAGATGAAGGACTTATCATGTTCCCTGACGAATTTGATATGGCACTGCAAAAACAAGCAAAAAAGAACCGCTAATAAGCAACTGCTAAAAAGTACAACTGTATAGCCTTAAGCCTGCCTGTGTTCATTCATACGCAGGTTTTTTTATTGCTGGCTTTTACCCTCTTCTTCATGACCAATACAGCGCTTACCCAGTAAGAACTACCACTTATAAAGTAATCTAATATCACTAAGTTAAGGGAATGTTATTTTATTTTCCCGTATTCTCATGTATTGTTTCCTTTTCCTTTGCAATCGGCCTAAGGGCTAACGATATGATTTCAAACAAGCTAAAATTATTCATTATCTATATATGTTTCTCGCTCTTAAGCGGTTGCTCAGTTGTTCGCTGGAAAATAGACAGTGATGAAGACAACCTTAAAGCAGTGGGATTTACCCAACATGATATTAACCTAGAAGAAGGCGGCAGCCTGAGCTATTGGCGTGGAGGCAAAGGCCAACCACTGTTATTAATCCATGGATTTGGTGGCGATGCAGTGACCACTTGGAAAGATGAAATGCTGGCCTTGAGCGCAGACTACGATGTCATTGCCCCTGACCTTGCTTGGTTTGGTGATTCTTTCAGTGCTGGCGAAGCGAACCTAACAACTGAAACACAAGCAATTTGGCAGCTTGTTAATCAGTTAGAGCTTGAAAATATCAATATTGCCAGCATTTCTTATGGCGGTTTTATCACTTTAAATATGATGAATAACAGCCCCGAGCAAACTCGCCAGATTAATAAAGCGATTATTATCGCCAGCCCAGGTCCCTACTTTAACGATGATGATCTTGACGCGCTAACAACCCGTTTTGGTGTCGACAATCCAGAAGATTTCTTTATTCCAAAAAACAGCGATGAACTACGCCGTTTATTTGATGGTATTTTCGTTAGACCTAAAATGATGCCAGATTTTGTGGCTGACCAAATTTATCAAACTTACTTTGCTGCTTGGCATAAACAAAGAGTAGAAATGATCCAGTCGCTACCAGCAGATCGCGATGTGTTACTCGATGCACCACAGTCATCGATATCAACCCTATTAATCTGGGGAGAAAAAGATCAGATTTTTCCGCTTGAACACGGTATTTACCTCAGTAAAAAAATCCAAGCCCCGCTTGTTGTCATACCTGACACTGGTCACGGAGTCACCAATGAGCAACCGGAAATGGTTATACATTTAATCAAAAACTTTATCGACAGCGAAAAAAGATAGTTCTGCTGAAAGATAGTACTGTTTACAGCGGTATAACTGTTATTATGCCGCTATGAAACATTGAGAGCATTAAATTAGTTATGAGTAAAAAACATTACGTAGTATGGAAAGGCGTGAAGACAGGTATATTTGATAACTGGTCTGAAACAAAAGCACAAATTGATGGCCGCAGTGATGCTCAATATATGGGTTTCCCATCTAAATCCGAAGCAGACCAAGCATTCGCCTCGACATATACGCGCGCATTAATGAAACGTTCATTTGCAAAAGATGATGCGACAGGCTCAGGTGTTAAACCAAAAGCAACACGTCCAGCTGGCAGCGCTAAGTCAATTTTATCGGCACCACCACAAGTTGCAGATCTTAATATCTACTGTGACGGTGCTTGCTCGCCTAACCCAGGTAAATCGGGTACAGGCATGGCCGTTTATGAAAAAGATAAGCTCGCACAATTGTGGTACGGCTTATATGAAGCAAATGGTACCAACAACTCAGCAGAGCTAAACGGATTATTGGTTGCCTTTCGTTTTGCGGCCTCACATATCGAGCAAGGTAAAACAGTACAAGTACTATCTGACTCAAGATATTCAATTGATTGCATCACCAAATGGGCAAAAGGCTGGAAAAATAAAGGTTGGAAACGTGGTAAAAACGAAGAAATTAAAAACCTTGCCATTATCCAGCAATGTTTCGATTTATACGAAAAATTAAAATCTAACCTGATCATTTCTCATGTAAAAGGACATGCGAACATTGAAGGTAATGAATTATCTGATCGCATGGCTGTATTAGCCCGAACTCAGCAAGAACCTAAGCTAGTACAATATACTCATAGTATTAATATTGTTGAAATTTTAGCAATGCCTTCTGGCTAACAATTCATAGGTGCTAGTCATAGGCACAGCTCCGGGTCAGGACCACAGGCTAATATCGCTATTCACTACTGATATTGAGCATCTTTAAAATGAAAACAAGCTGCAAATAAGTCCCAGCTTGTTTTCATTTTCTACTTTTAATCCTTAAACGACTAAAATACTGCACCTGACACTCGAACGGTATTAATAGCTAAGCAAATCATCATAAATTAAATAATCGGTGAACAACCTTTCAGCAAAAGCGCAGTATTAGAACTTGCTTTCGCTTGAGCATAATATGCATCTGTCGTCGTCAGTCCAGTTTGGGTCAAAGCACCAGCATCCGCCGAAATAAGGGGCGCAATAACCGTTAATGCCGATGCCGACTCACGGTCTGCCTCATACGCCGAAAATGCTTTAGTGATTTCTGGACAGGTAAACGCATCCGCCCCTTGCTTCGCCATACTATAAGCTTGAGATGAGGTTTCACAGCCAGCAAGTGTGCCAGCAAACAATACTACCGCTATTATTTTATACATTAATATTTCCTTATTTAACAAGTACGCACTGCCAATAAACAGCACTTTTATCTTATCCGTTCAATCCAGTATAGCGATAACATTAAGATAATGTTGATAAACATGCAGTATCTAGCACCGCTATATTTACATTCAACATATCCGCGTTAAGATAATAATCAAACACGACTTAATGCATGGATACATATGTCAAAATATTGGTTTAAAAGGTTAATTTCAGTTCTGGTTAGCACTGCGTTTATACCCGTTTCAGCAGCAAATATAGCTGAAATATCAGTTTCTGAATGCAAAGCGATGGCAACCGCGGGCGTCATGTCAGCTGCAGCACCAGTGCAATGTGATCGCTTAAGACAAGTGCTGTTCGACTATATCGACTTTCAAGGGCAACAACACAACAACGGTTCCATTATTGTCATGGATGCCGTTGCACCGTATATAGCGACTATTTTTGAGCGCTTATATATCTTGAAATTCCCTATTAATAAAGCCCAGCCAATACGTCATTACCAAGGCGATGATGATTTATCGATGGCAGATAACAATACCTCTGCATTTAATTATCGCCCTATTGCCGGTAAACGTTCACTCTCTATTCATGCTTATGGTCTCGCAGTCGATATCAACCCCAAACAGAATCCATTTGTTGAATTTGGCGAACAAGGTAGCGCTAATTTCAAGCCTGAGAATGGGGCTAAGTATGCCAATAGAATGCAGTTTAGGTATGGTAAAGACCAACGCCAGGGCTTTGCTGAAGATGTCATATCCACATTTGCGGATAATGGTTTTTTATATTGGGGTGGTTTTTGGAATACGCCAATTGATTATCAGCACTTTCAAGTCAGCCGCAATATGGCGAATTTAATGGCGGCCATGTCAGCTGACAATGCAGCTCAATTTTTTGCTCATTATGTGCAGTGGTACCGAACATGCAAGACCAGTTACCCTGCGGCTTATGCAGAGCATAAAGTCAGTGATTATACTCACTACTTAGAAAATAAACTAAATAGTGAGTCGTTACATAAAACATTTAAGCTATCACCGGCGTCAGTCATAACGGCGATGCAGAAAGCACTACCGCTACAGACTGCTACTATGTGTATAAAAAAATAAATAAGCTAAGACTGAGATCGTTATTATTCATCGGCCAATGATTTATAAGGCCAGTAAAAATGGCCAGCGCGGATAATAACGGTTGATGTAGCCAATACTAATGCAGCCAGTGACAACCACACCACATCAACACTTTCGAGTTCTTTCATGCCCAGCGTAACATAACGAGCAATCGCCATCATCGCAATATAAACAGGATAACGTACTGGGATCTTACCGTTGACGACAAACTGTTGGATCATTGCTAATACTTCAAGGTAAATAAACATCAGTAAAATGTCTGTTAGTTTTACCGAACGCAATTCATAAACATGATAGAAATCATTTGCCATTGCAAATATGGTAGCCAGTGTAATAGCAACCAACAGTACAGCTTCGACATAGCTGAATAGCTTTAAGAAAGTACGACTAAATTTCTTGGGTAAGTGAGATGGCATAATCGCTCCGCAATATAAATATAATGCTCATTTTAAGTAATGAGTTATTCTGACAATATACAATAGTTTCTAAACAATTGTATATTTGAATATTGGCTAAGTCACTGAATTAACGCTCACGTTTCAACCAAGTGAATAAACATTAACTTTAGCAATACCTACTTATAATAATATAAACATAACAAATTAAACACTAAGTAAAATATCCTTCATTACACTTAGTGTTAATTATGTTTAATATCAATACTTTAACTTTGTTAGCTATCTATTTTCATTATAGGTTAAAATATAATCACAGCCAACACGTGTCATATTCCATATATGTTAGGTCTACATGATTATATTTTTTGTTGAGCATTTCATTCTATAATATGGATAATTACGACGGGTTGTCGCCAATGGAGTTTTAAGTGCGAAATATTCAAAAAATAACGATAGGGATAGTTATCGTTACCTTAGTTATATTAGTTTGGTATCATTTCCGTGCTAATACTAAAACCTACACAGTAACACCTGACAAATTCCATTTTGCGAATATCGATGATAGTAGTAAAGGCGGCTTAAGCAGCTCTGCAATCGAAATCAAAGATGGTAAAGCTTACCTTACTTGTAGCGTCGTTAAAGAATCAGATTATCCGTGGCCCTATTGTGAATTAGAGATCAGTCTTTCTGATAACCTGATTCGAGGTATCGACTTCTCTGATTATAATAAAATCAGTCTCGACATTGATTACACCACAACACATGCTAATAAACGTCTACGTGTATACATACGTAATAGTCACCCAGCTTATACCCGTGTAGATGAACCTACCTCATTAAAATTTAATGGTATTGAATACCCGCCTGGGTTTGGCGATGGTGCAATAGCCATTGCACTTGATACTTTTCAAGTATTAACCTGGTGGATTGCCGATAACGGCATCAGTATTGAACATGCGTCACCAGATTTTTCCAACGTGCCTATTATTGAAATTGCAACGGCATCAGGTGTCACCGAAGGTGAATTTGAAATTGTCGTCAATAGTATTGAATTTCAAGGTGTATGGATAGAAGAGTCAACCATGCTCAAAGGGCTGTTATATACCTGGTTATTATTAATCATCGGCTTTATTTTATATGAACAAGCTAAGCTACATCGCAGGCTGAAGCAAAGCCATAAAAGAGCTGCTCGCCTGTTTAAATTAAATCAAAACTTGAATGAAAAGAATATTGAATTTTCCGAATTAGCCAACCGCGATCCACTGACTGGTGCATTAAACAGAAATGCAGTACAAGATTGGTTAAAAAAAATGGCTCAGCAAGTACGCTGGGGCAACCAAAACTTCTCAGCACTGTTTATCGATATCGATCACTTTAAAAATGTTAACGATAAATATGGCCATCAAGTCGGTGATGATATCTTACGTGAGTTTGTACTGGTGATATCAACTCATATTCGCAGCAATGATTTTTTAGTGCGTTGGGGCGGAGAAGAATTTATCGTGTTCTTTCCTGAAACCAATGGCCAACAAGCGATGAGTAGAGCCGAAACACTGAGGGCGACTATAGCAGCCCATCACTGGTGTCATAACAAACCGCTGACTTGCAGTATTGGTGTGGCACAAATGGGCGAAGAACGTATTACAGAAATGATCGCACGCGCTGATGAAGCTTTATATAAAGCCAAAGGCAGAGGACGTAATCAAGTTGTCTGTAGCCAATAAGTTTAAAGTAAAGCATTGGGTATAGAACACTCAGTGCTTTATCCGTTAAACACAAACGTCAGTATAAGTTTTTAGCTCAGTCGTCCCCTTCAGAACCCAGCCTTTAATATTTGTTGCCTTTATCATTAAATAATTCAACGATGGTGCAAACCAAAATGTGACATTGCGATCCTGTATTTCGACTACTTTAATGGTTTCTAGATCTCCAAAGTTTTGCGTCGATAACGTCTCTTTACCAACAACTTGATACTCAAACAACTCCATTTCATCCGTAGCCTGTCGCAAGGTATAAAAATGCGTTTTACCCAGCCTTACATTCAATTGCAGCTGCATAATGATAGTATCCATGTCTTGTAATAGGTATTGCTTACTCCGATATTTTGTTATTTTATCATTCAGTAAAACATGACTGTCTAATCCATTAGCACTAATGTTTACCTTCATTGTTCTATTTCTAAACCCAGTCATAACTTGATAAAATTCAGAGGTAAAATAACGTTTTTGTTGTGATTCATAACGAGAGTTTGAAGTTTGATAAAAAGTAGTACCAATACCAAGAATACTCATATTACTACGCGTTAAAAAGGACAACTCAGCACCTTTTTGTATGATCTGGCGCTGTAATTCTCCCGTATGAAAACCGTTGATGTAGATGTCGTAAATAATTTTTTGTTCACAAACTGCGGTATCCTCAGCTCGAACAAAAAAACTAATTAACCCACAACTGAAAATACATAAGGCTACTTTTAACATATCGCGCTAAAACACTTCGTTAATGTTCAAATAAAATTCAGCACCATCATCACCAAAGCCAATATCCGCTCGTAAATTAACTCTATCTTTAATATTGAATCGAAAACCGGTACCATAACTAATTAAAGTTTCATCAAATAATCCAGATATGTCATTCGCAACAGAACCCGCGCCAGTCCAAAAAACCATACCAACACGCCAATAAATAGGTACCCGATATTCAACTTGGCTAAATACCATGTTGTTATCTACGTATCGACCTTCGATATAACCTCTTAACTTTTCATCTCCACCAAGATTAGTCAGTTGTACAAAAGGCGTATCATCACTATTGAACTCGCCTTTCACTTGCCAGGCGAGAGTGCCAGTTATACTTTGGAATTGGTGGTATTGGCTATAATATGCTTGATATTGTTCATATGTTTCAGATTGAGAGTTACTGTACATTTGATTAAATTGCAACCCAATATTTATACCTTCAAACGCATTATCAACGTTATCTCTGGAATCGTAATCAATTTTGATCGAGCCGCCCATACTATTGTCTTTTACTAATTGGTCAGTATTGTTCGCCGTATTTGTATCTATGTCGCTAGGGCTAATATAGGCGCCTTTAACACCAAATCCAACGTAAATATTAGTCGCTACTTTACGTAGCCATATCGCATCCGCAGAAAACTCTTCTGAGTTATAGTTAGTGACATCCTCAGACTGACCAGATAAACCGTAAAAATAGCTCGCATCATTGGCAATATTGGCATGAATAAATAATCTGTTTTTATCTGACTCAAAGAAGTTTTTATTTTTTAGACTCACACCATAAGAATTATTTTCTGAATAATAACTATTGAGAGAAATAGATGAAGGTTGGCTTAGATTAATGTCAGATAAGTTATATAACCCCACATACAATGCTCCAATACCAAGGCCTTTTTCGGGTGTGTAATAGGCTGTCGGGATAATGCTTGAATTTAACCCTTGTTCTTTTTCATATGTTTGGCTAGCGCCTAATGAACTTAAAATATCATCCAGTGACTCAGTCACTATATTTTCAGGCCAATCAAATAGCGGTTGGTTGGCTAAATTGGCTTCTGTGGCGACGGCTGAAAAGCTGGTTAGCGCAGTCATGAATAATATACGTTTATACTTTAACAAAGAGAGGCCGCCAGTTGTAATTGTGCCATGCGGCGTTTATTCGCTACATGCAGATTAATATAGCTTTATTTTATCACTGTCTATTAACGTGATAAAGCCTCATCACTTTAATAGACAGTGATAAGGCTTTATCTTTATAACAATTATAATACTTTGATTAATAATTAGTTACCTACAAACGATAACGCGTAATATAAAGAATCGAAGGTATTACGCAGTAACCGTTTTTTCATCTGCCTGCTTAAGCACTGCATAGCTCACACCAGTGACTAACGTACCCGCAGCTATCGCCACTAAGTACATAAATACCGGTGTTATAGCATTTGGAATTAGTAGCACAAACAGACCACCATGCGGCGCCATCAATTGAGCACCAAATAACATAGATAATGCACCTGTTAAAGCACCACCAGCGATACAGCTAGGGATCACGCGCATTGGATCACGGGCTGCAAACGGAATAGCACCTTCAGAAATAAAGCATAAACCTAATACAAACGACGCTTTACCCGCTTCTTGTTCACTGCCATTAAATTTACGTTTCGCTAGGAATGTCGCTAACCCCATACCTAATGCAGGTACCATACCAGCCGCCATAACCGCCGCCATTGGCGCATACGTTTGTGATGCTAATAAACCCACACCAAACGTATAAGCTGTTTTATTCACTGGACCACCGAGATCGAAACACATCATGCCACCCAGAATAATACCCAACAGCACTGCATTCGCCGAGCCCATATTATTCAAAAATTCAGTTAACGCATTCATTGCTGCAGAAACCGGGCCACCAACCACATATATCATCACCAAACCAGTAATTAATGAGGCTAGAAGTGGAATAATTAAAATCGGTTTCAGCGCTTCCATTGATTGTGGTAGCTGCACTTTTTCAGCAATGAGTTTAGCGGTATAACCGGCAAGGAAACCAGCCACAATACCACCAAGGAAACCAGCGCCAGTTGAACTCGCGAGCATACCACCAATTAAACCCGGCGCTAAACCAGGTCGGTCAGCAATCGAGAAGGCAATAAAACCGGCCAGTACAGGGATCATTAACGCAAAAGCAGAGCCACCACCGATAGTCATTAACGCCGCGGCTAACGTGCCCTCTTCTTTAAACGCTTCAATACCAAATACAAAGGACAAAGCAATGGCTAAACCACCCGCAACCACTAATGGCAGCATATGTGATACACCTGTCATAAGATGTTTATAAGCCCCCGTTTTTTCAGTATTGTCTTGTGCATTCGCTGGCGCTTTACCATGACTATAAACTTGCGCATCATTAAAGGCATTATCCAGCGTTTGTGTGGTTTTCTTCAGTGCTAGGCCTGTACTGGTCTTATACACTTTTTTACCATCAAAACGGGCTAAATCGATATCAATATCGGCCGCGATAATCACCACATCAGCAGCTGCAATTTCAGCACTGCTCAGTTGATTTTTCGCGCCAACAGAACCACGGGTTTCAACTTTAATCCTATGCCCTAAACGTTGACCTTCTTGTTCTAGCGCTTCCGCTGCCATAAAGGTATGAGCAACGCCCGTTGGGCAGGCTGTAATGGCAACAATCGTTTTACTGCAGTTGTCTGCATCTGTAGTCGCAACACCTGATGCATGACTACTTATGTCATTACTGCTTACTTCATTACTCATCGTAAGTTCAGTTGCTTTTGCAATCGCCTGTTCTAAATATGTTTTAGCATCGGTAAATACTGCTTCCACTGCCGAACGATAGACTTTTTTACCAATCAATCGACTGTCATCAATAGTGGTACTAGCGGCAACAACAATATACTCAGCCGCGGCTATCTGTTGCTCGGTTAAAGCTGTCATTGGCGCCACTGATGAATGACACTCAATATCTGCTTGCCAGTTTAATTCAGTCGCTGCCTTCTCTAATAAACCCGCCGCAATAAGACTGCTTGCGATGCCACTTGGACACGCCGTTACAATTGCAATTTTCATTATGAATATCCTTTATTCGCCAATAGTGATGCGTTCACTCATCGTGATCACTTCATTTATATCTTCAACGCCAACACCAACCTGAGTAACAGCTAATGCTGATAATGCAGTTGCAAAGCCTAACGTTTGTTTTTTATTCCAGTTGTTTAACTGTCCCCAGCACATACCAGCTACCAAGGTGTCACCAGCTCCGACAGTACTCACTATCGCCATTTGTGGTGGTTTAGCCTGTAACCAACCTTCGTGGTTAAGCCACATAACACCGTCAGCGCCTAGCGATACCACTACATTACTGATACCCGTACTTGCTAGCTGCTGCGCAATCTCGACTAAGCTCTTGCCTGCCATTGATTCACCTTTAGCATGCTTAGTATCCTTAGTCCACTGCGCCAGCTCTTCATCATTTGGCTTGATTAGCCAAGGTTGTACGGCAATACCGGCACTCAGCGCTGCATTGCTGCTATCAAAAAACACTTTTTTACCTGCTTTCTGTAACTGCGAGATCCATTTAGCACATTGCTCAGGTGTCACACCAATCGGTAAACTGCCCGCTATCACAAAGACATCGTGATCAATGGACAAGTTAGCCAGCATAGTTTCAAATTCCACAATCGCCGCCGCTGTCACACTCACACCAGGGAAATTAATGTCACTAACCTGACTGCTTGATTCGACTAATTTAACGTTAATGCGGGTAGCCCCTTGCACACGAATAAATTTGTCCTTGATGTTACTACGCTCAAATAACTGACAAAACGGCGTTTGATTCTCAACACCTAAAAAACCTGTGGCAGTCACCTCTGCGCCAAGCTCCGCTAATACTTTCGCCACATTAACGCCTTTACCTGCAGGCTCTAACGCACAATGCTGCACTTGGTTTACCGTGCCTTTCGTTAGTATTTGTAAATGCCCAGTTAAATCTAACGCTGGGTTTAACGTCACAGTAACGACTTTCAAATTTGTTAATTGCATGGTCATTATTTACCCTCACCTAATCCCGATTCGATACCTTCGCCTATCGCTTTGAGTGCTACTTGGGCATCATGGCCATTCGCAGTAAATGTTAATACTTCACCACTACACACACCCAACGACATCAATTTCATCAAGTTTTTGGCATTGGTTGATTTACCCGCCGCATTCGTCACTTGGATATCAGCCTGATACTGTTTGGTAATTTTCACCAACATAGCACTTGGTCTCGCATGTAAACCATGGCTGTTATGAATGGTAAATGTTGCTGTTATGCCACTTGGCTGTACTGCTGTTAATAAGCGGATGACCGTGTCTGCATCTGCATTAAATAATTGATTCACTTGTTGCTTATAAATTAAATCGACTACACATTGCATATTATCTAGATGTAAATTGTTAGCACTTGCTAGCATGAGTACACCTTTAACAGCTAAACTTTTCTGCGGTAAATTGCTCTGCTGTAAACTGCCTTGTAATAAGCTCTGTGCTGGCGTCACAAATGCGATTGCCGTCGTTGTCACCGCTTTACTGGTTTTCGCTAACCATAATCCCTGACCTAAATGGCATGCAGGCGTAGTGATGGCATCGGCAACACCGCTATTATCAATACAGCCGTGGTGTTTAAGTAGTCCCGCTGCAACCGCAGTAAGTTGGGATAAATCTTGTGCAGGAAAATTCAGTTGTATCAGATCCGCGGTTAATAAAGTTGCAGATTGTTGCTTACCTTCGAGACTTTTTCCTTCGGGCTTATTACCTTCAAGTAAGGCTATAATCGCTTCAGCACTATCACATTGCTGGAGTTTCAGCTCGATATCATCATCGCTTAATACATGTGTAAGCTGCTTTAAAATCGCTAAATGTTCATCTGATTTAGCTGCTATCGCAATAGCAAGGTACACAGTTTGTCCCTCGCCCCAATCAACACCTTGTGGAAAGTGATGTAATTGCACACCGGTTTTATTGACTAAATCACGTGTATCAACGGTGCCATGCGGAATAGCAATACCATTACCTAAATACGTAGAGTGCTGCGCTTCACGCGCTAACATCCCATCAACATAACTTGCTTCAACATAGGTTTTATTCGCCAAGCTTTGTGCTAGGGCTTTAATGGCGTGTAATTTGTTCGGCGCCGATTGTTTTAACTGAATGTCGTTAGAAGACAGTGACAACATAGATTTACTCCATACTTCGCTAATACTGGCGGTATAATTATTTGCTAACAACAGCGCTGACGTTATTACTGACGCCAGCTGAATCGTTTCAGCAATTCGTTAATTAAAAAGGCTGCAGCAATGTCAAAATCATTATAAATAGCATTGCTGAAACCTTTCAGCTAATATAGTGAAGTGTTTTTAAGCTGATTACAATTTTCAATAACAGATCATTTAAGAAACTTTGAGCAAGCGCACAGATTAGGGATAAAACAACCATGACATTAGATGAAATAGCCAAACTAGCAGGTGTATCACGTACCACTGCCAGTTATGTGATTAACGGCAAAGCCAGTAAGTACCGCATTAGTGAAAAAACTCAGCAAAAAGTAATGGCGGTGGTAAATGAGTATAATTATCGCCCTGATCATGCAGCGCAATCATTACGCGGTGGCAGTAACCGTTCACTTGGTTTGATCATTCCTGATTTAGAGAATAGTAGTTATGCTAAATTAGCCAAATTACTTGAACGTGATGCGCGAAAAGCTGGTTACCAAGTCATCATTTCATGCTCTGACGATGATCCTGATACCGAGATGAAAGTTGCAGAAACTTTGCTTAGTCGCCGTATCGATGCTTTGCTCGTCGCAAGCTCCCTGCCCGCTGACCACAGCTATTATCGCACTGTACAAGCTAATGGCGTGCCAGTCATAGGGCTTGATCGCGCGATGGATGATGAAATTTTTGCTTGTGTCATCAGTGAAGATTTAGACGGTGCCTATGAACTCACACAAGCTTTACTCGAAAACGATATCAACTCTATTGGTTTAGTCGGCGCTGTGCCTGAATTGGGTATATCCAAAGAGCGTGAACAAGGTTTCTTATCAGCCATCAACCAACATAAACACGACGTTAAACTGTTGACGGCGTATGGCGACCACTTTAGTCAGCAACAAGGGCAAGCCCAAGTACAACAATGGATTGATAACGGTACATTCCCCGATGCAATTTTAGCAACCTCTTATACCTTATTTGAAGGAGTGCTCGATTGCTTGATACGTAACCCAAGCTTAATGGCCAGCACTAAACTCGCGACCTTTGGTGATAATCGATTATTGGATTTCTTACCCAGTAAGATCCAATCTTTACCACAACAGTTTGAGTTGATTGCACAACATGCATTAAAAATGGCGCTTAATGCGGCGAACCGTCGCAATCAACCTGGTATTGAAGTGGTATCACGTAAAATCATTCGCCGCTGAGCTCACTTTTAATCATTAAATACTAATCGTGACACCTGAATAGCTTATCGATAGGGTGTAAACAAGGGTAATAGCCAGTCAATGAAAGTCTGCACTTTCAGTGGTAATGGACTGGCTGTGGGCGTCAGTAAATAATAGCTGTAGGGACTGACAAAACCCGCTGAAAATGGAATGACTAAGCTACCATCGGCTAATTGCTGACTAACAAAAAACCGTGGAATAAGTGCCACGCCCATACTGCTTACCGCCGCTTGGCTGAGCATATAAAAATGCTCCATACCAAATTTATTATCCGTGGTGATTGCAACGCCGATATCATCGCCCCAAAAACGCCATAACCCAGGTCGCGAAGTATGCTCTAACAGCGTCATCTTGTTGATATCTTGCAGTGAGGTCATTTGTTTAGCCAGTTGCGGTGAACACACCAAACACAGATCTTCATCCATGAGTTTAAGGACATTACAACCCAGTGGTTTTTTAGTGGCGCTGCGTATGGCAATATCATAGTGATGTTGGCTAAAATCAATCGCAAAATCGCCTATCGATAGATCAACAAACAAATTAGGATTACTGATTTTAAAGCCTTCTAGGCTCGGAATTAACCAGCTAATAGTTAAACTCGGTAATACATTAATAGCGATACGTTGAGCCAACTGCGGTTGAGATATAAGTTCTTGTGTCGCGCCATTAATCGTTTGCAGCGCGCTCTGAATCTTAATTAAATAAGGCTTTGCCTCTTCAGTAAGCACTAACTTGCGGTGCTGACGAATAAACAAATTAACCCCTAGATATTGCTCTAATATCTTCACCTGCTTACTCACCGCGCCATGGGTCACGAACAGTTCTTTCGCAGCTAGCGTAAAACTCACATTTCTCGCAGCGGATTCAAAAGCACGCATGGCATTTAATGGCGGTAAATTAGGGTACATAGCAATACTCATTTTAAATAAAGAATAAGAATACAAATCAGAATAGCGTGAGTTTAACTCACACTATAAAGAAGATAACTCCTTTGCATTACATCTGTAAAGAAGATTAAATAGCCCCTCACATTACGCAGGAACAGAGCATTATGATTTTCGATATGTCATTACAACTTTCAACAGAAATTGTTGGGCTATTATTTTTAGTGGCCGTCGTGGCTGGATTCATTGATGCCATTGCTGGCGGTGGTGGTTTACTGACTATTCCAGCATTATTATGGGTTGGATTACCTCCCGCTACTGCGCTGGCAACCAACAAACTGCAAGCCTGCGGCGGTAGCTTCTTTGCCAGTTTTTATTTTATTCGTAAAGGCATGGTCGATATAAAGAAAATGAAGTTCGCTATTGGCTGCACCTTTATCGGTTCCGCGTTAGGTAGTATTGCCATCCAATCGATAGACCCAAGTATTCTAGAAGTTATCTTACCCTTTCTCATACTCGCTATTGGTGGCTATTTCTTATTCTCTAAACAGATAACGGATGAAGATAAACATCAGTTACTCACACCAACACTGTTCGCTATTACAGCGGCATTTGGCATTGGATTATATGATGGGTTCTTTGGCCCTGGTACAGGCAGTTTCTTTGCCCTAGCATTCGTATCTCTCGCTGGGTTTGGTTTAGCTAAAGCAACGGCGCACGCTAAAGTATTAAACTTTGCCACCAATATTGCATCACTGTTGTTCTTTGCATTAGGTGGGAAGGTATTGTGGGCACTTGGTGGCATTATGTTAGTTGGCCAAGCGCTAGGGGCAACACTTGGCTCTCGTTTGGTACTATCAAAAGGCGTCAAAATAATTAAACCCTTGATGGTGACTATGTCTATTGCCATGAGCTTGAAGCTACTGTTTGCTTAAAGCTGCTTCTTGCTCATTGCTGGCTTGACTTGGACATTGTACTGAATTGATGAGCCTATTTAGCCGTCACTTGCCAATCCAGCTGCTGAGCAGCGGCTTGCAAATGTGTATCAAAGCTGGCCAATAACGTCGCTGAACAACTTGATAATTCCACATAAGCTTTATCTTCTTCTGGAAAGGTATGCACAGCAGCATGACTTTCAGCTAACAACCACAGCGAAGTATAACCCTGTGGTTGAAAATAATGCTCAACAAAGTTTAATACGCTAAAACCGGCCTGCTCAAGACCAACTGAAATCACACCTTTAAGTGCTTCACTATCACAACAGTTTAGCCACCAGCGTTGATTATATATTTTTGCTTCCATCGTTATTTCACTTATTCACATGACACTAAAACAACATAACCAGTGGGTATTCATCAATACCCACTGTCACTACCACCATAACTAGTTCTTATATAGTTCTGACTCAGTTTGCCACGCCGCACGATTATAATCATACAAGACGCCAGAACCTAATCGATTAATCTCAATCTCGTCCATTTTGTCATAAAAATTACCGGGAAAAACAAACGACGCCAGCAAAAATTGTTTATTCAGCCAATTCGACGGTACAGGTAAATGATCCATATCACTGATACGTTTACTTGCCGATTTACCGCGTGTTGTTGCGATCGTCCAGCCCCACTGACCAAATGACGGTATATTACGTTGGTACTGCTCTACATGTAAAAAACCAGCCTCTTTGACTGTTTTACCAATACTCAAGAACGCCTTTTGTGCATGATAAGGTGATGTCGATTGTATTGCTAATGCACCATCTGCCGCGAGTAATTGACGTACTTGATTATAAAAATAATCGCTGTAAAGCTTATTCAAATCGGGGTGATTTGGATCAGGTAAATCAATAATGATGGTATCAAATTTAACCCCTTCATCCAGTAGCTTTTCAACTTGTATAAATGCATCGGTAGCAAACAGGGTTAAGCGCGGATCCCGTAATGACGCTTCGTTTAATCGCAACATACGTTGTTTAATCGTTTCAGGCGCAGCGTAGTCAACGGTATTAGCTCCAAACAAAGCCAGTAATTCAGCATCTAAATCCACTAAAGTGACGGCTTCAACAGGCCAGCGCAATACATTACGTAACGCTAAACCGTCCCCACCACCAATAATCAGCACCTTATCATGACGATTAGACGCCATCATTGCCGGATACACTAACAAGTCATGGTATAGCTGCTCATCAACACTGGAAAATTGTAAATGCCCGTTGATGAACAAGTCTGTCACCGGTTCAGCGTGATTTTTTAAATAACGTTCCGTCACCACCACATGTTGATACTTTGTCGATTGTGAATAAATCACTTTGTCTTTGTACAACACACTGCTTAATTGCGCCAGCCAACCAGTGCCTAACGTAAGAATAATCGCAAATAATGCCACCAATAATAAATGACAGACAAATAACAACTTCGCCCAGCGTATCTTGTCTTGATAGCGCCATAAAAATGCTAAACCAGCAACAATATTAAATAACGCCGTCCATGCAGCCGCTTCCATGATCGGTAAAGACAGCATGATCAACACCCAAATAGCCGCGCCAATACCCGCACCAATATAATCAGCGCCGTAGATAGTACCGGCGTTATTCTCTAAAAATCGACCGTAAACCTGTTGACGAACTCGGGCAATCAACGGGATCTCCATACCAATAAAAATCCCCAATATTAAGCCAAATACATAAGGCATGAATTTGGCTATTTTTTCGAGCTGTTGTGGTAGGTAACCATCCAGCACGACATTACTGGGTAAATTGAACGTCGCCGATAATAACTGTGGCAAGCTATAACTTAAGGCTATCATCGCTGAAATAATCAAAATACAGCTCATACCGATTAACGCAATCAAAGCTTCTAACCAAGCAAATGCAGTAAAGGCGTCTTTAAACCAACGCGCCATAAATGCACCGATCCCCATAGCGACAATCATGGTACCGATCATCGCATAGATCGCACTTTCAACCGAGCCTAATACCCTGCCCGCATAATGCGACAGCAAATATTCATAGATCAGGCCGCAACCAGCAAGAATAATCATAACCGAAATTAACAACGCATCGTGAAACCACAATGAACGTTTACGCTGACGGGCTTGTTGGGTTTTACTATCGCTATTTACAACTGAGGATTCCACACAATGCCTACTGTAGTTTAAGTTAGATTTTAAGAGATGAAGTCGAGATTAAAACTTAAAAAGCCCAAACTCAGTAATATCCACCAGTAATAAGAACTAGCTGATATTATCGAGTTTGAGCCATAGCTATGACTTAGATAAAATGATTACCTTATAGGGCATTAGCTACCAAGTAAGGTGGCCATTGTTAGACCAATTGAAAATGATATCGTTGCCGAGATCACTGCAACACCAATGTTCTTTTGGCGGATAACTTCATCTGCAATATCAACACCAGACAAGATCACTTTAATCGTAATTAACTGCAATACAGCGAAAATAGCCACACTGATCACTGCTGAAAATGCCCAATATGTCAGACTAAGCGTGATATTATCTGCGGCGTATGGTGCAAGACCAGTGGCAGCAGTGATCGCTAAGCCAGAACCGATTAAGAAACCAGAGTAGCGGATACCAACAGCCAAGTTATCATCTAAGATAAGTTGTTGTAGGCAATCACCTGTTCGCTTGAACAAACTCACACGGTATTTACTGACTAACAACATAATGATATTGGCAACAACAAACGCAGCAATCACAACAGGTAGTCCATGCCACCCTTCTGTTAACACCCAAATCAGTGCAGAACGCACAACAATCGCGACCGTTACTACATGCCCAAAGTCAACAAATGCCGCGGTTACGTTGCCTTTGACGATTTCGTCATGCAGGCTAACTTTTTGCAGTGTCACTTTGTCTTGGAAAAAATGTCCTGCCTTTATTAGCGCAATAGCTAATAAACCATAACCTGTCATTTGTGTTGCTTCTTCAAATAATGAATCTGCAAAGTCACCGCTACTCACGCCAGTTAATACAATGGCCAAGCCAGCTAAACCAGCAGCGAAACTAATACCAAAGGCAAAGTTGTCGCGTTTAGCAATTTCATCATTGGCGTGTAAATTTGATACCCAGCCTTTGATCATTTTTAAACTCACAAATAACGCAATAATGATTGTAAAATCAATAACCAGTGCTTGTGTTGTCCACATCGTCAATCCATCAAACTCGTACATACTTAATCTCCATAACTTGTTCTTTTATTTGTGCAAAGCGGCTATTTACCGCGGCTGACACCACGCGATGTACGGCTACCACTATTTCTAAATGATCCGGTCTTACTGCTCGCTTTATTCGTACTGGTAAACGATTTCTTCGGTTTAGAATAACTACTCGTCGTTTTAGTCGGCGTATAACTTGAACGACTCAACCCAGCAGAACCCGAGCGTGTCTTCGCATAAGGTGAACTAAACGATTGCCCTTTACGTTGAAATGATTTGCGTGTTTTAGTTTCAACTGCCGCTTGCTTGACGCTTTGTTTAGGGCTGGTATAACGTGAACGACCATAGTCATTGTAATAGCTATAACGGCGATTTTGGCTCCAATTAGAATAACCGACACGGCCCGTTAAATCCCCCAACATGCGATACATACCATACCACTGCCAGAAACTTGTGCCGTTACTGCCACTTTGCCAATTACCGTAATTAGGGTTACCGACCATCTGGCTACCAGCGCCATAATCAGTACCGTCACCACTGCTTTGTTCAGCGTATTGGCTAATTGCGCCAACACGCGCAAGTTGACCGTCAGACATATCTGCAAGCACATTAATTGGATCTGTTAACGCATCATTAAATAAGCTTTGTTTAGATGCCTCGTTAATACGCGTCAATTCATCCAGTAATAAACCCGCATTATCGAGTGTGACCGTTTCAGCTCGCACATCATTTAGTCGCATCGCCAGGTTTTCATATAAAGGCCCCTTACGCGTTGCATCCTCTGCAATCAAATTAGCAATACGCGTGAGTTCTGGCTTTTGTTGTTTTAGAACTTGCGCATATTCAGATAACAACCTTGCATT